>CAYVKA010000112.1:0-7222 GCA_964451925.1 uncultured Nevskia sp. | reverse complement strand
TCCTGCCGCGCATCGTCGGCATCGCCCAGGCGCTGGAGTGGACCTACAGCGCCGACATCCTCGACGCCGAGGAAGCGCGGCGCGGCGGCCTGGTCAAGGCCGTGGTCGCGCCCGACCAGCTGCTGGCCGAGGCCTACAAGCTGGCCCACCGCATCGTCGACAACCGCTCGCCGGTGGCCATCGCGCTGACGCGCCAGATGATGTACCGCAACGCCGCGCAGCCGCACCCGCTGGAAGCGCACCGGGTGGATTCGCTGGCGGTGTATTACACCAGCCTGGCCGACGGCAAGGAGGGGGTGAAGTCCTTCCTGGAAAAGCGCGCGCCGGAATTCAAGGGCAAGGCCTCGGAGATGCCGCCGTTCTATCCCTGGTGGCCGCGCTGAGGCGCGGATGAGCGGGCGATTTTCCGGCCGCTGCGCGGCGCAGGCCGCGCGCCAGCGCCGCGGAGTTCGGCGGCGTTGGCCCGAAGCCGCCGCTCGTGAACGACAGGTTTCGGGAAACGACAATTTGCAGAACACTTGCACGAATGCGCCATATTCTTTCGTTCGGAGGCCGCTAAGCTTGCGGCATGCGTGTCTCCGCGATGGCTCAAATCGGCCGAAGGCCTTCGGGTCTGCTCCTTATTCTGGCGGCAAGCTTTGCCATCACAGGCGTACTACTTTACGTGTTCGGTGGAATTGCCATGTTCATGTTTGTGGCGGTCAGCCATTCCTATGATCTTTCGCCGGAAACAGAGGAAACGCTTAGTGGGCTGATTTGGTCGTTACTTGCACTTCCTGCAATCTGGCTCATTGCCTTGGTCCTGGCGGTTGTTGAATATTTCGGCAAGCGTCGGACTAAGCGATTCATTCTTTATGCCGCATTGCCAGTCGTCGGCGCGGTAATCGTAGTAGGGGTTACCTGGCTGGCGGCGTGGCTCATTACGCTTCCGCAATGAGCCCATAGGTTGGGGTGAGCTTGCGAACCCCAACGCTTGCCTGGCCGGAGTGGATGTTGGGCTTCGCAAGCTCAGCCCAACCTACGTAACTATGAATTTGCAGTCAGCCATGAATGACCGGTTTCGATCAGGCTAAACTCGGAGTGGAGTCATCGCATGCGTACGTCGCCAATTACAATGCTCGGGGGCGGCTTCGTAGCGCTCTTGTTGTCCGCATTATTCAAGCTCCGTCTGCTGCCATTTCTACAAGGCGACACAATCATCAGTGGAGGGCGAGCTGTACTAACAACGGAGTTTGCAGACTTCGGCGCCAGATGGCTTTTCGGGTTCGGCGCAAGCTTTGTCGTCGCTTCATTTGCCTGGCTCGCTGTTCGAGCAATGAGAAGGAAGGAGTGACATCCCTTTCGGCATTCTCGGTGAATGTGCGCGGCCCAAAGCCGCCGCTGGCGAATGACTGGTTACGGGACGTAAAGTAGGCCCTGACCATGAATAAATGTCCGCACTGCGGAGCGAAAGCCAATCCGCTCCGCCTCATGACCATGACGAGGCGTAGGCCATATCGCTGCGGTGCCTGCGGCAAGACATCGCTGCTTCAACCCAGACACAACACGGTGGCTGCGCTGTTCACGCTCGCCGCCGCCATTATTTGCGCGTTGTATGTTGCGCCACGCGCTGGCTCCGCTCTGGCGGTCGCGACTTTCGCCGGGCTCTACTGCGGTATCGGTCTCGTTATGCTGTTCTTCATGAAGCTCGCGTCAACGAACCGGGAGTAAACATATACCCAACAACAACGGAGCGGCGCATGTCGGCCCACACCGGTCTGCTGCGAACGGCAGCTAACGGGCAGGCTGTCTAATTTGCGTTGGGCGACGCTAACTCTATGAAGATTCCGAACGACCAGCTTTTCGGTTTGGCGGCTGCTGCGGTGGTACTAATTGTCTTCACCTTTAGAGAGCGGAGACTTCGGCGAAAGATGGACCGCTTCGTAAACTCAGCCCTCTTAGAGCGTCCACTCAACTCGTCAACTTACATATATGACAAGGCTGAATACCACTTCGAGTCAGTTGCAAAGCATGGTTTGCCAGACCACCAAGCTTATAACCACACAACATTTTTTATATCGTGGCTTATTAACAAATCATTTATAGCTCGATTGTTCCAAGATCGAGAGAAGGACAATCTAGACCAATATCGCTCCGGCGCAATAACCATCAATGAACTCTATGAACGCTGGGATTGTTGTCTCACCTCTGACATGCTAACTGCAGAAGGGAACGCGTTTGCACGCGAGTATTTTGATTTTTCAACTGGAATATATCTCAAGGACTACAGCCAGCATCTACAGCAAGGGTTGCAGTCCGAATTTCATGTTGCGTATACACCTGAAAACGAAGCACAGATACATCAAGTGATTAATTCTAGATTTAATGAATGGTTAATCGCGCACGAGGCCCAGCAAGTGGTTCCAGCTGACTCACCTTCGACTCGCGGCTGAACCTGGGCGTTTTACTACCGCCTATCTGGTGGCTCTGGGGCGACCAATTTAATGAGCTCGATGACTGCTATTGGCACTTTCGACTCATCCACCCGCCAAACCCCTGCGCCAGACCCAATGGCGCGCTACCCCGCCTCCTTGCCGGCGCGCTCCGCCACGGCGGCCCACCGCCGCGCCACGGTCGGGTCGTCGCCCCACACGTCATCGCCGCCCCCGGGGCGGCGCTCGCAGTGAATTTTTGCGCGCGGGGACCTGGCGCCGGCGGCGCCGGTGCGCGCCCATCTGCGCGGCGCCACCGCCGGTCGGTGATCTGAACCGTTTGTCACAAAAGGCTCGCCGCCCGCCCGCGGCCGGCGCCCGGCCGGCGCGGGGCGGCGCAGGCTGGTCACCAGGTCCACCAGGCAGCCGTGAGGGAACGTGCCATGAACGCAGGTCTGCGCATCGCCATCGCCGTCGGCGCGCTGCTGCTGTTCCTGAGCCTGCGCCTGCTGTCGCTGTTGCGCCTCGACCGCAAATTGCTGCTGCGCTTGGCCGGCGGCTCGCATGCGGCGGCGCTGCAACCGGTGGAGCGCCCGCAGCGTAAGCTTTCCTGAAGGCCGGTGCCGCGCCGCGCGGGCGCCTTTCATTGCTCTTGCCGTACCCGGTCGCCGCCGCTGGCGGTTGACCGGCGCGCGCATTTGCGGAAAGGTGTGGCGCGCTTCCGCGCCCGGCCCCCACACCACCAGGAAAGCAAGCCGCCATGATCACGGTTCACCATCTGAACAATTCGCGCTCGCAGCGTGTGCTGTGGCTGCTGGAGGAGCTGGGCCTGCCGTACCAGATCAAGCACTACCAGCGCGATCCGCAGACCATGCTGGCGCCGGCGGAGCTGCGCGCGGTGCATCCGCTGGGCAAGTCGCCGGTGATCACCGACGACGGTGTCACCGTGGCCGAGTCCGGCGCCATTGTCGAGTACCTGGTCGGGCGCTACGGCAACGGCCGGCTGATCCCCGCCGCGGGCACGCCGGAGCGGCTGCGCTACACCTACTGGCTGCACTACGCCGAGGGCTCGGCCATGCTGCCGCTGCTGCTCAAGCTGATCTTCGGCCGCATCGCCACCGCGCCGATGCCGTTCTTCGTCAAGCCGATCGCGCGCGGCATCGTCAGCAACGTGCGCCGCTCGTTCATCGACCCGCAGCTCAAGCTGCACCTGGACTACATCGAGAACGAGCTGGGCCGGAGCACCTGGTTCGCCGGCGAGGAATTCACGGCCGCCGATATCCAGATGAGCTTTCCGCTGGAGGCGGCCGCGGCGCGCGGCGGGCCGGACGGCGCCGGGCCGCGCAGCGCCGCGTTCCTGCAGCGCATCCATGCGCGCCCGGCCTACCGGGCGGCGCTGGAGCGCGGCGGGGTATACGAGCTACTGAGCTGAGGCCAGGCGCGGCAGCGGGCGCGGCGCCGGCTGGGGCGCGGCCTGCGGCTCCTCGTCGAGGTGCAGCAGCTCCCAGTCGCCCAGGCGCGGCTGCCAGGTGGCATACCAGCTGGAACGGTTGTCGAGCCGCATCACCACGTAGGCTTCGTGCAGCAGCGCGGTGACGCTGCGGCCGCCGCCCGCTTCGCTGCGATGCTGCAGGCCCTGCTCGGCAACAATGACGCCGGCGGGCAGGCGCAGCGGCCGCTGGCGGTCGTTGCCGGAATGCCGTTGCAGCCAGGTACGCAAGTTTTTCAGCATGACACCGGATCGGATGCAGCCGCGGACGGCCCATGCCCTATCAGGCCGCAAAACCGGCCCGGGTTTCCGCCGCCCGCGATGGGCGGCGGCGCGGACCCGACGAGCCCGTCGGCTTTGCCGCCGCGGCCCTGTGCGGCGCGCCGCCGCCGCTCCATAATCCCGGCCTGCCGTCCCACAGCCACCGCGGAGCCGTCATGCAAGCGTCCGACCCGAACTATGCGCAGCGCGTACGCGACAGTTTTCTGCGCCAGGGCGCCATGAGCCATCTCGGCGCGGTGCTGCACCGCATCGAGCCGGGGCGCGTCGAGATCGACCTGCCGTACCGGCCGCAGCTGAGCCAGCAGCACGGCTTTTTCCACGCCGGCATGGTCAGCACCGTGGCCGATTCGGCCGGCGGCTATGCCGCCTACACGCTGTTCCCCGCCGACAGTTCGGTGCTCACCGTGGAGTTCAAGGTCAACCTGATCGCGCCGGCCGACGGCGAGCGCGTGCGCGCGCTGGGCCAGGTGATCCGCAGCGGCCGCACGCTGACCATCTGCGAGCTGAAGGCCTATGTGTTCAAGGCCGGTCGCGAAACGCAGTGCCTGCACGGCATGGCCACGCTGATGTGCCTGGCCGGGCGCAGCGACGCCGCGCCTCAGCCGGCGTCCGCCGCCGCGTCCTCGCCGGCAAAGTAGCGCTCGCGCAGGTAGGCCAGATAGTCCGCGTCCGCCGGCGCGCAGGCTTGGCGCAGGCGGCGGTACAGCGCCTGGTAGCTGAGCGCGCGGAAGCCCAGCTCGCCGCCGACGCGCCCGGCGAAGCGCTCGATCTCCTTGCGGTGCTCGCGCGCCGCCGGGCCGCTCCAGTCGTAATACAGGTAATACAGGGCGATGCCGCCGGGGCATTGCGTGGTCATGCCCAGCGCGTGCTTGAGCAACTGCGTGGCGTAGAAGAAACGGTAGCGGGTGCGGCCGTCCTGGATCTCCTCGGCCAGCTCCTGGCAGCCGGGCAGGCCGCGGCTGCTCCACAGCTTCGTCCCGGCGGGAAAATACTTGTCCTTGAAGCGAATCTTCGCCGGCCGCCGCGGCGTGTGCCACTCGGTGAACTTGCTCTCGATGCCGAGCGTGCGGCCGTCGTCCAGTGCGATGGCCACGTCGACGTTGGGCGGCGTGCCTTCGGCGCTGATCGGGAAGCGCGCCTCGAAGTCGATGCCCCGCGCCACGCCGTCGAGGTCCAGCGCGCGCAGCAGCGGCGCGGCGTCGCCTTCGCACCAGTATTCGAACACGTTGAGCACCAGCGCCGCCGAGGAGAACAGCGCGCGCAGCTTGGCCGGGTGGCGCGGGTAGTCCTTCAGTTCCGCCGCCTCCTCCGCCTCGAACGCGGCCCGCGTGCGCGGCGCCATCGGCCGGCGCAGGTTGGCGTCGACACTGTCCAGGTAGCCGGGCGCGGCCAGCCGCAGTCCGGCGCCGAGCGCCCAGGCCTTCTGCTGCGCCACGATGCGCGAGCGCGACGACATTCAGGGCTGCGGCGGCAGGGGCGTCGCGGCCGGGCCGCGGCCTCCGGCTCCGATGCGGGGATTCATCCGGGGTTCCTTGGATGCTTGTGCGCGCCAATCACCGTCAACCGCCGGCAAGGCGCCGTATCGCGCGCTGCGGCAGGCGGCGCACCTGGGGGAAAACCGCGGCCGGGGGGCGAAAATCCCGGCGCCAGACAGCGCCGGCACCAGTAAAAACGCCCCGCGCGGAAGCGCGGGGCGTGGGCTAGCCAGCCTTTCCACAGGAGTCGTGCGGAACCCTCGGAACGCCGGCCGTGGCGAATCGCCACCGGTACCGGGCTAGGATAAGTCATCCCGCCGGCGAAATGCATCCGCGCCCGGCGCCGCCCGTCGGGGCGTGGCGGCGGCCGCGGGCGGATTTCTCCTGGCCCGCCGCGCTGCGGTAAAGTCTGCCGCCGGGGCCCCGGGGCGGGTCCTGGCACCGACCCGATCACCGACCACAGACCCTGCTGATGGGCCTCCTACCCGGTTTTTCCTCCCGCGCCGGCCGCTTTCCCGGCGCCTGGCTGCTGCTGGCGCTGGCCGCGGATTTCGCCGTGCTGCTCGCCGGCGGCCACGGCTGGGATGCCGCCTGGGCGCAGCGCATCGCCGAGCTGCAGCGCGGCGGCTATGCCGCGCCGGCCGCCGCCGCCGCGCCGCTGTGGGTGCACTGGCTATGGCTGTGCGGCCGGCTGCCGGCGGCGCTGCCGGTCAGCGCGCTGCTGCTGGCGCCGGTGCTGCTGAGCCAGGTGCTGTTGCTGCTGCTGGTGCAGCGCCTGCAGGGGGCGCCGGCGGATGCGCAGGCGGACGCGCAAACGGGCCGTGCGCCCTGGCTGATGGCGCTGGCCGCGCTCCATCCGGCGCTGCTGGTCGACGGTCCGCTGCTGGGCCAGGCCGGCCTGGTCTACGCCCTGCCGCTGGCCGGCGCGCTGTACCTGCTGATCGCCGGCCGCGGCCTGCTGTGGGTGCTGCCCTTGCTGATGCTGGCGCTGCTGCAGCAGCCGGCGGCGTGGTGCCTGCTGCCGGTGCTGCTGCCGCTGCTGTGGCGGCGCAACGCCCCGCTGCTGTGGGCCGGGCTGCTGCCGATGCTGCTGCTGGCCGAGCTGGCGCTGCTGCCGTACTGGCTGGCGGGCGGCGCCATGGCCATGCTGAGCGCGGTGTATGGCGGCGGCGTCGCATTCGCTGCCGGCGCCGGCGGCGGCGCCCACAACCTGTGGCAGCTGCTGGGCCTGGCCCAGGCCGGCGAGACGCTGCCGATTCTCAGCCCGGCGCGGCTGCCGGGCGGCCTGGGCTGGCTGTTGACGCCACGCAATATCGGCGCCGCGCTGCTGGCGCTGTGGAGCCTGTGCCTGCTGCTTTCCAGCTGGCGCGCGCGCGACGCCGCGCAACACTGGCGCAACGCCATGCTGGCGGTCCTGGGCTACGTGCTGTGGCTGCCCGGACGCCACGCCGGCGAGCTGCTGCCGGCCGCGGTGCTGGCGCTGCTCGGCGCCGCGCGGCACCCGCGGCTGGCGCCGCAGGCGCTGCTGCTGGCGCTGCTGGCGGCGCTCGAGGCGCTGCTGCAGC
>CAYVKA010000111.1:0-14237 GCA_964451925.1 uncultured Nevskia sp. | reverse complement strand
TGCCTGACGCGCCCGCTGTTATAAAAGGCGGGGAGCAGCAACGCAGCGATCCAATCCGTGTTAACAGGCCCTAAGGCCGCGGCGAATAGAAGTAATAAGCTGCCTTGTACGGCACCCGTGTTTCGGTGCCGGCGTGCTGCGCGTCGCAGCCCTCGGCTGGCGCCTTGCCGCCGACGGTGTACAGGCGCTGCACGTACTGCACCGCGCTCAGCACGCCGTTGCCCGAGCTGGACTTCACCGCCAGCAGCAGCCAGGGGATCGCCGCCGGGTCCGGCCCGCTGTCGCGCGCCTTGACCTCGCCCACCACCTTGCTGCCGTCGATCGCCTCCCAGCTCGGGCCGGCGTAGTGCTTGCCCACGGCGTTGCCGGCGTCGTCGAGCAGCGTCGCCTCGGGCGCCTTCAGCGTCCAGTCGAAACACGTGGCGTCATCCTTGGCCGGCTGGCACTGGTAGATCTGCACGCCGCTGGCCTGTGTCTTCAGCGCCAGAATCTGGCTGTCGGGCAATTTCAACGTGTCCGGAACCGGGGCCTGCGTCGCCGGCAGCAGATCGGCGCAGCCGGAAAGGATGGCCGCCAGCGCGGTGCCGGCGGCGGTGAGATGGATTCGCTGCATGGTGCGAGCCTCCCTGCGTGAAAGACCGGTGGGTGATGCCAGGTCGGCATTGTGTCCGCTTTTGCGGGCATTTTGTCGGTGCCGGCCGCGCGCGCAGTGAGTACCCTGGCGGCTATGGCGGGATGCACCGCGCCACCGGGATCACCATAAGGAGCCGGCCATGAGCGGGCAGAGCAGCGGCGAGCGGCGCGTGCAGTTCGACTTTGAAATCGATTTCTCCAACGGCGGCGGCATTCAGGGCCAGGGCTTCCGGCTCGACATCGAGGGTGAGGACATCGGCGAAGCCGCGCTGGCCGACTTCATCGTGCGCGATCTGCGCCTGCTGATGGTGGGTGCCGTGCGCATCCTCAACAAGCGCATCCTCCGCGAGCCGCACAAGCGCGCCGCCCCATCGGCCGCGGCCGGTGCCGCCGTGCGGCGCCTGGTCGACCTCAGCCACACCATCGAGGACGGCATGATCACCTACAAGGGCCTGCCGGCGCCGCTGATCTGCGACCATCTCAGCCGCGAGCAGTCGCGCGCCCTGTACGCGCCGGGCACCGAATTCGCCATCGGCAGGATCGAGATGGTCTCCAACACCGGCACCTACCTGGACAGCCCCTATCACCGCTACGCCGACGGCAAGGACCTGTCGCAGCTTGACCTGGACGACCTGGCGGAACTGGACGGCGTGGTGGCGCACCTCGGCGGCATGGCCGGCCGCGCCATTCCGCGCAGCGCCCTGGCGGCGCTGGAGGTGCGCGGCAAGGCGGTGCTGGTGCACACCGGCTGGGACGCGCACTGGCGCACCGATCAGTATTTCGAACAGCATCCCTACCTCACCGAAGACGCCGCGCTGTGGCTGCGCGAGCAGGGCGCCCGCCTGGTCGGCATCGATTCCCTGAACATCGACGACACCGCCGATGGTCGCCGTCCGGTGCACACCACCCTGCTCGGTGCCGGCATCCCCATCGTCGAGCACCTGCGCGGCCTGGAGCAGTTGCCGGCCCAGGGCTTCCGCTTTTCGGCGGTGCCGGTCAAGGTCAAGGGCATGGGGACCTTTCCGGTGCGCGCCTACGCCGCCCTCGCCGGGTGAGGCGGGCGTTCGCCTTCTTTTACGGCACCCGGCGGCGCAGGCATACTGCCGCGGCGGCCTGGCCGCGAAACCGGGTGGATGACCGATGAGCGCAGCTGCGACCGCGGCGCCGGAGCCGCGCCGCCTCCCCGCCGGCCGTGGCTTCAACTGGCTGGGCGAGGCGTTCGAGCAATTCCGCCGGCAACCCGGCATCTGGATCGGCATCTCGCTGATCTACCTGCTGATCCAGTTGGCGGCTGCCTCCGTGCGCGGCGCCTCGCTGCTCTCCATGCTGCTCGGGCCGGTGTTCAGCGGCGGCCTGATGCTCGCCTGCCGCAGCCAGGAATTGGGGGAAGGGCCCAAGGTCGAGCAGCTGTTCGCCGCCTTCCGCGGCAGCCAACTCGGCCAGTTGCTGCTGCTGTCGGTGATCTACATCGGCGGCTGCATCTGCGCCGTGCTCGTCGGGGCGCTGCTCGCCATCGTCGGCTTTGGCCTGTCGCCGGCAAACCTGACGGACTTGGGCGTGCCGGACGACTACGTCCTGCCGCTGCTGCTGGTGCTACTTGTTGTCCTCGCCCTGATCATTCCGCTGATGATGGGCATGTGGCTGTCGCCGGCGCTGGTCGTGCTGCGCGGTCTCGCGCCGGTGGCGGCGTTCAAGCTCAGCTTCCGCGCCTGCCTGGTCAATTTCGTGCCGCTGCTGCTGTATGGCCTGCTCGGCCTGCTGATCGCCATTGTCGCCACCATTCCGCTGGGCCTGGGCTGGCTGGTGGCGATGCCGGTGTTCACCATCTCGGTGTTCAGCGGCTATCGCGACATATTCCCGCCGCGGCCGCCGGACTTCACCGCCACCCAGCCGATTCAGCCGCCGGCCTGATCCACGGCGGAGGCGGTGCGCTCCGCCTGCCGCGGCACGTGCCGCGCGAGGAAGTCGCGGATGGCGTGATTGAAGGCGTCGTTGCGGTCGCCCGCCACCATGTGGCCGGCGCCGGCCACGTCCACCAGCTCGCAGCCGGGGATGAGACGCTGCAGTTCCTGCGCCGCCTCCGCGCTGACGATGTCGCTCATCGCGCCGCGCACCAGCAGCGTGGGCACGCGCACCTTCAGCGTCGCCGCGTCCATGCGTGACTGGTACTCGCGCGGATCGAGGCGCGAGTCCGCGGTGATGAAACGCGGGTCCCAGTGCCAGTACAGGCGCCCGTCCTCGCGCCGGCGCAGGTTCTTCATCAGGCCGGACAGGTCGCTCTGGCGCGGGCGGTGCGGGTTGTAGGCGTTCACCGCCTCGGCCGCCTCCTCCAGCGTGGCAAAGCCGCGCGGGTTCGCCCCCATGAAGCTGACCACGTTGTGCACGCCGCGCGGATCGGGCCGCGGCACGATGTCCACCAGCACCAGCGCGCTGGCCAGTGGTGCCTGGCTCTCGCCGATGGCCAGCAGCGCGGTGCCGCCGCCGAGCGAGGCGCCGATCAGCGCCGGCGCCTGGTGCAGGGTGGCGATGATCGCGCGCAGGTCGCCGGCGAAGGCGTCGAGCCGGTAGTTGGCGTCCTCCGCCCAGCCGCTGTCGCCGTGGCCGCGCGCATCCGGACAGATGACGTGATAACCCGCGCGCACCAGCTCGCGCGCCGCGCGCGACCAGGCATGGCGCGTCTGGCCGCCGCCGTGCAGCAGGATCACCGGCGGATGCGCCGGGTCGCCGCCCACGTCCGCCGCCAGGCTCAGGCCCTGGTGCCCGCTGTAGCGCCGCGTCTGCATGCTCAGGGCGAGGGGCGGTTCAAGCCGCGCGCCGCGCCGCACACCGTGCGCGATGATGCCGGGCTCACGCGCCGGCGGCCGCGGCCTGCTGCTCCTTGTTCTGCGCGTGCTTGCGCTTGCTCGGCAGGATGCCCATCAGCTTGCAGATGATGCCGAGCATGATCTCGTCCGCGCCGCCGCCGATCGAGACCAGGCGCGTATCGCGGTAGGCGCGCGCCACATTGCTCTCCCACATGTAGCCCTGGCCGCCCCAGAACTGCAGGCAGCCGTCGGTGACCTCGCGCGAGACGCGGCCGATCTTCAGCTTGGCCATCGAGGCGAGCATCGTCGCATCGCGCCCCGCCACGTATTCCTCGGTGGCCTGATACACCAGCGCCTTCAGCGACTCCACCTCGGTCTTCAGCTCCGCCAGGCGGAAATGCACGTACTGGTTGTCGACGATCGACTGGCCGAAAGCCTGGCGCTGCCGCGTGTACTCGATGGTCTCGTTGATGATGTTGGTCAGCCCGTCGATGCCGCTGGCGGCGCCGAACAGGCGCTCTTCCTGGAACTGCAGCATCTGGTACATGAAGCCCATGCCCTCGCGCCCGATCAGGTTGCGCTGCGGCACGCGCACGTTGTCGAAGAAGATCATCGCGGTATCGGAGGCGCGCATGCCCAGCTTGTCCAGCTTGGTCTTGCGGTCCACGCCCTTGGCATCCATCGGCACGATGATCAGCGACTTGTTCTCGTGCACCTTGCCTTCGCCGGTGTTGACCAGCGTGCAGGCCCAGTCCGACTGCGTGCCGTTGGTGATCCACATCTTCGAGCCGCTGATCACATAGTCGCCGCCTTCCTTGCGCGCGCTGGTCTTGATGCTCGCCACATCCGAGCCGGCCCCCGCCTCGGACACCGCGATGGAGACCACCATGTCGCCCGCCAGCGCCGGCGCCAGGTATTCCTTCTTCAGCTCCTCCGAGCCGAAGCGCGCCAGCGCCGGCGTGGCCATGTCGGTCTGCACGCCGATGCCCATCGGCACCGAGCCGCACAGGCAGTTGCCCAGCGCCTGCGCGAACATCACTTCATAGGAGTAGTCCAGGCCCATGCCGCCATAAGCCTCCGGCTTGGAGATGCCGAGCAGCCCCAGGCTGCCCATCTTCTTCAGCACCTCGTGCGCCGGCCAGATGCCCGCCTTCTCCCACTCCGGCACATGCGGGTTCAACTCCTTCTCGACGAAGGTTTTGACCTGGCGGTAGATTTCTTTGTGCTCGTGGGTAATCAGCATTGTTGTACTCCGGCGGAGAAACGGGCTGCGGAATATATACGGGAAGTGGGGGAAGGGGTCAAACCAGGAAAATTCGCTGATGCTTTCTTCAGGTCTATTGGTAATTTTACTTACCAGATCGTTCGCGCGCAGAAACGCCGTGTCGCTTCCAAAGGCTCTATCCGAGCCGATCGAGTGCGCCAAGCTCCTCGGCTGTAAGCGTGACGCCCGGCGCTTTCAGGCTGTCCAGAACGCTCGCCGGCTTGCTCGCCCCTGGGATCGGCACGATGTGCTCGCCCTTGTGCAGGAACCAGGCAAGCGCAATCTGGTAGACCGAGGCGCCGTGCTTCTCCGCCAGCTTCTTCACCGCTGCCGAATCGCGCAGGCGCAGATGGCCGTGATGGCCGCCCACCGGGCTGTGCGGAATGAAGGCCACGTTCTGCTCCGCGCACAGCGCCACCAGCCCGTTCTTGAAATCGCGCTGCTCCAGCACGCTGCAGCGGTTCTGCACCGAGGCGATGGGCAGGATGGTCAGGGCCTGCTTCAGGTCCAGCGGGGCGATGTTGGACAGGCCGATGTGCCGGATCTTGCCCTCCAACTGCAGTCGCAGCAGTTCGCCCAGCGAGTCGGACAGGCCGACGCGCGTGTCGATGGCGTGCAGCTGGTACAGAGTGATGGTCTCCACGCCGAGATCTTTCAGGCTTTGCTCGCAGGAGCGGCGCAGGAAGGCGGGGTCGCCGTCGGTGACCCAGGCACCCCCGGGCCGGCGCAGGCCGCCCTTGGTGGCCACAGTCACCTGGTCCTGCCGGCCCAGGCGGCGCAGCGCCTTGGCGATCAGCCGCTCGTTGTGGCCGATGTCCGTATCGTCCAGGCAATAGACGTTGGCGGTGTCGATGAAGTTGCCGCCGGCCTCGACAAAGGCCTTGATCACCTCGAAGGCCTGCGCCTCGTCCGGCCGGCCGGCGATGGACAGCGGCATGCCGCCCAGTCCGATGGGGTGGACGCGGATGCCGGTGTTGTTGATCGGCCTGGATATTACGTTCATGGCGCGGCTCCTCCGTCAGTATGGGTCCGCAGCGTAACTCCGCGGCCGGCCGGCGCGCACCTTCCGCGATAAGATGAAGCCGGCCGCAATATTTTTTTGGCCGGTGTCGCCCGGCTGTCGATTTTCCGCAGGCCCGTTCGACTGTAGGACGGCGATCCACGCCGATCAATCACAGGAGCTGCACATGCAATACCTACTGCTGATCTACGCCAGCGAGTCCGACGAGGCCAAGATGAACGAAGCGGCCATGGCCGCGCTGCTGGGCGAATACCACGAGTTCACCCAGTCCATCGTCCAGGGCGGCCAGTTCAAGGGCGGCGAACGGCTCCGGCCCATCGCCACCGCCAGCACCGTGCGCGTGCGCAACGGCAAGACGGTGGTGACGGATGGCCCCTTCGCCGAAACCCGCGAACAGCTCGGCGGCTTCTACCTGATCGAGGCCAAGAACCTCGATGAAGCCACCGCCATCGCCGCCCGCGTGCCCAGCGCCCGCTTCGGCAGCATCGAAGTGCGGCCGATCTGGCCGGTGTCCTGAGCTTCTGCCACGCTGCCGATGCAAGCCCCGGCGCCGAGGTCCGCGGAATGCGATGCCGGCGCGCTGGAAGCGGTGTTCCGCCGGGAGGCGGGTCGCGTGCTGGCCACGCTGATCCGCCTCCTCGGCGATTTCGACCTGGCCGAGGAGGCGCGCCAGGAAGCGTATGCCGCCGCGCTGGAGCAGTGGCCGCGCGGCGGCCTGCCGGCGAATCCCCGCGCCTGGCTGGTGGACGTGGGGCGCAACAAGGCTATCGACCTCATCCGCCGCGAGGCGCTGTTCCGTCGCAAGTACCCGCATCTGGTGGTGGAGGCGGAGCAGGCGCAGCCGGAACCCTATGAGGATGACGATGCGCTGTTCGGCGACGACCGCCTGCGCCTGATCTTCACCTGCTGTCATCCGGCGCTGAACCTGGAAGCGCAGGTGGCGCTGACGCTGCGCACCGTGTGCGGCCTGGATGTCGAGGCGGTGGCGCGCGCCTTCCTGGTGGCAGAGGACGCCATGGCGCAGCGCCTGGTGCGCGCCAAGCGCAAGATCCGCGACGCCGGCATCCCCTACGAAACGCCACCGCCGCAGTTGCTCGACGAGCGCATCGACGGCGCGCTCGCCGTGATCTACCTGGTGTTCAGCGAGGGCTACGCGGTCACCTCCGGTCCGGCGCTGATCCGCGAAGACCTGTGCCGCGAGGCGATCCGCCTCGGCCGCTTGCTCGATGCACTGCTGCCGGAGCGCCCGGCGATCCACGGCCTGCTGGCCTTGATGCTGCTGCACGATGCGCGGCGCAAAGCGCGCGTCAGCGCGATCGGCGACGTGGTACTGCTGGAGGACCAGGACCACGGCCTGTGGGACTGGCCGCAGATCGAGCAGGGGCTGGAACTGGTCGAGCGCGCGCTGCGCGCACGCGGCCGGGTCAGCCCTTATGCGGTGCAGGCGGCCATCGCCGCGCTGCATGCGCGCGCACCGCGCGACGGCGCCACCGACTGGCCGCAGATCGTCGGCCTGTATCAAGTGCTGATGCGCCTGCAGCCCTCGCCGGTGGTGGAGCTGAACCACGCAGTAGCCGTGTCCATGGTCGATGGTCCGTCGCGCGCGCTCGATCTGATCGACTCGCTCGCCGCGCGCGGCGGCATGCCCGACAGTCACCTGCTGGCCGCCGTGCGTGCGCGGCTGCTGCAACGGCTCGGCCGCCGCGACGAGGCGCTGGCCGCCTATCGCGCCGCGTTGCAGGCGGCACGGCTGGAGCCGGAGCGGCGCCTGCTGGTGCGGCGCATCGCTGAATTCGGCTGAGGCGGCAGCGCGCGGCACGCGTGCGCTGCGTCACAATGCCGCCGCCGCAAACTGCCTGTCTGTCATGCCGCCGTAGCATGGCGCGGCCACTCTCGGTTGCGATCAGGCGGCCGCGCGATGCCGTGCATCGCAAGCCGCCTCCGCACACTGCAGAGGAGAGCGACATGGCGATCGAGATCAAGGCCTATGTGAATTCGGACAGCGCCACGGTGGTGTGGCGCAGCGACCAGCACATCGCCGGCTGCCGCGGCTTCGCCGTGCACCGCCGCGCCACCGATGCCGCCGGCAAGGTCACCGAGACCGTGCTGGAAAACCGCATCGGCTTCGCCGGCGATCCCAATGCCAAGCCGGGCGCGCACGCCTCCAGCGAGCAGTGGCCGATCCAGCGCTTCATCTGGACCGACTACGCCGCGGCCGGCGCGGGCCAGGTCAGCTACCGCGTGGTGGCGCGCATCGGCAAGGCCGGCCAGCTGGCCGACGGCGAGGCTAGCGGCTGGAGCGTGCCGGGCAGCGTCGGCACCGGCAAGACGCCGGGCTTCAGCGCGTACTTCAACCGCGGCATGATCGCCTCGCAGTGGGTGGCGCGCGCGCTGCAGCAGCAGGCGCAGGGCACGCCGGCGGCGGAACTGCAGCAGGACATCACCGATCCGAAAAACCCGCTGCGGCAGGAGCTGGGCGGCGCACTGCGCGCCGCCATGCTGGACCTGCTGGCGCAGGCCAACCAGGCCGGCGAGACCCTGTACCTGGCTCTATACGAGCTGAACGACCCGGAGCTGCTGGAGGCACTGCGCGCCTTCGGCAAGCGCTGCAACCTGCTGCTCGGCTCCGGCGCCTTCAAGTCGCCGAGCAAGGACGAGAACGCCAAAGTCCGCGCCCAGCTCAAGTCCGAGGGGCAGATCAACGTGTTCGACCGCATCGTCGGCGGCAAGCATTTCGCGCACAACAAGTTCGTGGTGTTCTGCGACGGCCACGGCACGCCGCAGCGCCTGTGGAGCGGCAGCACCAACTGGACGGTGACCGGGCTGTGCACCCAGGTCAACAACGGCATCCTGGTGGAGAGCCCGGCGATCGCCGCCGCCTACCTGCAGCGCTGGCATACGCTGAAGGACGCCGGCGGCGGCTACCCGCCGGTGGTGGCGCAGCAGGGCTCGACGCCTGCGCACGCGCCGCTGGGCAGCGCCGCGGTCACGGCCTGGAACGCGCCGGTGCTCAACCTGGTGGACCTGAACGACGCGCGGCGCCTGATCCAGGGCGCGCGCCAGGGTGTGCTGTTCCTGTTCTTCAACCCCGGCCCGCATGGCACGCTGCTCAACGACATCCTGGCGCTGAACCAGGAAAACCTGTTCGTGCACGGCGTGGTCAACCAGGACCCGGGCGGCAAGACGCCGCTGCTGACCCTGCACGACCGCGGCACGGCGCTGGACGCCGAGCCGGAAGCGGTGGTGCCCGAGGCGATCGAGCAGCAGATGCAGAGCTGGTTCGGCAAGGAGTACCGCGGCAACATGGTGATGATCCACTCCAAGGTGGTGCTGGTCGATCCGTTCGGTCCGCACCCGGTGCTGATGACCGGCTCGCACAATCTCGGCCCCAAGGCCAGTGGGCAGAACGACGACAACCTGCTGATCATCGAGAACGCGCCGGGGCTGGCGGCCGAGTACGCAGTGAACCTGCTCGGCGTGTTCGACCATTACAAGTTCCGCTACAGCCAGCACGAAGCGGCGGCCAATGCCGGCGCCGGCAAAGGCAAGGCGGCGGTGCCGTACAAGGGCCTGGAGGATGACGACACCTGGCAGGACGGCTACTACCAGGCGGCGAAGAAGCGCGAAATCGATTTCTGGTTCGGCGGCCTGCAGCCGGTGGCGCCCGCCACGCGCCCGGCCGTGGCCTGGCAGGCGCCGGCACAGCCGGCCGCGCCGCCCGCTGCGGCAGCAGCCGTGGCGAAGGCCAAGCCGGCGCGCAAGGCGGCGCATAAAGCGGTGCGGAAAGCAGCCGCGAAGCCGGCGCGCAAGGCGGTGAAAAAGGCGGCTGCGAAGCCGGCCGGCAAGGCGGTGCGCAAAACTGCGAGCAAACGCCGCGGCGGGACTTGAAGCCGCGCAGTGCCGGGCCTGCGCCGCCTGGCCCCTACGGCGCCGCGGCCGATTCGCGTTGCAGGCGCAGGCGGTACTGGCTGGGTGATTCGCCGGTCCACTTGCGGAAGGCGCGGGTGAAGTTGGCGGGGTTGGCGTAGCCCAGGCGCGCCGCGATCTGCTGCAAGTCCAGGCTGCTGCGTTCCATCAGTTCGTGCGCGTCGCGCCGGCGCGACTGCTCCAGCAGTTGCTGGTAGGAGCTGCCGCTGGCCTGCAGCTTGCGCGCCAGGCTGCGGCGCGACATGTGCAGGCGCGCCGCCACCTCGTCCTGCGCCGGATAACCGCCCTGCGGCGCCAGCGCCAGCACGGCGCAGACGCGCAGGCCGATCGGGTCCCCGGCGCCGCCGGCCTGCTCCAGCTCGCGCTCGCACAGCGCGATGGCCTGGCGCGAGGCAAAGGGGTCGGCCAGCGTCGGCCGCAGCCGCAGCAGATGCACCGGGAAGCGCAGCAGATTGGCCGGACGCGAGAAGCGGATCGGCGGCAGGCGCTCGCGGTAGGCGGCGTGGTACGACGGTTCCGGCCAGTCGAACCAGATCTCGCCTGCGGAGAAATCCTTGACCCCGGTGCCGATCACGGCCATGGCGCCGCGCGCCAGGCCGATGAGGATGTTCTCGTAGAAGAAGGCACGCAGCACCGGGATCGGGTGGTTCTCGCGCACTTCGATGGCGGCATGCCCGCCGTCGCTGCCCAGGCGCATGCTGAAGTCGCGCTGCCGCGCCTGGAAGTAGCGCATGGTGATTTCCAGCGCTTCCTGCACCGATGCGCAGCTGAGCGTAGCGTAGCCGAGGAAGCCGTGCGCGGAGGGCCGCATGCGCAGGCCGTATTCGTAGCCCAGCGCGGGATCGCCGCTGAGCTTGAGCGCGTTGAGCGCCAATAGCGTCCACTGGTGCGGCGACATGCGCGCTTCCGGCCGGTTCAGCAGGCCGGGATCGATGGCCACGCCGCGCAGCAGCTGTTCCAGGCCCACGCCGCGCTCCGCCAGGATCTCGACCAGCAATTGCAGGTAGGACACCGGGATGGAGGGCTGTTGCAGGCCGTAAGGATCTTTCATGCGCGCGGTGCGGCAGCTGGATGGCCGAAAATGATAAGCATATTGGCTGCTGCGCGTCTCACCGCGAACGGCTGCCGCGGCCATACTCTGCGGCGTTCATGACGCAGCGCAACATGCGCGGCGTCCACATTAAATCAATGACGAGGAGCGGCTTCGTGGCAAAAACCGATCTGAACGGTGCGGTGGTGGCCATTACCGGCGGCGCGCGCGGCATCGGCCTGGCCATCGCCAAGGCGCTGGCGGCCCAGGGTGCGCGCGTCGCCATCGGCGACATCGATGCGGCGCTGGCGGCACAGGCCGCGCAGCCGCTCGGTGCCCATGCGGCTACCCTGGACGTGCGCGAACGCGAATCCTTCTCCGCCTTTCTGGACTCCACGCGCAATGCCCTGGGGCCGGTGGACGTGCTGGTCAACAACGCCGGCATCATGCCGATGGGCCCGTTCCTCGACGAGGCGCCGGCGGTCAGCGCGGCGCAGATCGATATCAACCTGCGCGGCGTGATCCACGGCATGCAGCTGGCGCTGCCGCAGATGCTGCAGCGGGGCCGGGGGCACATCGTCAACATCGCTTCGCTCGCCGGGCGCTTCGCCATTCCCGGCGCGGCGGTCTACACCGCCACCAAGTTCGCGGTGGTCGGCCTGACCGAGGCCGCCGCCGCCGAGTACCGCGGCCGCGGCGTGCATTTCAGCGCCATCCTGCCGTCCAAGGTGCGCACCGAGCTGGCCTCCGGCACGGAGCGCGCCGGCAAGGGCATTCCCGCGGTGGACGCGGAAGACGTCGCACGCGCCGTGGTGCAGACCCTGCGCCAGCCGCGGCTGTTCGTGGCGGTGCCGGGTTATCTGCAGCCGGCGGCGGCGCTGTACCAGATGGTACCGGGATGGCTCGCCGGCCTCGGCCGCCGCGCGCTCGGCGATGATCGCATCCTGTCGCGGCTCGACCATGGCGAGCGCGCCGCCTACGAGCAGCGCATTGGCGCCCTGGCGCGGCCGCAGGCGCAAGGCCGCGCGCCGCGCAAGCGCGGCGCGCCGGCATGAAGGCGCGCGACAAGCCGCGCCGCGGCCTGGTGCTCGGCTGCGGCGGCGTGCTCGGCGCGGCCTGGTCCATCGCCGCGCTCGACAATCTGCGCCAGGCGCTGGACTGGGAGCCGCGTGAAGCGCAGGTTCTGGTCGGCACCTCGGCCGGCGCGGTACTGGCGGCGCTGCTCGGCGCCGGCACGGGCGTCGACCGCCTGCTGGCTTCGCAGCGTGGCGAAGCGGCGGACTGCGTGTGGAATCACGACACCGACAGCGGCGGCTGGCTGCCGCCATTGCCGGGGCTGGGCTTTACCGGCCTGCCGCTGTTGCGCCACGGCCTGCGCGGCACGGTGACGCCGTTCACCGCCGCATTGGGCCTGCTGCCGCGCGGCCGCGCCGACATGCGCCCCTTCATGCGGCTGATCGACAGCGTGACGCCGTCGGGCGGCTGGGCGCCGCACCCGGCGACGTGGATCATGGCGGTGGACAGCGCCAGCGGCCGGCGTGTCGCCTTCGGCGCGCCGGGTGCGCCGCAGGCTTCGCTGACCGATGCAGTGTGCGCCTCCTATGCCGTTCCCGGCTGGTGCCCGCCGGCGTGGATCGGCGGGCGCCGCTACCTGGACGGCGGCATCGTCTCCCCGACTTCGGCTGATTTTGTGCTCGGCGCCGGGTTGGACGAGGTGGTGATCCTGGCGCCGATGGCTTCGCGCCAAATGGACCAGCCGGGTGCGCTGCCGGCGCGCATCGAGCGCCGCGTGCGGCGGCTGATGACGCGCATTGTCGATGCGGAGCAGCGGCGGCTGGAGCAGTCCGGTGTGCGCGTAATCCGCCTGGAGCCCGGCCCCGAGGACCTGTGCGCGATCGGCTACAACATGATGGACCCGCGCCGCCGCCTGCGCGTCTTCGAGACGGCGCTGCGCACCACCGCCGGCGCCGTGCGCGCCGCGCTGGCCTGAACCAACACGGATTGAAATGGAGAGCGCATGAACGCGGAGCGCAAGCCCGACTACCAGGCCATCATCGTCGGCACCGGCTTCGGCGGCATGGGAGCCGCCATCCAGCTGCAGCGCCTGGGCATCGATTCGGTGCTGATGCTGGACCGCGCCGATGACCTCGGCGGCACCTGGCACCTGAATTCCTATCCGGGCCTGGCGGTGGACATCGCCTCGGTCACCTATTCCTATTCGTTCGAGCCGAATCCGCACTGGACGCGGCTGTACGCGCCTGGCGCCGAGCTGAAGGCCTATGCGGAGCGTGTGGCGCAGAAGTACGGCCTGCGCCGCCACATGCGCTTCAACAGCAGCGTCGAGCGCGCCGCCTACGATGCGCAGCGCCGCTGCTGGACGGTGTACCCGGCCGGGCAGGCGCCGGTCAGCGCCGCGATCCTGATTCTCGCCACCGGCTTCCTGTCGCAGCCGCGTAAGCCGGACATTGCCGGCATCGACTCTTTCGCCGGCAAGCTGATCCACACCGCCGCCTGGGACCACGGCTACGATCTTGCCGGCAAGCGTGCCGCGGTAATCGGCACCGGCGCCACCGCCGTGCAGCTGCTGCCGGAGATCGCGCCGAAGCTGCGCCAGCTCGACGTGTACCAGCGCACGCCGATCTGGGTCACGCCCAAGTTCGATACCGATATTCCCCGGGCGGTGCGCAAGCTGTTCGCCGCGCTGCCGCTGACGCAGCGCTCGGCGCGGCTGCTCAGCTCCGGCATCCTCGAGGCGGTGATGGTGACTGGTGTGCTCTACAACAAGGATCTGCCGTTCCTGACGCGCGCCATGGAGCGGGTGTGCAAGGCGCACATGGCGCGGCAGATCCACGATCCGCAGCTGCGCCGCAAGCTGACGCCTTCCTACAGCTTCGGCTGCAAGCGCCCGACTTTCTCCAACACCTACTATCCCACCTTCAACCGCGACAACGTCGAGCTGGTCACCGACGCCATCGCGCGCATCGAGCCGGACGGCATCGTCACCCGCGACGGCCGCAAGCGCCCGGTCGACACG
Source organism: uncultured Nevskia sp. (assembly GCA_964451925.1). Lineage (GTDB taxonomy): Bacteria > Pseudomonadota > Gammaproteobacteria > Nevskiales > Nevskiaceae > Nevskia. Next base: position 524 of record CAYVKA010000111.1, on the reverse strand, counting down.
CTGGTGCTGGCCACCGGCTTCAGCCTTTGGGAGGAGAATTTCCCGGCCTTCGAGGTGCGGGGCAGGGATGGGCTGAACCTGGGCCAGTGGTGGCGCGATAACCGCTTCCAGGCCTACGAGGGCATCTCGGTGCCGGGCTTTCCGAACCTGTTCAGCCTGCCCAGCCCGTATGCCTACAGCGGCCTGTCGTACTTCACCACCATCGAGGCGCAGATGAAGCACATGGCGCGCTGCCTGGGCGAGATGAAGCGGCGCCAGGCGCGCAGCTTCGAGACATCCGGCGCCGCCAACCAGGCGTTCCTCGCCGACATGAAGCGCCGCGTGCGGCGCTCGGTGTTCATCAATGGCAACTGCGCGACGGCCAACAGCTACTACTTCAACCAGCATGGCGAGGCCACGCTGCTGCGCCCCACTTCAACCCTCGCCGCGCTGTACCAGGCAGGGCGCTTTCCATTGAAGGACTATCGCTTCGACTAGGGCCTGTTAACACGGATTGGGTCGCTGCGACGGCGGCTATTTTTGCG
>CAYVKA010000110.1:0-14461 GCA_964451925.1 uncultured Nevskia sp. | reverse complement strand
CTCGCTACCGTTTCAACATTCCAGCACATTCCGCGCCGGGTTTTTCAGCAGGCTGCTAAAAGCCGAGCTGCTGGGCTGCGCGGTGGTACAGGCCGACGAAACCCCGGTCGCGATGCTGGCACCCGGCACGGGCAAGACGCACCGCAGCTACCTGTGGGCCTACGCCGCCGGCGAGTTCGAATCCCTAAAGGCGGTAGTCTACGACTTCACCGACAGCCGCTCCGGCAAGCATGCCCGGGCGTTCCTCGGTCACTGGAGGGGACACCTGGTTTGCGACGATTTCAGTGGCTACAAGGCGTGCTTCGGCAACGGAGTCATCGAAGCGGGCTGCCTCGCTCACGCCCGGCGCCATTTCGTGGAGCTGCACGTCGCCAACCAGAGTCAGCTCGCGGCCGATGCCATCGACTGGTTCCGGCAGCTCTATGCGGTAGAAGCCCTGGTTAAGGATCGAGCGCCGGAAGAGCGGCTCGAAGCCCGGCAGACGCGCTCGGCACTGATCGCCTGCGCTTTCCACGACTGGCTCACCTTGCAGCGTCAACGTATACCCGAAGGTACTGCCATTGCCAAGGCGATCGACTACAGCCTCAACCGCTGGCGGGCGCTGACCCGCTATCTGGATGATCCGGCGCTGCCCATCGACAACAACCACGATGAGCGGCAAATCAGAACGTGGGCAACCGGGCGCAAGAATTGGCTCTTCGCAGGATCGCTCAGAGCTGGGCAGCGCGCGGCCGCAACCACCAGCTTGATCCAGTCGGCCAAGCTCAATGGGCTCGATCCCTACGAGTACCTCAAGGATGTGCTGACGCGGCTGCCGACGCAGCCGGCGACCAACCTGGCCGAACTCCTGCCGCATCGCTGGAGGTCGCGAGCGTGAACATTTTGGTGGACTGCCAATGAAACAAATCTCAGGACGATGCCTGTGCGGACAAGTGCAATACGTAGTCAGCGATGATTTCAAGTATTCCGGCTTCTGCCACTGCTCCGACTGCCGACGATTTTCGGGCTCTTCTTCGTCGGCCATGGCTGGGATAGAGGCGCACGCATTCCGAATCCTGCAGGGCGGCGAATCGATCAGGCGCTACATCAAGAGCGAGAGCACTGTCCTCGCGTTTTGCGGCAATTGTGGTTCGAGCCTATACGCCGAAAAAGCCGAAGCGCGGGATGCTCCACCTGCGGCTAGGTACGCTAGATGAGGCGCCCACTATGCGCCCCCAGTTTCATTCGTACGTCGGGTCCAAGGCGGAGTGGGACACAATTTGCGATGGCCTTCCACAGTTTGAGGCGGGCCGATCGTAGATCGGCTTACTCTCTGCCTGCCGTCGTCAAGATGGGGTCGCCATCCGGTTACCACCCTGCGCCCGGATATGCAGCTCGTCTCTCGCCTGGAGCTTCGATGTGGCGGTCTGCAACTCGAGCATCGCCGCCTCACGATTCTTGACTTCATTCTGCAGGCGATTGATCTTTTGATCGCCTGCGGCAAGCCGCCGTAGCAATCCTTCCACCTCGGCTTTCAGGCGAGCTGCCAGTTCTGAGACTTTCGCGCGCTCCTTTTCTGCACGCTCCTTCTCGGTAAGCGTCCGGCGGAGGCACATGGTTTCTCGCGTAGCGTGAGCCTGATGATGCGTGTTCTGACCACAGGAGCGGTCACGATGATCGTGTCCACGAAGGGCAATCATGGACACGACCGACGACGGCGTTGCGACTCCGGAGCTTACGACTGCTGGTAGCGGCACTTCGCCGCGCCGGCGCTTCTACACCGAAGAGCAGAAGCGGCAGATCGTGGCGCAGACTTTGGTGGCCGGAGAATCGGTAGCCCGCATCGCACGCCAGCATGACATCAACGCCAATGTCGTGTTCACCTGGCGCAAGCAGCTGCAGACGGCGCCCGCCGCAGCGACGCTGCTGCCGGTGCAAGTTGCGCCGACGCCGGTGCCGCCCCCGCCCAAGCGCCGCCGCGTACGCAAGCCCGTGGCCGAAGCGGGCTTCATCGAAATCGAGCTGGCCGGCGGTCATCGCCTGCGAGTCTACGGCACTGCCGACGCCCATACGGACGACAAAAGCCGCTAGTCAGGCAAACCGTACCGTTCATATTCAAATATGTGCGATGCACAAAACTGCTTGACATATTAAACGTATGTTCATTGCGGCTGCCCTACAAATTACTACAGAGCATTCAAATGAAGATTCACGTCAGGCGGGTCGAACGTCGCAGCCCAGGAGGCCGAAAGGGTGAGATCATTCAGCTATTTCGCCCGCAAGATAGGTTGATGCTGTTGCCGTTCTGGGCTTTGGATTTTCTCCCGCCTGAAAGTGATGATCGGTATGAGCTCTTCCAGCCCTTACCCGCCGGGGCGGTGACTCTCGCGTATCAGCCGGGCGCACATCTTGCAAGTACCTCGCCCGACGGGATAGCGTGGAGATACAGCAACGATGGTCAATCGGACGATGCGACCGCCGAGCGAATCACTTCCGGTTTCCGGCTGTGGCTGGCTCTCCCTCCCACTCTCTTACAAAGCGCTCTCCCGGCACAAGGGTACCTGCCACTGGAGGCGATCCCCGGGATCGGCAAGATCAAGGTCTTGCTCGGCGCATATAAGGGTCTGATGAGCCCTCTTGGTGGTGGGCGAATTCTGACATGCTTGGATGTAGTGCTGGATGCCCATGAGCGATGGGATCATCACCCGCCGGCTGGACACGACGTTGCTTGGGCTTTTGTATATCAGGGGCAGACCCAAGTGGACAATTTTCGTTGCTCCCGAGAATTGATTGTCTTTGAGCGCACTGCCGGGAAAATTTCAATACGTGCCGAGAACGCGCGCGCCAAACTGCTGATCGGTACCGCGGTGAGAAGCCGCTTGCCCGCGCCTCGTTAGGATGTTCTCCGGAAGCCAATGTCGCCACCACGGGATCGAGAAGATCAGACGATCCGCCCCTGACTGACAAAGCGGCGCGGTCAAGTTGTGACACCAGACCGGCAGCAGATAGCCTGCGGTCGATGCAATCGTCAAATACAGCGCAATCCACGCACGGATGAAGGGTGGTGCAATGACATAAGTCAAACGGCGAAGCATACAAGCATTTTCTACATTTAAAATCACCGGATATTTTTCAGGGGCAGGTTATGGGACTTAGCGAATTTACTCTGCTGTTCATATTGGCCGGAGTTCTTGCTAGTACAACAGTATCGGCGCAAGACACTCCACCATCTTCCTCTTCTCAATCACTAGAAGCCGGCGATCCCATCGCCGGCATCCGCGACGTCGACTACGTCAGCGTGCTGGGCAACTACCTGCGTCCGAACCGCAAGCGCGGCCTGGACGCCGGCGCCGCCGCCAAGTCGGGCGGCGGCGCCAGCTTCATCTTCGGCCGCCATTTCGGCAACGGCCTGGGCTGGGAAGCCAACTACACCTACAACATCATCGAAACTGGCCCCACCGGGGGCGGCGACCTCTACGTCCACCAGCTGGGCGGGGACTTCACCTACTCCTTCGGCGACCGCCAGCACCTGACCCCGTTCCTGCTCATCGGCGGCGGCGGCATCTTCGACGACGTCCACCCGCGCCAGAACAACGGTGCCTCCGGCTACGTCGACGCCGGCGTGGGCCTGACCACCGGCACCTTCTGGCACGACCGCATCCGCCTGCGTGCCGAAGTGCGCGGCGTGCACGACTTCACCTCCACCCCCGAGCATAACGGCTTCAGCGACTACCGTGCCGGCGTGGGCCTGGAAATCCCCTTCTACGAGATCAAGCCGGCCCTGGCCTTGGCATCGAGCGAGCCGGCGGTGCAGGTGGTCAAGGTGACGACGGGGCTGGAGGACAGCGACGGCGACGGCGTGGTCGACAGCGTCGACAAGTGCCCCAACACCCCGCCCAACACCCGCGTCGACGGCGACGGCTGCCCGATTCCCAAGGTGGTGCGTCTGGAAGGCGTGACCTTCGAGTTCAACAGGACCCGCCTCCGTCCGGACTCCCAGACCATCCTCAACTGGGTGGTGGGGATCATGAAGAAGTACCCGGACATGCAGGTCGAGCTGGCCGGCTACACCGACTCCATCGGCTCGGCGGCCTACAACCTGAAGCTGTCGCAGAAGCGCGCCGATGCGGTCAAGGACTATCTGCTGGAGCAGGGCATCGACGGTGCCCGCATTCAGGCCAAGGGCTATGGCAGGGAAAACCCGGTCGCCAGCAACGACACCGCTGAGGGCCGCGAGTACAACCGTCGTGTCGAACTGCACATCCTCAATTGATATACGGGAATTGGATTGCCGCTGCTGTCACCGGCAAGGGATCGCCGCGGCTGTCCACTGAACAAAGGAGAAAACATATGTTAGGGAAACGTAGTTTTGCGGTCGCCAGCGCGGCCTTTCTGGCTGTCTTGTCAGTGTCAGCCTGCACCTCGAACGGTGAAGGCAGCGGCGGTATCACCGGCAGCAGCAGCGGCGGTCCGCCCAACGATGGCACCGGCCCCACGAGCATCACCCAGGGCGGCAACCCGGTCATCGGCCACTTCATCTGCACCCAATCTGCCGGCGCCTACGGTAACGTCACCACTGCGGTCGGCACCAACGGCTTGGTCGGAGGACCGCTCACCGCGTTGCTCAACACCCTGGGTGGCAGTACCGTGACCACGCTACTCAACAGCGTCACCAACACCAACAACGTCATCGATGGCAACCTAAGCTCCTACGCCAGCTACGAGCTGACCGTGGGCCTGCTCGGTGGCCTGCTCGACTCGGTGGACCTGTCGGTGCTGTTGCCCAGCGGCACCACGGTGCCGGCCGGACAGTTCGCGGTGTTTGGCGTTGGCTTTCCCAATGGCGCGGTGGATGTTTCGCTGCTCAACACGGTGGCCGTGACCACCTATCTCAACAACGTGCAGCAGGAGACCCACTCGTTGAGCCAGTCGGACCTGAGCCTGCTCGGCTTCATCGGCGGCAGCACGGTGCCGCCGACCTGGATCGGCATCGAAGCAACTAAGCCCTACGATCGCGCCACGTTGTCTCTGACGCCGGTGCTTCTCAGTGTCGATGTCGGCGATGCGATGAACGCCTATGAGTTCTGCGCGGGGGGCACATTGAGGTAGCGTAGACGCTCAGGCGCTGTCCCGGGACGTGGTGTAACTAAGTAAGCGGAAGTGCTACGCCACCCGGCCATGAGGCCGGGTGGTGGCGCGGGCGAAGTAGTGGTCATCGTGAGTCATTCGGTTATATCGAATAGTATTCAACAAGTTGCCCTTCGAATATGCTTGTTTTCGCAGGATATTATGCGTTCTTGCCGGGGCTCGAACAACGATAAATTGGGCTACAGTGAACCGCCCCGGTTTCCCCGGAGTCTCGTTGGTGTGAGTCAAGCCGCAAGGGAGAGACTCGAGATTTGTGAATAGTAGACCGCTTCTGCTTCCGCCGGCGGGATGTGGCCAAGCGGTTCCATCAGCCGGCGGTTGTTGTACCAGTCCACCCACTGCAGCGTTGCCCACTCGACGTCTTCCCGGCGACTCCAGGAAGGCCGCCGGTGAATCACCTCGGCCTTGTACAAGCCGTTGATGGTTTCGGCCAGGGCGTTGTCGTAGGAGTCGCCCACGCTGCCCACGGAGGGCTCCAGGCCGGCATCGGCCAGGCGCTCGGTGTAGCGGATCGATACGTACTGGACGCGTAAGCGTACGCCCAAGGCACATGGCATGTGACAGCGCGCCCGGCCAAGCTGGCGTCCACTGAGGTGGATGCGCGAGGTGTCCACCTAAGCCGGAGGTGGACACCTATGTCGAAGGATCGGTTGCCTGTCACAGAGGGAGTTGATGCCGGGGCTCGGCGTCGCTACGGCGAAGCGGAGCGCCGGCAGATCGTCGAGGAGACCTACGCGCCGGGCGCCTCCGTGTCGGTGGTGGCACGCCGCCAGTAAGCGTCATGTGGAGGCCGTCTTGCCGGAGCTGATCAGATCGAATAATCCGGCCCGTCGTTGACCTCATCGATAAAATGCTGGCGCTCATAGGCCAGTTCGATGGCGGTGTTCAAGCGCGTGAGGAGCTGGACGAGAGATTCCCCTTCGCGGCGCACCAGCATGGCCAGCTGCATATCCTCGTCGCAGGCCGTGGCGACGCACTTGATCGAGGCGACGCGGCCGAGCGTGATATCGCCATTGCCGTCGAGCAGGCTTTCCACGTAGCGCAGATGCGGCAGCAGCTCGGGTCCGGGCTTCTTGGATTTCTTCGGCATGCTCATGCCGCTGCGGGCAAAGCCGGGTTGATCTGATCGGTGACGTTCCAGGGCAGCAGGGCCTCGATGCGATTGATCGGGTGCTCGGCAATCCGTTCCAGCACATGCCGCAGGTAGGCATACGGCTCGATGCCGTTGAGCAGGCAGGTGCCGATCAGGCTGTAGATGTTGGCGGCGCGCTCACCGCCGGTGTCGGCGCCAGCAAACAGATAGTTGCGCCGTCCGAGCACGATGGCCCGGATCGAGCGCTCGGCGGTGTTGTTGTCCAGCTCGATGCGGCCGTCCTGGCAGAAGCGCGTCAGGGCCTGCCAGCGCACCAGCGTGTACTTGATCGCCTGCGCCAGGCTCGATTTGGTGGAGACGGTTTGCAGCGTAGCGATCAGCCAGGTCTGCAGCGCGTCCAGCACCGGCGCCGCGCGCACCTGGCGCACGGCAGCCCGCTGCGCAGGTGGTTGGCCGCGGATTTCGCGCTCGATGGCATACAGCAGCCCGATGCGGCGGATGGCCTCGGCGGCGATGGGCGACTGGTTGGCGACGTGGATGTCGTAAAACTTGCGCCGGCTATGCGCCCAGCACCCGGCTTCGATGATGAGGCCTTGCTGATAGAGCGGCCCGAAGCCGGAGTAGCCGTCGGCCTGCAGGATGCCCCTGTAGCCTTGCAGGTGCGCTTGCGGACGCTCCGCTTTCCGGTCCGGGGAGTAGCGATACCAGACTGCCGGCGGTGCGCGGCTGGAGGCCGGCCGGTCATCCCGCACGTAGGTCCATAGTCGTCCGGTCTTGGTCTTGGCCCGCCCAGGGTCCAGCACCGGGACCGGCGTATCGTCGGCATGCAGCTTTTCGGCGGACCGGACATACTGCCCCAAAGCCGCCACCAGCGGATCGAAGAGGTCGGAGGCCTCGCCGACCCAGGCCGCCAGCGTGGCACGGTCCAGCTCGATGCCGGAGCGGCGGTAGATGGCCTGCTGCCGGTACAGCGGGCAGTGGTCGGCGAATTTGGCGACGATGACCTGCGCCAGCAGGCCCGCAGACGGCATGCCCTTGGCGATCGGCCGCAGCGGCGCCGGTAGCTGGATGACCTTGGCGCAGCGGCTGCAGGTCAGCTTGGGACGCACGTGGCGGATCACCGTGAAGTGACCCGGCACATAGTCGAGCATCTCGGAGACATCCTCGCCCAGCTTGCGCATGGCGGCGCCGCACTCGGGACAATCGCACTGGGGCGGTTGGTGGATGACCGTCTGCCGCGGCAGGTGCTCCGGGAAGGCGCGCGCCTTGCGCCGCGGCTTCACCGACTGCGATGCCGGCTTGGTGGATTCGTCGGCAGGGGCATCCGCTGGTGCCGTGGCGTTGGCAGGCTGCGCTGCAAGCTCGCTCAGAGGCAGTTGCTGCTGCGGTACCGAGTCGTCCATCTTCTCGGCAGACCGGCCGAAGCGCCAGCGCCGCAGGCGGGTGATTTCGTCGGTGAGCTTGGCGACCAGTTCGTCGCGGCCGGCGAGCAGCCGCTTCAGAGCTTGCGGGTCATCGGGAAGCTGATCGTTGGCCATCCCCATGGACCTGCAGTTTACGATGCGCAGCACCGCTGTGCGCATCGCGCCGCAAGTATTTTTACGCGGCGGCCCGCGGTTTCCAGGTGCGCTCGGGACGGCGCCAGTCGATGCCTTCGAGCAGCATCGAAAGCTGGGCTTGCGTCAGATGGACGCTGCCGGAGGTGGCTTGCGGCCAGACGAAGCGGCCGCGCTCCAGCCGCTTGGAAAACAGGCACAGTCCGTCTCCGGACCACCACAGGATCTTGATCAGGTCGCCGCGGCGACCGCGGAAGGCGAAGACATGGCCGGAGAAGGGGTCTTCGGACAGCGCGGTCTGGACCAGCGCCGCCAGGCCGTCCATGCCGCGGCGCAGGTCAGTGACGCCGGCGGCGATCCACACGCGTGTACCGGCAGGCAGGGCGATCACGCCGGCATCAGGCAGCGAAGAATCAGGCGCAACTGGATCGGGTCCACCATTCCCGTTATGCGCAAGCGGGCGCCGTTGAACTCGATTTCGACGGTCGACGCCGGGAGCGCTTGCGGCGGAACAAGGGCCTTCGTCGGTTCGGCAGTCGCGGCTTCAGGGTCGAGGGCGACCGGAATCAGCGCCGCTTTGTTGCCGGGGCTGTCGTTGAGGGTGCCGGCCCGATAGTGCCGTCGCCACTTGAAGACCATGTTGGGGTTGAGTCCGTGCGCCTGCGCCAGCTTGGCCACCGAGGTGTTGGGCTCGCATGCCGCCAGCGCGACTTGGCGCTTGTATTCCAGCGGGTAGTTCGGTCGCCCCTTGCGGCCAGGCCCCACGCGCTCCGTCGTCAAAGTAGTCCCCACCATTCATTTGGTGGGCACCACTTTGGACACTCATGCCGTCGTTGTACATGCGGCCTTCAAATGACGCTTACGGAGCATGCTGCTTCCGAGGCTGTGCCACCGATGCCGGCACCGGCTCCCAAGCGACGCCGCACCCGCAAGCCTGTCGCGGAAACCGGCTTCATCGAGATCGAGTTCGCCGGCGGCCACCGCGTCCGTGTCCACGGCACCGCTGACGGCCGCACGGTGAGGAGCATCATCGAGGCCTTGTCGCGGTGATCGGCCCGCCCGGCGGCGCCCGCGTGTGGCTGGCGGCGGGTGCCACCGACATGCGCAAAGGCTTCGATGGCCTGGCGGCCCTGGTCCAGCAAGTCCTGACCGAAGACCCTTTCTCCGGCCAGGTCTTCGTCTTCCGTGGCCGCCGCGGCGACCTGGTCAAGCTGCTGTGGTGGGACGGCGATGGCCTGTGCCTGCTCGCCAAGCGCCTGGAGCGCGGCAAATTCATCTGGCCCAGGGCCAGCAGCGGCACCGTCCATCTCACCGCGGCGCAGCTGTCGATGCTGCTCGAAGGCATCGACTGGCGGCGGCCCGAGCGCACCTGGACACCGCAGCAAGCCGCTTGATTTCTCGACGATTCGTCATGCTTTTTGCGTAGTCTTTGAGCGTGCTCGATCACGCTCAAACGGATCTGCCCGACGACGCCAACGCCCTGCGGGCGCTGCTGATCCAGAGCCGCGCCGAGAATGCCCGGCTGCGCACCACGGTCGTCCACCACCAGGCTCTGATCGACAAGCTCAAGCTGCAGCTGGCGCGGTTGCGCCGCATGCAATTCGGCCGCTCCTCGGAAAAGATCGCGCGCGAGATCGAGCAGCTGGAGTTGCTGATCGAAGAGCTGGAAACGCCGACGCCGGCCCAGGTCCAGGCCGCGGCGACGGTGTCGCCGGCGCCTGCGCAGGACAGGGCACCCCGCAAGTTGCCGGAGCACTTGCCGCGGGAGCCGGTGGTGCACGACATCTCCTGCACTTGCGCGACCTGTGGCGGCGCACTGCGCCGGATCGGCGAGGACCTCTCCGAGCAGCTGGAATTCGTGCCGGAGCACTGGAAAGTGATCCAGCACATCCGTCCCAAGTACGCCTGCGGCACCTGCGACACCCTGGTCCAGGCGCCGGCACCGCTGCGGCCGATCGCCAAGGGCCTCGCCGGGCCGGGCCTGCTGGCCCATGTCCTGGTGAGCAAGTACGCCGACCGCCTGCCGCTGTACCGCCAGTCGGAGATCTACGCCCGGGCCGGCGTCGAGATCGAACGCTCCACCCTGGCCGACTGGGTCGGTGGCACGGCGGCCTTGCTGGCGCCGCTGGTGGAGGTGCTGGGCCGGCATGTCCTTTCAGCGCAAAAGCTGCATGCCGACGACACCCCGGTGCCGGTGCTGTCGCCGGGGCTGGGGAAGACCAAGACGGGCCGGCTGTGGACCTACGTGCGGGACGATCGGCCTTGGGGCAGTGAGGCAGCGCCGGCGGTGCTGTTTCGCTACTCGGGCGATCGCAAGGGTGAGCACCCCCGAAACCACCTGGCGGACTTCCAAGGGGTGCTGCAGGCCGATGGTTATGCCGGCTTCCATCACCTGTACGACGGCGGCCTGATCCGGGAAGCGGCCTGCTGGGCGCATGTGCGGCGCAAATTCTTCGACATCCACCAGGCCAACGGCTCGCCGATGGCGCAGGAGGCGCTGGTGCGCATCGGTGCGCTGTACGACATCGAGAAGGAGATCAAGGGGCAGCCGCCTGAGTGGCGGCGCGCGCAGCGACAGGCTCGTGCCGGCCCGTTGCTGGAATCCCTAAGAGCCTGGCTCAACCAGTCCCTGGCCAGACTGTCGGCGAAGTCCGAACTGGCCGGCGCCATCCGCTATGCCACCTCACGCTGGCCGGCGCTGCTGCGCTACTGCGACGACGGCACCCTGGAGATCGACAACAACGCCGCCGAGCGTGCGCTGCGGGCGGTGGCCCTGGGACGAAAGAACTATCTGTTTTGCGGCTCCGACGAGGGCGGTGAGCGCGCCGCGGCGGTCTACAGCCTGATCGGCACCGCCAAGCTCAATGGCCTGGACCCGGAAGCCTATCTGCGGCACGTCATCGGCCACATCGCCGAGCATCCGGCCAATCAGCTCGACGCGCTACTGCCTTGGAACCTCGCGGCGCTCCTCCGGTGACCGGCGTACGCTTACCGACGTTCTTGGTGAAAGACCCGGTCAGAACACGCATCATCAGGCTCACGCTACGGCAGGGCCATGTGCCTCCGCCGGACGCTTACCTGGACGCCGCGGTCGCTGTGGTGCACTAGGCGGTCCGGCCCCACCGGCTTGCGGGCATGCAGGGCCTGCTCCAGGGCGTCGAGCACGAAGTCGGTCCGCGCCGAGGACGAGGCCCGCCAGCCGACGATCCGGCGGGCGAAAACGTCAATCACGAAAGCGACGTAGACGACGCCCTGCCAGGTCGAGACGTAGGTGAAGTCGCTCACCCACAGCTGGTTGGGCCGCCCGGCCTTGAAGTTCCGGCGGACGTGATCCAGCGGGCAAGGGGCGTTGGCATCGCTCAGCGTGGTGCGGACGCCTTTGCCGCGAATGACCCCGCGCAAGCCCAGGCGCTTCATCAGGCGTTCGACGCTGCAGCGGGCCACATCGAAGCCTTCCCGGCGCAACTGCCGCCACACCTTGCGCACGCCGTAGACCCGGAAATTCTCGTTCCAGACCCGCTCGATCTCACGCGCCAGACCCCGATCCCGCTGGTCCCGTGCCGAGCGTCGCTGTGGGTCCGCCTGCCGGCCGGCGTGGGCGTAGTAGGTCGACGGGGCGATCGGCAGTACCCTGCAGATCGGCTCGACCCCGTAGACGCCGCGGTGTTCGTCGATGAAGGCCTTCATCGCTTCAAGGGGCGGTCGAGCTCCGCCAGGGCAAAATACGCTGACGCCTTGCGCAGGATCTCGTTGGCCTGGCGCAGTTCGCGGACCTCGCGCTCCAGCGCCTTGATCCGCTCCTTCTCGTCCGTCGTCGGACCTACGCGCTTGCCGCTGTCCCGCTCGCTCTGACGCACCCAGCGCCGCAGGGTCTCGGCGGTGCAGCCCATCTTGGCGGCAATCGATTCGATCGCCGCCCACTGCGATTCATACTCAGACGCGTGCTCCGACACCATCCGGACCGCGCGCTCCTGTACCTCGGGAGAATACTTCGTTACTCTCGTCATGGCTCCATTCTCTCAAGTGTTGGAGCCTCCGAGATAGCCGGGGCGGTTCACAGCGTTTCTTACCTATCGTTAGGTGACACAGGCCGGGCGTGGCGACAAGAATCGGCGCCACAGTCGCGGCAACACCGCTGGTGCCTTTGCGACGCACTCCGTCGCTTCAGGTAACCCTCAAAGAAGGCCGCCACCGCTCGGCATTACCCCGGTGACGCGGCGCCATTCGATGTTTGGAGCAATAGATGAGCGTGGATTCCAGCTGGTCACCCCTCGATGGTCTCTATCGCTGGGAGAAGGAACGGCCTGAAGCCGTCTACCTGACCCAGCCAGCGCGCGACCATGTGTGGGAGCTGACCTGGGCTGAGGCCAGCGGCGAAGTGCGGCGCATGGCCGCCTACTTGAAATCCCTCAGCTTGAAACGCGGAAGCCGCATAGCGATCCTCGGTCGCAACTCCGCCCACTGGTTCCTGGCCGACCTGGCGATCTGGATGGCAGGCCACGTCAGCGTACCGATTTATCCGTCGCTGAACGCTGACACCCTCCGCTACATCCTCGAGCACAGCGAGACGTCCCTGCTGTTCGTCGGAGCCCTGGACGACTGGCCTTCTATGAGCGGCGGCGTGCCGGCCGAGCTTCCGATCATCTCCCTTCCCGGCGCACAGTTTTTCGGCGCTACATCCCCCCGGTGGGGCGGGATCGTCGAACAGACGGCGCCGCTCAAGGACAACCCGCGGCGCCAGTCCGACGAGCTAGCCAGCCTGATCTACACCTCCGGAACCACGGGGCAGTCCAAGGGCGTGATGCTCAGCTTCAAGAGCTTCGAGATCAGCTCGACCATGTTCGAGCCCATCATCGATTTAAGCGTCGACGACCGCTTGCTCTCGTACCTGCCGCTGGCCCACGTCTTCGAGGGGGCGGCGATTTTTGCCAGCTCGCTCCGGGTCGGATTCCAGGTATTTTTCAACGAGTCGTTGCAGACCTTCGCGGCCGATATGCGCCGCGCCCGACCAACCGTGTTTCATTCGGTGCCGCGCCTCTGGTCGAAGTTCCAGCAGGGTGTCCTGGCCAAACTGCCGCAGGACAAACTGGATGCCCTGCTCGATGATCCGGCGATCGGCAACGCCACGCGCCTTCAGGTGCTGAGCTCGCTGGGGCTGCAGGACACCCGCGTTGCGGTTTCCGGGTCCGCCCCGCTGCCGCCGGCGCTGATCGAGTGGTACCGGCGGCTAGGCCTGGAACTGTTGGAAGGACTGGGGATGAGCGAGGACTTTGCCTACTCCCACGTCTCCCGCATCGGCCGGTCGAGGGCAGGGTACGTCGGTGAACCACTGCCCGGAGTGGACCGGCGGATCAGCGACAGCGGCGAATTGCTGATCCGCAGCCCAGCGCGGATGCTAGGCTACTACAAGGCCCCGGATTTGACCTCGGATGCATTCACCGCCGACGGCTTCTTTAAAACCGGCGACCTTGCAGATATCGACGAACTGGGCCGCCTTCGGCTCACCGGGCGGCTCAAGGAGTTGTTCAAGACGGCGAAGGGCAAATACGTCTCGCCGGCGCCGATTGAGTGCAAGTTCGTGCACCCTGCTATCGAGGCGGTGTGCGTGGTCGGGGCCAACCTCGGCCAACCGTTCGCGCTGGCGATGCTGTCAGCAGACGCACAGCGTGGGCTTTCGACCGAGGCTGCCCGTTCGGCTTTCGAAGCGAGCCTGGCCGAAGTCATGAAACAGGTCAACCAGACACTGGACCCTCACGAGCAACTCGGCTTCATCGTGGTGGTCAAAGAGCCCTGGACGATCGACAACGGATTCCTAACCCCGACGATGAAAGTGAAGCGCATGGCCATCGAAAAGCACTACCAGCCCATGTTCGACAGCTGGGTGAGCCAGTGTCGCCAGTTGATCTGGGAGACAACCCTGAACGCCGCGCCGGCCTGAGACCTTATCGGCATGGTATGCCACAACGACAGGGCGTTGTCTGGGGATGTAGCACTTCTGCTGGAAGTGCTGGTGCTGCTCCGCGAAGGTGATCTGGAGGCTGCGGCCACGCGCGCCGCCGAACTAACTGAGTCTAAAAATCTGGCGATGATTGTGTTGCTGTTATGCCGCGATCTGCCATTTAACGATGATCTGCGCTTGTATCAGGCGCAGCGAAAGATCCTGTCGGCATTTGGCGGGCGAGGGTCGCATCGCTCGACAATCGCGCTTCCTGGAGTCGCGCGGCGGGTCGCTTGCAATCTGATCCCGTCGCCAGAGCCACCGCTGACCATAAAGCAGATGATCGTGCTGCGATGCGTGAAGGAAGGGCTGAGCAACCTGGATGCCGCAACCCGGCTAGGGGTGTCCATCAACACGGTAAAATGGCATTTGAAGGAACTGTTCCGTGTTCTGGAAGTCAGCAATCGTCTTGCCTTGGTGAATAAAGCCGAGTCGCGCGGTTTGATTTGAGCTCTATCGCGCCTCCTTGGCGGCAGCGTGTCGATGAAAGGGCCGATCAACGTGAAGTGGCACTCATTTTAGATGGTGAACTGGGGTATCCTCAGCCCAGAGTGCATCGAATTCACGTACGGAACGCGTACCTGCATCCGAATGCGATCAAACCGCTCAAATCTTTTTGAACTAACCATACGGCTCTTTGCCGAGCTTGGCCGCCTGATCGGCGGGTACGGCGGCGATGGCTACCTG
>CAYVKA010000109.1:0-14595 GCA_964451925.1 uncultured Nevskia sp. | reverse complement strand
TGATGGATCGGCCGGCCCTGGTAGGAGAAGCGGCTGGTGCCGTCGGGCATCAGGCCCTTGCCCTGGGTGGCGCGGATGGCGGTGCACAGGTTGGTCTTGTGCGAGGTGCAGCTCTTGCACTCGCGGCATTCCGGTGTGTACAGCGGAATGACGTGATCGCCCTTCTTCAGTGTGCGCACGCCGGGGCCGACGTCGACCACCACGCCCGCGCCCTCGTGCCCGAGGATCGACGGGAACAGGCCTTCCGGGTCGGCGCCGGACAGCGTGTACTTGTCGGTATGGCACAAACCCGTGGCCTTGACCTCGACCAGCACTTCGCCCGCCTTCGGCCCGTCGAGCTGCACCGTTTCGATGCGGAGGGGCTGACCTGCTTCAAACGCTACGGCGGCGCGGACGTCCATGAAACGCTCCTGATGGATGAGGTCGGACCGGCACGGGCCGGGCGCCGTGGACGATAGCAAATCCGGCGCGCCGCGGAACGGCCGCGCCGGCGGCGCCGCCAGCGGTCAAACGCGGCCCGGGACTTGTTTCCAAAACTGCCGGGTCACGGTGCTAAGCCGCTTCCACCGTCACCGGCACGCCGTTCAGCGCCGCATTGCCGGAAACCCGGTCGAGGTAGGTTTCGTCGGTCAGGTCGTTGTTGCTGGCGCCGGCATGGGCCTGCGCCACGCCCAGCCGCACCCCTTCGCGGCCGTGGCCCCAGCCGTGCGGCAGGCTGACCACGCCGGGCATGACGCTGTCGCTGGCCGCCACCTCCACCACCACCTCGCCGGTGCGCGAGCGCACCCGCACCGGCGCGCCGTCCTTGAGGCCACGCGTGTCCAGATCCTGCGGGTGCATCAGCAGCTGGTAGCGCGCCGGTCCTTTGACCAGGCGCTCGGAGTTGTGCATCCAGGAGTTGTTGCTGCGCACGTGGCGGCGGCCGATCAGGCGCAGGCCATCGGCCTGCGCCGCGGCGAACTCGCCGGCGAAGCTTTGCAGCTCCGCCAACACTTCGGGCGGCGCGCAGCGCAGGCGCTTGTCGGCGTGCTGCAGGCGCTGCGGCAGGCTCGGCAACAGCGGCCCCAGGTCGATGCCGCTGGGCTGCTGCTTCAGCCTGGCCAGGCTCAAGTCCAGCGGGTGCTTGCGCATGCCGCCGTAGGGGCCGCTGCGCAGGCCCATGTCGATGATCTGGTCGGGACGCGGCGAAGGCTGGTACTTGGCGCCCATGCGCTGCGCGATGCGCCCGCCCAGGCCCTCGAAGATCTCCCAGTCGTGCAGCGCGCCGGCCGGCTTGTCGAACAGCGGCTCGCTGTAGCGCGCGGTGTTGCGCACGGCGAAGGTGTGGAAGATCAGGTCGTAGTGATCGTGCTCCAGCGCCGAGGTCGGCGGCAGGATCAGGTGGGCGTGGCGGGTGGTCTCGTTGAGGTAGATGTCCACCGACACCATGAATTCCAGGCTGCCCAGCGCGCGGTCGAGCTGGGCGCCGTTGGGCGTGGACAGCACCGGGTTGCCGGCGCTGGTCAGCAGCGCGCGCACCTGGCCCTCGCCGGGCGTCAGGATCTCCTCCGCCAGCGCCGCCACCGGCAGTTCGCCGGCGAATTCGGGCAGGCCGCGCACGCGGCTCTTCCACTGCGCGAAATGGCCGGGCTTGGAAGCGGGCGATTCGATCAGGTCCACCGCCGGCTGCGGGAACAGCACCCCGCCCTCGCGGTCGAGGTTGCCGCTGACGATGTTGAGCAGCTGGATCAGCCACTGGCTCAGCGTGCCCCAGCGCTGCACTGACACGCCCATGCGGCCGTAGGCGGCGGCGCGCGGCGCGGCGGCGAACTCGCGCGCGATGCGGCGGATGCTGTCCGGCGCGAGGCCGCAGTGCGCCGCCAGCGCCTGCAGATCGAAGGCGCGGATGGCCTGCGCGGCGGCGTCGATGCCGTCGGCGAATCCCTCCAACCTGCCCGGGCGCGCCAGGCCCTCGTCGAACAGGGTCTTGAGCAGGCCGAGCAGGAAGGCGGCGTCGGTGCCGGGGCGGATGAAGTGGTGCTCGTCGGCCACCTCGGCGGTCTCGGTGCGGCGCGGGTCGAGCAGCACCATGCGGCCGCCGCGCGCCTGCAGCGCCTTGAGGCGGGCGCGGAAGTCCGGCACCGTCATCAGGCTGCCGTTGGACGCCATCGGGTTGGCGCCCAGCACCAGGAAGTAGTCGGTGCGGTCGATGTCGGCGATCGGCAGCAGCAGCTGGTGGCCGTACATCCAGTAGGCCAGCAGCTGGTGCGGCAGCTGGTCGACCGAGGTGGCGGAATAGCGGCTGCGTGTCTTCAGCGGCCCCAGCGCGCGCGGGCCATGCGTCATCGAGCCGTAGTTGTGCACATTGGGATTGCCGTAATACGCGGCCACGCTGCCGGCGCCGTGGGCCTGCGCCACCGCCACCAGGCGCTCCGCCGCCAGGTCCAGCGCCGCGTCCCAGCCGATCTCCTCCCAGCCGCCGGCGGTGCGGCGCAGCGGCTGGCGCAGGCGGTCCGGATCCTGGTGGATGTCTTTCAGGGCCACCGCCTTGGGGCAGATGTGGCCGCGCGACAGCGGGTCGGCGTCGTCGCCGCGGATCGACAGGATCTCGTCGCCGCGCACCCGGATCTCCAGGCCGCAGATCGCCTCGCACAGGTTGCAGGCGCGGTAGTGGGTTCGTTCCATCGGCTGGGCTTGCGTCATGACTCCTCCGCCGGCTGTGGTCACCGGATCGCTCCAAGATAGCCGCTGGCGCCGCCGTTGACGAGCCGACGGCTCAGTCGGCCTGCGCCAGCACGCCGGCGAACACCTCGCGGTCGACGTTGCCGCCGCTCAGCGGCAGGCCGACGCGCAGCCCGCGCAGCTCGCCGCGCAGCTTCAGCGCTGCGGCCAGGGCGGCGGCGCCGGCGCCCTCGGCGACGTTGTGGGTGTCGCTGAAACAGGCGCGCATGGCGGCGGCCACCTCGGCCTCGCTGACCTCGACGATGCGCTCCACCGTTTCCCAGATGATGGCCATGGCCGCGGCATCGGGCGTGCGGCAGGCCAGGCCGTCGGCCAGGCGGGTGCTGACCGGGGACTCGATGATGCGCTGCTCGGCGAAGGACTGCGCGTAGGCGGTGGCGCCGTCCGACACCACGCCGATGATGCGCGCCCGCGAGCCGGTGGCGGCACGCGCCGCGGCGGCGCCGCAGATGTTGGAACCCAGGCCGATCGGCGCGAACACCACGTCCAGGTCGGGCACGGCGCCGAACAGCTCCAGCCAGAAGCTGGCCGCGCCGCGCAGCAGGTCGCGGTGGAACGAGGGCACGCGGTGCAGGCCGCGCTGCCGCTCCAGCTCGACGGCGTGGCCGACCGAAGCCTGGAAGTCATCGCCGTATTCGATCAGCTCCGCGCCGAGCGCGCGCATCGCCGCGTTCTTCTCGCGCGAGTTGCCGTGCGGCACCACCACCGTCGCCGTCAGGCCGGCGCGGCGCGCGGCATAGGCCACCGCCTGGCCGTGGTTGCCGCGGGTGGCGGCGACCACGCCGCGCACCGCCGGCTCGCGGCGGCGCAGCGCGTCGAAATACACCAGCGCGCCGCGCAGCTTGAAGGCGCCGATCGGCAGATGGTTCTCGTGCTTGACCCAGACTTCGGTACCGAGCCGCCCGGCCAGCAGCGGCCAGGCGTACTGCGGCGTCGGCGCCACGCTGCGGTAGATCACCGCCGCGGCGGCTTCGAGTTCGGCCTTGTCGGGCAGCAGCGCGATCGACACCGGGACGGCTCCTTGGCAAGTTGCCATGCCGGGCGCGGCATGACCCCACGATTCAGGCGGCTTTCTGCTTGTCCAGCCAGATTTCCAGGCCCTGGGTATTCAGCTCCATATCGAAGGCAAGCAAATCGCGCGCCTGCTGCTCGCTCAGCGGCGCGCTGAGCGCGCGCAGCTCGTGCAGCGCGTGGGCGGTGAGCGCTTCCTTGATGGCCTGGTGCCGGTCGGGCGCGGCGGCGTGATGGCGCGCCAGGCGTTCGTAGTTGGCGATGCCGCGGCGCAGCTCGTGCGCCAGCTTGCGCACATTGCCGAGGCGGCCGTAGTGCGTCAGGTAGACGTAGGCCGGGTCCAGTTCGAGGAAACGGTCTAGAGTGCGGCCCCAGGCCTCCGGCTCGAACTGCACCGGCGTGGTGGTGGGCAGCAGATAGGGGCCGAGCGGCCCGTCCGCCTCGCGGTAGGACAGGCCGAACGCGTCGCCGCTGAAGATGCCGCGGCTTTCGGCGTCCCAGATGGCGTAGTGGTGGCGGGCATGTCCGGGCGCGTCGAGGAACAGCAGCTCGCGGCCGCTGAAATCCAGCCTGAAGCCGTCCTCGGCCACGATCACGCGCGCCTCCGGCACCGGCACGATGTCGCCGTACATGCGGGCGAAATTGGCGGCGCCGTAGACCGCGGTGGCGCCCTCGATCAGCTTGGCCGGGTCGATCATGTGGCGCGCGCCGCGCGGGTGCATCACCAGCTGCGCCTCGGGCAGCCGGCTCATCAGCAGGCCGGCGCCGCCGGCGTGGTCCAGGTGCACGTGGGTGGGCATGACGTAGGCCACCTGCTCCGGCGCGATGCCGCGCTGCTCCAGCACGCGCAGCAGGCCCGGCACCGACAGCGAGGTGCCGCACTCGACGAAGGCGTAACGGTCGCCGCTGCGCAGCAGGTAGCAGCAGGCCAGCCCGGGGCGCACCTGTTCGGTGTCGATACAGCTGATGTGGTGCGCGTACTCGATGGTGTTGGGAGTTTTCAATTCTGTCTCCATTTGAACAGCGCGGCGCCGAGCACCAGGTAGACCAGGCTCATCGCGGCCAGCGCCAGCAGGTTGGGGGTGATCTGCTGCAGCCCGGCGCCGTCCAGCATGATGGCGCGCGCGCCGTTGATCAGGTGCGTCAGCGGCAGCAGCTGCGCCGCCAGCTGCAGGATACGCGGCGTGCCGTCGATGGAAAAGAACACGCCGCAGACCACCATCATCGGCGTGGAGATGACGTTGAGGATGCCGCCGGCCAACTCCTCGCTGTTGATGCGCGCCGACACCACCAGGCCCATGGCGATCATCGAGAAGGCGGCCAGCACGGTGAGCAGCAGCAGGTCCCACCAGGAGCCTTCCATGCGCAGGTGCAGCAGCAGGCGGCAGGCGGCGAACACCGCGGCGTTGACCAGCACGATCAGCAGCAGGCGCGACAGCAGCTGCGCCAGCAGGAACTCGAAAGCGCGCAGCGGCGTGGCGTTGAGGCGCTTGAGATAGCCGTTCTTGCGGTAGCGCACGATGACATAGCCGATGCCGAACAGGCAGGAGAACATCATGTTCATGCCCAGCACGCCGGGCGTGACCCAGTCGACGTAACGCACCTGCGCGCCGCTGGTGGCCTGGCGCTGCAGCGGCGCGCCGCCGGCGCCGCGCAACAGCTGCTCCAGCAGCTTGCCCTTGGGCGACTGCTCGTTGATCCAGTAACGCGCCGGCGCGGCGCTGAAATCGACCAGCATGTCGATACGTTGCAGCTGTACCTTGTGCAGCGCCGCCTCGCCCGCCTCCTCGCGGTAGAACTGCACCTGCGGCGTGGCCAGGAAAGGGTGCAGCTTTTCGTCGAGCGCGGCCGCCGCCGGCGCCAGCACGCCGACCTTGAACATCGGCTGCCCCGGGCCGGAGAAGACGTAAGCCAGGCCCAGCACCAGCAGCACCGGGAACACCACGTTCCAGCCCAGCGAAGACTTGTCGCGGATGAATTCCAGGCTGCGCGCCCAGGTGGCCGCCCGCAGTCTTCTCCAGAATCCGCTCATGCGCGCAGCTCCCGCCCGGTCAGCTCCAGGAACAGGTCCTCCAGCGTGCGCTGGCGGATGCGCAGCTGCGCCAGCGAGGCGCCCGCCGCCAGCAGGCGGGCGATGGCGCCGTTGATGTCCGGGGTATGGATCTCCACCACGTCGCCCTTGCGCTTGTGGGCCACGCCGTCGTCGAGCTTGCTCGCCTCGGCCAGCGGCAGTTCCAGCACCGAGTCGTTGAAATGCTCGGCCAGCAGCGCTGCCGGGCTGCCGCGGGCGATGACCTTGCCGTGGTCGACGATGAGGATCTCGTCGCACAGCAGGTAGGCCTCTTCCATGTAGTGCGTGGTCAGCACGATGGTCTTGCCCTGCGCCTTGACGCCCTGCACCAGGTCCCAGAAATTGCGCCGCGCCTGCGGGTCGAGGCCGGTGGTGGGCTCGTCGAGGAACAGCACCTCCGGCTCGTTGACCAGGGCGATGGCCAGCAGCAGGCGCTGGCGCTGGCCGCCGGACAGCTTGCTGGTGTCGCGGTCGAGGAATTCCTCCAGCCGGCACAGCGCCACCAGCTCCTCCAGCGGCCGCCGCCGGGGGTACAGCGCGCTGAAAAAGCGCAGGTTCTCGCGCGTGGTCAGGTGCTCCTGCAGCGCGGTGTTCTGGAACTGGATGCCGACGCGCTCGCGGTAGTGCCCGCCCAGCGGCGCGCCGCGGAACAGCACCTGGCCGGAGGTGGGCTTGAGCAGGCCTTCCAGCATCTCAATGGTAGTGCTCTTGCCGGCGCCGTTGGGGCCGAGCAGGCCGAAACAGGTGCCCTCGCGCACCTCGAAGCTGATGCCGTCCACGGCGCGGACACGCGGGTAGTGCTTGACCAGCTCGCGGGCTTCGAGAACGTTGGGCATGAGGCGGCTATTCTGCCGCAAGGCGGCCGCGGGCGCCGAGCCGGTTCACCGCGCCAGCCGGTAGCTGTGCGGCGGCTGGCCCTTCCAGCGCTTGAAGGCGTGGATGAAGCTGGCCGCCTCGGAGTAGCCCAGGCGCTCGGCGATCTGCTCCACCGACAGGTTGGCGGCGGAGAGCAGTTCCTCCGCCAGCGTTTCGCGCACCTCGTCGGTCAGCGCCTTGTAGCTGGTGCCTTCCTCGAGCAGGCGGCGGCGCAGGGTGCGCGGCGTCAGCAGCAGCTCGCCGGCCACGCTGACCATGCCCGGAATGCGTCCGGGCTGGCGCAGGATGTGGTCGCGCACCTGCCCGGCCAGGCCGCCGCGCACCTTGCGCGCGGCCAGCAGCCGGCGGCACTGCTCCTCGGCCATGCGGCGGCTGGACTCGTTGGCCTGCGGCAGCGGCGAGTTGAGCACCGCGGCGTCGGTCGCCACCTCGTTGCGCGCAGCGCCGAACTGCGCCTCGACCCCGAACAGGCGGGTGAAGTGCTCGGCATAGGCGGGGCGCCGGCAGCGCAGCGACAGGCGCCGCGGCACCAGCGCGCTGGAAAACATCTCGCGCTGCAGCGTCAGCGCCGCCGCGGCGTCGCGTTCCAGCAGGTACTGGCGCACATCCTCGGGGATGGCGCTGTCGTCGAACAGCAGGCGCATCTCGCCGTCGAGATCCTCGGCGGTGATGCGGTTGTAGGCATAGGTCAGGTTGAGGTAGCGCAGCGCCACGTCCACCGCGCTGCGCAGGTTGGGGCTGCTGATGATGGCGAAGCCGAGGATGCCGTAGGCGGTGAAGTGGTAGCGCACGCCGGCCTGCAGGCCCAGGCCGGGCACGTGGCCCAGCGCCCGCACCAGGTTGCGCACCAGGCGCAGCTCCTGGTGGGCGCTGACCACCGCCGCGGCGTCGGCCAGCCCGGCCTGGTCCAGGCCGGTGCCCTCCAGGCAGGCGGCCAGGGACAGGCCGTGCTCCACGCCGAGCTGCGCCTGCAGCTGCATGCTGGCGATGCCGCGCTGGAAATCCCAGTTGTGCAAACCGCCTCCGTGTTTGAAACCGCGCCGTGCCAGCCCCTGCCGCGACCCGGCAAGCCACAAGCCATGAAAAAACCTGGCCCGGCCATCCACCGGCCGCTCTTCTGTCCCCAATTATCAATATTTTGTCCCGGAACGCCATAACCAGGCCGCTCGCCGCCGCCTAAGCTGGCCGCACAATTCACGGATCGTGCGGTTGGAGGAGTCATGGCAGCAGCAGCGGAGCGCGCCGCGGCGCAGGCGGCGGGGCCCAGCGTGGTCATCATCGGCAGCGGCTTCGGCGGCCTGAGCATGGGCCATTCGCTGAAGCAGGCCGGCATCGAGTCCTTCACCATCCTGGAAAAAGCCCAGGACGTCGGCGGCGTGTGGCGCGAAAACACCTATCCCGGCGCCGCCTGCGACGTGCCCTCGCACCTGTATTCCTTCTCCTTCGAGCCGCACTATCCCTGGTCCTGCCGCTACGGCAAGCAGGCCGAGATCCTCGAATACCTGCGTCACGTCGCGCGCAAGCACGATCTGCTGCGCCATGTGCGCTTCGGCTGCGAGGTGCTGGGCGCGGACTACGACGAGGCGCGCGGGCTGTGGCGCATCCGCCTCCGCGGCGGCGAGACGCTGGAGGCCAACGTGCTGGTGTCGGCCGTGGGCCAGCTGCACCAGCCGCAGATTCCGCAGATCCGCGGGCTGGAGACCTTTCAGGGCCGCAGCTTCCACTCCGCCCGCTGGGACCACGGCTACGACTTCAAGGGCAAGACCGTGGCGGTGATCGGCACCGGGCCGAGCGCGGTGCAGCTGGTGCCGGAGATCGCCAGGGAGGTGAAGAAGCTGCACCTGTATCAGCGCTCGCCGGGCTGGTGCGTGCCCAAGTTCGACCGGCCCTACCGCCGCTGGGAACGCAGGCTGATCCAGGCCTTCCCGCTGCTGCACGACATCGACCGCACGCGCATCTTCTGGACCTTCGAACTGCTCAACTCGGCGCTGCTGCGCAAGCCGGTGCTGGGCACCGCGGCCAAGGCCTTCCTGCGCGGCGGCGCCGAGATCCTCAAGCGCCTGCAGGTGCGCGACCCGGCGCTGCGCCGCAAGCTGACGCCCGACTACGAGATGGGCTGCAAGCGCACCCTGCTCTCCAACGACTGGATGCGCACCCTGGCGCAGCCGCACGTCGAAGTGGTGAGCGAGGGCATCAGCGAAGTCACCGCCGGCGGCATCCGCAGCGCCGACGGCACGCTGCGCGAGGTGGACGCCATCGTCTACGGCACCGGCTTCGCCTCCACCGAATTCCTGGCGCCGATGGAGATCCACGGCGTCAACGGCCGCAGCCTGCGCGAGCGCTGGAAGAACGGTGCCGAGGCCTACCTGGGCATGAGCGTCAGCGGCTTCCCCAACCTGTTCGTGGTCTACGGCCCCAACACCAACCTGGGCGCCGGCTCGATCATCTACATGCTGGAGCGGCAGACGCGCTACATCGCGCAGGCTGCGGCGCTGCTGCGCGACCGCGGCCTGGCCTCGATGGAGGTGCGCGTCGACGTGCAGCACGAGTTCAATGCCATGCTGCACAAGCGCAACAAGCAGACCGTGTTCGAAGCCGGCTGCCACAGCTGGTACCTCACCGCGGACGGCCGCAACACCAACACCTGGGTCGGCTACATGAGCGAGTACGGCCGCCTGGTGCGGCGCCCGAACCTGGCGCACTACCACCTGGTGCCGGCGTCCCCGGCCGCGGCGACGCTGGCGCGCGCCGCCTGATAGGCTGGGCCGCCCAGGGGCACAACGAGGGAACGGGATGAAAGCCGTACTGCGCAGCGTGGTCAGGCTGCTGTTCAAGCCGCTGCTGGCGCCGTGGGTGCCGCTGGCGGTGCAGCGCCAGGGTGCCCGCCTGGCCGGCGTGCTGTCGAAGGTTCCGCGCGGCAGTGTATCGAGCCACCTCGATATGGGCGGCGTGCCGGCGCTGCGGGTGCAGCCCCCCGCCGCCGAACCGGGCAAGGCGCTGCTGCTGCTGCACGGCGGCGCCTATGTGCTGGGCGGCCCGGCCAGCCACGGCGCGCTCGCCGGGCAGCTGGGCCAGGCGGCCGGCGCCGAAGCCTATCTGGCGGACTACCGGCTGGCGCCGGAACATCCCTACCCCGCCGCGCTGGAGGATGCGCTGGCCGCCTACCGCTGGCTGCTGCAGCGTTACCAGCCCGGCTGCATCACCATCGCCGGCGACTCCGCCGGCGGCAACCTGACGCTGGCCACTGCCATCGCCATCCGCGATGGCGGGCTGCCGCAGCCGGCGGCGCTGGCGCTGATCTCACCCTGGGTCGACCTCAGCCACAGCGGCGAGTCGATCCGCGCGCGCGCCTCGCGCGATCCGATGTTGCGGCCGTCCTGGATCGCCGCCGGCGCGCGCTTCTACGGCGGCGGCCTGGCGCCGGACGACGCGCGCCTGTCGCCGCTGTTCGCCGAGCTGAAAGGGCTGCCGCCGATGATGATCCACGTCGGCAGCGAGGAGATCCTGTACAGCGATTCCGAACGGCTGGCGCAGCGCGCGCGCGCTGCCGGGGTGGACGTCAGCCTGCATTGCTTCGAGGGCCTGTGGCACGACTTCCAGCTGCAGGCCGGGCTGCTGCCCGAGGCCGATGCCTCGATCGCCGAACTGGGGGCGTTCCTGCGCGCAAAGACAGCAGCAGGTTCGTAGACTGGCCGGGGCAGGCGCGGCGAGCCCCGGATTCGTAGGCTGGGGTGAGCGTAGCGAACCCCAGCGTCTTCGGCTCGGCTTGGCAACGTTGGGGTTCGCTAGGCTCACCCCAACCTACACATTCAGCGCACCGTGCTCGGCTTCATGTGCAGCAGCTCGATCAGGTCCTCGCGCCGGTAGATCGCCAGCTTGCGGTAGATGCGCGTGGTGTGGTTCGCCACCGTGGACACGGCGATGCCGTATTGCCGCGCGATCGACTTCAGCGTCTTGCCATTGCTCAGCGCGCGGGCGATCTCCTGCTCGCGCGGCGACAGCGCATCCAGCGGCAGCGGCTTGCGCGCGTGCAGCAGGTAGAGGCTGCCGCAGCGCGCCACGCGCAGGTGCAGGCCGCCATCCATCAACTCGCCGCCCTCCTCGCCCAGCACGCTCTCCGGCAGCGTGAACGGCAGCCGCGAGTCGCCGGCGTGGCCGGTTTCCTCCAGCAGGCTGCGGAAACGGCCGCTGACGGCATAGACGGTGCCGCCGGCATCGGCCAGCGCGGCCGAGCCGCGGTTGGCGCGGCCCATCGAGTGCAACCAGTCGTCGCGGCGCACGAACTGCAGCATCGACAGCGTGCCGGCGGCGCACAGGTGCGCGCCGATGCGCTGCAACTCGCTGTCCTCGGCACGCTTGGCGCGCGCCGGATATTGCAGCACCACGCTGTGCAGCAGCTCGCTGCCCGGCGGCTGCTGCAGGAACACCTGGACGCTGCTCGAAGCCTCCAGCACCGCCGCCTGCTGCCCCTCGGGCAGCGAAAACTTGGACAGCACCGCGGGCGTGACGAAAGGCTGCGGGTGCTGGCTCAGCACGCCGTCATTGCCGTTGGTGCCGCGCGACCACCAGGCCGCGGCGCTGGCGCCGAAGTGCTCGCACAGCAGGCCCAGGGCGCGCCCGCGGAACGACTGCCAGTCGCCCTCGGTGGCGCCGAAGTAAAGCGCATTGATCAGTGCGTCCGTGCTATCCATGCTGTCCATGCTGATGAGGGGCGCCTTTGTGCATACTGACCCAGGTGTCTTTGTTGTAGTTCCGATTATGGCCTGCTGCGCGGCGCTAGTGTGCATGTTTTTTCTCGGATTTCAGAGCCCGCGCCGCTTTGCGGGGTGACGGCGCGGCGCGGCCGCGCGCCGGCGCGACGCCGGCGGCATGCTCCAGCTGCTCCAGCGCCCGCACCATCAAGTCCAGCAGGTGCCCGACATCGGGCACCGCGTCGCGGTAGGCGGTGAGCCCGACGTCGAGCTGGTCGCGGTAGCTGAGCACCGTGATGTTCAGCGCCAGCCCGTGATAGGGGATGCTCAGCGGGTAGTTGGCCAGCAGCGGCGCGCCGGCCAGGTACAGCGTGTGCGGCGGCCCGGGAACATTGGAGATCAGCACGTTCACCGGCGGCTTGAGGCGGTCGCTGTTGATGAAGTTCTCGTACAGGCGCGCGGCGCGCGCCATCAGCGCCGGCGTGGGCAGCTCCATCCAGTCCATCAGCAGCTTGGCCGGCACGGCACGGTGCACGCGCTTGAGCTTGGCGGTGCTGCGGCTGACCGCGGCGACGCGCTGCAGCGGATCGGCGTAGTGCGTCGGCAGCTCGGCGGTGAGCACCGCCACGCGGTTGCCGCCGGCCTTGCGGTCCTCGCGGCTGCGCACCGAGATCGGCACCGCCGCCACCAGCGGCCGCTCCGGCAGCTCGTCCTTCTCCGTCAGGTACTGGCGCAGCGCGCCGGCGCACAGCGCCAGCACCGCGTCGTTGACGGTGATGCCCAGGGCGTTCTTCAGCGCCTTGATGCGCGGCAGCGGCAGCGAACGGAAGGCGTAGCTGCGCCGCGCGTCGATGGCGACGTTGAAGCGCGTGCGCGGCGCCGCCTTGAACGAGCCGGCGAGCGGCAGGCCGGCCGCCGCCTGCGCTTCCGGCGGCACGGCGCCGGCTTCACCCTCGCCGCGCCCGAGCAGGGCCTTGCCCAGCTGCCAGGCCACCGGCGCGCTGCTGCGCAGCAGGCCGACGAACTGGCGGTGCCGGCTCCAGGCCTGGCGCGCGGTGAACAGCAGGCGGTCGATCACCAGCGGCAGCTCGTCCGGGTCCCAGTCGGGCGCCTGCGGCGGCGGCTGCGGCTCCCGCGCCTCCACATCGAGCAGCTTGCTCAGCAGCTCGGCGCCGGAGACGCCGTCGATGCAGGCGTGGTGGATGATGGAGATGCAGGCGGCGCGCTTGCGCGACAGCCCCTCGACGTAGTGGAAGGCCCACAGCGGCCGGTCGCGCGGCAGCGCGCTGCCGGCCAGCTCGGCCACCAGCCCGGCCAGCTGCGCGTCGCGCCCCGGCGCCGGCAGGCGCGTCTGCTGCACATGCCGATCGAGGCGGAAATCCGGGTCTTCGATCCAGAACGGCGGCACCAGGTTGAGCGGCATGCTGACCAGGCGGCGGCGGAAACTGGGCAGCAGGTGCAGGCGCTCGGCGATACGCTGACGTACCGTTTCAAAGCCGAAGCCGGCCGGGGCCTGCGCCAGGTCGAGGATGGTGACTCCGCCGATATGCATCGGCGCATCAGCGGTTTCGAGGTTGAGAAACATCGAATCCATGCCGCTGAGCTGCTTCATCGCATCCACCTCCTGTGCATGCCCGCCTCATTGTGAACGCCGGGGCCGGCTGCCGCTACCACCCATGCGGGTCAGGACGACGGCGCCCGGCGGCATCGCCGGCCCCGCCGGGCGCCCGCTTGCGCCGGGGCCTGAAGCGGATTATTTTATGACCGACCAGTCAGTCATTTATGAGGGTCGACATGGACCTGCACACATTCGCGCCGCTGGGACTATCCTACCGTGTCGAGGGCCGCGGGCCGACCCTGGTGCTGCTCTCGGCCAATCCGGGCGACAGCCGCGATTTCGACGCCGTCGCGCCGCAGCTGGCGCGGCACTTCCGCGTGCTGCGCCTGGACTGGCCCGGCTACGGCGGCAGCGCGGCGCCGCAGCCGCCGTCGCGCGCCGGGGCCAGCTACTTCCTGGAGCGCTTCGAGGCGCTGATGGACGGCCTGGAGATCGGCAGCGCCCACCTGCTCGGCAACTCGGTCGGCGCCAACGTGGCGCTGCGCTATGCGCTGCGCAGGCCGGAGCGGGTGCTGAGCCTGCTGCTGGTCTCGCCCGGCGGCTTCACCGCGCACAATGCGCTGACCCGCGCCTTCTGCGCCCTGCAGGGCCAGGTCTGGTTCAAGCGCCTGCTCGGCGCCGGTTTCACCCGCTGGTACCTGCGCCGGCGCAATGACTGGACGCGGGCCATGATCGCGCGCGCCGGCGGTGAACAGGCCGGCGCCGACGCGCTGCAGGTCAACGCCGCGGTGTGGCGCAGCTTCCTTGAGCCGCAGCACGACCTGCGCGCGGCCGCGGCCGGCCTGCGCGTGCCGGCCCTGGTGATCAGCGGCAGGCACGACCCGGTGCTGCCGGCGCATACCGACGGCCGCAATGCCACACGCGCCATACCGGGCGCGCGGCAGCTGGTGCTGGATTGCGGCCACGCCCCCTTCGCCGAACTGCCGGAGGAGTTCCTGCAGGCGGCGCTGGATTTCTGGAACGGCCTGCCGGCAATACCGTCCGGCGCCGCGCCCGGCGAGTCGCGCCATGCCGCGTGACGGCAGCGGCACGCGCGAGCGCCTGCTCGACGCCGGGCTGCGGCTGGCCCATGCCGGCGCGCTGTCGACGCTGCGCGTCGACGAGGTGGTCGGCGCCGCCGGCGTGGCCAAGGGCACCTTCTATGTGCACTTCGCCACGCGGGAGGATTTCCTGGTGGCGCTGCACCGCCGCTTCCACGATCAGCTGGCGCAGCGCATCGAGCAGGCCGTCGCCGGCCATGCGCCGGGCATGCCGCGCCTGCTGCGCGGCAGCCTGGCCTACCTGGACGGCTGCTGCGAGCAGCGCGGCATCAAGGCGATGCTGCTCGGCGCGCGCGCCGAGCCGGCGATCCAGCAGGCGGTGTCGACGCAGAACGCGCGCTTCGCCACGCTCGCCGCCGAGGAGTTCCGCAGCGCCGATTGGCCGGCGCCGCTGCACGCGGCGCGGCTGTGGGTGGGCCTGATGGCCGAGGCCGCCATCGCCGAGGCCGAAGCCGGCCGCAAGCTGCCGCCGCTGCGCCAGACGCTGTCGCGCTTTCTCGCGCTGCCGTCGCGCTAGGGAACCTCTGAACAAGTCCCTGCCCTGCCGCGGCTTGCCTTTTCGCGCAG
>CAYVKA010000108.1:0-14675 GCA_964451925.1 uncultured Nevskia sp. | reverse complement strand
TCCTGTCCGACTAGGCGCTGCGCAAAAATGACCTCCGTCGCAGCGACCCAATGATGGTCAACAGACCCTAGCCTGTCGCGGCGCCGTCCGCGCCGTCCGCGCCGTCCACGCTGTCGATCGCCTCCGCCACCGCCTGGTCGACGCGTTCCAGCCAGACGAAGCGCAGCTGCTGCCGCACGTCCTCGGGAATCTCTTCCAGATCGGCCTTGTTGCGCGCCGGCAGCATCACCGTCTTGATGCCGGCCCGCGCCGCGGCCACCACCTTCTCCTTGATGCCGCCGACCGGCAGCACCAGGCCGCGCAGGCTGATCTCGCCGGTCATGGCGATGTCGCTGCGCACCGGCTTGCCGGCCAGCAGCGAGGCCAGCGCGACGTAGATGGCGACGCCGGCGCTGGGGCCATCCTTGGGCACGGCGCCGGCCGGCACGTGCAGGTGGATGTCGGACTGGTCGAGATTGACCTCGCTGCCGACGCCCAGCGCCTGCAGCTTGCCTTTGACCAGGGTCAGCGCCGCCTGCACGCTTTCCTTCATCACTTCGCCGAGCTGGCCGGTGATGACCAGACGGCCGTTGCCGGACACGCGGCTGGCCTCGATGAACAGGATGTCGCCGCCCACCGGCGTCCAGGCCAGGCCGGTGGAAACGCCGGGCAGGCTGGTGCGCAGCGCCAGGTCGCTTTCATAGCGCGACGGCCCGAGGATCGCCGGCAGGTCCGGCTCGTCGATCACCACCTCCTGCGCCGCGCCTTCGGCGATGCGCATCGCCGCATGGCGGAACACGCTGCCGATCTGGCGCTCCAGATTGCGCACGCCGGACTCGCGCGTGTAGTGGTGGATCAGCCCGCGCAGCGCGCCATCCTCGATGCGGCATTGCTCGGCCTTGAGGCCGTTGGCCTCGAGCTGGCGCTTGACCAGGTAGCGCTGGGCGATGGTCAGCTTTTCCTGCTCGGTGTAGCCGCTGAGCTGGATCACTTCCATGCGATCCAGCAGCGGCCCCGGAATGGTATCCAGCACGTTGGCGGTGGCGATGAACACCACCTGGCTCAGGTCGAACGGCACCGCCAGGTAGTTGTCGCGGAAGGTGGCGTTCTGCTCCGGGTCCAGCACTTCGAGCAGGGCCGAGGACGGATCGCCGTGAAAGCCGCCGGCGCCGAGCTTGTCGATCTCGTCCAGCATCAGCACGCAGTCGCGCGTGCCGGCCTTGCGGATCGCCTGGATGATGTTGCCCGGCAGGGCGCCGACATAGGTGCGGCGGTGGCCGCGGATTTCGGCCTCGTCGTGGGTGCCGCCCAGGCTGACGCGGGCGAACTTGCGGCCGGTGGCGCGGGCGATGCTCTGGCCGAGCGAGGTCTTGCCCACGCCCGGCGGGCCGACGAAGCACAGTATCGGGCTGCGTCCGGCCGGATTGAGTTTGCGCACCGCCAGGAATTCGAGAATGCGCCGCTTGATCTTGGGCAGGCCGTAGTGGTCCTCGTCGAGGACGCGCCGCGCCTCGGCGATGTCGATGGCGCCGGCGCTGGTCTTCGACCAGGGCAGCTCCACCAGCCAGTCCAGGTAGCTGCGGACCATCGAGTACTCGGTGGCGCCGGACTGCATGCTGCGCAGCCGGCCCAGCTCCTTCCTCGCCTGCTTCTCCACCTCTTCCGGCATGCCGGCCTGGGCGATGGCCTTTTCCAGCTCCTCCAGCTCGGCGCCGCCTTCGTCGGATTCGCCCAGCTCCTTCTGGATCGCCTTGAGCTGTTCGCGCAGCATGTACTCGCGCTGGCGGCCGGCCATCGACTCGCGCGTCTGCTCGCCGATGTCGCGCGACAGCCGCAGCACTTCGAGGCGATGGGCCAGCAGCCATTGCACTTTCTGCAGCCGCGGCAGCAGTTCGACGGCTTCGAGAATGTCCTGCTTCTCCTCCGGCTTGCCGTCCATGAAACCGGCGACGAAGTCGGCCAGCTGCCCGGGCGAAGTCAGGGCCTCGATGGTTCCGGCCAGCTCGGCCGGTGCATCGGGCAGCAGCTGCACGCCTTCCAGCGCGCGCGCCTTCAGGCGGTGCAGCTGCGCTTCGAGTTCAACGCCGCCGCCGGCCGGCTCGGCGATGCGCTCGATGCGCGCCACCATGAAGGGGAAGCCGTGCAGGAATTCGACCACGCGGAAGCGCTGCTCGCCGTGCACGATCAGGTTGTGCACGCCGTCGCGCCCGGTGATGTAGCGCAGGATGTTGGCGACGGTGCCGACCTGGTGCAGATCTGCCGCACCCGGTTCCTCCGCCTCGGCATTGCGCTGCAGCAGCACGCCGACGGGGCGCTGACTGCGGGCCGCCTCCTGGGCGGCCGCCACCGAGACGCTGCGCCCCACGCTCAGCGGCACCACGATGCCGGGGAACAACACCACGTTGCGCACCGGCAACACGATGATGGCATCGTCGGGAATCGACACTTCGGGCTGCCGGCCGGCATCGGCGGCGGCGGATTGCGGCGGCTGCTGCGCCGGCTCCTGCAGCGTCTCGAGCATTTCGTTCATGCGCGGCTCCAGCTTGCGGCGGGCGCGGACAGCTTGCGCAGGCCCAGTGTCAGGCAGCCGTCGGCGAGGCGGCGTTCCACCAGCTCGAAGCGGCCCGGCGGCAGTTCGATGATGCGCTCGAAGCGTCCGGCCGGAACCTCCATGCGCCGGATCGAGGCCCGGCGCACTTCCGCCGGCAGCGTGCGGATGCCGGTCACGATCAGGACGCGGCCGTCGATGACCAGCTCGACCTGCTCGGCCGCGACGCCGGGCAGCGCAACGATCAGCCACAGCGCATAGTCGGTCTCGAACACGTCGACCGGCGGCTCCCAAGCCGGCTGGCCCAGCGGTCGGACGGCGGGGCGGAAGAACTGCCGTTGCAGGCGCTCGGCCCGGTCGATCAGTTCGCAGGCCTCGGCCCACATCCAGTGCGGATTGTCATGGTTGCTCATAGCACTCCAAGATTTGTCCGGAACCCGCGCGTTCAAGACGCGGCCGGGCCATCCGATTTCTGTTTCAGGACTGTGTGCCTGACGGCCAGCCCCGCTTCTCCGAGTCCGCACTTTCCCCGACCTCCGGCGGCGCGGCATTGACGTGCATCAAGCTTCCGGCAGCGCGCACGCCAGCGCCAGCGCCCGGCTGATCCGCCGGGCGGGGCATCGCCGGCGGCGCCGGCGGCGCATGCCGCGGCGGATGCGGCCCCGCGTCAGCCGCGCCTGTCGCGCCTGTCGCGCCCGTCGCACAGATCCTCGACGTAAGCCAGGTCCCGGCCGAACGTTTCCTGCAACGACAGCAGCGCCAGCACCGCCAGGCCCAGCACCACGGTGCCGATCGCCATGGTGGAGCGCAGCACGCCGAGCAGCGGCGCCAGGGTCTGCAGCAGCAGCGTCACCGGCACCGTCATGGCGCGGACGAAGTTGGGCACCGAGGTGGACACGGTGGCGCGCACATTGGTGCCGAACTGCTCGGCGGACATGGTCAGGAACACGGTCCAGTAGCCTTGCGCCAACCCCATGGCGAACATCAGGCGGCAGTAGATCGCGGGCGTGCGCCCGCGCAGCAGGATCGCCAGGACCAGTGCGGCCATGGCGGCGAAGCAGATCCAGATGACGCGCTTGCGGCTGCGCAGACACTCCCCGGCCAGGCCCGAGCAGGCGCTGCCGATGGCCAGGCCCGTCGCCTGCCAGCTCAGCACCTCGCCCACCTTGAGCGGCGCCGAGACGCCCAGGGCCTTGCCGAACTCCGGAGCGAAGCCGACGAACAGCGCCGAGACGTACCAGATGGGCACGCCCACCGCGACCACCGCCAGCAGGCGCCGCAGGCTGGGGCCGCGGCCGAGCAGCTGGCGCAGGTCCTGCCACTGCGAGGTCTGGCCCTGGTGCGCCCCCTGGTGAGCCCCCCGGTGAGCCCCCCGGTGAGCCCCCCGGTGAGCCCCCCGGTGAGCCGTGAACAGGTTCGACTCGCGCAGGCCCCACCAGCGTCCGGCCAATACCAGCAGGCCGACGCCGCCACCGGCGAAGTAGGCCGTGCGCCAGTCGAACCAGGAGCCGATCCAGGAAGCGGCGAGCGCGCCGACCAGGCCGAGGAAGGAGATCACGGTGGTGCCGTAACCGCGGTGCTCGCGCGGCAGCAGCTCCGCCACCAGGGTGACGCCGGCGCCCAGCTCGCCGGCCAGGCCGACGCCGGCGACGAAGCGCAGCACCGCGTACTGGCCCACCGAAACGACGCAGCCGTTGGCGATGTTGGCAACGGAGTACAGGCTGATGGTGGCGAGCAGCGCGGCACGGCGCCCGAGGCGATCACCGATCAGGCCCCAGGCGATGCCGCCGACCAGCATGCCGGTCATCTGCAGGTTGAACAGCGTGATGCCCCAGCGGGTGATGTCGGCGCCGCTGATGCCCAGCGCGGTGAGCGAGGTCACGCGCACGACGCCGAAGATGACGATGTCGTAGAGATCGACGAAATAGCCGAGCGCGGCCACCGCCACCGAGAACAACAGACCCTGGCGCGCCTGGCTCATGCGCGGGCGCCCCAGGCCACTCCGCCGCCGAAGCCGCCACCACCGGCACCACAGACGCTGACCCGTTCGAGACGCTGTTTCATGGCTATACCCGTGTGCGAGAGAGGACGTTGCTGCTTTTATATCCTAACGATCGTTCGTTGACAAAACTTTCGAGTAAGCTTATGTTTCCTACAGATCACTAACGTTCGTTCGTATGCCATCACTTGCCGTCCTCCCCGGAAACCGCCGCCTCGCCGCGGCCGACACCGTGCTGCCGCCGGGCGTGACGCCGGCCGGGACGCGGGGGGTGATCCTCAACGTGGCGCTGCGCCTGTTCGCCGAGCGCGGCTTCGGCGCCAGCTCGATCCGCGACATCGCCAAGCTGAGCGGCGTGCAGCCGGCCTCGATCTACGCGCACTACCCGTCGAAAGAGCACGTGCTGGCCGAGATCACGCGCATCGGCCATGAGGAGCACCACCTGCGCCTGCGCACCGCGCTGCTGGAGTGCGCGCCGGACGCCAGGCAGCAGCTCATCGCCCTGGTCAAGGCGCACGTGGGGCTGCACGCCACCTATTCGATGCTGGCGGTGGTCGCCAATGCCGAGCTGCACGCCTTGTCCGGCGAGTTCGCCGGGGCTTCGCTGGAGCTGCGGCGCCAGTCCGAGCAGCTGATCTGGGACGTGGTCGAGCGCGGCGCGCGGCTGGGCAGCTTCGACGTGCCGGACACCTGGCTCGCGGTGGCCGCCATCGGCGGCATGGGCCTGCGCGTGTCGCACTGGTACACGCCGGACTGCGGCCTGAGCGTGGAGCAGGTGGCCGAGCAGTACGCCGAATTCGCCTGCCGCATCGTCGGCGCGGGCACGCCGGCCGGGACATGAGCGGGACGCGGGACGTGCCGGCCACAAGCTAGGCACGCCGGCCGCAACGGCCGGGAAGCAGCAAGCCGGCGCAGCGCCCGCATTGCGGGCCGCGCCGGGCCATACAAGAACGCAGGAGGAGAGCAGATGGACCCGAACAGGGCGCCGCGGCGTCAGGCTCGATCGACCCCGCCAGGCTTGATGCGCAGCGGCAGGCCCGCATCATCCGGGGTCGGCGCGCGGCAGCGGCGCATGCCGGAGGCCGCGTCGTGAAAGCGACCATGATGAACACGCCGCTGACGCTGGACCGGCTGCTGGAACGCGCCGGCACCCTGTACGCCGGCACGCCGGTGATTTCGCGGCGGCCGGATCGCAGCCTGCACCGCTACCACTTCGCGCAGATGCACCAGCGCGCGCGCCGGCTGGCGCAGGCGCTGCAGCGCGCCGGGCTGCGGCCGGGTGAACCGGTGGCGACGCTGATGTGGAACCACTACGCCCACCTGGAGGCGTACTTCGGCATCCCCGCGGCCGGCGGCGTGCTGCACACGCTCAACCTGCGGCTGCACGCGGACGAGATCGCCTACATCTTCAACCATGCCGGCGACCGCCTGCTGATCGTCGACGACGTGCTGCTGCCGCTGTACGAGCAGTTCAGGGATCAGGTGAAGGCCGAGCGGGTGCTGGTGTTTGCCTTCGACGGCGGCGTTGCGCACGGCTACGAGGATTACGAGGACTTCCTGCAGACCGCCGACGGCGATTTCGATTATCCGGCGCTGGACGAGCGCGCGCCCTGCGGCATGTGCTACACCTCCGGTACCACCGGGCGGCCCAAGGGCGTGGTGTACTCGCACCGCTCCACCGTGCTGCACACGCTCGGCATCAGCCTGCCCGATGCCGCAGGCCTGTCGATGCGCGACACGGTGCTGCCGGTGGTGCCGATGTTTCACGCCAACGCCTGGGGCCTGCCCTACGCCGCGGCGATGGTCGGCGCCGCGCTGGCGCTGCCCGGCCCGCACCTGGACCCGCCCAGCCTGCTCGACCTGATGGCGCAGACCGGCACCAGCTTTGCCGGCGGTGTGCCGACCATCTGGATGGGCGTGCTGCAGGCGCTGCGCCAGCAGCCGCAGCACTGGCGGCTGGCGCCCGGGCTGCGGCTGCTGGTGGGCGGCTCGGCCACGCCGCCGGCGCTGGTGCAGGCGTTCGAGCCATTCGGCATCGAGCTGCTGGCGGCCTGGGGCCTGACCGAGACCTCGCCGCTGGCCAGCGTCAACCGCCTGCGGCCGGAGCTGGACGGCCTGCCGCCGGAGCAGCGCCTGCCGCTCCGCGCCCAGGCCGGGCTGCCGCTGCCGCTGGTGGAGGTGCGGGTGCGCAACGAGGCCGGCACCGCGCCCTGGGACGGCAACACCGTGGGCGAGCTGCAGGCGCGCGGGCCGTGGATCACTGGCGCCTATCACGACCGCCCGGACGCGGCCGACCGCTTCACCGCCGACGGCTGGTTCTGCACCGGTGACGTCGCCGCGCTTTCACCGCAGGGTTACATCTGCATCACCGACCGCGCCAAGGACCTGATCAAGTCCGGCGGCGAATGGATCAGCTCGCAGGCGCTGGAGAACGAGCTGATGGCGCACCCGGCGGTACTGGAAGCGGCGGTGATCGCGGTGCCGCACGAAAAATGGATGGAGCGGCCGCTGGCGGTGGTGGTGCGCCGGCCCGGCGCGGAAGTGGACGGCGCCGCGCTGCGCGCCCACCTCAAGGGCAAGTTCGCCGACTGGTGGCTGCCGGACGCCTACGTCTTCATCGACGCCATCCCGCGCACCTCCACCGGAAAGTTCATGAAGATGAAGCTGCGCGAGCGCTTCGCCGCCGGCGCCGCACCGGCGCCGCAAGCTGCCGGCGCCCAGACGCCTGCGGCCGCACCCCGGGACCACTGACATGCCGATCGTCCGCGCCAACGAAGTCGATCTGTACTACCAGAGCAGCGGCAGCGGCGTGCCGCTGCTGTTCATCCACGGCCTCGGCTCGAGCGCCGCCGACTGGGAACTGCAGGAGCCGGTGTTCGCCGGCAAATACCGCGTGATCGCGCCGGACCTTCGCGGCCACTGGCGTTCGGCGAAGCCGCCCGGCCCGTACAGCATGAGCCAGTTCTCGGCCGACCTGGCGGCCTTGCTGAAACAACTCGATGCCGGCCCGGCGCACGTGGTGGGCCTGTCGCTCGGCGGCGGCATCGCCTTCCAGCTGGCGCTCGACGCGCCGCAGCTGGTGAAAACGCTGACCATCGTCAACAGCGGGCCGGAGATGATCCTGCGCACCTTGGCGCAGAAATTCGCCATCGCGCAGCGCTTCTGGATCATCCGCCTGTTCGGGCTGCCCAAGTTCGGCGCCGTGCTCGCCGGCCGCCTGTTTCCGGACAGCGGACAGGCGCCGCTCAAAGCCACTTTCATCGAGCGCTTCGGGCACAACCGCAAGCGGCCCTACCTGGACAGCCTGAAGGCCTTCATCGGCTGGAGCGTGACGGCGCGCCTGGGCGAGATCCGCTGCCCAACCCTGGTGGTCAGCGGCGACCAGGACTATTCGCCGGTCGCCTTCAAGGAAGCCTACGTGGCGCTGCTGCCCAGGGCGAAGCTGGCCGTCATCCCGAATTCGAGGCACGTCACGCCGCAGGACCAGCCGCAGGCTTTCAACCGCGTGCTGATGGAGTTCCTCAGCGCCAACGAATAGTCCGTTCAATGTGCCGGTGCAGTTGCGGGTGAGGCCTTGCCCCGGTGGAGGCGGGAGCAAGGCGACAAGACCAATCAAACAGTGGCGCGGTGTGGGGCCGCGCCAAATTCAAAAAAGTCTTTCTTCTGGAGGAGTCAAAATGCCTGAGAAAATTTTCAATTGGGGGCGCCTCGGCCTGGGCGTCTCGTCGATCATGCTCGCGGCCCTGGCCGGGAGCGCCCATGCCCAGTCCTCGCCATCGTCCGCCGACGCCGCCGCGACGCCGGATGCGAACGGCGCGGCGCAGGCGGATGCCGCCGCCGCGCCCGCTGTGCAGCCGCAAGGCGACAGGCCGCGCGGCGACAGCGCCGTGTCGACGCTCGAAGGAGTCACCGTCACCGCCAACAAGCGCGCGCAGTCGTCGCGCGACGTGCCGGCGGCGGTGACGGTGGTCACCGGCAGCACGCTGGGCAAGCTGGGCGCCTCCGACTTCCAGGACTTCGCCACCTATGTGCCGGGACTGAGTTCGGCCGGCGCCGGCGCCGGCGAGAACCAGGTGGTGATCCGCGGCGTCACGACCGGCCCCGCCGGCAGCAGTTCCACGGTCGGCATCTTCGTCGATGAAACGCCGATCGGTTCCAGCTCTTCCTTCGCCCACGGCAGCAACGCCTTCGACTTCAACGTGTTCGACCTGGAGCGCCTGGAAGTGCTGAGCGGCCCGCAAGGCACCCTGTACGGCGCCAGCTCGCTCGGCGGCCTGCTCAAGTACGTGACGGCCGCGCCGGACCTGTCGCACATCGAGCTGCTCGGCCAGGGCGAGATCGGCCACACGCAGAACGGCACCCTGGACTATGCCGAGCGCGCCGTGGTCAACGTGCCCCTGGTCAACGGCAAGTGGGCGCTGCGCGCCGACGGCATCCTGCAGAACACCTCGGGCTTCATCGACGATCCCTCGCGCAACTACAAGGACGTCGATGCGTCGAAGACGCGCGACGGGCGCCTGTCCCTGCTGGGCCAGATCAACTCCGACATCAGCCTGCGCATCACCGGGATCAACCAGGCCCTGGCCCGCGACGGCAGCACCGTGGTCGACAAGAGCATCACCACCCACGCGCCGCTGTACGGCCGCTACGACCACGCCTCCAATTTCGCCGAGCCGTTCCGGCAGAACCTGCAGCTGTACTCGGCGGTGCTGAACTGGAACCTCGGCTGGGGCGCGGTGACCTCCGCCTCCAGCTGGCAGCGCCTGGGGACGCTGTTCACCTCGGACGAATCGATCCTGTACGACGCGCTGTTCGACGGCGCGCTGGCGGCAGGCGGCCTGATTCCCGCCGGCTACAACGTGCCGTATCAGCTGACCTACGACGAGCGGACGCAGAAGTTCACCCAGGAGCTGCGCCTGTCGTCGGCCAAGACCACCTACTTCGACTGGCAGCTCGGCGGCTACTTCACCATCGAGCACAGCACCGACCAGGCCAACCTGATCGATCAGGCCAGCCCTAACGGCGAGCTGCTGCCCGGCGTGGCCAACATCCCGGTGTTCTACGCCACCATTCCGAGCAAGTACCGCGAGGCCGCGATCTTCGCCGACGGCACCGCGCACCTCAGCCGGCGCCTGGACCTGACGCTGGGCATCCGCTACGCCGGCAACTACCAGGCCAATCAGACGCAGCTGACCAGCGCGTTGATCAATCCCAAGGCGCCGGGCTTCTACACCGACGAGGCCGGCGCCTCGCACGACACGGTGACCACGTTCCTGGTCAACCCCAGCTACCGGCTGACGGACACCTCGATCCTGTATGCGCGCGTGGCCAGCGGCTACCGGCCCGGAGGACCGAACTTCCTGGTGGCCGGCGGCAACCCCACCTTCCACTCCGACCGGCTGGTGAACTACGAAGTGGGCGAGAAGACCACTTTCCTGCACAAGCGGGCGTCGCTGGACTTCGACGCGTACTACATCACCTGGTCCGACATCCAGCTGGAATACAACGTCGGCGGCGTGAACCAGCTGGCCAATGGCGCCAAGGCGAGAATCCGCGGCGAGGAGATGACGGGAACCTACCAGGTGACGCGCGCGCTGACGCTGGGCGGCAACCTGGCCTATACCGACGCGGCGCTGGCCGGCAACGGTGCGCCGGTGCTCGGCGCCAAGTCGGGCCAGCCGCTGCCCTTGTCGCCGCGGCTCAGCGGCGCGGCGACGCTGGACTACCGCTTCCCGCTGTGGCGCGACGTGTACGGCACCGCCGGCATCAGCAACCGCTTCATCGGCGATCGCGCGGTCGGCTTCGACGGCAGCGCAGTGCCCAAGTACGAACTGCACAGCTACGACCTGGTGGACCTGCGCTTCGGTGCGCACCTGGAAAGCCTGGATCTTTCGCTGTACCTGAAAAACGTGTTCAACCAGCTCGGCGAACTGAGCGCGGACACGTCCACGCAGGCCTATGCCGCCGTGGACCCGGCGCTGCAATCCGCTCCAGTGCGGGTGGGCGTGAGCCAGCCGCGCACCATCGGCCTGGTGGCGACCTACAGCTTCGACCGTTAGGGCGTTTCAGATCAATTCGTCACCCCCGCGTAGGCGGGGGTCCAGTTTTGATTTCCGGCCTTCGCAAAACTGGATTTCCGCCTACGCGGGAATGACGAGTTTCCCTAGCGGACGGCGCGCGGCACAAGGACGCGCCGCACTTCAACCGCCACGCCCGCCCCCGGGCGGCCGTGGCCTGCGGGCTCAGTTCGCGGTCAAAGTGATCTTGACCGTGACGGCGCCGGCCTGGTTCTGCAGGGTCAGCAAGGCCGCGCCCGGCGCCGAGGTCACCTGCGCGCCGCTGACGCTGACGCTGTAGCCCTTGGGATAGTGCAGCGCCAGGGGCACGTAGATCTGCGTCGGCCCGCCGGCCGCGCGCGGCGTATAGCTGTAGCTGAAGGCGCCGCTGGCCGGGTCGAAGGACAGCGCCGTGGGCGTGCCGGCGGTGAACTGCGGATAGGTGCGCTCCAGGATCTGCAGCTTGGCGGTCTTGGCGCTGCTCAGGTCGGCGTCGTTGCCGAACAGGCCCTGCACGCCGGAGCCGGCCGAGGTGGTGGGGTCATGCCAGTTCTTGTAGGCCCAGTACTGCCAGCC
Organism: uncultured Nevskia sp.; assembly: GCA_964451925.1. Lineage (GTDB taxonomy): Bacteria > Pseudomonadota > Gammaproteobacteria > Nevskiales > Nevskiaceae > Nevskia. The sequence continues at coordinate 3,517 of CAYVKA010000108.1, read as the reverse complement.
CAGCAGGTGCTGGTCGAACTCGGCGGTGGAGCGCGTCAGGTCGCTGCCCAGGTCGGTGGCGCCGAATTCGGTGATCAGCCGCGCGGCGCCGAGCTGCGTGGCGCCAGCCTCGCCGGCCTGCAGCACGGCGGCGTCGAGCAGGTCGCAGCTGAGCGTGTTGAGGCCCAGCGGCAGCGTGGTGGTGGGACAGTACAGGTGCCAGGAGAAGCCCAGGTTGGCGTCCGCCACCGGCGTCCTGGCGCCGAGATAGGTGGGCGCGGCGTAGCTGATCAGCACCAGCGGCTCGTACCACACCAGGTTGGACGCATCCTGCTGGCGGATGCCGTCGAGCATGTCGGTCTGCATCGGCTGCAGCTTGTTCTCGTCGAAGCCGGCGCAACCCAGCGGCGGGAAGCAGGTGACATAGTTGGTGCCGGGCCAGGGCTCGTTGATCAGCTCGTAGCCCATCAGGTAGGGCTGGCGCGCCCACTTCGCCGCCACCGCGGCCCAGGCCTGGCGGTAGTAGTCCCACAGCTTGTTCTTGTTGTTCCACAGGTTGTCGTAGGTGATCGAGGTGGCCGGCTGGAACAGGTTGCCGGGGAAGCCGGCGTCGACCGGCAGCGGCACGCCGTCGTCGTACACCGCCCAGTCGGGAAAGCCCTCGCCGTAGAACTTCTCGTTGTACATGTCCTCGTGGAAATCCAGCAGCACCCAGATGCGGCGCGCGGCCAGCAGCTGCACCACGCGGTCGATCTGCACCAGGTAGCCGGAGTCCACCACCCCCTGCTGCGGCATCACGCCGGCGAACAGCACGCCCAGGCGCACCGCGTTGAAGCCGTGCGCCTGCAGCCAGTCGGCGTCGGCCGCGGTGAAACCCTCGGCGCTGTCCGGCGGGGCATAGGGCTTGAGCTTCCACACCGCGTTGACGCCGTGCAGCATCACCACGCGGTTCTGCTCGTCGACCAGGAAAGCGCCGTCGCGCCGCAGCTGCGGCACGGCGGCCGGATCGGCCGCGCCGTCCACCGCATCAGACCCGCCGCAGCCTTCGAGCGCGCCGCACAGCAGCGCACCCGCGATGATCCAGCACCCAAGCCTCATGGCCACTCCCCGAACCCTGCCGCTGCTGTTGGCGGCCGATGGCTTACACGCTAGACCGGTCCGGCCGGCCCCGCTTGACCGCAGGCGACAGGGCACCGCACCGGCGCTGGGCGTGAACTGTGCGCCACGGCGCAGCATCTGCGCTCGCCGCAGGGCACAATGAGGTAGCGACAGCGTACCGACCGGGCGCGGAACTCAGGGGGACCGACGATGATGCGCACCATCGCAGCGGCAGTTCATGGGCGTTGGCGGGGACTTCGCGGCGTGGCCGGCCGGGCGCTGGGCGTGCTGGCCGGCCTTGGGCTTGCGCTGGCGGCGGCGGCGGACACCGTCAGCGAGTCGGTGCTGTACGCCTTCAGCGGCCCCGACGGCTCCGGCCCCAATGCGCCGCTGATCCTGGGCAGCGACGGCAATTTCTACGGCACCACCCCCAGGGGCGGCGCCTATGGCGACGGCACCGTGTTCCGGCTGAGTCCGCAGGGCGCGCTGACCGTGCTGCACGCGTTCAAGGGCGGCGCCGACGGCACGCTGCCGCAGGGCGGCGTGATCCAGGCCGGCGACGGCGCCTTCTACGGCACCACGCTGGGCGGCGGCGCCGGCAGCTACGGCACCGTGTTCCGGGTCGACGGCGCGGGCAACTACAGCGTGCTCGCCTCCTTCGCCGCCGGCCAGGGCAACTACCCCTACGCCGGGCTGGTGGCGGGCGGCGACGGCAACTTCTACGGCGTCACCTACGAAGGCGGCAGCTACAACCTGGGCACGGTGTTCCGCGTCACGCCGGCCGGCGTCATCAGCACGCTGCACGCCTTCGCCGGCCTGCCCGACGGCGCCAACCCGGTAGCGCCGCTGGCGCTCGGCCCCGGCGGCATGCTGTACGGCTCGACGCTGAACCAGGGCGCCGGCAGCCAGGCCTTCGGCACACTGTTCCGCATCGGCATCGGCGGCGGCGCGCTGACTACGCTGGTGTCGTTCCAGAACACCCCCGGCGCCAGCGGCAACGGCGGCTCGGTGCGCGCCGGGCTGGTGCTGGGCAGCGACGGCAATTTCTACGGCACCACCTCGGTGCTGGGCGGCCCCAACTCCGCCGGCACCGTGTTCCGCCTGACGCCGGCCGGCGCACTGACCACGCTGCACGCGTTCGACGGCCATGTCGAAGGCGGCATCCCCTACGGCGGACTGATCCAGGGCGGCGACGGCAGCCTGTTCGGCGTCAACACCTCCGGCGGCGGCTCTCCCGACGAGCTCGGCACGGTGTTCCGCCTGACGCCGCAGAACGCGCTGCTGAGCCTGCACCTGTTCGGCGGCGGCGCCGATGGCGTGATGCCGGAGGCGAGCCTGGTGCGCGGCGGCGACGGCGCGCTCTATGGCACCACCACGCTCGGCGGCGGCGCCAACCTCGGCATCGTGTTCCGTCTCACCGACGCGCTGCCGGTGCTCGGCTTCGCCAGCGCCGGCGAAACCATGGCCGCCAACAGCTCGGGCGAGCTGGAAGCGAAGATCAGCGTGCAACTGTCGGCGCCATCGCTGCAGCCGGTGACGGTGTCGTTCGGCAAGGGCGGCAGCGAGGCGGCGGCGCGCTACACGGTGACGCCGGCCAGCCCGCTGGTGATTCCGGCCGGCGCCACCAGCGCCACCCTCGACGTGCTGATCAGCAGCCCGGCGCTGGTGCAATGCGACAGCAGCATCGTGCTCAGCCTCGGCACGCCGGACTACGCCACGCTCGGCGCCATCACCGTCAACACCGTGGCGGTGCCGCACAATTTCCTCGGCGCCCTGTTCTGCCCCAGGAAGAACTAGGCCCCCGCGGGGCGTCATCTCGCCCCTTTGGCGTAGGCCCGCGGCGCCGCTGCCGGGCTAGGATGGCGCCGCCGCCCGCCCTTTGCCACCGGACCCGCCATGGCCTTTGTCATCGACGCCACCCTGGAGATCGACGCCCCAGCCGAACTGGTGTGGAGCGTCATCACCGATTTCCCGCGCTACGCCGACTGGAATCCGTTCCTGCGCGATTGCAGCACCACGCTGAAGCCGGGCGATCCGATCGACCTGCAGGTGCAGCTGTTCGGCGCCACGCCGCGCCCGCAACGCGAGTGGATGCTGACGCACACGCCCGGCCGCGAGTTCAGCTACCGCATGAAACCCGCGCCGCTGGGGGCGCTGCGCAGCCGGCGCTCGCACACCGTCAGCGCGCTCGGCCCGGGGCGCTGCCGCTATGAATCGCATTTCGAGCTGGCCGGCTGGCTGCAGCCGCTGGTGCGCGGGTTGCTGGGCGGCAAGCTGGAGCAGGGCTTCGCCGGCATGACCGCCGGCATCAAGAGCCGCGCCGAAACCTTGCGCGGCAAGCGGGCCTGAAGCCCCCGCGCCGCCACGGCGCGGGGAACATCGCCGGCTAGGTGTGAAGGTTCGATAGGTTGTTCATCCGGCTGTATTGGTGGGAATCTGA
>CAYVKA010000107.1:0-15429 GCA_964451925.1 uncultured Nevskia sp. | reverse complement strand
CGACGCGGTGCAGTCGGCCAAGAGCCGCGGCGCCGACCTGGTGATCGCCGATACCGCCGGCCGCCTGCACACGCAGAGCCACCTGATGGACGAGCTGCGCAAGATCAAGCGCGTGGTGCAGAAGCACGACCCCTACGCGCCGCACGAGGTGATGCTGGTGGTGGACGCCACCACCGGCCAGAACGCGCTGAACCAAGCCGTGCAGTTCCACGAGGCGATCGGCCTCACCGGCATCACCATCACCAAGCTCGACGGCACCGCCAAAGGCGGCGTGCTGCTGGCCATCGCGCGGCGCCTGGCGCTGCCGATCCGTTTCGTCGGCCTGGGCGAGGCCATCGACGACCTGGAGCCGTTCGACGCGCAGGGCTATGTGGAGGCGCTGATTGGGGATGGCCGGGAATCGGGAATTGGGAATCGGGAATCGTGAAAGCGATGCCGGTCCGCGTCCGAGGCTGCGAAAAGGCTGCTCCAACAGGCAGAATATGACCGGATCTCGGGCTCCATCCTGCTTCTGACGATTCCCCATTCCCTACTCCCGACTCCCGTCAAGTGCCCGACATCATCCATTTCCACCGCGTCAGCCACCGCTACGGCGGCGGCCCCGAGATCATCTCGGATGTGAGCTTCACGCTGGCCAAGGGCGAGATGGCCTTTCTCACCGGGCCGTCCGGCTCCGGCAAGAGCACGCTGCTGCGCCTGACCACGCTGCTGGCGCGCGCCACGCGCGGCCAGGTGATCGTGGAGGGCAAGAACCTGGAGGAAATCAAGCGCCGCCACATCCCGGCCTTCCGCCGCCAGATCGGCGTGATCTTCCAGAACCCGAGCCTGCTCAACGAGCGCACGGTGTTCGATAACGTCGCGCTGCCGCTGCTGATCCGCGGCCACAGCGGCGACGACATCGGCCGCCGGGTACGCGCCGCGCTCGACGCGGTGGGCCTGCTGGACAAGGAAAAGGCCTATCCGCTGACCCTGTCCGGCGGCGAGCAGCAGCGGGTCGGCATCGCCCGTGCGGTGGTGGCCAAGCCGCCGCTGCTGCTGGCCGACGAACCCACCGGCAACCTCGACCCGCAGCTGGCGCTGGATGTGATGACGCTGTTCATGCGCTTCAACGAGGTCGGCGTCAGCGTGCTGGTGGCGACCCACGCCGTCGGTCTGATCAGCCGCCTGCCGCACCGCGTGATCCACATCGAGCGCGGCAGCCTGGAAGAGCGGCGCAAGGCCGGACTCATGGAGAAGACCCATGACTTCGGCTAGGAAACCGGTGAAAACCGCGCGCCGCGTGGCCCACCAGCCATCCTGGCTGGAAAAGATGACGCAGGACCATGTGCGCGCCATCAGCGGCACCCTGGCGGCGCTGATGCGCCGGCCGGTCGGCACCCTGCTCACCGCCTTCGTCATCGGCATCACCCTGGCGCTGCCGGCCGGGCTGCACACCATGGTGGCCAACCTGGGCCAGGCCGGCGACAGCCTGCAGGGCTCGCTGCGCGCCTCGCTGTTCCTCAACGACGACGTCAGCGCCGAGCGCGGCGAGGCGCTGGCGCGCGACATCGCGCGGCGCTCCGGCGTCAGCAGCGCCCGCTACATCTCGCGCGAACAGGCGCTGGAGGAATTCCGCTCCTTCTCCGGCTTCGGCGAGGCGCTGGACCTGCTCAAGGACAACCCGCTGCCGGCCACCATCGTCGTCACCCCCAACGCCAAGCAGCTGCAGGCGCGCACCGAAGCCTTGCTCAAGGACCTGGGCACGCTGCCGGAAGTGGCCCAGGCCAAGCTCGACGAGAAATGGCTGCAGCGCCTGTACGCCATCCTGGCGCTGGTGCAGCGGGCGGTGCTGATGATCGCCGCGGCGCTGGCCCTGGCGGTGCTGATCGTGGTCGGCAACACCATCCGCCTGGACATCGAGAACCGCCGCGACGAGATCGAGGTGATGAAGCTGATCGGCGCCCCCAACAGCTATATCCGCCGCCCCTTTCTCTATACCGGCCTGTGGTACGGCTTCACCGGCGGCGTGCTGGCCTGCCTGCTGGTGCAGGCGGGGGTGCTGGCGCTGGTGGAACCGGCGCGGCTGCTGGCCGGCCTGTACGACAGCCAGAGCACGCTGCAGGGCCTGTCGCTGGACGCCGGTCTGGGCGTGTTCGCCGCCGGGCTGGGGCTGGGCTGGCTAGGGGCCTTCTGGGCGGTTTCCCGCCACCTGCGCCATATTGAGCCGGCCACCTGAGCGCCAAAGCCGGTTTCCTCCGGCGGCCCTTGAACCGCCCCGGCACGCCCCCATCGTCTGCAGCCACGGGCTGAACTTTTCAAGCGTTTAGCACTCCAAGGAACCGAGTGCTAAACCCGTTCAAGCCTGCTAGAATCAGGGGGGTAATGGAAAAGATGAGCAACACTGCCCTTGCCGTACGGCCCGCCGGCCTGCCGATGCCGCTGTCCGGCAGCCTGGATGCCTATATCCAGAGCGTCAGCCGCGTGCCGCTGCTGAGCCCGGAGGAAGAGACGCGCCTGGCGCATCAGCTGCGCGACGAACAGGATCTCGGCGCCGCCCAGCAACTGGTGCTGTCCAACCTGCGCTTCGTGGTGCATATCGCCCGTGGCTACATGGGTTACGGCCTGCAGCTCTCCGACCTGATCCAGGAAGGCAACATCGGCCTGATGAAGGCAGTCAAGCGCTTCGACCCGAACGTCGGCGTGCGCCTGATCTCGTTCGCCGTGCACTGGGTCAAGGCCGAGATCCACGAATACATCCTGAAGAACTGGCGCATCGTCAAGATCGCCACCACCAAGGCGCAGCGCAAGCTGTTCTTCAACCTGCGCAAGTCCAAGAACCACCTGGGCTGGATGACGCAGGCCGAAGTCGAAGCCCTGGCCAAGGAACTCAAGGTCAAGCCGGAAGAGGTGTTGCAGATGGAAGCCCGCCTTGGCGGCGCCGACGTCTCCTTCAACGCCTCCCCCGACGACAGCGAGGAGTCCAGCTACATGCCGGAGGACTACCTGGCAGCCAGCGACGACCCCAGCAGCGAGCTGGAGCGCGAGGACTGGAGCGAACGGCGCGAGTCGCGCATGCACAATGCCCTGGCGCAGCTCGACAACCGCTCGCGCGACATCCTGCAGCGCCGCTGGCTCAGCGACGGCAGCAAGGCCGGCCTGCAGGAACTGGGCGATGAATACGGCGTCTCCGCCGAGCGCATCCGCCAGATCGAGTCCGCGGCGATGAAGAAGCTGCGCAAGGCGATCGAAGAGGAAGAGGCCGAACCGGCATAAGCCGGATCGCATCGAAAAAGCCCGGTAGCGCCGGGCTTTTTTTGTTGTGCCGCGGGCCGCCGTTGTGCCGAGAGCAGTCAGGCGGGCAAGCTCCGGGGCATGCCGCCCGCACCCCGCATCACGGGGTTGCGGGATCAGGCAGCGGCCACTAGAGTCGGCGGACCCCCCATGCAAGGATCCGCTATGGCCACGGAACGGTATGCCTTGAAGGTGCCCGGGGCGAAGAGCGCTTCGCCGGATATCACGGTGCTCGCGCCTTTCGACCGCAAGCCCATCGCCACGGTGGCCAGCGCCGACGCGGCGACCGTGGAGCATGCGCTGGCCACGGCGCACCGGCTGTACCGCGACCGCGACGCCTGGCTGCCGCTGGCCAAGCGCATCAGCATCCTCGAAGGCACCGCCAGCCTGATGAAGGCGCGGGCCGAGTACCTGGCGGTGGAGGCGGCGCGCGAAGGCGGCAAGCCGCTGCCGGATTCCAAGGTGGAAGTGGCGCGGGCCATCGACTCGGTGCGCATCGCGGTGGAGCACCTGCGCACGCAGCAGGGCGAAGTGATCCCGATGAACGTCGGCGCCTCCAGCGCCAACCGCCTGGCCTTCACCCAGCTGGAACCGATCGGCGTGGTGGTGGCGGTGTCGGCCTTCAACCACCCGCTCAACCTGATCGCGCACCAGGTCGGCCCGGCGGTGGCGGCCGGCTGCCCGGTGCTGGTGAAGCCGGCCAAGGCCACGCCGCTGTCGTGCCTGCGCTTCGTCGAGATGCTGCGCGAGGCGGGGCTGCCGGAGGAGTGGTGCATGCCGCTGCTGCCAGAGAACAACGAGCTTTCCACCCGGATGGTGAGCGATCCGCGCGTCGCCTTCTTCAGCTTCATCGGCAGCGCCAAGGTGGGCTGGAAGCTGCGTTCGCAGCTGGCCCCCGGCGCGCGCTGCGCGCTGGAGCACGGCGGCGTGGCGCCGGTGATCGTGGCGGCGGACGCCGACATGAAGGCCACGGTGGCCTCGGTCACCAAGGGCGGCTTCTATCACGCCGGGCAGGTCTGCGTGTCGGTGCAGCGCGTCTACGTCGAGCGCAGCCAGGCGGAAAGTTTCGCCAGGGCGCTGGCCGAATCCGCCGGCAAGCTCAAGGTGGGCGACCCGACGTTGGCCGAGACCGAGGTCGGGCCGATGATCGACCCGGGTGAGGTGGACCGCGTCAGCGAGTGGGTCGAGGAGGCCGCGGACAAGGGCGCCAGGGTTCTGTGCGGGCGCAAAAAGCTGTCCGACACCTGCTACGCGCCGACGGTGCTGCTCGACCCGCCGGACGACGTGCGCATCTCCACCCAGGAAGAGTTCGGCCCGGTGGTGTGCGTCTACGGCTACGACAGGATCGACGAGGCCATCGCCCGCGCCAACAGCCTGCCGGTGTCGTTCCAGGCTGCGGTGTATACGCAGTCGATCGACACGGCGCTGCGCTGCTACCAGCGCCTCGACGCCTCGGCGGTGATGGTCAACGATCACACCGCCTTCCGCGTCGACTGGATGCCCTTCGCCGGGTTGCGCGTCTCCGGCCACGGCGTCGGCGGCGTGCCGTACACCCTGCACGAGATGCAGGTGCGCAAGATGATTGTGATGAAGTCGGCGGAAATCAAACGTTGAGAGCGACAACATGGGGTCTCGCGCAATGCCGCACGCTACGCAGGGGAAAGGCAGCCGCTTCCTGATCTGACTTTCCGGGTGTTGGCGTCACGGCTTTGCGCGGGCAGCTGTTCCAGATTCGGCAACACGCGGCACCCGGGAGACGACGATGAACGACGCGAGCGGCGGCAAACCCGAACAGCAGATCAAGGCTTCGGACCTGTTCGTCAAATGCCTTGAGGCGGAGGGCGTGCAGTACATCTTCGGCGTGCCCGGCGAGGAAAACGCCGACATGATGATGTCGCTGATGGAATCCAAGTCCATCCAGTTCGTCCTCACCCGCCACGAGCAGGGCGCCGCCTTCATGGCCGATGTCTACGGCCGCCTCACCGGCAAGGCCGGCGTGTGCCTGTCCACCCTCGGCCCCGGCGCCACCAACCTGGTCACCGGCCTGGCCGACGCCAACATGGACCGCGGCCCGGTGGTGGCCCTGATCGGCCAGGCTTCGACCAAGCGGCTGCACAAGGAAAGCCACCAGAACATGGACGCGGTGGCGATGATGCGCCCGATCAGCAAGTGGGCGCAGAGCATCATCGACCCCGCCTCCATTCCCGAGATCGTGCGCAAGGCGTTCAAGATCGCCGAGGCGGAGAAGCCCGGCGTGACGGTGATCGAACTGCCCGAGGACGTGGCCGACCGCCACACCAGCGGCGCGCCGATGCACGTCTACAAGACGCGCCGCCCCGGCGCCGACCACAAGGCGGTGGATCAGGCGCTGCAGGTGATCCTGCACGCCAAAAACCCGGTGATCCTGGCCGGCAACGGCTCCCTGCGCAAGCGCGCCGCGCTGCAGCTGCGGCGCCTGGCGCACAAGGCCGGCATCCCGGTGTTCAACACCTTCATGGGCAAGGGCGCGATGAAGCGCAACGACCCGCACAACCTGTTCACCATCGGCCTGCAGGCCAAGGACTACGGCAACCGCGCCATGGAGGACGCCGACGTGGTCATCGCCGTCGGCTACGACCTGGTGGAATACGCGCCCGAGCGCTGGAACCCGAATCGGGACAAGAAGATCGTCTACATCGACTTTACCCCGGCCGAGGTGGACAGCTATTACACCGTAGCCGCCGAGGTGGTGGGCGACATCGCCGATGCGCTGTGGCAGATCAACGTGGCCCTGGAAAAGGACCACAACCACCGCCTGCCGCTGAACGACATCTCCAAGTGGACCAGGGTGCGCGAGCAGATCCAGGCCGACCATGCCTGCGAAAAAGACGATCCCGGCTTCCCGATCAAGCCGCAGAAGATCCTGTGGGACGTGCGCGAATTCATGGGGCCGAAGGACATCGTCCTGTCCGACGTCGGCGCGCACAAGATGTGGATCAGCCGCTACTACCCCGGCGACGAGCCCAACACCGTGCTCATCTCCAACGGCTTCTGCTCGATGGGTTTCGCCCTGCCCGGCGCCATCGGCGCCAAGCTGGCCTGCCCGCACGAGAAAGTCCTGGCCATCTGCGGCGATGCCGGCTTCCTGATGAACGTGCAGGACCTGGAAACCGCGGTGCGCCTCAAGCTCAACGTGGTGATCATGGTCTGGGCCGACGGCGAGTACGGCTTGATCAAGTGGAAGCAGACCAACGAATTCGGCAAGCACTCCAACCTCGCCTTCGGCAATCCGGACTGGGAGCTGCTGGCGCGGGCCTTCGGCTGCTATGGGCGCACCATCCGCAAGGCCGGCGAGTTGCCGGAGGTGCTGAAGGAGGCGTTCAGCCAGCCGGGGCCGGCGTTGATCGGCGTGCCGGTGGACTATGCCGAGAACGTCAAGCTGACCAAGAAGATGGGCAGCATCGTGATGAATGTCTGAGCTTTCCGCCGCTCCAATAGCGCGAAGGCCAGAGGTAGGTCGGGTCAGGCAAAGCGGACCGACACAGCGCTAAGACTTAAACACGCCCCGCGCTCACGCGCGGCGCGCCAATCCAAGGTCAGGCAATGCCAGTCCGGCAGTGCCTGTCGGGTCCGCTGCGCTTGACCCGACCTATCCGCATCGGGCGCAGCGCGCCTATACACCCATCGCGCCCGCACCTCCATTGATCTGGATCAATGCCGGGCCGCGGCGCTACGTCTATGCTGAGGGCCATGGATGCGAATTCATGCGCAATTCGTCCGATCCATCCGTACGATTCCCGCACGATTCGTACGCTCTTCGTATGATCCCTGAGCTTGCCGGGTCCCTGACCCGGTATTTTTTTTGCCCTCGCGGCGGCACGCGCCGCAGGTCTCACACCAGCACGAAAGCGAGGATCCAGACGGCGATGCCGGCGGCGGCCGACAGCGCCGCCAGGCCGAACAACCACTTCTTGCGCGTCAGCGCGGTGATCGAGGCGGCGGAGATGGCGATCTGGATCAGCGTCATCGCCAGGGCCAGCTTTTCGTGCGGATGCAGCGCATGCTCGGCGTGCTGGTTGGCCTCTTCCGACTTGGCCTCGAATTCCTTGGCCTTCTGCGTGCTGTCGGCCTTCTCGTCGGCGTAACGCTTGAGGTTGTCCTTGAGCTGTTCGATGCGCTTGGCATCGTTGGTGCTGGCCAGCTCAGACTGCGCCAGGGCCTCCTTGATGCCCTTGGCCTGGTAGTAGGCCCACTGGTCGGAGGCGAGGGAGCGGTAGTACACCGCCTCGTTCTTGTAGTACAGCGCCTCGTTCTGGGTATGGCCGCCCAGGTAGGAGACGATGGCGCCGAGCGTGGCCAGCACCGCAGTGAAGATGGCGATCTGCTGGCTCAGGCCAGGGCCGTGCTCGGCCTCGTGCTCCAGCTGGTGCTCGTGGTGCGACGGCACTTCGTATTCTTCGCTCATGGGAAACCGGGAGTGGGGAATCGGGAATCGCAAAGCCTTGGCAGGAGCGCCCTACGATTCCCGATTCCCCATTTCCCGATTCCCGCCTCAAAGGTAGTGGTCAGCGAACAGCAGCGTGAAGATGCCCATCAGGTAGACGATGGAATAGCCGAAGGTCTTCATCGGTAGGCCGGGTCGCGGCGCCCACTTGAGGCGGATGGCATAGGCCAGGAACACGGCGCCGAGCAGCAGCGCGCCGGCCAGATAGATGAAACCGCTCATGCCGAAGACGAAGGGCAGCACGCTGACCACCAGCAGCAGGATGGTGTACAGCAGCACCTGCAGGCGGGTGTATTCCAGGCCATGGGTGACCGGCAGCATCGGCACGTCGACTTCGGCGTATTCCTTGTGGCGCTCGATGGCCAGCGCCCAGAAATGCGGCGGGGTCCAGGTGAAGATGATCAGGAACAGCAGCAGCGCGTGCGGGTGGATGGTGCCGCTGATGGCGGCCCAGCCCAGCACCGGCGGCGCGGCGCCGGCGGCGCCACCGATGACGATGTTCTGCGGTGTGGCGCGCTTCAGGTACAGGGTGTAGATGCCGGCGTAGCCGATCAGCGTGGCCAGGGTCAGCCAGGCGGTGAGCGGGTTGACCCAGATCCACAGCACGGCGAAGCCGGCGCTGCCGATGGCGGCGGCGAACACCACGGATTCGGCCACCGACAGGGTGCCGGTGACCAGCGGACGGCCGCAGGTGCGGGCCATGCGCGCGTCGATGTTGCGGTCGATCAGCTGGTTGACGGCGGCGGCGGCGGCGGCCTGCAGGGTGATGCCCAGGGTGCCCCACAGCAGCTTGTCCAGCGGCGGCAGGCCGGGCACGGCCAGGAACATGCCGATAATGGCGGTGAACACGATCAGCATCACCACGCGCGGCTTGCACAGCTCGTAGTATTCGTTGAGCCGGTGGCGCAGGCCGAGCGGCGCGGCGACGGTGGTCTCTGCGGTCATGGAGATGGGCTCAGGCTCGTGCGGGTTCCGGCTTGCGCCAGGCGAAGAAATTGACGGCCACCACCGCCAGCAGCAGCAGCGCGGCACCGGCATTGTGCGCGTCGGCCAGCCACAGCGGCAGCGACAGCTTGACGATGCTGATGCCGATGCCCACCTGCAGCAGCAGCGCGCCGAGCAGGGCGGCGCCGAGGCGGCGCCACAGCCGGGTCTTCGCAGTGCCCAGCAGGACCAGGGCAAGGCCGCCGAGCACCAGGCTCAGCAGCAGGGCGCCGTAGCGGTGCAGCAGGTGGATGGTGGCGCGGGTGGCGCCGTCGAGAATGCCGTATTCGTAGTTGGTGCCGGTGCCGTGCCACACGTCGAAGGCCTGGGCCAGGCCGGTCTGCGGTGCGTAGGAGCCGAGGCAAGAGGGGAAATCCGGGCAGGCCAGCGCGGCGTAGTTGGAGCTGGTCCAGCCGCCGAGGAAGATCTGGCCGGCCACCAGCAGCAGGCCCAGCGCGGCGCAGGCGCGCAGCGCGGCCGGCGCTGCGCCCGGCTGGCGGCTCTGCGCGGCGAACCAGGCCTGGCGCTCGGAACGCGGCTCGCGCCCGCCCTGCGGCGGCTTGAGGCCGCGCAGCCACAGCCACCACAGCAGCGCCAGCGTGGTGAGACCGACCAGCAGGTGGCCGGTGACGGTGAAGGGGTTGACGTTCCACAGCACGGTCAGCGCGCCCAGCGCACCCTGCAGGCAGACGGTGCCGATCAGCGCCAGGGTCAGGCCGCGCAGGTGGCGTTGATCGCGCCTCAGCCAAGCCAGCGCCGCCAGCGCCAGCAGCAGGCTGCCGAGGGTGGTGGCGAGGTAGCGGTGGATCATTTCCTTCCACGCCTTGGGCGCCTCCACCACGGGCCGGCTGGGGAAATCGCGGGCCACATCGGAGGCGTCGGTATTGGCGGCGGCGGTGACGGTGAGGTGGCCGTAGCAGCCGGGCCAGTCGGGGCAGCCGAGGCCGGCATTGGACAGGCGCACATAGGCGCCGAACACGACGACCACGAAACACAGCACCAGGGCCAGCAGGTTGATACCGCGGAACAGGGACATTTTCGGGGGTTTTACGCTGCCGCCGCCGGTGCATGGCGCGGCTTCAAGGGTCGCGTATTGTACCCGGCTGACTGGTTAAAAGCTGCCCAGCGCCGCCGCGCGGGCCAGGCCCGCCGCCGGGGCGCAAACTGCGGAGAAGCGAAACGGCGGGCGCGGCCCCGCCGGCTGTATCTATCACCACCACAAAATCCGGCGCTCAGTCCACCTGCGACTGATTCATCAGCTTTTTCAAGTCCTTGCCGATGCCTTTGAAGTCGGCGACCTTGTCCGCCCGGGACGGATAGAGCATGAACCAGTTGCCCAGCGGATCGACCATGTACAGCGCCTCCGGCTGGCCGGGCTGGAAGAAGTCGGCGGCGCGGCTGCCCGGGGCGCCGGCGTCGGCCAGCAGCAGCAGGTCGGGATGCTCGGCGCCGAGCAGGGCCCTGGCGGCGGTCAGGGACCGGGCATCGGCGGCGATGTACAGGCGCTGCAGGCGGCGGGCGTTGCGGTCGAGCGCGGTGCGCACCTGGCGGCTCAGGTGTATCTGCTCCTGGCAGGACTGCGCGCAGCCTTCGCCGGCCACGTAGATCATGCTCCATTTGCCCTTGAACAGGCCGTCGCCGGCGGGCTTGCCGTCGGCGTCGCGCAGCTCCAGCGCCGGCAACGGGCGGGCGGGACGCACCAGCTCGCCGTAATTGGTGGTGCCGGTGGGGCGCAGGCCGGGGAACAGGAAGTACACCGCATACGCCGCCAGCACCGGCATGGCGAAAATGCCGAGCAGCAGCAGGAATTGGGTGCGGGGCTTGTTCGGGGTGGAGAGAGCGTTCACGGTTGGCGTTTCAGGTTGAGCTTGATGAACAGGACCAGCAGGGTCAGTGCGAAAGCGAACCACTGGGCCGCGTAAGCATAGTGGCGCGCCGGCGGAAAGCCCTGGGTGCCGAGGCGCCAGTCGCGCAGGAAGCCGTCGGGCGCGTCCGCCGCGAGCAGCACTTCGCCGGCCATCACCGGCTCACCGTAGAGGCAGCGCAGGTCCGCCGCCGTGGGATAAAGCACGATGCGCGGCCATTCCGGCAGGGTCCGGCCGGGGACGCAGCCGGCGCCGAGGCGGATGCCGGGCCGCGGCAGGGAGCGCCACAGGCCGTGCACGCTGACCGGGCCGGCTGGCACCGGCAGCGCCGGCAGGGTGTGGCGGTCGGGGCCGTGGGGCACCCAGCCGCGGTTGACGATGACCAGCCCGCCGTCGGCCAGGCGCAGCGGCGTCCATACGTCGTAGCCGGGCATGTCGGCCTGCACCTGGTCGTCGAGCAGCAGCTGGCGCTGACCGAGGTATTCGCCGTGCACGCTGACGGCGCTGGCGGCGAGGTCCGGCAAGGGCACGGCGCCGCTCTTCAGCTCGACCGGGGCCTGCTGCGCGGCGGCGGCATATTGCCGGTCCAGCGCTTTTTTTTGCGCGGCGCGGTCGATCTGCCACAGGCCCAGGTGCACGGTCAGGGCGCAGCCGCAAACGGTGCCGAGGACGGCCCACCAGGGAGGACGGAACGACCAGGCCACGTCAGCCCCGGCAACCCGCGCCCGCGCTTGGGGCTAAGATGCTGAATTGCACCCCGCCGACGGTTCTCATGCTTGTCAAAATCATCATAGTGGCTTTCCTGCTGGCCATCCTGGCCTCGCTGTTCTCGGGCCTGTATTTCCTGCTCAAGGATCCCGGCACCAGCAACGATCGCCGCACGGTGCGGGCCCTGACCGTCCGCGTCGGGCTGTCCATCGCATTCGCCCTGTTTCTGATCCTGAGCTATTACATGGGGTGGATACACCCCCACGGAGTGGGGGGATAGGGGGCAGCGCACGGCGCCAGCCGCTCACCACTTGGACTGAGGCGGGAAGCGGCGGTTCAGCGCGGCGGACAAAAGCAAAAGGCCCGGCCATATGGCCGGGCCTTCTTGAATTGCCGAGCCCGCCTGCTTACAGCACGTAAACGAAGGTGAACAGGCCGATCCAGACCACGTCCACGAAGTGCCAGTACCAGGCCACGCCCTCGAAACCGAAGTGGCGGTCGGGCTTGAAGTGGCCGGAGATCAGGCGCAGCGTGATGATGATCAGCATCAGCGTGCCGAGCGTCACGTGCATGCCGTGGAAGCCGGTCAGCATGAAGAAGGTGCTGCCGTAGACGCCGGAGTGCAGGGTGAGATTCTGCACCGTGTACGCATGGATGTATTCCTTGGCCTGGCAGAACAGGAAGGTGACGCCCAGCGCGATGGTCAGCAGCATGAAGGCGATGCACTTGGCGCGCTTGTTGTCCTTCAGCGCGTGGTGCGCCCAGGTGACGGTGAAGCTGCTGGTGATCAGCAGCAGGGTGTTGACCGCCGGCAGACCCCAGGCCTCCATGCCCTCGAACTCGCCGCCGACGTGGCCGGGACCGTTGCTCGGCCAGCCGGCCTCGAAATGCGGCCACAGCAGCAGATTGGTGAGCAGCCTGGAACCGTCGCCGCCGAGCCATGGCACCGACAGGATGCGGGTGTAGAACAGCGCGCCGAAGAAGGCGCCGAAGAACATCACTTCCGAGAAGATGAACCAGCTCATGCCCCAGCGGAACGTGCGGTCCACCTGCAGGTTGTACTCGCCGTGCTCGCTTTCCATGGCGACGTCGCGGCACCAGCGGAAGATGATGTAGAAGGCCAGCACGGCACCGGCGATGATCATCGGCCGGATCGGCAGGGCGCGGTCTTCCAGGTAGGAGGCGAAGCCGTAGATCACCAGCACCAGGGCGGCGGTGAGGATGAACGGCCAGACGCTGGGATGGGGAACGAAGTAGCGGCTCGGGCCGGTCTCGGTTGGGGCGGCAGGTGCATGGGTCGCCATCTGGAATCCTCGGTTCAGCTATTGGGTAAATTCTGTTTGCTTTTGGGAACGCTTTGCTGCGCCAGCTCGGTCACGTCGAAAAAAGTGTACGACAGCGTCACGGTATCCACATCCGCCGGTAGCTCCGGGTCGAGCATGAAGCGCACCGGCATGTGCTTGGCCTCGCCGGCCTTGAACGGCTGCTGGCTGAAGCAGAAGCATTCGGTCTTGTGCAGATGCCTGGCCGCGTTCCACGGCGCGACGCTCGGCACCGCCTGCCCCACCACATCCTTGTCCTGCTGGTTCTGCGCGTCGAAGTACACGGTGTAGAGTTGCCCCGGATGCACCTCGACCTGCGGCTGGCCGGCGCTGAACTTCCACACCCGGCCGCCGTTGACGGTGGTCAGGAACTGCACTTTCACCGTGCGGCTGCCGTCCACCTTCTCCTTCACCTCGCTCGACACCAGCATGCCGGCGTTCTTGCCGTTGAGCCCGGTGAGCTGGCAGATGGCCCCGTACAGCGGCACCAGCGCGAAACCGAAGCCGAACATGAACAGCACCACCGCCGCCAGCTTCCAGCTGCCGCGGCGGGCGCCCTTCCTGCCGGTGTCTTCGGCCAAGGGCTCAGCCTCCGCGGTGGCTCATCGACCAGAAGAAGGCGGCGACGAAGCCGAAGCTGAGCAGGGCCAGCCACAGCGCGGTGCGCACGTTGCGCCGCGCCAGGTCCCGCTCGTTGCGCTTCTGCTCGGTCACCGCGTTCATGCCGTCTAGGTCAGTGCCCTGCGATCAATGCGCGGCCCAGGGGGTTTCGGCATCGGTCACTTCGGGCGGGTCCTCGAAGGTGTGGTACGGCGCCGGGCTGGCCACGGTCCATTCCAGGCCGTAGGCGCCGTCCCAGACGCGCGCCGGCGCCGGCTTCATGCCGTTGCGGAACAGCGCGCAGCGGATGATGTTGTAGAAGAACACGAACTGGCCGATGAAGAACAGGAAGGCGCCGATCGTGGAGATCTGGTTGAAGTCGGTGAACTGCACCGCGTAGTCGGGAATGCGCCGCGGCATGCCGGCCAGGCCGACGAAGTGCTGCGGGAAGAAGGTGACGTTGATCCACACCGCCGACCACCAGAAGTGGAACTTGCCCAGCGTCTCGTTGTACATCACGCCGGTCCACTTCGGGATCCAGTAGTAGACGCCGGCGATGATGCCGAACACCGCGCCCGGCACCAGCACGTAGTGGAAGTGCGCCACCACGAAATAGGTGTTGTGGTACTGGAAATCGACCGGGGCCAGGGCCAGCATCAGGCCGGAGAAGCCGCCGATGCTGAACAGGAAGACGAAGGCCACCGCGAACAGCATCGGCGTTTCGTAGGTCATCGAGCCCTGCCACATGGTGGCGACCCAGTTGAACACCTTCACGCCGGTGGGCACCGCGATCAGCATGGTGCTGAACATGAAGAACAGCTCGCCCGCCAGCGGGATGCCGACGGTGAACATGTGGTGCGCCCAGACGATGAACGACAGGAAGGCGATCGAGGCCATGGCGTAGACCATCGAGGCGTAGCCGAACAGCGGCTTGCGGGCGAAGGTCGGGATGATGGTCGAGATGATGCCGAAGGACGGCAGGATCAGGATGTACACCTCGGGGTGGCCGAAGAACCAGAAGATGTGCTCGAACATCACCGGGTCGCCGCCGCCGGCGGCGTTGAAGAAGCTGGTGCCGAAATACTTGTCTGTGAGCAGCATGGTGACGGCGCCGGCCAGCACCGGCATCACCGCGATCAGCAGGTAGGCGGTGATCAGCCAGCTCCAGGCGAACAGCGGCATTTTCAGCAGCGTCATGCCGGGGGCGCGCATGTTGAGGATGGTCACGGCGACGTTGATGGCGCCGGTGATGGAGCTGATGCCCATCAGGTGGATGGCGAACACCAGCAGCGGGAAGGAGTTGCCGGTCTGCAGCACCAGCGGCGGGTAGATGGTCCAGCCGCCGGCCGGGGCGCCGCCCGGCAGGAAGAAGGTGCTCAGCAGCAGGGCGAAGGCGAACGGCAGGATCCAGAAGCCCCAGTTGTTGACGCGCGGCAGGGCCAGGTCGGAGCAGCCGATCATCATCGGCACCATCCAGTTGGCCAGGCCGACGAAGCCGGGCATGACGCCGCCGAAGATCATCACCAGCGCGTGCATGGTGGTGAACTGGTTGAACAGCTCCGGATCGAAATACTGCAGGCCGGGCTGCCACAGCTCGGCGCGGATCGCCAGCGACATCAGGCCGCCGATGACGAACATGGTGGCGCTGAACCACAGGTAGAGGGTACCCAGGTCCTTGTGGTTGGTGGTCTTGATCCAGCGCATGATGCCCTTGTCGGGGCCGTGATGGGCGTGATCGTCGTGACTGTGGCCGTGACCGTCGTCGTGAGCGTGTGCTTGTGCCATGACTTAACTCCTACCTCAATTCGGGTTGCTTACTTGCCGCGCAGCGCCGCGACCTGCGCGGGCTGCACGTCGCCGGAGTGGTTGCCCCAGGAGTTGCGCTCGTAGGTGGCCACGGCCGCGATGTCGGCGTCGGAAAGCGAAGGCCCGAACGGCGGCATCGCGTTCTTGCCTTTCAGGATCTGGGTGATGTGGCCCTCGACCGGGCCGGCGACGACCTTGCTGCCGACCAGCGCCGGGAACGCAGGCTTCATGCCCTGGCCGGTGGCCTGATGGCAGGCGGCGCAGGTGGAAGCGTAGACCTTCTCGCCGTTCTTCAGCAGGTCGTCGTGTCCCAGCTTGGCCGGAGCGGCGGCGGCCGCGGGAGCTGCAGCCGCGGCCGGGGCGGCGGCGGGCGCAGCGGCGGCGGCCGGGG
>CAYVKA010000106.1:0-15432 GCA_964451925.1 uncultured Nevskia sp. | reverse complement strand
TGCGCGCGGTGCTGCCGCTGGCGGCGGCTGCCGGCACGGCGTGGCGCTTGCGCGCCGCAGGCGCCGGCGCGCGCACGCTGCTGCCGCAGCCGATCCTGCGCCTGTCGTCGCTGCTGATGGTGCGTGAAGCGGTACTATCCGGTATCGGAGTGGCGCTGCTGCCGCGGCTGCTGGTCGCCGACGATGTGGCGGCGGGACGCCTGCTGAGCTGGGGCGAGGAGGAGGCGGCGCCGGTGGAGATCTGGGCGCTTTACAGTTCGCGCCGCCTGCTCAGCGCCAAGGTGCGCGCCTTCGTCGACACGCTGGTGACGGCGTTCGAGGCCGCGGACGCCTGATATCGTGCAAAATAGCGCCGAGTCACGCCCTGCACGAAAAACAAAGCTCAAATGCCCAATATCGGTGAAGTGTTCAAAGCGGAAATTTCGCGCCTGTCCAGAAAAGTGCTGCGTCAGCACGTCGCGCCGCTGCAGTCGGCAAGCAGCGCGCAGCGCAAGCAGCTGGCGGCGCTGACGCGGCAGGTGCGGCAGCTGGAGCACGAGCTGGCGGCCCTGCGGCGGTCGCTGGAGAAGAATGCCGCGGCCCCGGCAAGCGAGGACGGCGCCAGCCCGCGCTTCAGCGCCAAGGGCCTGCGTTCGCTGCGCAACCGCCTCGGTCTGAGCGCCGCGGATCTCGGCCGCCTGATCGGCGTGGGCGCGCAGACCGTGTACAACTGGGAAAACGGCAAGACCGCGCCGCGGCAGGCGCAGGTCGCCGTCGTCGCCGGGCTGCGCAAGATCGGCAAGCGCGAAGCGCACAGCCGCCTGGAGGCGGCCCCGCCCGCGGAAGCGTCCGCGGCAGGCGCCGACTAAACCACACGCGCGCCGTGGCGGATGCCGCGCACCGCGGTTAAACCGGCGCGGCGCTGTCGGCCACGTGGCGTGCGCGGCGTGGCGCCGGCCGCGCCGCTGGCTGCGGCTCGGACATGTCGGCGTCCGCGTCCGGCAGCACGGCGGCTTCGATCTGCTCGAATGCCTCGCGTGTGAATGCCGCCAGGCGATGCGTGTCCGGCACCGACTGGCTGCAGGCGGTGAAGCCGACATTGAGCTGGCCGGCGTAGGACAGGATGGTGATGTTCAGCGCCTGGCCGTGGGTCAGCACCGATACCGGAAACATGGCGCTCATCGGCGCGCCGTTGAAATACAGCGGCTGCGCCGGGCCGGTCACGTTGGAGACCACCACGTTGAACACCGGGTGGCCGTGGCCGGCCAGGCCGGTCAGCAGCTCGACGGCGTAAGGCGCCATCAGCAGCAGCGTGTATTCGGTGATGGCTTCGCGCCGCAGGCTGTGCAGCTGCTGCTTGGCGGCAACGGTGGAGCGATGGATCTGCCGCAGGCGCTGCAGCGGATCGGCCTCGTCGGTGGCCATCGAGGCGAGCAGGAAGCTGACCGCGGTGCCGGCCGAGGTGTCGCCTTCGGGGCGCACCGAAACCGGGATGCCGGCGATCAGCGGCTGCTGCGGCAGCGCCTTGCGCTCCTGCAGGTAGCGGCGCAGCGCGCCGCCGCACACCGCCAGCACCACATCGTTGATGGTCACGCCGGCGCGGTGCGCGATCTCCTGCACCCGCTGCAGCGGCAGCTGCTGGAAGGCGAAGGAGCGCCCGGTGGTGATGCGCCCGTTGAGCGGCGTCCGCGGCGCCACATAGGGGGCCGACAGGGCGCTGTCCGAACGGTGACGCGCCGCCTGCACGAAAGCGCTGAGCGCGTGGTACAGGCTCGGGGTGTTCTTGAACTGGTCGAAGACGAAGCGCAGCACCTGGTGCAGCCCGCCGTGCGCGTGATCCGCCGCGCCGTGGCCGCTGCCGTGGTGATGCGGCGCCGGCTTGCGCCGCTGGCTCCAGGGCGCGGGCATGCGCCGCCGCTGCGGGTCGGCGCTGAGGCCGTCGCGCAGCAGGCGCATGCCGGCGACGCCGTCCATCAGCGAGTGATGGATCTTCATGAACAGCGCGAAGCGGTTGCGTTCCAGCCCTTCGATGACGTGGCATTCCCACAGCGGCCGCGTCATGTCCAGCGAAGTGGCGTGCAGCTCGGCGAGCAGCGCGTTCAACTCGGCCTCGCCGCCGGGAGCGGGCAGGCGGGCGTGCTGCACGTGATAGTCGAAGTCGACCTGCGGATCCTCGACCCAGGCCGGCAGCACCGCGTGCAGCGCCCAGGAACTCAGCTTGTGCGAGTAGGGCGAGGCCAGCGGGCGCGGGCGGCGCAGGCTGGCGACCAAGCGCCGCACGTAGTCCTGGCGGGAGCCTTCGGGCAGGGCGAAGATCTGCACGCAGCCGACGTGCATGCGGTTGTGCGCCGATTCGATCAGCACCCAGGCTGCATCAATCGGGCCGACGATTTTCATGGTGATCTCCAGCGCAGAACCTGCGCCGACAATGCGCAAACGGCGCGCGCCGGGCAATGATCCAGGTCAATGTGGCGTGGCGGCGGGCGGCGGCGGTTCGAGCGGCGGGCCGCGGTGTTTCGCGCGGCGTGCCGCCGCCGCTGGTCAATCCAGGGCGGCGTAGCCCTCGACCAGTTCGTCGAACGCGCTCAGCAGTTCGAGCAGGGTCTGCGCTTCCGGCACCGTCGATTGATAGTCGTATTGGCGCATGGCCATCACGCCGACCTGGCTTTGCGCCGGCAGGCTGGCGTCGGCCACGGCCTTGCGCGCGTTCGGCAGGAAGATCTGCTGCAGCCACAGCTCGAAGCTCGGCGCGTCGAGGAACGAGCGCATCCGCCCCTGCGCCACCGCGGCCTGCAGGTCGGGCGGGTCGGCGCTCCAGAAGCCGATGCGCTTCATTTCGGCTTCCACCTCGTCGAGCTTGCGGCCGATCGCGGCGAGCTGCTGCCGCCGCGAGGGCTGGCCGCCGGTGGCTGGCCGGCTGTCCGCCATGGCGCCGCTTGCCGCGGACTGCGCGTTCACGCTGTGCTCCGCCGCCGTCCGGGGTGCGGTGGCGATCAGCGGCAGGCGATCCGCCACACCGTACAGCTTGTCCTGCACCCGGGTGAAGGCGAGCATGCGCGCCTCGTACTCGGCGCGGTCCGTCCACAGCACGCCGGTGGGCAGCAGCAGCGCCTGCGCGCGCTTGTAGAGCGAGAGCGCAAGATCACGCGAGCCGGCGGCATCGCCTTGCTGCTCCAGCTGCGCCGCGTCGGCGATGTCTTGCGCTGTGGGGACCAGGGATCGACTCCGGCTGCGGCCGCGGGAAACCGCCTGCGCAGATGCTGGCCCCTGCGCGGCACCGCCGCCACCCCTTGTTTGGGCCGTGCGCCAGGTCGGGCGCCGCATAGGTACTTGCCGCAATCGCCTTTCGGAAAGTACCAATACCGCGGCTGCGGCGTTTGTCGGACACTTTGCACAGCTTCACCGGAATTCAGCCGTGGCGCGGTCGAGAGGCTGCGGCGGCCACCGCAACCAAGGAGCAAGCATGTTTCACCACGTCGATGCCTGGTCGGGATTCATGATGGCGACCGCGCTGCTGATCATCGCCAGCGAGTGCGTCTACGCCCTGAGCCGCCGCGCCCGCAAGGCGGCGCCGCCGGTGACTTATATCCGCCCCGGACAGTCGCGCCTGCGCCGGCTGTCGCAGCGCTGAGCCAAGGCCGGAGTCCTAGACCGACCCCCCCCGGGCCCGACCCGCAGCCAAACCGAATACTCCTCCCTGCACTATGCAGGCTTTCGAGGGACGGACCCGCACGGTCCGTCCCTTTTTTCTTTGCCGGGCCAGGCCCGCTTCCGCCCATGCTCGCTCCGCACTATCTCCAGATCCTGCACCTGCACATCGGCTGCGTGATGCTGTCCGGCGCCTTGTTCCTGGCGCGCGGCCTGATGCGCTTGCGCGGGCTGCCGCTGGCCAACCACCGCGCGCTGCGCATCGCCTCGTACCTGATCGACACGCTGCTGCTGACCGCGGCGATCCTGCTGACGCTGATCATCGGGCAGTATCCCCTGGTCAATGGCTGGCTGACGGTGAAGCTCGGGTTGCTGCTGCTGTACATCGTGCTCGGGTCGCTGGCGCTGAAGCGGGCGCGAACCGGCGGCGGCCGCCTGGCGGCGTTCCTCGGCGCGCTGCTGACTTACGGCGCCATCGTCAGCGTGGCCGTCACCCACAGCCCGCTGGGCGTGTTGTCGCTGTTGTCCGCCGGCTAGCGGCGGCCTGCCGCGAGGTTCACTCGGCGGTGGCCTGGCGCAGGCTGGCCTGGAAGGCGTCGTCGCCGACGATCTTGGAGGTACTTGAAAGTACGCGCCCCTGGCGGTCGAGCAGGGTGATCAGCAGGGAGTGGTCGAAGCCGCCGTCGGGCTGGCGCCGGTAGCTGATGCCGAGCAGCGCGGCGATCTTGCGCGCGTCGGATTCGCCGGCGCTGGCAAACATCCAGCGCTGCGGGTCGGCGCGGTGCAGGCGGGCCAGGCCGGCCAGCTGCGGCGCCGTGTCGCGCGCGGCGTCGAAGCTGACCAGCAGCACGCGCAGACGGCCGCGCGCGGCCGGGTCCAGGTGCGATTCATAAGTCTGCATGCCGGTGATCAGCATCGGGCAGGCGGCGGGGCAGCTGCCGTAAAACATGCTGATCATCACCGGGTGGCCGCGGTACAGGTCCAGGCCGGCCGTGCCGCCGGACTGCGTGGCCAGCGCCGCGCCCAGCTGGTAAACCGAATCCGGCGGCGCCGGCGCTTCGCCGGCCACGGCGGTGAGCGCCAGGAGCCACAGCATCCAGGCCAGGCGCCTCATGGCGCGGCGTCCGGCAGGTCTTTGGCGCAGCGGAAGCCCAGCGTGCGCGTGGTGTCGGCGGGCTTGAGGCTGCTGAGCATGGCGACACGCATCAGGATGGCGAAGTTCTCCTTCTGCTGCATGCTGAGCGCGCCGCTGCCGCAAAACTTCTGCGCTTCGTCGCTGCTCATCAGCGAATTGGCGTCCTGCACCCATTCCCACACCAGGTCGTGCAGGTCGAACAGGCCGTAGGCATCCGGCGTCGAGTGCTCCACCGCGCGCAGCTCCCGGCCGGCCGGTTGCGCGTACCAGTCCAGCAGGGCCTGGCGCCAGGCCGGGTCGGAGCGGGCGTCGGCGCTGCTTGCATTGGCCGCTGCGGCAAGCTCCCATTCGTACCAGCTGGGCAGGCGCGCGCCCTGCGCCTCGCAATACGCCTCGGCGGCAAACCAGCTGACGCGCGTCACCGGCTGCTGCGCCTGCGCCGCCGAGGCCAGGCTGGCGGGCGACGGCCATTGGCCGAGGTAATCGGCGCCGGCGAACAGCGGCGGCACCGCGTCGCGGCGCCATTGCGGGTGCGCCAGCACGAAGGCGAGGAATTCGGTGTTGGTCACCGGATGCCGCTGCAGCAGGAAGCCCGGTACTGCGGTCGAGGCCGGCTTGCCGCCCTGCAGCGCCGACTCAAAGCGCGGATTGCCCGGCAGCCGCAGGTAGGGGTTGCCGTCGGCCAGCGCGCTGGCGCTGGCCAGCAAGGCCAGCGCCAGGCACCACAGCGGCCGCCGGCCCGGCATCAGTGCGCCGCGCCTTCGGGCCGCTTGGTCGAGGCGCGCAGCTGCCGCACCTCGTCGGCGCTCACCGCCTCGCCGCTGTTGCCCCAGCTGTTGCGCACGTAGGTCAGGATGTTGGCCAGCTCGTCGTCGTTGAGCTGGCTCATCGGCGGCATCACCGAGTCGAAGGTGTTGCCGTTGACGGTGACCTTGCCGTTGAGGCCGTTGAGCACGATGCCGATCGCGCGCGGCTTGTCGGCCATCAGGAAATCGGAGCCGGCCAGCGGCGGGAACACGTTGGGCAGGCCCTGGCCGTTGCCCTGGTGGCACACCGAGCAGGTGCCGGTGAAGCGCGCCTCGCCCGCCTTGATCTGCTGCTCCTTGGTCAGCGTGCCGCTGGCCTCGGCGGCGCGCGCCTCGGTGACCGGGGCCGGGCTGACCGCCTTGTCGCCGAGATAGACCGAGTCGACCTCCTTGCCGGAATAGATCGCCTTGTCCGCCGGCCCGTCGGCCTTGAGGATCGCCAGCGCGCCCTTGTTGAAGGCGCGGAAGATCGAGTGATCGACCAGCACGTAGCTGCCCGGGACCGCCAGGTGGAATTCAACGATGGCGGCGCCGCCGGACGGGATCAGCGTGGTCTGCACGTTCTCCTGCTCGTGCACGCCGCCTTCGTAGCGCACCCGGTCGAAGATGGCGCCGATGACGTGGAAGCTGCTGACCAGGTTGGGGCCGCCGTTGCCGACGAACAGCCGCACCGTTTCGCCCACCTTGGCCTTGAGCGCGTGCTCGCCGACCAGCGCGCCCTCGGAGCCGTTGAACAGCACGTAGGTCGGCTTCTCGTCGATGGCCTTCTGCATGTCGAAATCCTGGTGGCCGTGCTCGCGGTACTTGCCGACAGTGTAGAAGTCGCCCTGCATCACGTAGTACTCGTGGTCCACCGGCTGCATGCCTTCCGGCGGCTCGACCAGCAGCAGGCCGTACATGCCGTTGGCCACGTGCATGCCGACCGGGGCGGTGGCGCAGTGGTAGACATAGATGCCCTGGTTCAGCGCCTTGAAGGTGAACTGCGACTCGTGCCCCGGCGCGGTGAAGCTGGAGGCGGCGCCGCCGCCCGGTCCCGTGACGCCGTGCAGGTCGATGTTGTGCGGCATCTTGTTGTCCGGGTGGTTCTTCAGGTGGAATTCCACCGTGTCGCCCTGGCGCACGCGGATGAAGCTGCCCGGAACAGTGCCGCCGAAAGTCCAGAAGGTGTAGCTGACGCCCTCGGAGATTTCCTTCTCCACCTCGCGCACTTCCAGCTCGACGATGACCTTGGCCGGATAGTTGCGGTGGATCGGCGGCGGCACTTCCGGCGGGCTGGTCAGCACCGCGCGGATCGGCTCGCCCTGGGGCGGGCCGAAGTCGCCGCGCAGCGGCGCGGGCGCTTTGGCGGCGACGGCGGAGAAGGCACAGACGGCCGAAAGGCAGGCCGCCAGGATCAGGTTCTTGGTGGAGTTCATGCGCAATCCCCCTTGAGTGGCACGGTGCACGTCGAGAAGGTCCAGCCTAAACTGGTATTTGCAATGCGACGTTGATCTGGATCAAGCGCGGACGCATCCGGCGGTCGCAGGGCGGTTGAGCGGCGACGGCCGCCGCCGCGGGCATAATGTCTTCAGGCCAACGGGTGGAGTGCCGGGCGATGCGCAAGTGGATGGTTTTGGCTGTGGCGGGGTGGCTGGCGTGGGGCGCGGCGCTGGCCGCCGCGGCGGACACGCCGGCGGCGCCGTCGGAGCACCATGCGGCGGTGTGGAAATCGCGGGAGCTGTTGTTCAGCTACCAGGGCTTCACCAGCCGCTATACCTGCGACGGGCTGCGCGACAAGGTGCGGCAGGTGCTGCTCGACCTCGGCGCGCGCGACGATCTGACGGTGCTGGCCGCGGGCTGCACCGGGCTGGGCCGGCCCGAGGCGTTTCCGGCGCTGCGCATCGAGCTGTCGGTGCTGCAGCCGGTGGAGGGCGCCGCGCCGGCGGGGGCGGTGGATGCGCAGTGGACGCCGGTCACCCTCACCGGCTATGACCGGCTCGAAGCGGGCGATTGCGAGCTGCTGCAGCAGATCCGCGACACCATCCTGCCGCTGTTCGCGGTGCGCGCGGTGAGCGTCAAGGCCGACTGCGTGCCGCACCAGCTGCCGACCGGCGTGCTGTTCCGGCTGGAGGCACTGAAGGCGGTCGCGGGCGGCGCGGCCGGGCGCTGACCCGGCGCCTGGCGCGCCTCACATCTGCCGGAACAGGTGCAGGTA
Source organism: uncultured Nevskia sp. (assembly GCA_964451925.1). GTDB lineage: Bacteria > Pseudomonadota > Gammaproteobacteria > Nevskiales > Nevskiaceae > Nevskia. The sequence continues at coordinate 7,670 of CAYVKA010000106.1, read as the reverse complement.
GGCGCGGCTGACCGGCAGCACCTCGGGGCGGTTCTTCAGGTGCACCACGGCGGTTTCGTTGTCGCCGCGGGTGAGGTGGCTGATGGCGCGCAGGCTGACCAGGGCCGAGCGGTGCACCTGCACGAACTGCTGCGGGTCGAGCTGCGCCGCCAGCTCCTTCAGCGGCGTGCGGATCAGCGCCTCGCCGGGCTGGCCGCCGTCGCCGCGCCAGGCGACCAGGGTGTACTTGGTGTCGGAGCGCAGGTAGTCGATGTCCTCCACCGCGATCAGGCGCAGCGTCGGCCCGACCTGGGCGCGCAGCCAGCGCAGCGGCGCCGGCGCGGCGGCGCCGCGCTGCTGCAGCTGCGCGGCCAGCTGCTGCAGCAGCGCCTCGGTGTTGAGCGCCGGGCTGGCGGCGCGCAGGCGCTCCTGCAGCCGCGCCACGGTCTCGGCCAGGCGCGCCGCCTCCACCGGCTTGACCAGGTAGTCGAGCACGCCCTCGGCGAAGGCCTGCACCGCGTACTGGTCGTAGGCGGTGACGAACACCAGGTGGGCGCGGCGGCCGATGTGGTGCGCGGCCTCGACGCCGGACAGGCCGGGCATGTGCACGTCGAGGAAGCAGATCTGCGGCTGGAGCGCCTCGAACTGCTCCACCGCCTCGCGGCCGTTGCGCGCCTGCGCCACCACCTGCAGCTCGGGCCAGGCCTGCGCCAGCTGGCGTGTCAGCGCTTCGCGCAGCAGCGGCTCGTCGTCGGCGATGAGGGCGGTGGGGCGCATCAGCCGGCTCCGCGCGCCGGCAGGTCCAGCTCGGCGCGCACGCCGCGCGGCGCCTGCGCGCTGACGCGCAGCTGGGCGTCGCCGCCGAACACCAGGCGCAGGCGCTCGCGCAGTGTCGACAGGCCGGTGCCCAGGCCGCTGCCGGACTCGCGCAGGCCGACACCGGTGTCGCTGACCAGCACGCGGCAGCGCCCGCCGCTGCACTGCACGTGGACGTCGATGCGGCCGCCTTCCTCGCTCGGGTCGATGCCGTGGCGCACGGCGTTTTCCACCAGCGTCAGCAGCGTCATCGGCGGGCAGCCCAGGTTCAGCGCGGCCGGGTCCACGTGCAGCGCGAACTGCAGGCGGTCGGGCATGCGCATGTGCATCAGCTCCAGATAGGCCTGCACCAGCTGCAGCTCCTGGCCCAGCGTGGTGGCCGGCTGGTGCAGCCGCGGCACCGCGGCGCGCAGGTAGGCGATCAGGCTGCCGAGCACCGCCGAGGCCCGCGGCGAGCCGGCGTCGACCAGCGCCTGCACGTTGGCCAGGGTGTTGAACAGGAAGTGCGGCGCCACCTGCGCCTGCAGCAGGTGCAGGCGCGCGTCCAGCGCCTGGCGCTCCAGCTCGCTGCGCTCCAGGTCGAAGGCCAGCGCCTGGTGGCGCGCCAGCGCCTCCTTCTGCAGCACCAGCGCGCCGAGCGCGGTCCACGGCGCCAGCAGCACGCCGAACACGCTGAGCAGGCCGAAGCCGCCGAGGCGGTCTTTGACCTCCCAGAACGGCGGCGCGCCGGGATCGGTGGAGTAGACATAGATGAAGAAGGTGCACACCGGCATGGCGATGGCCACCGCCAGCACCTGCAGCACCCAGCGCGCGCACCAGCGCGGCAGGCGCCGCGGCCACTGCTCGAACAGGCCGAACACCAGCATGGCGGTGAAGGCCAGCCCGAACACGCGCGGCACCAGCGTCTGCAGGCCGGATTCCCAGCCGAAGCTGAGCAGCGCGCACAGCGCCAGCGCCATGCCCAGCGTCACCATCAGGCGCCGCCGCCCCAGCAGCAGGGACCAGCCGCTGGGCTTGGCGGGGATGACCGGGGCGTGCATCTCCTTAGAATAGATCATCCGTGCCGCGCGGCACTCTCAGGCGCGGCACTCACAGGCGCGGCAGCCACAGGATCGCGGCGGCCGCGGCGGTGCCGCCGAGCGTGGCCAGCGTCAGCAGCGCCAGCCCGGCGGCCATGGCCAAGCGCACGCCCGCGGCGGGGTGCGCGCGGGCGCGCAGGTAGAGTTCCAGCACCGCCAGCGGCAGCAGCGTCTGGGCAAAGCTGAGGACGGTCAGCGCCGGGCCGGTGAAATGTTCCTCGTCGAAGCCGGCGGGGCCGTGGTTGAGCACGATCCACAGCATCAGGCCGATGCGGAAGAACCACACGCCGCTGACCACCAGGAACAGGCGCAGCGCCCAGCGCCGGTGTTGCTCCAGGCGGCGTGCGCGGGCGTGGCGCCAGGCGGCGCCGGCGCAGGCCAGGATCAGCAGCGCGTTGAGGCTGATGGCCAGGTGCTGCGCCAGGTCGCCGACGGTGCCGCGCAGCCACACCATGAGCAGGCCGCCGAGGCTCATCACCGCGGCCAGCAGCAGGTAGGCGCGGCCGTTCCAGCGGTGCACCGCGGGCGCGCGGCGGCGCAGCGCCGGCAGCAGCTGCAGCGCGCCGCCGAGGAGGATGGCCACGGCGAAGGCCAGGTGCAGCATCAGCACCAGGTTGAGGAAGCCGTCGCCGGGCACATAGCCCTGCGTCAGCACCTTGCGCCAGTCCTGCAGGCGGCCGGCCAGCGCAGCGCGGCCGTAGAAGCCGGCGACGTAGACGGCGAACAGCAGCTGGCCCAGCACTGCGGCACCGGTCCAGCCGGCCGCGGCGGCGCGCAGCAGCGCGGTGGCGCCGGCCGCGGTGGCGAAGCGGGCGGGGCGGGTTTGCGCGCCCGTCGCGGCCGGGGGGTTCACTGGCCGGCGCCGAGCACGTAGTGCCGCAGCACGTAGCGCCACGGCACGATGGCGATGACCGCGATCACCGGCAGGAACACGTCGGTCATGCCCTCGGCCGGCGAGCCGGCGAGCGCGCCGTCGCGCCACAGCGGGTAGGCCACCAGCAGCAGCCACAGCGACTTGTAGAAGATCTCCAGCAGCAGCAGCGGCAGCATGCGCAGCGGCTGCAGCACGCCCAGCGCCGCCAAGGTGGCGAAGGCGGCCCACACGCTCCAGACCATGGCCGCGTAGGGCTGCCAGGGCCCCTGGTGGGAGAGGATGTAGCCCCAGGCGTCGAAGCTGAGGAACACCGCCATCAGGCTGTACAGCAGGCGCATCAGGTAGATGTTGAGCGGGCGCACGCCGGCGTAGCGCTGGTGGTCCGGCTGGAACAGGCGCCGGATCGCCGACTCGCGCGCGCGCAGCCTGGCTTGCGTGTTCCAGGCGTGCTGCAGCGCCGGGGCCGAGGAGGTGCCGAAGTCGATCGGTTGCATGATTGCCGCTCCCTGTGTGGCTGGTTCGCGGCGAGTGTCGCCGTGCGCGCCGGAGGGGCCAAGGCGTTTTGCGACGGGTGACGCCGGCCCGCGACGGGCTGCGGCGGACGCGGACGGGCGGCGCGCGGCGGTGGCGGCGCGGCGGGCTTGTGCGCAACGCCGTCAGCGGCCGGGCGCGGCCGGCCGGCGCGGCGGATCGCCTATTCGGGGTCCGCCACCACGGTGCCCTGGTGGTACACCGCCTTCCAGCCCTCGGCCTGGCGCCGCCACAGCGTGGCGCGGCGCGTGAGGCGGCCGGGCTGGGCCAGGGTGTAGGTCAGCAGATAGAGGCCCGGCGCCACCTCGGAGACATGGAAGTCGCGCGTGCGCCACTCGTCCTCCGCCGGATCGCGCGGGCGCCCGCTCAGCACGCCGAGCGCGAAGGCGCGGCTGTAGCGCCGGCCGGACGCGCCCACCTCCCAGAACTCCGGCGCCACCAGCCGCTCGAAACGGTCCGGGCTGGCGCCGATGTGGGCGGAGTGGAACAGCGGCTCCAGGCGCTGCAGCTCGTGCAGCACGGGCTGCAGGTGTTCGGGCGTGGTGAGGATGGGTTCCATGGCGGGCTGGGCGTGGCTGGGCTCGGATTTCATCGCTGCGGCCGGGGCGGGAGGGGGATTCCCGCGCGCCTGCCGGCCGCAGCGCCTGCCGGATGGTACTCCTGAAAGACCGCCGCCTTGCCGGCCGCGCGCTGTCCCGCTCAGCCCTTGCGGCCGCCCGGCGTGCCGTGCAGGAACACGCCGAGGGCTTCGTCCACCAGCTTGTTGAGTTCGCGGGTGGCGGGCGGCGTGGCGCCGGTGATGAGCTGGCGCAGCAGCGGTTCGCCGCCGAGCATGTCGAGGAACAGGGCGGCCTGGCGCTGCGGGGCGAGGCCGCGCAGGCGGCCGGCTTTGTGCTGGCCCTGGAACCAGGCGGCGAGGGCGGCGCGGGCCTGCTCGGGTCCGGCCTTGAACCAGCGCTTGCCGATGGCCGGGAAGCGCGCTGATTCGGCGATGACCAGGCGGTGCTGGCGGATCGAGCGCGGGGTCAGCAGCTCGGCGAGGAAGCGCCGGCCGGCCTGGCGCAGCGCTTCCTCGGGCTTGGCGTCCAGCGGCAGTTCGGCGAAGGCGGGCGCGTTGCGTCGGCTCAGTTCGTCCACCACGGCGGTGAACAGCCCGGCCTTGTCGCCGAAATGTTTGTACACATTGGACTTGGTGCCGCCCACCCGGGCGACGATCTGGTCGACGCTGACCCCCTCGTAGCCCTTGGCCAGGAACATTTCGGTGGCGACGCGGAGCAGCTCCGCGCGTTTTGCTTCAGAACGGCTTTGCCGGGTTGATGCCATGCGTGCTTATCCTTCATTGATATGCGCGGGCCGGCAAGACCGCCGTCTTGCCGCGCCGCTGGTTCTAGTTGATGTGACGGGTGCCTCGGCCGAAGGCTTCAGGCACCCATGCTTAGCGTACCCGCCGGTGCTGCGAGCGGGTGCGGCCGGAAGGTAACGAATTGGAAACGAATGGCGCGGCGACGCCGCGGAGGTGATCCGGTACCGATCCGGGTGGTATGCGCCGCGGCCCGGTGGCGGCGCGAAGCCGGTGGCCACAGCGCAAGCAGGCGCTGCGCCAGTCCGGGGTTGCGGCGTCGGGCTCGGCGCCGGGGCGTGCGGCGGCTCCGCGGATTTTCAGGGATTTCCCGGGATTTTCCCGGGGATTTTCCCGGGGGATTGGCCAGGATCGGCGATCGGCTCCCCCCATATTGAGTGTTGTGGCGGCCCCGCCGCCGGGGGATGATCGGCCCCGTCCCGGGCGTCTGCTGCGGGGCGGTTCCTGGCTCCGCCGCGGCGGCGGGGCGGGCAGCGGCGGCATTCCAGGGGATTGCAATGTTCAAGTATGCGGAGCGCATCGGCGCGGTGCGGGCGGCGGCCTGCGTGGTCCTGGTGATCGGCGCGGGCATCGCCAACAGCGCCGGGCCGGCCTGCACGCCGCCGCCGTCGGCGATGCTGGCCTGGTACCCGGCCGAGGGCAACGCCAACGACATCAAGGGCGGCAACAACGGCACGCTCAACGGCGGGGTGAGTTTCATCGCCGGCGAGGTGGGGCAGGCGTTCCTGTTCGACGGCAGCAGCGGTTACGTCAGCACGGCGCCGATCGCGCCGGGCACGCAGTGGACCACCGAGGCCTGGGTGATGCCGACGGCGCTGCCGCCGCAGCCGAAGGTGACCGAAGTGCTGGGCTTCCAGGACCAGTGTCTGGACTACGGCCTGCGCTTCTTCTGGACCGGGCAGGTGGCGGCGACGATCCGGCCGCCCGGCGGCGCCTGCCAGCAGCAGGTCAACCCGGGCGACGTGCAGGACATCACCTCGGTCACGCACCTGGCGCCGAACACCTGGTACCACGTCGCCGCCACCTCGGACGGCAGCACTGCGCGCATCTACATCAACGGCGTGCAGGAGGCGTCCGGCCCGGTCGATCCGGGCTATGTGCCGGGGTCGAAGTTCCGTATCGGCGACGATTCGCAGAACGGCGAGTCGCAGTTCTTCGCCGGCGCGGTGGACGAGGCCACGGTCTACGGCCGCGCGCTGGGGCCGGACGAGATCGCGGCGATCTACAACGCCGGCGTCACCGGCAAGTGCAAGACGCAGACCTGCGCCACGCCGCCGCCGGGGCTGGTGGCCTGGTACAAGGGCGAGAACAACGCCAGCGACAGCCAGGGCGGCAACACCGGCACGCCGCAGGGCGGCGTGAGCTATGTCGCCGGCAAGGTGGGCAATGCCTTCGCCTTCGACGGCTCGACCGGCAGCGTCAGCGTGCCCAACGTCGCGGCGCTGCAGTTGCAGACTTTCAGCATCGACGCCTGGGTGCAGCGCAGCAGCGCCAGCGCCTCGACGCTGGACGGCGCCGACGTGGCCTTCTTCGACTACGGCGCCGGCGGCTACGGTTTCGGCCTGTGCAGCGGCACCTGCCCGCAGAACCACGTGTTCCTCACCGACGTCGGCATCTCCAACATCTATTCGCAGAACCTGACCATCGCCGACACCGCCTGGCACCACGTGGCGGTGACCAGCGCCGCCGGGCAGGTGTGGTTCTACCTCGACGGCGTGGCGGACGGGCCTTACAGCTACAACCCCACCTATACCTTCGGCAGCACGCCGCAGATCGGCGGCACCAGCTTCAACGGCTCGAATTTCTACGGCAATATCGACGAGCTGCAGATCTACAACCGCGCGCTGCTGGCGCAGGAAGTGGCCGGCATCTACAGCGCCGGCGTCAACGGCTGCTGCCAGCTGGCGCCGCTGGCGCCGGCGCAGCTGGCGCCGTCGCTCAGCGGCAGCCAGCTCAGCCTGAGCTGGTCGGCGGCGTCCGGCGCGGCCAGCTACAGCGTGTTCAGCGGCGCCGCCGCCGGCGGCGAGTCGGCCACGCCGCTGCTCAGCGGCATCGGCGGTACCAGCAGCGCGATCAGCCCGCCGCCTTCAGGTACCACGGCGTACTATGTGGTCAAGGCGGTCAACGGCAGCGGCACCGGCGCCGCCTCCAACGAGGTGGCGGTGCCGGCGGCGCCGGCCAGCCTGCTGGCCAAGCCGGGCTCCGGCTCGGTGAGCCTGAGCTGGGGCGCGGTCAGCGGCGCGCAGAGCTACAGCGTGCTGCTCAGCGGCGACGGCGGCCTGTCGCCGCTGGCCGGCGGCATCAGCGGCACCAGCTATACCGCCAGCGGGCTGAACAACGGCCAGAGCTACAGCTTCGCGGTGGCGGCGGTGGTCAACGGCTTCCAGGGGCCGCCGTCGAATGTGGCCAGCGCCACGCCGCAGGCGGCGCCGGCGGTGACGGTGAGCCTGTCGCTCAGCCCCGGCCCCGGCGGCGGCCCGGCGGCGCCGCAGAACACCATTTACCTCGGCGGCGGCGCGGTGCTGGGCTGGACTTCCACCGGCGCCAGCGCCTGCAGCGCCAGCGGCAGCTGGAGCGGCAGCCAGCCGCTCAGCGGCAGCTTCACGGTGCAGCCGGCGGCGCTGGGCAGCTACACCTACACACTGGCCTGCGGCAACGGCGGCAGCGGCAGCGCCACCAGCTCGGTGACGCTGACGGTGGCGCCGATGCCGGCGCCGGCAGCGAACATCAGCGTCACGCCCAGCAGCATCACGCTGGGCCAGGCGGCCAGCCTGAGCTGGACCTCGGCCTACGCCAGCAGCTGCTCGGTCAGCGGCACCGGCGCCAGCCAGCAGGGACTGGGCGGCAGCGTGGCGGTGCAGCCGCAGACGGCGGGCGTGGCCGACTACACGCTGAGCTGCAGCGGGCCGGGCGGCACCACGCAGAAGTCGGCGGCGCTGGCGGTGAACGCGGCCAGCGCGGACGCGGGTGGCGGCGGCAGCGGCGGCGGCGCGTTCGGCGGCGGCAGCCTGCTGCTGCTGGCGGGCGCGGC
>CAYVKA010000105.1:0-15508 GCA_964451925.1 uncultured Nevskia sp. | reverse complement strand
TGACGCGATTTTGAGCAGCAACGCAGCGATCCAATCAGTGTTAACAGGCCCTAGGGCCGTGACGCCAGCGGACGGCGGCCGAGCGCGCTCCAATCGACGCGCCGGGTCAGGAACATCGCCACTCCCAGGCCGATGAACAAGGCCACCGAACCGCCGAGCAGGGCATGGTCCTCCGCGCGCAGGATCGAGTACAGGTAGGAATAGAGACCGCCCAGCACGCCGCCGACGGCGAGCGCCTGCCAGGCGCGCCGCAGCAGGCTGAGGCAGTACAGCGTGATCATCGCCACCACCGCCAGCGCCGAGACCACAAAGGCCACGGTGAAGCCGAAATGCTCGGCGAACGACAACTGCAACAGGCCGAACAGGCACAGGGCTGCGCCGACAAAACCGTACTGGATCGGGTGCACGGCCTGCCCGGACAGCACCTCGGTCAGCCACATCACTGCGAAAGTGAACAGCACGGTCAGCACGGCGTACTTGAGCACGCGTTCGGCCATCACGTAGGGATCCACCGGCTGGGCCAGGCTCACGCCGAATCGGGATTTGACCAGGGTCGCGGCCGCATTCGGCAGCTCGGTCCAGTGCTGTGGATAGTCGCGGCCGAGGTAGGACACAGACCACCGGGCATGAAAGCCGTCGTTGCCGATCTCGCGCTGTACCGGTAGCCAACCTCCCTGGAAGTTGGGATGGGGCCAGTCGGCGGCGAGTGTCACGTCGGTCTGTTCGGCGGTGGGCGTGAAGGACAGGACGTCGGCGCCATTGAAGCTGAGCTGGATCGAGAAACTGCTGCCGTCCGGCCCGGATACCTGCGCCAGTTCGCGCCCCAGGGGCACGTGGATGCCGGACTGAATCCATTGCACGGCTGCGCCGGTGGACGGCTTGAAGCGCAGGCTTTGTCCGCCCCAGTTCAGCGCGGCATCGGCCTGCAGCGTGCGGGGTTCGGCCAGCCCGACCACCAGTTCCGCATCCTTCCAGTCCACGTCTTCCGCATTCACCCCCCACGGCGTGAAATCCGGCCGGTCGAACCGCCCCGAGAGATGGAGCCGGGCAACGTAGACCGGCACCTCGAAGATGCCGCGATGCCGCATCTCGGTTGCCAGCTGGCCTTCGATATGGAGGTCGCGCGGCAGGAAATACGCCGCATCGGCCGAGACCCGTTGCAGCGGCTTGCCGTCGGCACCCGCCACGGTGCTGCGCACCTTGAAAGGCACACGCAACACCGGTCCGGTCAGGCTTTGTGCGCCACCCCAACCTGCCAGGATATCGCCGACCACCTCACCGCGCCGGGCTGCCCGCTCTTCCACCACGCCACGGATCATGCCCAGCGGAATGTTGAGGAGCAGCATCAGCACGGCGATCAGCAGCAGCCTCGCTATCGGCGAGGAAAAGCGTGGCACCCACGAACGAGCTTGTGGCAATGGCGGCATTTCCTCGGGGATGGACTGGTCGGCGCTCACGGTGTCTCCTTATGGTTGGTCGAATCCGCAAAGCGGCGCTCTCACAGCGCCGCAAGCGGCTGCACTACCGCATTGAGGGCGCCGCGCAGCACCACTTCCGTCGGCAGCCACAAGGCCCCGGCCAGGGCCAGCTTTCCCGGCGGCAGAGGCCGTTGCTCACGCCGGGTGCCGGCCAACACGGCGAGCGCGTAGCTGTCGAGCATCAAGCCGGCGTCGACGCAAGCCTTGCAGCGCGGCAGCGGCGCGGTGCTGCGCAGCACCGCGCCGCACAGCAACAGGCTCAGGGCATAGCGCTGGCTGGTGGCGCTGCCCGGCAATTGCTCTCCCACCAGCCGCCCCAGCAGGATGCCGCCGCAGACGGTGACCAGCCACGCCACGCCGGACCGGCCGACGTCCTCGCTCCACACCGAGATCAGGCCGTCGAGCGGCACGGCGGCCAGCACGGCCACTGTGCCAGCAACCAGGCCGGGGTATTGGCCAGGGTGAATTTCAGCGGCTTGGCGAAGCGCATGGCGGAGCCCTTGTTCGATGGGCAAAGTCTGGCGGCTGGCGATGCAGGCCCCTGTCCACTGGCGTGCAAACGCCGCGGAACATGGTGCAGAAGCAGTGCAGGACGGCGCCGCAGCGATTTATCCCCGGATAAGCCCTAAAATGCCGCTCCCCCGCACCTACGAAGCCGCCCGCTCTTGTCAACGCCGCCCCCGTCCAATTCCGCCCACGCCTCCCCCAACGTCCGCGCGCGCGCCGCGCTCGGCGTCGCCGCCGTGCTCAAGGGCGCCAACCTGGACGATGCGCTGGCGCCGCACAGCGCCGGCCTGAGCGGTCCGGATACCTCGCTGCTGCGCGCCATCGCCTACGGCGTGGTGCGCGAATACCGCCTGCTGGTGGCGTTGAGCGGCCTGCTGCTGCAGAAGCCGCTGCGCGACGAGCCCGAGGTCCAGGCGCTGCTGGCCTGCGGCCTGTACCAGCTGCGCTCGATGCGCGTGCCGCCGCACGCCGCCGTGGGCGAGACGGTGGACGCCGCGGCCGCCATGGACAAGCCATGGGCCAAGGGCCTGGTCAACGCGGTGCTGCGGCGTTACCAGCGCGAGCGGGCCGCCATCGACGGCGCGCTGCCGGTCAACGCCGGCATCCGCCAGTCCTACCCTGACTGGCTGGTGGCCGCGGTCAAGGCCGACTGGCCCGACAGCTGGCGCACGGTGCTGGCCGGCGGCAATGAGCCCGGCCCGCTGACGCTGCGTGTCAACCGCCGCCTGCTCGGCCGCGAGGCCTATCTGGCGGAGCTGGCTGCCGCCGGCATCGAGGCCGAGGCGGTGGCGCTGGCGGCGGACGCGGTGCGGCTCGCCAGCGCCATGCCGGTGGAGGAGATCCCCGGCTTTGCCGAAGGCCGCGTCTCGGTGCAGGACGCCTCGGCCCAGCTCGCCGCCGACCTGCTCGAGGCGCGGCCCGGACAGCGCGTGCTCGACGCCTGCTGCGCACCCGGAGGCAAGACCGCGCACCTGCTCGAACGCATCCCGGACCTGGACCTGCTGGCGCTGGACAGCGATGCGCAGCGCCTGCAGCGCGTGACGGAAAACCTGCGGCGCTCGCAGGTCCACGCGCGCGTCGAAGCCGCCGACGCGGCCAAGCCCACGGTGTGGTGGGACGGCAGACCCTTCGACCGCATCCTGCTCGATGCGCCCTGCTCCGGCACCGGCGTGATCCGCCGCCACCCCGATATCAAGTGGCTGCGCCGCGACACGGACCTGCCGCGCATGGCCGAGCTGCAGCAGCGCCTGCTGCGTGCGCTGTGGCCGCTGCTGGCGCCGGGCGGCGTGCTGCTCTACGCCACCTGCTCGGTGCTCAAGGCGGAAGGCGAGGCAGTGCTGAGCGAGTTCCTCGGCAGCCACGCCGATGCGCGCGAACTGCCGATCGCGGCCGAATGGGGCGAGGCGCGCGGCATTGGCCGGCGCATCGCGCCGGGCGGGGCTTTCGACGGGTTCTACTACGCGCGGCTGACGAAAATCGCCGCGTAGGCGGCCTCAAGCGAGGCGCGAGCGGCATTGCACGGCCATCCCCGGCGCGGTGCGGGATGGCGGGCGCGCCGAAGGCACTGCGGCGGGAAGGGCGCCGGGCCTCAGAAGAATTTGCTGCGCCGGAACCACCAGAACATGCCGAAGCCGATCACGCAGATCAAGCCCAGCGCCCAGTAGTAACCGTACTCCCACTCCAGCTCGGGCATGTGCTTGAAGTTCATGCCCCAGATGCCGGTGAGCAGGGTCAGCGGCATGAACACCACCGCCAGCACGGTGAACACCTTCATGATCTCGTTGGTGCGGTTGCTGACGCGGGCGAAATACAGCTGCACCGCCGCCTCCAGGTCGCGCTCCATGCCGCTGGCGTGGTCACGCACGCGGCTGACGTGCTCGCGCAGGTCGCGCATGCGCACCTCGGCGGTGCCAGCCCAGTCCAGGCAGGTACCGCGGCGCCAGGCGTCCAGCGCCTCGATCTGGTCCTCGCTCAGCGCCTCCAGGCGCCGCACCATGCGGCGCCCTTCGAGCAGCGCGTGCCAGTCCTCCATCATGCTGTCCGGGCTGAGCAGCTCGTCCTGCAGTTCGGTCAGGCGCAGCGACAGCGACTCGCGCACGCGCAGGAAGCGGTTGACCATGGTGTCGAGCACCTGGTGCGCCAGGCACAAGGCGCTGGGCGGCGCCTTGGCCTTCATGCCGCGCAGCTTCTGCTTGACCATCTGGAAGCTGAGGTTGTCCTCGGCGCGCACCGTGATCAGCAGGCGCTCGAAGACGAAGAACGTGGCGGTGCGCGTGTCCAGCGGAAACGGGTCGTCCTTCGGGCCCAGGCCCTCGAAGATCAGCATGTCGTAATCTTCGGTACCGTCGAAGTACGAACTGTGGTCCGGCGTCATCGAATCGACCACCTGGGTGTGATCGACCTCCACGCCCAGCAGCAGGCGCGGCCAGCTCTCCCAGCCCTGCGCCTCGGAGCGCTCGAAGTCGAGCCAGACATAGCCCTCCTCCGGCATGCGCTCCAGGCGATTGTGCAGGATCGGCGGCTGGCCGCCGAGGCAGTGATAGATTTCCATCGTGCTTGAAACGGCTGGCTTGCGCCCGCCGCCTACTTGAAGCCCACGTTGGGGTCCACCGGCTTGAGCGCGGTAAAGAAGGCGCGCAGCGCCTCATCCAGCTTGGCGCGCATCTCGGCTTCGCTGCCGACGCCATACTGCTCCTGCGCCTGGATCGGCAGCCAGCCAGCATAGGGATAGGGCGGTCCGGCGTTGAAGGCGCGGCGCAGTTCGATGCGGTGCAGGTAGACGTAACGCCCCTGGCCTTGCTTGGCCGGCACGGCGCGGGTGAAGACCGTGACTTTGACGTTGGGGTCGTCCGGAATGCGGTTGCCGATCTCGGCCGCCACCTGCTGCGTCGCGCCGCGCAGGGCGTCTTCCGTCACCAGCGGGTTCTCGGACTTGGCCGAAATGGTGAAAGCCTGCGCCGCGCCCGCCGCGGCACAGGCCAGGACCAGCAGTGCAAAGCTGCATGCGCGTTTCATCGCCGGTGCTCCCTATGGAATCCTGTCCAGGCTCCGGCCATCACCGGCCGGAGCCTGTTGAAACCAGCAAAACAAGACGCGTCGAGTGCCGCTGCTTACTTCAGCAGATCTTCGATCGCCGCGCGCTCTTCACGCAGCTCGGTCTCGGTGGCGGTCATCTTGCCGCGCGAGAACTCGTCCACCGACAGGCCCTGCACGATCTCGTACTTGCCGTCCTTGCAGGTCACCGGGTAGCCGTAGACCACGCCCGGCTTGATGCCGTAGGAGCCGTCCGAGGGGATGCCCATGCTGACCCACTTGCCGTTGGTGCCCAGCGCCCAGTCGCGCACGTGGTCGACCGCCGAGGATGCCGCAGAGGCGGCGCTGGAGGCGCCGCGCGCCTTGATGATGGCCGCGCCGCGCTGCTGCACGGTGGGGATGAAGTCCTTCTCGACCCATTCCTGCGTCACCAGGGTCTTGGCCGCCGTGCCCTTGACGGTGGCGTGGCTGATGTCCGGATACTGGGTGGCGCTGTGGTTGCCCCAGATGATGACCTTGTCCACATCGGTCACCGCCGCGCCGGTCTTGCCGGCGATCTGGCTGATGGCGCGGTTGTGGTCCAGGCGCACCATGGCGGTGAACTGCTTCGGGTCCAGGCCCTTGGCGTTGGACTGTGCGATCAGTGCATTGGTGTTGGCCGGGTTGCCGACCACCAGCACCTTGACGTCCTTGCTGGCCTTGGCCGCAATGGCCTTGCCCTGCACCGAGAAGATCGCCGCATTGGCGGTGAGCAGATCCTTGCGCTCCATGCCCGGGCCGCGCGGACGCGCGCCGACCAGCAGGGCGTAATCGGTGCCTTCGAAGCCCTCTTCCGGCTTGTCGGTGGCCACCACGCCGTGCACCAGCGGGAAAGCGCAGTCATTCAGTTCCATCACCACGCCCTGCAGGGCGCCCAGGGCCGGGGTGATTTCCAGCAACTGCAGGATCACCGGCTGATCCGGGCCCAGCATCGAGCCGCTGGCGATGCGGAAGATCAGCGAGTAGGAAATCTGGCCGGCGGCGCCGGTGACGGTGACGCGAACGGGCTTTTTCATGTGGGCTCCGGGCGGGTTGAAGAAATCACAGGGGGTGAATTATGCCAAGTTGGTGGGGTGGATGGGTGGCGTGCACGGTTTTGGGGCTGGGACGGCTCGCTGCCGCGGTTTTTCCCCCGTCACGTGAGGGGGTGCAAGGTGCACGCTTTTCCGCATGAACAGCACCAAATTCTGTTCGCCCCGAGTGCCCGCGGAGCGGGCGTGCTATTTCCGAATGTCCCGAGTAGGCGCGCAGCGCCGTATCGAGGGAGGGGTCAAGCGCGCACTCGCCCCCAGCGTCATTCTCGCGCAGGCGGGAATCCAGTTTTAGCTAGCTACGATATCGTGGTGAGCTTGGCCCAGGCCGCAACTTTGAAACTTCTGCGAACGCGCTTATGCGCGGATCGGCAGAGGTTAAACGGAAACTGCTTTTCCGCCCATGGGCGGGTCACTTTCTTGTCAACAGCGACAAGAAAGTGACCAAAGAAGCGCCGCCCGATGTCTGCGCCCGGCAATCGCCTACGGCGATTTCCGAGTACCCTGCGCTTCTCGCCCGCGGCGGGGGAACGTCAAAAGCGGAGAAGCAACGCCCAAAGCAAACCGCGAAATACGGGGTCCGCTTCGCTGCTTCCTCCCTACCGTGCTCATCCGAACTTCGGGCTGATTATGTTTGAAGGCGTAACATCTGTACCCGTATTCGCCGCAAAATCCGTTAAAAATTCGTCTGTGCCAATGCGGTTTACGCCACGAATTACTGCGTGACCTGGCCCTAGCCGTTCTACATGTTTAAGTGCATGAGCCTGATGCTCGAAAATCGATTCAATCCGTTTGGAAGTTAGATTTTGAACGCCCCAGCCTAATCTCCACCCAGGATTTATAGGATCAACTGCGGGGAGGATACTGGACAGCCAAGGCATAAACTGAAGGCACGTAGCGACACACCGTCCAGGCGTCGTATCGTCCGAAGGGATGGATCTGCTCACAACGCCCACCACTTCACCGCTTTTATTGAAAACTGGACCGCCACTCATACCTGAAGGCCAATCTGCTTCAATCTCGATGACTGGGTTCGCATCCATCTGGCTACGCCCATGAGGGTGGAGGTCGATGACTCTGCCATAAGCGCCATACATGCCTTCTGAAAGCAGCCCACGCATCGCATCTCCGTCAATCGTCTGACAATCGAGCTCTGGAAACCCGACCGCCAAAACGGTTTCGCCACGATCGGGGCGCCAATCCGACAGGCGCAAAGGCAGAGCGGTGATCATTTTCATCGGGGGTGGGGCTTCTAGCCGCAGAACTGCAACGTCAGCTATTGCCTCAACGGCATGAATGCCACGGAGTGCCGCTATGGGGTCGTCGCGATTCCGAAGCGGCGAGCGGATTTCACCCACATAGGCACGCGCATCTTTCGGAACACCAACCATGCCGAGTATCAGCCCCATACCGAGGAGAAGCATAGGAACTCTATCGCGTCGACCCCCTTCTAGCTTGGGCGCTTCGCCGCCATATTCGCGAAGCTCACATCCCACTCTAATTTCCTCAATCACGTGATCGGCCGTCAAGAAAGCACCCCAGCCGTCTGCGTGAAACGCAGTCCCCATGCCACGAACACCACCCGCTGAATCACAAATGAAGACTGGCACGATAGCTCTTCTAAGTCCGAACGCATCCTGTATCAAGAACCGAGTCAAAGACTCGCCATGTTCCGGAATCATTGGACGAACGTAGCTTCCGGAGGCAATCGCTTCACACGTTCGGGTAGTAATGATGCTAGTAGGTAACATCCAATCAGAGTCCGTTTTTCGATTCAGTGCGGTTCTGGCGAAACAAGCGCTAGCGTAGTCCGCATTTTGTGGTTTTGCTGTTCGCTTTTTCTTCTCCGTTTTTGACGTTCCCCCCGTCTGTCTGCGCTCATGCGCGGCGTGCCAAAGCTTCAACGTTCAGCACAGCGTCGGGTCCGCTGCGCTTGACCCGACCTACTTCCAGCGCGCCTGCTTCAGCCCACCAGCACCTGCCGCGGCGGCGTGCTCAGCACGCCGCGCAACGACAACCATCCCACCAGGGTCACGATCCCGCACCCCGCCGCCGCCCCGGCCAACCACAACAGCGGCCGCGGCCCATAGGGAATCTCGAACACCTTCACCGCCAGCACCCAGGCCATCACCTGCGCCGCAATGGCGGCAACGCTGCCGGCGAGCAGGCCGAGCGCGGCATATTCGGCCAGCAGGCCCTGCAGAATCACACGCGAGGAGGCACCCAGCGTGCGCAGCAACGCCGTCTCCCGCGCCCGCTGCGCGCGCGAGGCCTCGATCACCGCCAGCATCACCACCAGCCCGGCGGCCAGGGTGAAGGCGAAGATGAACTCCAGCGCGCCGACCATGCGGTCGACGATGTCGCGCACCTGGGCCAGCGCCGCGTCCAGATCCAGCGCGGTCACATTGGGGAACTGCCGCACCAGCTCGCGCAGCAGGCCCTTCTGCCCCGGCGGCAGGTAGAAACTGGTGATCCACTGCACCGCGCCGGATTTCTCCAACATGCCGGGCGGCGTGGCCAGGAAGAAATTGGGACGGAAACTGTCCCAGCGCACCTTGCGCGTGTTGTGCACGGTGAAGGTGCTGCGGTTGCCGGCGATGTCCAGCGTCATGGTGTCGCCGGGCTTGAGCTTGAGCCGCTCGACGCCGTACTCCTCCACCGACAGCCAGGGCTTGCCGGCGTCGGCGGCGGTCCACCACTGGCCGCTGAGCAGGGTGTTGTCGTCGCCGAAGCGGTCGGTCCAGGTCAGGTTGAACTCGCGGTTGATCCAGCGCCGCGTCTCCTGATCCTCGAAACTCTCGGCGGTGACCGGCTTGCCGTTGAGCTCGACCAGGCGCGCACGTGTCATCGGCCACAGATCGAGGCGGCCGTAGCCGTGCGCGGCAAAGAAGGCGCGCAGCGGCTGCACCTGCTCGGGCTGGATGTTGATCAGGAACTGGTTGGGCGCATCCGCCGGCAGGCGGTTGCGCCAGCTCTCCAGCAGGTCGACGCGCACCACCGTCAGCAGCAGCAACGCCAGCAGCGCCACGCCCAGCGCCACCGCCTGGGCCACAGCGGTGCCGCGGCGCCGCGCGATATTGCCCAGGCCGAAGCGCCAGGCCACGCCGCCGCGCCGGCGCAGCGGTGTCAGCAGTTGCACCAGGCCCCAGGCAAGCAGCGCCAGCGCGGCGGCGGTGCCGCCGGCGCCGAGCACCACATAGGCCGCCAGCCGCGGCTCGCCGGACTGGAAGGCGACCACCGCAACGATGGCCAGCAGCGCAGCCGCCAGGCCGAGACGGCTGTGCCGGTCGTTGCCGGCGGCGCGCTGGAATACGCGCACCGGCGGCACCCCGGCCGCATCCAACACCGGCGGCAGCGCGAAGCCGAGCAGCAGCAGCAGACACAGGCCCAGCGCCTCGGGCAGCGGCAGCCAGCCGGGCGGCGGCAGCGTGGTGTTGAGCAGCGGCGCGGCGAACAGGCCGAGCAACGCCTGGCCGAGAGCGCCGGCCAGACCGCCGGCCCCGGCGGCGCACAGGCCGAGCAGCAGCAGTTGCAGTGCCAGCGCGCGGATCACGAAGCCGCGCTGCGCGCCAAGGCACTTGAGCAGGGCCACCTCGTCACGCAGGCGCTCACTGTACAGCCGCGCGGTCAGCGCCACCGCGGCGGCGCACAGCAGCAGGGTGGCGAGCACGGTGATGCCGAGGAAGCGCCCGGCGCGGTCCAGCGATGACTTGATCTCGGGACGCGAGTCCTGCAGGCCGCGGAAGCGCGCGCCCGGCGGCAGCTGCAGCTGCCGCGCCGCGGCCAGCGCGGCCGGCTCGCCGCCGAGCTGGATGTTGTATTCGACGCGGCTGGCGGGCCCGACCAGCTGCGTCGCCGCCAGGTCCTGCGCGTTCATCAGCAGCTCCGGCGCGAACTCGGCGAAGGCGCCGCCGCGGCCCGGCTCGTTGGCGATCACCGCGCTGACCTGCAGCACGATGCTGCCGACCTGCAGGCGCGCGCCACTGTGCAGACCCAGCGCGCTCCACAGCCGGCCGTCGATCCAGGCCTCGCCGGCGGGCGGGATGCCGGCGGCGGCATAGGTCGCGCCGTACGGCTCGCGGCTCAGGTTCAGCACACCGCGCAGCGGATAACCCGGCTGCACCGCCTTGACCGTGGCCAGCTGGGTCTGTTCACCATCCACCGGCGCGATGACGCTGGCGAACTCGGTCACCGCGACAGTCTTCAGGCCGAGCTGGCGCAGCTGGGCGTCGAACCCGGCCGGGTAGGGATTGCGCGCCTTGATCAGCGCGTCGGCGCCCAGCGCCTCGCCGCTGCCGCGCTCGATCGCCTGCTGCACGCGGCCGCTGAACATGCCGACCGAGACCATGGCAGCGCTGGCCACCGCCAAAGCCAGGCCCAGCACCAGCAGCTCGCCGCTGCGCCAGCCACGGCGCAGGCGCAGCAGGGCGTAGCGCAAGGCGCCGCCGGAACTAGCGGCCACTGCGGCGCCCCGCGTTCGCCCCGAGTGCCTTGCGCAGCAAGGCGTATCGAGGGGTGAACGGACTTTCGTGCTTATTCATGCAGGCGACCTCCACGGAGGGTCAGCACCCGGCCGCAGCGCTGCGCCAGGGTGGTGTCGTGGGTCACCAGGATCAGCGTGGTGCCGCGCGAGCGGTTCAGCTCGAAAAGCAGTTCGACGATGCGCGCACCGGTGGCCAGGTCGAGATTGCCGGTGGGTTCGTCGGCGAACAGGATGCGCGGCTCGCCGGCGAAAGCGCGGGCGATGGCCACGCGCTGCTGCTCGCCACCGGACAACTGGTGCGGATAGTGGCCCAGGCGCTGACCCAGGCCGACCTGCCCCAAGGTGGTGCGTGCCCGCGCCTCGGCATCGGCATGGCCGGCCAGCTCGGCCGGCAGCATCACGTTTTCCAGCGCGGTGAGGCCGGACAGCAGCTGGAACGACTGGAACACGAAGCCGACCTGGCCGGCGCGCAGCCGGGCGCGGCCATCCTCGTCGAGCCGGCCCAGCGATTCCCCGGCCAGGCGGATCTCGCCGGCGCTGGGCAGGTCCAGCCCGGCCAGCAGCGACAGCAGCGTGGTCTTGCCGGAACCGGAGGCGCCGACGATGGCCACCGATTCACCGGCGGTGACGCGCAGCGAAAGGCCGTCGAGGATCGCCAGAACTGTGCGTCCGGCGGCAGAATCGTCTGCGGCGCTGGTGTTAATCTGCTTCACCAGACCTTCGGCCCAGACTACTTCCGTCGCCGCAGCCGTTGCCGGCGCCCCACCCATATCCGCCTGTGCGTTCATGAAAGCGATCGTACCCTTGCGTTGGTTACTGCTGCTGTGTGGGCTGCTGTGCTGCGCCGCCGCCGGCGCCGCCAACCAGACCATCCTGGTGTGGGGCGACAGCATCAGCGCCGGATTCGGCCTGGATGCGGATGCCGGATGGGTACATCTATTGGAGCGACGCCTGCAATCTCAAGGCTCGCGCTACGCCGTGGTCAACGCCTCGGTTTCCGGCGAAACCACCGCCGGCGGCCTGTCGCGCCTGCCCGCCGCCCTGGACAAGTACCATCCTGACATTGTTCTGATCGAATTGGGCGGCAACGACGGCCTGCGCGCCCAGCCGCTCGATGCGATGCGCGCCAACCTGGAGAAGATGGTCGAGCTGAGCCTGGCGGCGCGGGCGCGGCCGGTACTGTTTGAAATGTACATCCCGCGCAACTACGGCCCGGTGTACGCCGACCATTTCACCGCGGTGTTCGACCAGCTGGCGCAGCAGCGCAAGCTGCCGCTGGTGCCGTTTTTCCTCGCCGGCCTGGTGGACGAGCGCGACCGCTGGTTCCAGGACGACGGCATCCACCCCAACGCCCAGGCGCAGCCGCGGTTGCTGGAGGCGGTATGGCCGACGCTGGCGCCGCTGCTGCAAGCTGCCACGCATCCGTAACCGCCCGGCAACCGTAATGGCCTACAACCTCACTACGGCCAACGGGCAGAGTCCTGCAGCATGAAGATCGCGGTCATCGGCAGCGGCATCTCCGGCCTCGGCGCCGCCCATTTCCTGTCGCGCCGGCACGAGGTGGTGCTGTTCGAGCAGGACAGCCGCGCCGGCGGCCATACCAATACCGTGACGGTGCCGACGCCGCAGGGACCGCTGCCGATCGACACCGGCTTCATCGTCTGCAACCCGGTCAACTACCCCAATTTCTACCCGTTCCTGGACGAGCTCGGCGTGAAGCGCCAGGACACCGAGATGTCGCTGGGCGTGTCGGTGGAGGACGGCCGCGTGGAATGGGCCGGCGACGAGCACCTGACGCGCATTTTCGCGCAGCGCTCGCTGCTGCTGTCGCCGACGCATATCGGCATGCTGCTGGCCGTGCTGCGCTTCAACCGCCAGGTGAAAAGCCTGCTGGCGCAACAGCGCCTGCCGGACGTGACGCTGGGCGAGTTTCTCGAGCGCAACCGCTACCCGATGGCGCTGCGCGTGCGCTACGTCGCCGCCATGGCCGGGCCGATCTGGAGCACCTCCACGCGCGGCGTGATGGAATTCCCGTTCCCGGCCTTCGCGCGCTTCTTCGAGTCGCACGGCCTGCTCAACCTGACCGACCAGCCGCAGTGGCAGACGGTGTGCGGCGGCTCGAAGTCCTATGTCGACAAGGTGTTGCAGCAGTTCGACGGCACGCTGCGCCTGTCCACCCGGGTCCACTGCCTGCAGCGCGAGGCGGGCGGCGTGCGGCTGCGCACCGCCGACGGCGAGGAGCGCTACGACGCGGTGGTCTGCGCCACCCACTCGGACCAGGCACTGAAGATGCTGCCCGATGCCTGCGAGGCCGAGTGCAGCCTGCTGGCCAATGTGCCCTACGGCGCCAACATGGCCTATCTGCATACCGACGAATCACTGATGCCGCGCCGCCGCCGCGCCTGGTCGAGCTGGAACGCGATCCTGGCGAGCGACCGGTTGAGCGACGAGCCGATCGGCGTCAGCTACTGGATGAACCGGCTGCAGTGCCTCGATACGCCGCTGCAGTACATCGTCTCGCTCAATCCGCCGCGCCCGCCGCGGCCCGGGACGGTGTTGTACCAGACCCGCTATGAGCATCCGCTGTACACCCCGGCCACCATCCAGGCGCAACAGCGCCTGCCCGAGATCCAGGGCCGCAACCGCATCTGGTGGGCCGGCGCCTGGACCGCTTACGGCTTCCACGAGGACGGTTTCAAGTCGGCGCTGCGCGCCGTGCAGGGCATCGACCCGGCGTGCCTGCCGCCCTGGGCCAACGGCCTCAAGGGGGAACCGCTGCGGAGCGCCGCGCCCGCGCTCAGCGGAGAGGACGCCGGACTGGATCTGGCCGAGCCGGCCTGAGCCCGTCATGGACGGGGCTCTTCCGCTGACAACGCCCGCGCCGCCGGCGCCGGCGCTGCATAATCCGGGCATGATCCAGCGCGAAGCCGCCTGCCTGTACTCCTGCCGCGTCATGCACCGGCGGCTGGTGGCGCCGTATTACCGCTTCGTCTACCGCGTGTTCTACCTGCTGTTGGATATCGACCGCATCGACGCGGCGGCGCAAGGCACGCGGCTGTTCTCGCACAACCGCTTCAACCTGCTGGCCTTCCACGACCGCGACCACGGCGACGGCAGCGGCGGCCTGCGCCGCTGGGCCGAAGGCGTGCTGGGCGGCGCCGGCATCGACCTCGCCGGAGGCCGCATCCGCTTGCTGACCCTGCCGCGCTTGCTCGGCCATGCCTTCAACCCGATCAGCCTGTGGTACTGCGAGCACCGTGACGGCTCGCTGCGCGCGGTTATCGCCGAGGTCAGCAACACCTTCGGCGAAAAGCACTGCTACCTGCTTGCCGCCGACGGCGCGGCGCTGCCCTACGGCGCGCCGCAGGAAAAGGACAAGTGCTTCCACGTCTCGCCGTTCTTCGACCTGGTCGGCCGCTACCGCTTCACGCTGGACGAACCCGGAGAGCGCCTGCGCGTAGCGATCCACGAAACACGCGAGGGCCAGCCGATCCTGGACGCGACCGTGGCCGGGGCGCGGCAGCCGCTGCGTGACGCGGCGATCCTGCGGCTGGCGGCGCAGATGCCGCTCATGACGCTCAAGGTGGTGGCGGGCATCCACTGGGAAGCGCTGAAGATCTGGCTGCGCGGCGGCAGGTTCCACCGCAAGCCGCAGCCACCGGAACTTGGGGTGAGCTGAGCGCAGGCCCCTGCCCGGCTGGGGACGTTCGCCCGCCGCCCTGGCGGGTCCGCCGCTTCCCGCCCGATCCCGGCCCGCCCCCCGTTTCGGGGCTGTGCGCGGGCATCCGGAGACCCCAAAGATGCGTATTGGGGAATGTAGGCCGCGCCATCCGGGGCGCCGGCCGCAGCAAAAGGGCCAGCATCATGAAGGATCAGGAATTCGACGGGGACCATTCACTGGGACGCATCATGGGCCGCGACGGCTTTTCGCCGGACCTGCCGACGGCGCTGGCGCGCCGTGGCGACGGCAACAACACTTCGCTCGGCCTCAGGCTGCTGCTGTACATGCTGTCCGGCCTGCGCATCGGCTCGCTCGATGTGACCCTGCCCAACGGCAGCACGCGCAGCTTCAGCGGCTCGCAGCCGGGGCCGCACGGCGTCTGGCACATCAAGAGCGAGCGCCTGATCCGCCACGTGCTGACCGCGGGCGAGGTCGGCATCGGCGACGCCTACATGGACGACTGCTGGGAGTCGCCGGACCTGGCGCGCCTGCTGCTGGTGATGCACCTCAACGAGCCCTATTACAAGGGCCCGTTCGAGAAGAACTGGCTGGGCCGCTTCTACGGCTGGTGGCAGCACAAGCGCCGCGCCAACACCAAGCGCAAGGCGCGTAAGAACATCGAATATCACTACGACCTGGGCAACGAGTTCTACAAGATGTGGCTGGACGAGACCATGGCCTACTCGTCCGGCATGTTCATCCAGCCCAACGAGACGCTGATGGACGCCCAGGTCAACAAGTTCCGCCTGATGTACGAGCGGCTCGACCTGGGGCCGCAGCACCGGCTGCTGGAGATCGGCTCCGGCTGGGGCGGCTTCGCCATCTATGCGGCGCAGCATTCCGGCTGCCGCGTGCACTCGATCACGCTGTCGCAGGAACAGCTGGCCGAAGCGCGCATCCGCGCCGACAAGGCCGGCCTGTCCGACCGCGTCACCTTCGAGCTGCGCGACTACCGCGATGTCAAGGAGCAGTACGACCGCGTGGTGTCGATCGAGATGTACGAGGCGGTGGGCGAGGAATACTGGCCCGGCTACTTCGCCACCATCGCCCGCGCCCTCAAGCCGGGCGGCCGCGCCGCGATCCAGGGCATCACCATCAACCCGGCGATGTTCGACAACTACCGCACCAAGCGCGACTTCGTGCAGAAATACATCTTCCCGGGCGGCATGCTGTGCCCGCCGGGCCGCTTCGAGGATCTGGCGCGCGTCGCCGGCCT
>CAYVKA010000104.1:0-15696 GCA_964451925.1 uncultured Nevskia sp. | reverse complement strand
GCCGAAGAACATCCTGATGATCGGCCCCACCGGCGTCGGCAAGACCGAGATCGCGCGGCGCCTGGCCAAGCTGGCCAACGCGCCGTTCGTCAAGGTCGAGGCGACCAAGTTCACCGAGGTCGGCTATGTCGGCCGCGACGTCGACTCGATCGTGCGCGAGCTGGTCGATGCGGCGGTGAAGCAGACCCGCGAGCAGGCGGTGATCCGCGTCAGGCCGCGCGCCGAGACCGCCGCCGAGGAACGCGTGCTCAACGCGCTGCTGCCGCCGCCGCGCGATTTCGGCGAGGCCTCGACGCAGCGCGAATCCGAGAACACGGCGGCGCGCCAGGTGTTCCGCAAGCGTCTGCGCGAAGGCAAGCTGGACGACACCGAGATCGAGATCAGCCTGCAGGCCAGCCCGGCGCAGATGCAGATCGTCGGCCCGCCCGGCATGGAGGAGATGACCAGCCAGCTGCAGGGCATGTTCAAGAACCTCGGCGGTGCCCAGCAGAAGACGCGCAAGCTGAAGATCAAGGAAGCGCAGAAGCTGCTGCTCGACGAGGAAGCCGCCAAGCTGGTGGACGAGGAGGCGATCCGCGCCGAGGCCCTGAAGAACGCCGAGGACAACGGCATCGTCTTCATCGACGAGCTGGACAAGGTGTGCAAGCGCTCCGAATACGTCGGCGCCGACGTGTCGCGCGAGGGCGTGCAGCGCGACCTGCTGCCGCTGGTGGAGGGCTGCACCATCTCCACCAAGTACGGCTCGATCAAGACCGACCACATCCTGTTCATCGCCAGCGGCGCGTTCCACATGGCCAAGCCCAGCGACCTGATTCCGGAGCTGCAGGGCCGCCTGCCGATCCGGGTGGAGCTGGACGCGCTCAAGGCGGCGGACTTCCTGCGCATCCTCAGCGAGCCGACGCATTCGCTGACCGAGCAGTATCGCGCCCTGCTGGCCACGGAGGGGGTGACGGTGCAGTTCGCCGCCGACGGCCTGAAGCGCATCGCCGAGATTGCCTGGCAGGTCAACGAGGGCACCGAGAACATCGGCGCGCGCCGCTTGCACACGGTGATGGAGCGGCTGATGGAAGAGGCCGCCTACGACGCGCCGGACAAGTCCGGCACCACGCTGAGCATCGACGCCGCCTATGTCGACGAGAAACTGAAGATCCTTGCCGGCAACGAGGACCTGAGCCGCTACATCCTGTAGCGATCGGCCCGGCGGGGGCCGCGCCGCAAGGCGCGGCCCTCCCTCCCCAGCTGCGGCGTTCCGTACTATGCTGCCCGCATGAGCACTCCGGTCCCCACCCGCCTGGTCCTGCACCGCGTCTCGCGCCTGCTGGAAGTGGGCTACGCCGACGGCAGCTGCTACCAGCTGCCGTGCGAATACCTGCGCGTCTACTCGCCGTCCGCCGAGGTGCGCGGCCACGGCGGCGGCGAGCCGATGCTGCTCGGCGGCAAGCGCAACGTCGGCATCAGCGCGGTGGAGCCGGTGGGCCGCTACGCGGTGCGCCTGCGCTTCGACGACGGCCATGACACCGGCCTGTATTCCTGGGACATCCTGCGCGAACTGGGCGCCAACCAGCAGGCCTGGTGGGCGCGCTACCTGGAGCGCCTGGACCAGCACGGCATGTCGCGCGACTCGGACCTGACCAAGCTGTCGGCGCTGCCGCCGAAGAAATACGTACCCAAGCCGAACTGAGGAAGCCGCCGTGATTCGGGATGTGCTGAAAATGGGCGATCCGCGCCTGCTGCAGGTATCGCAGCCGGTGCAGCAGTTCGGCACGCCGCAGCTGCAAGCGCTGCTGCAGGACATGCGGGACACCATGGCGGCGTTGAACGGCGCGGGGCTGGCGGCGCCGCAGATCGGCGTGCCGCTGCGCGTGGTGATCTTCGGCGTGGAGCGCAACGCGCGCTATCCCGACGCCGAGGAGGTGCCGTTCACGGTGCTGTGCAACCCGCAGCTGGCCGCGCTGGACGGCGCCATGGAGGACGGCTGGGAAGGCTGTCTCAGCGTGCCCGGCATGCGCGGTCTGGTGCCGCGCCACCTGCGCCTGCGCTACAGCGGCTACGACCCGCAGGGCGTGCGCATCGAGCGCGAAGTGGCCAATTTTCACGCCCGCGTGGTGCAGCACGAGTGCGACCACCTCGACGGCATCCTCTACCCGATGCGCATCCGCGATATGCGCCAGTTCGGCTTCACCGAGCAGCTGTTTCCCGGTGAAGACATCGCGGACGATTGAAGCACCAGCCGCTTGCTTGAACAGTCCGCGCCACGGATGGCGCGGTGCTTGTCAGGACGACATTACGACAGCACCTGCTCCAGCGGCTCCGGCCGGTGGAACAGCCAGCCCTGGGCATGGCGCACCCCGAGCGAACGCAGTGCCTGCAGGGTGACGTCGTCCTCCACGCCCTCGGCGATGATCTCCAGCCCCAGGCTGCTGCCGATCTTGCAGATCGACTCGACGATGGCCTGGTTGATGACGTCGCCGGCCAAGTTGCTGGTGAACGACTGGTCCACCTTGAGGCCATTGGCGCCGAGCGACTTGAGGTAGCCGAAGGAGGTGAAGCCGGTGCCGAAATCGTCGAGCAGGATCTTGTAACCGAGGCGGTGCAGGCTGGCGATGAAGCTCCGCGCCGCGGCGGTTTCGCTCAGCGCCGCGGTTTCGGTGATCTCGAAGCGCACCCGCTCCGGCGGCGTGCCGCGGCGCTCCAGCTCGTGCAGCAGGAAAGCGGTGAACCCCTGGTCGGACAGGCTGGTGCCGGACAGATTGACCGACAGGTAGCCGAACTCGCTGGCGCCGCCCTGGCGCTGCAGGCGGTCGATCTTGTCCAGCGCCTGGCGCACCACGCTGCGCTCGATCTTGTCCATCATGCCGAAGCGCTGCGCCGCCGGCAGGAAGTCGCCGGGCGGGGCGAAGCTGCCGTCGTGCTGCCGCAGCCGCACCAGCAGTTCGTAGCAGGGCGCGCTGCCGCCTTCCAGCGGCACGATGCGCTGCGCGAACAGCTCGATGCGGTTCTCGTCCAGCGCCTGTTCGATGCGCGCCACCCAGTCCATGTCGTTGCGCGTGCGCGACACTTCATGGTCGCTGCTCTGGTACAGCTGGGCGCGGTTGCCGCCCAGACGCTTGGCCACGTAGCAGGCGGTATCGGCCTGCATCAGCACCTGCCGCGCATCCTCGGCGGCGGCGTCGATGCTGGCGACTCCCGCGCTCAGGCTGAGCTGGAAGGCGCGCTCGCCGAGGCGGAAGCGCCTGCCGTCCACCGCTGCGACCAGGGCCTGGGCCTGGGGCAGGGCCTGCGCCGCGCCGCAGCCCTGCAGGATCAGGCCAAACTTGTCGTCGCCGATGCGCGCCAGCAGATCGTCCGGCCGCAGCCGCGCGCCCAGCTCCTGCGCCACCTGCAGCAGCAGGCGGTCTCCGTCCTGATGGCCGCAGGTGTCGTTGATCAGGGTGAAGCGGTCGAGGTCGAGGAACAGCAGTGCATGATCCTGGCCGGAGGCCCGCGCCGCCGCCAGCCTGGCGGCCAGTTCCTGCTCGAAACGGCCGCGGTTGGGCAGGCCGGTGAGCGGATCGTGCAGCGACTGGTGCCGCAGCTGCTGCGTCAGCGTGCGGGTCTGCGAAACATCGCGGAAGATGGCGATGCAGCCGCTGAGCGTACCGTTGCGGTCGTGCACCGGGGTGATGGACCCTTCCACCGGCCAGACCGCGCCATCGGCCGCGCGCAGCGCGGTGTGCGGCGGCAGGGCCTGCGGGCCATCGCCGCGCAACGCGCGCTGCAGCGGCCCCTGTGCCACGGCAGGCGCGGCCCCCTCGACCTGCAGGCGCACCACCTCGTCGAAGTGCCAGCCGCGCACGCGCGCCACCGCATAGCCGGTCAGGCGCTGCGCCGCGACGTTGCAGAACAGCACGCGGCCGTGCGGATCGGTGCGGACCACGCCGTCGGCGATGGCGGCAAGCGTCAGCTGCGCCAGTTCCTGCTCGGCGAACAGGGCGTCCTCGAAGCGGCGGCGGGTGGCGTCGTCGGCGATCTGCGAGATCAGCCCCTGGCTGTCGAGCACGCGCTGCGCCTGCTGCTGTGCCTCGACATCGATGAAGCTGCCGGCGACCTCGATCACCACGCCGTCGCGGACGATGGCCTCGCCGGTGGCGCGCACCCGGCGCAGGCGGCCGTCGGCCGCCACGATGCTCAGGCTCAGGTCCCAGGGCTCGCCGCTGCTGAGCCCGGCCTGGAAAGCGCACTGCAGCCGGGCACGGGAATCCGGGGTGTAATACTCCAGGGCGCGCTGCGGGTCGGGCTGCGGCGCATCCGCCGGCAAGCCATGGATCAGGAAGGTCCCGGCCGACCACCACAGGCGCCCGGCGCCGGGATCATAGGTCCAGATTCCGGCACAGACCGAGTGCTCCAGCACCGACAAGGCGTCCCCGTACATGAAACCTCACACTGATCCCGCGAAGCTTCATGCACACCCTCGAGGCCGTGGGCCTCACGGAAACCGGCGTTTCCGGGCAGCGGGGAAAAATATCCGACCTGACTTACTACTGGATTGGCGGCGGGCCACAGAACCCAGGCCGGCCCGGCGGGCCGTCATCGCCGACCAGCGGTAGCATGCAGCGTGCCATGACGGACCGGCGATGGTAGAAACAGCCCAACGCGGCGGCGGCCGGAACGGGCCCTCGCGGCCGACGGCTCAGGGATCGAAGGTCAGGTTGACGCCGCCGAACACCTGCGCGCCGTTCTGATTGTTGAATTCCCGGCTGCGCCGGGCGGCGAGGAAGTCGGCGCGCAGGAAGTGGCCGAAAAAGATCGAGGCGCCGCCGACGTAGTCGGTGTTGAACGAGGGCCGGTCCAGGCCGTGCGGCGCCACTTCATCGGCGGCGTCGATGAACAGGTTGTAGAAGGTGCGCCGCTCCTGCACCCCGGCATAGAGATACCAGTGGAACCAGCTGGCGCCGAGCCGCCGGTAGTCGCTGAAGGCGGTGCCGGACAGCGCCGGCCGGATATGCTCCGGGCCGTAGTCGACATCGAGCGCGTTGCCGAAGCGCAGCAGCGCGCCGGCATCGAGGTAGCGGTAGACGTTGCCGAGGCTGACGCCGGCTTCCGGGATCACGTCGGCCTGATAGTGCGAGCCGAAATTCAGGTCCAGGCGCCGCTTGTAGTCGTAGGAGAACTGGAACGCGGCGCGGTCGGGGATCTGGTGGTCCCAGCCGCGCGACTGATGGAACCCGACCAGCTGATGGTAGCCGTCCTGGATCTGCCTGCCGAAGGCGTCGGGGCCGACCACACCGGCCAGCACTTCCAGATTGTTGAGGCTGTTCTGATCGTTTTCCTGCAGCAGGTGCAGCCCGGTGAACAGCCAGGCGGCGTACGGACGGTCGTTCGGATCGGGCGTGGTGGCGTCCAGTCCCTGCGGCGTGAATTCGACCTGCGCGATCGGGACGTATTCGAAGCGGCGCTGCGCCACGCCGTCGCGGTCGCGGTACATCGGCAGCGCCCAGCCGACGGCGTCGAACACCCGGTTCCAGTTCTGATGGCCGGTGAGGTCGCCGGACAGGTAGGACAACTGCAGTCCCTGGGTGTAGTAACGATCCTTGTGGGTGATGATGCCGTCGTTTTCCTCAAGCACCGAGAACCGCGCCGGATCGCCATACTTCCCTGGGTCGGCCCCGGCCGCGGCAGCCGCCAGCAGCATCGCCATGCCCAGGCAACGGCATATCAACAGAGCCGACTTCATCGCCCTTCCTTTTTCTTAGAACCCTGTGCCGATCCGGCCGGCCCATGCATGCGGCGGCGCAGATTCTGCCCAGCGGCAATCGCTCCAGACTGGGGTCTGCTGACTACGATTCAAGAGCCGCAGCGGATGCCCCGAAGACCAGCCCCCTGGCGTCTGGGCCGCGCGTTCTGGGAGATAATAGCGCCACTGACCACGCCAGACCCCCATGCCCAACGACAAGCCAGGCCCGGAAAGCGGGAAAAAGCCGGGTTACACCCATTTCGGCTTCGAGGAAGTGCCGACCACGCAGAAGCAGCAGCGCGTGCGCGAGGTGTTCTCCTCCGTGGCCAACCGCTACGACCTGATGAACGACCTGATGTCGTTCGGCATCCACCGCCTGTGGAAGCGCTTCGTCATCGACCTGGCCGGGGTGCGGCCGGGCGAGCGCGTGCTGGACGTGGCCGGCGGCACCGGCGACCTGTCGCGTGAATTCCGCCGCCAGGCCGGTCCGCAGGGCCTGGTGGTGCTGTCGGACATCAATGCGGCGATGCTGCAGCAGGGCCACATGCGGCTGGTCGACCACGGCGTGGTCGATGTGCCGCTGGCCCAGGCCAATGCCGAGAAGCTGCCTTTCGCCGACGGCACCTTCGACTGCATCACCATCGGCTTCGGCCTGCGCAATGTCACCGACAAGGACGCGGCGCTGGCGGCGATGACGCGTGCGCTGAAGCCGGGCGGACGCCTGCTGGTGCTGGAGTTCTCCAAGCCGCTGAACGCCGGGCTGGCCAAGGTTTATGACGAATATTCGTTCCGCCTGCTGCCGCTGATGGGCCGCCTGGTGGCGCGCGACGCGGACAGCTACCGCTACCTGGCCGAGTCGATCCGCATGCACCCGGACCAGGCCACGCTCAAGGGCATGATGGAAAACGCCGGCCTCAGCCGGGTGCAGGTGTACAACCTGACCGGCGGCATCGTCGCGGTGCACCGGGGATACCGACTGGAATGAAGAAGGTCCCGGTTCGGGGTTTCCGCTTTCCCCTTGAAGCAAGCGCCTTGGTGGCGATGCTTCCATGCCTCGCCGTTTCTCTGGAAGCCGGCGCAGGGAGTGCGTCATGACCGCTCCCGCCCTGGCTTGCGCGGGCCTGGAAGTCGCCCTCAACCGCTACCTGCGGCTGGAGCGTTCCGCACTGGAGGAATGCACCGCCCTGTCCGGCAAGAGCATCGCCCTGCACATCGCCGACCTGGGCTGGACCTTCGTGATCGAGCCGCACGCGGGCGGCGTGCGCGTGCTGGCCGAGCCGGCGGCGCCGCCCGACGTGCGCCTGGCGGCGCCGAGCCTGCGCCTGCTGCAACTGGCCCTGCGCAGCGCCGGCGGCGAGGCCGGCCTGCCCGCCGGGCTGGAAGTGGAAGGCGATACCGAATTGCTGACGCGCTTCAACGCGCTGCTGGCGCGGGTCGGCTTCGATCCGGAGGAACTGGCCGCGCGCCTGCTCGGCGATGCCGCAGCGCACCGCCTGGTGGGCGGACTGCGCGAACTGTTCGGCTGGGGCCGCCATGCCGCGCAGCGGCTGACGCAGGACACCGCCGAATACCTGCGCGAGGAAACCGGCGACCTGGCCCGCGCCGGTGATATCGAGGAATGGATGCAGGGGGTGGAAACGTTGCGCGAGGGCGCCGACCGGCTGGAAGCGCGCCTGGCGCTGCTGGAAGGAAAGGCCGCCTGATGAACCCGATGCGTATCGCCCGCATGTGGCAGATCAGCCGCGTCGTGCGCAAATATGGCCTGGGCGAGTTCATGGGCCGCAAGCCGCGCCCGCACAAGCTGCCGCGCGGCGAGCGCCTGCGCCTGGCGCTGGAGGAGCTGGGGCCGGTGTTCGTCAAGTTCGGCCAGGCCCTGTCCACCCGGCCCGACATCCTGCCGCCGGAAGTGGCGGCCGAGCTGGCCAAGCTGCAGGACCGGGTGCCGCCCTTCCCCGGCGCCGAAGCCCGCGCCATCGTCGAAAAGGCACTGGGCCGGCCGGTGGACGAGATCTTCGCTGAGTTTGACGAGGTGCCGCTGGCTGCCGCCTCCGTCGCCCAGGTGCACACCGCGCGGCTCAAGCCGCAAGGGCCGAACGATCCGGGCATGGAAGTGGTGGTGAAGGTGCTGCGGCCGGGCGTGGAAGCGCTGGTGGAGCGCGATATCGCCCTGCTGCGCGCGCTGGCCGAGTTCGCCGAGCGCTGGCACCCCTCCGGCAAGCGCCTGCGCCCGCGCGCGGTGGTGGCCGAATACGAGAAAGTGATCTTCGACGAGCTGGACCTGATGCGCGAGGGCGCCAACTGCGCCCAGCTGCGCCGCAACTGGCTTGGCTCGGAGCTGATCTACCACCCGCTGGTGTTCTGGGACTACAGCCGGCCGGACGTGCTGGTGCTGGAGCGCATCCACGGCATCAGCATCCGCGAGATGGACACCCTGCGTCAGCAGGGCGCCAACTTCCAGGTGCTGGCCGAACGCGGCGTGGAGATTTTCTTCAAGCAGGTGTTCCGCGACAACTTCTTCCACGCCGACATGCACCCCGGCAACATCTTCGTCGACATGGCCGATCCGCGGAAGCCGAGCTACCTGGCGGTGGACTTTGGCATCGTCGGCAGTCTGACCCAGGCCGACCAGCGCTACCTGGCCGAGAACTTCCTGGCCTTCTTCAACCGCGACTACAAGAAGGTGGCCGAGCTGCACGTGGAGTCGGGCTGGATTCCCAAGGGCACCCGGGTGGAGGATTTCGAATCGGCCATCCGCACCGTGTGCGAGCCGATCTTCGGCCGGCCGATCAAGGACATCTCGTTCGGCTTCTTCCTGCTGCGCCTGTTCCAGATCGCGCGCCGCTTCAACTACCAGGTGCAGCCGCAGCTGGTGCTGCTGCAGAAGACCCTGCTGACCATCGAGGGCCTCGGCCGCCAGCTCTACCCTGACCTGGACCTATGGAAGACAGCCAAGCCGATCATGGAAGAATGGATGTGGAACCGCATCGGCCCCGGCGCGCAGCTGGCGCGCCTGCGCAGCCAGGCCCCGGCCCTGGCCGAGTCGCTGCCGGAGCTGGCGCAACGCGCGCTCAAGGTGCTGGCGCAGGGGCCGGGACAAGGCGGCCTGAATGCCGAGAGCATGGAGGGATTGCGCGGCGAAATCCGCGCCGCCAACCGGCGTACGGTATTCGCTTTCGCCGGCGGCGCCACCTGGCTGGCCGCGGCACTGCTCTACGGCCTCACCGCGCACAGCCCGCCGCCAACCGGGGTCGTAGTGCTGTGCGCAGCGCTGGCGCTGGCTGGCGCCGTGTGCTGGCGCAAGGCCTTGCGCAATGAGGGCTGAGCGCCTGCGCCGCCTGGCGGGCGCCCTGGCCTGCGCGGCGCTGCTGCCGGGCTGCGCCGCGCCGATGCGCTCGGCGGTGCTGGGCCCGGACCAGGCCGAACTGGTGGAGGAACAGTGCTCGCGGCCCAATCCGCCGCACTACGATTCGACCTGGCAGCCGGGCCCGGAGGACGTGCGCCGGCTGGACCAGGACCTGCCGGCACTCGACGCCATGGCGCCCGCCGGCTTGCTGCCCCGGGTCGGTGACCCGGCCGCCTACGATCGCCAGTATTTCGGCATCCAGAGCCAGGGGCGCCGGCTGATCTACGTCAACGCCTTCCTTGAGCCGATGGCCAACAAGGACTGGAAGCACTACGCCATCGTCATCTGCGACGGCGGCACCGGCGCCTGGGGCGCGCTCTACGATCCCGCCAGCCGCAGCTTTTCGGACTTCGCCTTCAACGGGCGCGATCCCCGTTAGAGCCTGCCGCCGCGCGGCACCTCAGCGCTTCGAACCGCGGGCCAGCGCTTCCTGGAACCAGGGCGCGAAGTTGCCGATTTCCTCCGATACGTCCGGCTTTGGCGCCGGACGCGGCGGTGGCGGACGGCTGGCCGGCGCGGCAGCCGGGACACCGATCAGCCCCACCGGCAGACCGAGGTCCTCGCGCACCTTGCGCACGCTGTCCGGGTCGGCCAATTCCGCGTCGAAGCCGAACAGGGCGCCGTATTCCATCGCTTCCACCTGCTCGTAGCTGAGGCCCAGCGCGCGGTTGTACACATCCGGCGGGCGCTCGCCGCCAATGTATTCGAAACCCTTTTGCCCGCGGCGCAGCATCACCAGCCGGCCGGTGGCCGGCTCGCGCGAGACACAACGCTCGGGAAGTTTCGCCGATGCGGGCATAGGGCCGCAGTACACTGCCGCTCCTGGATTTTTCCTGTCCAATCAGTTGACTGCAGCAGCTCAATACCGGCAAGTATGTTCGATGGGCCGGTTTGCTCCGCTCGTCGGAAGCGAGCGAAACAGCGGCTGCCGGTCAGGGCGCTGATACCGGCGGTCGGGCGCGGCCCGAGGGCCGATTCAGCAGCCGCGGCTGCTGTCCATGCAACCTTTGGCGGCCGCACAGGCGCTAACATGCGTTTCAGGCCGTGCCGCCGATGGCCGGCGCCCCCTATTTCCGGAGATTCCCCGATGCCGATCAGACCGTGGCCTGTCCCCGTCTTTACCGCCGCTCTTGTCAGCGCCATGCTGGCGCTGCCGGCCCTGGCCGCGCTCAAGGTGGGCGACAAGGCCCCTGAATTCACCACCCAGGCCTCCCTGGGCGGCAAAGTGTTCGATTTCTCGCTGGCCGCGGCGCTCAAGCAGGGCCCGGTGGTGCTGTATTTCTATCCTGCCGCCTTCACCCCGGGCTGCACCGTCGAAGCGCACGATTTCGCCGAGGCCGTCGAGCAGTACAAGGCGCTGGGCGCCACCGTGATCGGCGTGTCGCACGACAGCATCGACACGCTCAACAAATTCTCGGTCAGCGAATGCCGCAGCAAGTTCGCCGTGGCCGCCGACCCGGACGAGGCCATCATCAAGGCCTATGACACGGTGCTGGCAAGGAAGCCGGAATACGCCGACCGCACCTCCTACGTCATCACCCCGGACGGCAAGATCATCTACACCTATACCGACCTGAAGCCGGACCACCACGTGGAGAACACGCTGGCCGCGTTGCGCGAGTGGCAGGCGAAGAAGCCCAAATGAGCCGGCGCCGCTGCGGCGGCGTGCTGCCGGCGCCGAACCAGCGGCGGGAATGCGTGGCTTGACGGGCGCCGCGAAGCAAGGTCAAAGCGGCGACGTCGAAGGCATCCCATCGTGACCATCGTCTCCCCGCTGTGCGGGGAGACAGGACTGGAGCAGCGACGCCGGTCGGCTTCGCTGCGCTTGAACCGGCCGGCTGAACTCCCGGGCTCAGTTTCCGCGCCGCGCCATGAACGCGATGCGCTCGAACAGGTGCACATCCTGCTCGTTCTTGAGCAGCGCACCATATAACGGCGGCAGCGACTTCTTCACGCTGGTCTCGCGCAACGCCGCCGGATCAATGTCCTCGGCCATCAGCAACTTGAGCCAGTCGAGCAACTCAGAGGTGGAAGGCTTCTTCTTCAGCCCCGGCAGCTCGCGCAGGCCGAAGAACACCTCCATCGCCTCTTTCAACAGGTTTTTCTTCAGGTCGGGATAGTGCACGTCGACGATCTTCTGCATCGTGTCACGATCCGGGAAGCGGATGTAATGGAAGAAGCAGCGGCGCAGGAACGCGTCCGGCAGTTCCTTCTCGTTGTTGGAGGTGATGATGATGATCGGCCGGTTGCGGGCGGTGACGGTCTGGCGCGTCTCGTAGACGTAGAACGCCATCTGGTCCAGCTCGCGCAGCAGGTCGTTGGGGAACTCGATGTCGGCCTTGTCGATCTCGTCGATCAGCAGCACCGGCTGGGTCGGGCTGTCGAAGCACTCCCAGAGCCGGCCCCTGACGATGTAGTTGGCGATGTCCTTGACCTTCTCGTCACCGAGCTGCGAGTCGCGCAGGCGCGACACGGCGTCGTATTCGTACAGGCCCTGCTGCGCCTTGGTGGTGGATTTGACGTGCCACTCGAAGTACGGCCGCTGCAGCGACTGCGCCACTTCCTGCGCCAGCCGCGTCTTGCCGGTGCCCGGCTCGCCCTTGACCAGCAGCGGCCGTTGCAGCGTCACGGCGGCATTCACCGCCAGGGTCAGGTCGTCGGTGGCGACATAGGATTCGGTGCCGGCGAAACGCATTGCATAGTCCTCAATCTTGAAGCTGAAGGATAGCAGGCACTGTCCGGCGGTGCGCCGGCCGGAACAGCCGGCCGATCCCATTTTGATAGGATAGCCGCTGAGCTTGAGGCGGGATCACTGGATCCCGCACCTAACCCTATTGCGAGGATCCCCGATGAGCCGTATTGCCACCATTGCCTTCATGGCGATGCTCCTGCCGCTTTCAGCCGCCATTGCCGATGACGCGGCAGCACCCTCCGCCCAGGAAACCATCCCGTCGCCGAACTGCCACAAGCCTGTGGTGGTGACCAAGATGCGCAAGGCCGATGACGACAGCGAATTCCAGGAAAAGGCCGACGCCTATAAGAACTGCATCAACGCCTACGTCGATGCGCAGACCAAGCTATCGCAGCTGCATGTGGCCGCCGCCAATGCAGCGATCGCGGAATTCAATGCCTTCGTCAAAGCCGTCAATAGCCACGACAACGACAAAAGCCCGAATTGATCCGGGCCACGCAGCGTCGTCAGCGCTTCCCCTGTCGGGCTGACGACGCTGTACCGGGCGCGCCGCCCGGTTTTCAGCCGCGCGCCCTGGCCTCCAGCGCCGCCACCGCCGGCAAGGTCTTGCCCTCGAGGAACTCGAGGAAGGCGCCGCCGCCGGTGGAGATGTAGGACAGCTTGTCGGCCACGCCGAACTTGTCGATCGCGGCCAGGGTATCGCCACCGCCGGCCAGCGAGAACGCCGGGCTGGCGGCGATGGCCTCGGCCAGGGCCCTGGTGCCGCCGGCGAAGGAATCGTATTCGAACACGCCGACCGGCCCGTTCCAGACGATGGTGCCGCAGCCCTTGAGCAGGCCGACCAGGGCGGCGCTGGTCTTGGGGCCGATGTCGAGAATCATCTCGTCGGCCTCCACCTCGCCCACCGGGCGCGTGTGCGCATGGGCCTCGGCGGAAAATTCGGTGGCCACCACCACATCCACCGGCAAGGGGATGCTGCCGCCGCGCGCCTCGATCTTCTTCTGGATCTGCCGCGCGGTATCGAGCATGTCCGGCTCGTGCAGCGACTTGCCGACCGGATAGCCGGCCGCCGCCAGGAAGGTGTTGGCGATACCACCGCCGATGATCAGCTGGTCGGCCACATCCGCCAGGTTGTTGAGCAGGTCGAGCTTGGTCGAGACCTTGGAGCCGCCGACGATGACCGCCAGCGGCTTCTTCGGCTGCCGCAACGCCTTGCCCAGCGCTTCCAGCTCCGCCGCCAGCAAGGGGCCGGCGCAGGCCACCGGCGCGAACTGCGCCACGCCGTGCGTGGAGGCCTCGGCGCGGTGCGCGGTGCCGAAAGCGTCCATGACGTAGACGTCGCACAGCGCCGCCATCTTCTTCGCCAGCGCCTCGTCATCCTCCTTTTCCCCCTTGAGGAAGCGAGTGTTCTCGCCCAGCACGATCTGGCCGGGCTGCAACTTCACCCCGTCGATCCAGTTGCTGACCAGCGGCACCAGCCGTCCAAGCTGCTCGGAGAACCAGGCGGCCACCAGGGTCAATGACTGCTCCGGATCAAGCTGCCCGGCCTTGGGCCGACCCAGGTGCGAGGTCACCAGCACCGAGGCCCCTTTTTCCAGGGCCAGCTTCAGCGTCGGCAGCGAGGCGCGCAGGCGCGCATCCGAGGTAATGCGGCCGTTGTGGATCGGCACATTCAGGTCCTGGCGGATCAGCAGGCGCTTGCCGGCCAGATCGAGGTCGGACATGCGAAGAACGGTCATTTGAAGCTCCGGGAATAGAGAATGGAGAATCGGGAATCGTCAAAAGAAAAGGGAGACGGGCTTTGCGATTCCCGTCTCCCCATTCCCGATTCCCGTGCTCGCGTCAGCGAGCAGCCGCGAACGCCACCGTGGTATCGAGCATGCGGTTGGAGAAGCCCCACTCGTTGTCGTACCAGGAGGAAACCTTGACCAGACGGCCGGACACCTTGGTCAGGGTGGCGTCGAAGGTGGAGGAGGCCGGATCGTGGTTGAAGTCGCTGGAAACCAGCGGCGCCTCGTTGTACTTGAGGATGCCCTTGAGCGGGCCTTCCGCGGCGGCGGCTTTCATGATGGCGTTCACTTCCTTCACATCGGTGTCGCGCGCGGCGATGAAGGACAGGTCGACGATCGACACGTTGATGGTCGGCACGCGGATGGCGAAGCCGTCGAGCTTGCCATTCAGCTCCGGCAGCACCAGGCCGACCGCAGCTGCGGCGCCGGT
The DNA here is from genome assembly GCA_964451925.1 of uncultured Nevskia sp. Classification (GTDB taxonomy): domain Bacteria; phylum Pseudomonadota; class Gammaproteobacteria; order Nevskiales; family Nevskiaceae; genus Nevskia. The sequence continues at coordinate 1,668 of CAYVKA010000104.1, read as the reverse complement.
CTTGGCCGGAATCATGTTGTGGCCGGCGGCGCGGGCGCGGCGCAGGTCCTCATGGAACACGTCGGTCAGCACCTGGTCGTTGGTGAACGAATGGATGGTGGTCATCAGGCCGGTGACCACGCCGATCTTGTCGTGCAGCGGCTTGACCAGCGGCGCCAGGCAGTTGGTGGTGCAGGAGGCGTTGGAGATGACCGTGTCGCTGCCCTTCAGCACCTGGTGATTGACGCCGTAGACGACCGTGGCGTCGACGTCGTTGCCGCCCGGGGCGGAAATGACCACCTTCTTGGCACCGCCGGCGAGGTGCGCGCTGGCCTTGGCCTTGCTGGTGAAGAAGCCGGTACATTCCAGCACCACGTCGACTCCCAGCTCGCCCCAGGGCAGCTTCGACGGATCGCGGTTGGCCAGCACCTTGATCTTGTCGCCGTTGACCACCAGGTATTCGCCTTCCACCGCCACCGTGCCCGGGAACGGACCATGGGCGGTGTCGTAGCGGGTCAGGTGCGCATTGGTTTCGGCCGGGCCGAGGTCGTTGATCGCGACGATCTGCACATCCTTGCGGCCGCTTTCATACAGCGCGCGCAGAACATTACGGCCGATGCGGCCGTAGCCGTTGATGCCTACTTTGACTGCCATGGTGGTCCTCTGTCTCGGCGCCCACACCGCCGGTTGGCGGCAGGGCCCATTCCGGTGGGGTCCCCGTCCAAAGGGGATGCTTCGGTCGCCGCTCGGCCCGAGCCGATGCGCGGATGCCCGCGGCGGGAGCGCTATTTTACGCTATGCGCAGGAGCGCGGCATGTCCGTCCCCGGGGCGGCGCCCCGGGGACGGAGTTTTACCTGCGCAACCAGCAACCTATTGCAGGTTGAAGGTGATCGGCAGCTCGACCTTGAAGTCGGTGATTTCCGGTGAAACGTTGGCCGGCACCGCGGGGAACTTGACGATGCGGTTGAACACGTTCTTGCACTCGGAATCCAGCGCCGCGAAGCCGGTCTTCTCCTTCATCACCACTTCCTCGATGGAACCATCGCGGGAGATGGTGACCATCACCTTGCAGGTGCCTTCCTCCTGGTCACGCACCGACTTGGCCGGATATTGCGTGTTTTGCTGGATGGTCTGCTGCAGCGTGTTGAAGTAGGACGAAGGCACGCCGACCTGCACCTGGCGCACCGGCTCCGGCGGCGGCGGCGGCGTCGGCGGGGGCGGCGGCGGCACCGACGGCACATCCGGCGTGGTCACCGGCGCATTGGTCACGATCTGCTGCGGCGGCGGTGGCGCGCTGGGCTTGGGCGGCGGCGGAGTCTTCGGCGGCGGCTCCTTCGGCGGCGGCGGCGGCGGTGGTGGCGGCGGGGGCGGCAGCATCTGGATCACCGCCACCATCTTCTTCGCCGGCTCCTGGAACAGCGACGGCCGCACGTAGTGCAGCAGATACAGGATCAGCACCAGGTGGAAGACGATGGAAATGATCACGCCCGGACCGAGCGCGAAAGCCTTGGGTTTCTTCTTTGGGGTCACGGTCATCGTTCTGTCCCTTCACTGCTGCGCTTGGGACATGAGCGAGACCTTGTAGAACCCGGCTTGCGCCGCGATCTTCAGCAGGTCCCTCACCTTGTCGAACACCGCGCCCTTGTCGGCGCGGATGTAGACCAGGTTGTCGGGCTGGACCACGGCGA
>CAYVKA010000103.1:0-15763 GCA_964451925.1 uncultured Nevskia sp. | reverse complement strand
CGTCCTGTCCGACTAAGCGCTGCGCAAAAATAGCCGCCGTCGCAGCGACCCAATCAGTGTTAACAGGCCCTAGGGCTTCTGCTGCCAGCCGGCGGGCGGTGCCAACAACCGGCCGGGGATCGTGCCGCGGCGGCCGGGAGTAGGTAAACTACTGAGCATTCCCGGGTTTTCACGCGAATGCGCATACTCCTTTCCAATGACGACGGCTGCACGGCCCCCGGCCTGCGCTGCCTGGCCGAGCACCTGCGGCCGGCGCACAGCCTGGAGATCGTGGCGCCGGACCGCAACCGCAGCGGCGCCAGCAACTCCCTGACCATCCTCAACCCGATCCGGGTGCAGAAGCACGCCGACGGCACCTATTGCGTCGACGGCACGCCCACCGACTGCGTCCACCTGGCGCTGACCGGGCTGATGAAGGAGCAGCCGGATATGGTGGTGTCCGGCATCAACGCCGGTGCCAATCTCGGCGACGACACGCTCTATTCCGGCACCGTGGCGGCGGCGATGGAAGGGCGCCACCTGGGCATCTCCGCCATCGCCGTGTCCTGCGTCTCGGTCAACCCGCGCCACTACGACACGGCGGCGAAGATCACGCTGCGCCTGATCGAGCGGCTGCAGCACGAGCCGCTGCCCGGTGACACCATCCTCAACGTCAACGTGCCGGACGTGCCTTACGACGAGCTGCAGGGCATCGAAGTGACGCGCCTGGGCAACCGCCACAAGTCCGAGAAGGTGATCGAGGATGCCGATCCGCGCGGCCGCCGCATCTACTGGATCGGCGCCGCCGGCGCCGAGCACGATGGCGGCCCCGGCACTGACTTCTACGCGGTGCAGAACCGGCGCGTGTCGATCACGCCCCTGCTGGTGGACCTGACCCGGCACAGCGCGCTGGAGCGCCTGACGGCTTGGGCCAGGGGCCTATGACGTGATGAATCGCACCCGCAAGCTGTGAACGCTCCGATGAAGCCCGGCAGCCACCCGCACAGCCTCGGCCAGGGCCTGACCTCGCCGGCCAGCCGCGCCCGCCTGATCGCCGAGCTCAAGCGCGAGGGCATCAGCGACGAGCGCGTGCTCGACACGCTGCAGAAGGTCCCGCGCCACGAGTTCGTCGACGAGGCCTGGCGCGGCGAGGCCTACAAGAACAAGCCGCTGCCGATCGGCCTGTCGCAGACCATCTCGCAGCCCTACATCGTCGCGCTGATGACCCAGCTGCTGCTGGAAACACCGCCCGGCGCCGCGCCGCGCAAGAAAGTGCTGGAAATCGGCACCGGCAGCGGCTACCAGACCGCGGTGCTGGCGGAACTGGTGCCGAACGTGTTTTCGGTGGAGCGCCTCAAGGGCCTATCCGAGCTGGCGCGCACGCGCCTGCGCGGCCTGGGCTATCGCAACATCCACTTCGGCTATGCCGACGGCACCGCCGGCTGGGCGGCGCACGCGCCCTATGACGGCATCATCGTCACCGCCGCTGCCAGCGAAGTGCCCAAGGCCCTGCTGGAGCAGCTGCAGCGCGGCGGCCGGCTGGTGATCCCGGTGGGGCCGCCGGCGCAGCAGTCGCTGCGCGTGGTTGACCGCGTGCTGGCCAGCAAGTGGCAGAGCCGCGACGTCGCCGGTGTCAGCTTCGTGCCCCTGCTCGAAGGGCGGGGCTGAACATTTCCCAATCGAACGGATAAATCCTGATGGCCCTGTTTCAGTCATGGGTGGCGCAGCTGTACGCCCAGATCGGCTACCCGCAGATCATCCTGCTGATGGCGCTGGAGTCGAGCCTTTTCCCGGTGCCTTCCGAGCTGGTGATGATCCCGGCCGGCTACCTGGCCCACCAGGGCAAGCTCGATCCGCTGCTGGTGGTGCTGTGCGGCGGCCTGGGCTCGGTGCTGGGCGCCGGCTTCAACTACCTGCTGGGGCGCAGCCTGGGGCGTGCCTTCCTGCTGCGTTATGGCCGCTACCTGCTGATCAGCGAGCGGAAATATCACGAGGCGGAAACGCTGTTCCTGCGCAACGCCAGGGTGGCCACCTTCGGCGGCCGCTTCCTGCCGGTGATCCGCCATCTCATTTCACTGCCGGCCGGCGTGTTCGGCATGCCGCTGCTGCCGTTTGCGCTGCTCACCGGGGCCGGCTCGGCGGCCTGGTGCGCGGTGCTGGTCGGCTTCGGCTATTACTTCGGCGAACCGGGCGTGGCCCTGGTGCTGCGCTACACCCATGAGCTGGCCTACCTGTCGCTGGCGATTCTGGTGCTGGGCATGGGATGGTTCCTGATCCGCCGCCGCTGAGCAACGCCGCGCCATGAAGGCCTGGCAGCGCGCCGCGGCGCTGGCCTTGCTGGCGGCCCTGCTGTCGGCCTGCAGCAGCGGCGGCGAAGTGCGCGAGCAAGGCACCCGGCGTGCGGCGGAACGCGCATCGCCGGCGCGGGCCGCTGGCCCTGGCCAGTACACGGTGCAGCGCGGCGATACGCTGTATTCCATCGCCTTCCGCAATCAGCTGGACTACCACGACCTGGCCGACTGGAACGGCATCGGCCGCGACTACACCATCCATCCGGGGCGGGTACTGCGGCTGACGCCGCCGGGCAGCACCGTGTTGCCGGCTCCGGTGCATGCCGACGAGCCCGCCGCGGCCACCGCCGCCCGGCCCACGGCCGTGGCCCCGCGTCCCGCCGCAGCGGCACCGACCGTGCCGCCGTTGCCGCCGAACAGCGCGCCGCCGCCAGTGGTGGCCGCCGCTGCGTCGTCGGCGCCGCCGGCGGCTGGCAGTGACGTCAAGGGCCCGGGCTTCGACGCCGGCCGCTGGGAATGGCCGACACGCGGCAAGGTGGCGCGCACCTTCAGCGCCGACGGCAGCTCCAAAGGCATCGACATCAGTGGCGATCCCGGGCAGATCGTGGTCGCCGCGGCCGGCGGCAAGGTGGTGTACAGCGGCAGCGCGCTGAAGGGCTACGGCGAACTGGTCATCATCAAGCACGACGAGCAGTACCTGACTGCCTATGGCTACAACCGCCGTCGCCTGGTCGAAGAGGGCCAGGAGGTGCTGGCCGGCCAGCCCATCGCCGAGGTGGGGCTGGGACCCGAGCAGCGCGCGCTGCTGCATTTCGAGATCCGCGACCGCGGCAAGCCGGTCGACCCGCTGCCGCTGCTGCCGAGGCGCTGATGCGGGCCGGCCGGGGCCGGCCTATGTCGTGATCAGGGCTTGCGGGCCGCTTTCCACTTCTGCAGGGCGTCCATGGTGTTCTTCACATGCGCATCCGGGCTCATGGCCGAATAGCTGTAGATCACCGTGCCGTCCGGGGCGATGACGAAGGAGGTGCGGTCGGAATGCCCGGGCATGAACCAGGCCGTGGCTTCGTAGGACTTGGCGATGGCCAGGTCCGGGTCGGCCGCCACCGCGAACTTGCTGCGGCATTCGCTGACGGAGAATTTGTTGAGGGTCTCGATATCGTCGTGCGACACGCCGATCACCGTGGCGCCCAGCGCCTTGAACTGGTCGGTGGCCTCGGCGAATTCGTGCGCCTCGACGGTGCAGCCGGAGGTGAAGGCGGCGGGGTAGAAATACAGCACCACCGGCCCCTGCTGCAGCGCCTGCGCCAGCGAAAACGGAAAGACCTTGCCGCCGAGCGAGGCCTGGGCGCTGAAATCCGGCGCCTTGCTGCCCGGCGCCAGGCCGGCGTAGGCCGCCAGGCTGCAGCCGAGCAGTCCCGCCGCCAAGGCCGCCATAGCGACGGAACGCTTTGAACGGATTCGGAATTCCATGATTTTCTCCGGAGGGTGGCGGCTATTATGGCCCTGTACGGCGCCGAGCGGGGCGGCGGATGCGCCGGCAACTGTGCTGTGCATTGAGTTATTTGGCCGCGGCATCAATAATTGCGCCCCACATATGCCGCCCGGGTCCATCGGCCCGCATCCGCAAACCCTCAACCCACACCTGCAAAGGTCCTCCAGTGAATAGCGTCTTCCCACGCATCCAGCGCCTGCCGCCCTATGTCTTCAATATCGTTGGCGATATGAAGAAGGCTGCCCGAGCTCGTGGCGAGGACATTATTGACTTCGGCATGGGCAATCCCGACCAGCCCACGCCGCGCCACATCGTCGACAAGCTGGTCGAGGCCGCCGTGCGCGGCACCGATTCCGACTACGTGGTGCCCGAGCACCGCAACGAGGAAGGCGTCCATACCCACCGTTATTCGGTGAGCAAGGGTATTCCACGCCTGCGCCGCGCCATGGCCACATGGTACCGAAACCGTTACCAGGTCGAGCTCAACCCGGAAACCGAGGTGATCGCCACCATCGGCTCCAAGGAAGGCCTGGCGCATCTGGCTTTCGCCACGCTGGCCCCGGGCGACACGGTGCTGGTGCCCAACCCGGCCTATCCGATCCATCCCTACGGCACCGTGCTGGCCGGCGCCGACGTGCGCCACGTGCGCCTGACGCCCGAGGTGGACTTCTTCGAGGAGCTGCACAAGGCCATCAAGGAGACGATGCCGGCGCCGAAAATGCTGATCATCAACTTCCCGGCCAACCCGACCGCGCAGTGCGTGGACCTGGCGTTCTTCGAGAAGGTGGTGGCCATCTGCCGCGAACACCAGATCTGGCTGGTCCACGACCTGGCCTATGCCGATATCGTCTTCGATGGCTATGTCGCCCCCTCGGTGTTGCAGGTGCCGGGCGCCAAGGACATCGCGGTGGAGTTCTTCACGCTGTCCAAGAGCTACAACATGCCCGGCTGGCGCGTCGGTTTCATGTGCGGCAACCCGACGCTGGTCGGCGCGCTGGCGCGCATCAAGAGCTACCTCGACTACGGCATGTTCACGCCGATCCAGGTGGCCGCGATCACTGCGCTGGAAGGGCCGCAGGACTGCGTGGCGGAAATCTGCGAGATGTACCGCAAGCGCCGCGACGTGCTGGTCGAGGGCCTCAACAAGGCCGGCTGGCCGGTTGAGAAACCCAAGGCCACCATGTTCGTGTGGGCGCGTATTCCGGAGGCCTGGCGCTCGCTCGGCTCGCTGGAATTCTCCAAGCGCCTGCTGGACGAGGCCAAGGTGGCGGTGTCGCCCGGCATCGGCTTCGGCGAGTACGGCGACGAGTATGTGCGCTTCTCGCTGATCGAGAACGAGCAGCGCACGCGCCAGGCCATGCGCATGGTCAAGAAGATGCTGTCCAAGGGGCCGACATGAGCAGCGAAAGCAGGCAGGCTCCGTTCAAGGTCGGGCTGATCGGCCTGGGCACGGTCGGGCAGGGCGTGGTGCGGGTGCTGCAGCGCAATGCGGCGGAGATCGCCGGCCGCGCCGGCCGCCCGATCGTCGTCACCCACGCCTCGGTGCGCAACGCGGCCACCCGGCGCGACTGCGATCTCAGCGGCATCCGGCTGGTGTCCGACCCGGCCGAGATCGTGCGCGCCGATGTCGATGCGGTGGTCGAGCTGATCGGCGGCATCTCGCCGGCGCGCGAGCTGGTGCTGGCCGCGCTCGAAGCCGGCAAGCCGGTGGTCACCGCCAACAAGGCGCTGCTTGCCGAGAAGGGCAACGAGATCCTGCACGCCGCCGGCAGGCATGGCGCGCAACTGGCCTACGAGGCGGCGGTGGGCGGCGGCATCCCCATCATCAAGGCGCTGCGCGAGGGCCTGGCCGGCAACGGCATCGACAGCCTCGCCGGCATCATCAACGGCACCTGCAACTACATCCTGACGCAGATGACGCTGAAGGGGCAGAGCTTCGCCGACGCCCTGAAGGATGCGCAGAAGCTGGGCTATGCCGAGGCCGACCCGACCTTCGACATCGAGGGCATCGACGCCGCGCACAAGCTCACCATCCTGGCCTCCATCGCCTTCGGCATGCCGCTGCGCTTCGACGCGGTGGCGACCGAGGGCATCAGCCAGGTCACCGCGCAGGACATCCAGCTGGCGCAGGAGCTGGGCTACCGCATCAAGTCGCTGGGGCTGGCCAAGCGCGGCACCCACGGCGTGGAGCTGCGCGTGCATCCCACGCTGGTTCCGGTCGAGCATCTGCTGGCCAAGACCGACGGCGCGCTCAACGCCATCCGCGTGCACGGTAATGCCGTCGGCCAGACCGTCTACGTCGGCCGCGGTGCCGGCGGCGATGCCACGGCTTCGGCGGTGATCGCCGATCTGATCGACGTGGCCCGTCTGCAGGGCGCCGATCCGCGCCATTTCGTGCCCTACCTGGGCACGCGCAGCGAGGCGCTGCGCGAACAGCACGTGCTGCCGGTGAGCCAGATCGAGAGCGCCTACTATCTGCGCCTGCGGGTCGCCGACGAGCCGGGCGTGCTGCGCGCCATCACCTCGATCCTGGCCGAGGAGGACATCAGCATCGAAGCCATCCTGCAGAAGGAGCCGGGCGAGAACGAGGACGCCACGCTGGCCATCATCACCTCGGAGATTCCGGAGCACCGCTGCAACGGCGCGCTGGAGAAGATGTTGAACCTGCCGTTTGTACGCCCAGGCGCCTCGCGCCTGCGTGTGGAGCACTTTGAATGAGCGACTTGACGCGGGAATCGGGAATCGGGAATCGGGAATCGGAAAAGAAGGGGGCTTCGCGACTCCCGACTCCCGATTCCCGACTCCCGGCTTCACGTTACACCGGAATCATCGAGGCCTATCGCAAGCGCATGCCGCTGGCCGCCGAAGCCCGCGCCATCAGCCTGGGCGAAGGCCGCACGCCACTGATCCGGCTGGAAAACCTGCCCGGGCTGGAAGGCGTGGAAGCGGACATCTACGTCAAGTTCGAGGGGCTCAACCCGACCGGCTCGTTCAAGGACCGCGGCATGACCGTGGCCGTGACGCAGGCCGTGCACGAGGGCAGCCGCGCCATCATCTGCGCCAGCACCGGCAACACCTCGGCGGCGGCGGCGGCCTACGCGGCGCGCGCCGGCATCAAGGCGTTCGTGCTGATTCCCGAAGGCAAGATCGCGTTGGGCAAGCTGGCCCAGGCGGTGGTGCACGGCGCCACCGTGGTGCAGATCCGCGGCAACTTCGACGACGGCATGCGCCTGGTCAAGGAAGTGGCCAGCACCGCGCCGGTGGCGATCGTCAACTCGATCAACCCCTATCGCCTGCAAGGGCAGAAGACCGCCGCCTTCGAGATCGTCGAGGCGCTCGGCCGCGCCCCGGACTTCCACTGCCTGCCGGTCGGCAATGCCGGCAACATCACCGCGCACTGGATCGGCTATTCCGAGAGCGCGGGCCTGGAAACCGCGGCCGCCGCGCATTTTCCGGACAGCTGGGACTTCACCGGCTTCGGCAACCAGCGCAAGCGGCCGCGCATGGTCGGCTACCAGGCCGCCGGCAGCGCGCCGTTCCTGCGCGGCGGGCCGGTCAGCAATCCCGAGACCGTGGCCACCGCCATCCGCATCGGCAACCCGCAAAGCTGGGATCTGGCGTGGAAGGTGCACGAGGAGTCCCACGGCTGGTTCGATGAATTGGAGGACGCGGAAATCCTCGCCACGCAACGTCTGCTGGCGGAGAAGGAAGGCGTGTTCTGCGAGCCGGCCTCGGCCAGCTCGCTGGCCGGCGCCCTGCGCGACCTGAAGCAGGGCAAGATCCCGGCCGGCTCCACCGTGGTCTGCACGCTGACCGGCAACGGCATGAAGGATCCCGACGTGATCCTGAAGAACGGCCTCAGCGACCTGATCGAGGTTGACGCCGAGCGCGGCGCCGTGGAGCGCGCGCTGCTGGAGCGCCTCGGCTGAGGACCGCGCAGCCGCTGATCCGGCGCCGCCCGCCCGGCGACAGCAGCGTCCTGCCGGCGCACCTGCACCCGGTGCTGCGCCGCGTCTATGCCGCGCGCGGCATCGCCGCCGCCGCGGCGTTGCCGCTGGAGTTGAAGGCGCTGCTGCCACCCGCCGGCCTAGTGGGCATCGACGCCGCCAGCGGCCTGCTGATGGCGGCGATCGTGGAGCGCAAGCGCATAGTCGTCGCCGGCGACTATGACGCTGACGGCGCCACCGCCACCGCAGTCGCGCTGCTCGGCCTGCGCGCCTTGGGCGCGGCCAGCGTCGATTACGTCGTGCCCAACCGTTTCACCATGGGCTATGGCCTGTCGCCGGCGCTGGTGCAGATGGCGCTGGCCAAGGGTGCGGAGCTGCTGGTCACGGTCGACAACGGCATCGCCAGCCTGGCCGGCGTGGACGCGGCCAATGCCGCCGGCCTGCCGGTGCTGGTCACCGACCATCACCTGGCCGGCGCGGAACTGCCGGCCGCCGCCGCCATCGTCAACCCCAACCAGCCCGGCTGTGCCTTCGCCAGCAAGCACCTGGCCGGTGTCGGCGTGATGTTCTACGTGCTGCTGGCGCTGCGCGCGCGGCTGCGCGCCGCCGGGCACTTCGCACAGCGCGCGGAGCCGAACCTGGCCGAACTGCTCGACCTGGTGGCGCTCGGTACCGTGGCCGACGTGGTGCGGCTGGATCACAACAACCGCATCCTGGTGGCGCAGGGCTTGGCGCGCATCCGCGCCGGCCGCGCCCGTCCCGGCCTGCAGGCGCTGCTGCAGGCGGCCGGGCGCGAGGCGACGCACATCAGCGCCAGCGATCTCGGCTTCGTGCTGGGGCCGCGGCTCAACGCCGCCGGGCGCCTGGAGGACATGACCGTCGGCATCGAGTGCCTGCTGGCGTCCACGGCGGAGGCTGCGCGCTCGCTGGCCAGCCAGCTCGATACGCTCAACCGCGAGCGGCGCGACATCGAGGCGCAGATGCGCGACGAGGCGCTGGAACTGGTGGCCTCCAACCAGGCGGTGGGGGTTTGCCTGTTCGACGCCGGCTGGCATGAGGGCGTGGTGGGCCTGGTGGCCTCGCGCGTCAAGGACAAGTTGCACCGGCCGGTGATCGCCTTCGCGCGCGCAGCGGAGGCGGGGCTGCTCAAGGGTTCCGGCCGCTCCATCGGCGGCTTGCACCTGCGCGACGCGCTGGCGGCGGTGGACGCGCGCCATCCCGGATTGCTGACGCGCTTCGGCGGTCACGCCATGGCGGCGGGATTGACCCTGCCGGAAGCGGGCTTGTCCGATTTCAGCGACGCCTTCGACGCCGAATGCCGCGTGCGGCTCGATGCCGACGCCTTGGAGGAGGTGCTGGAGACCGACGGCGAACTGGACCAGAGCGAGCTGCAGCTGGATACCGCCCGCCTGCTGGAGCAGGCGGGTCCGTGGGGGCAGGGCTTCCCCGAGCCGCGTTTCGAGGGTTCGTTCGAAATCCTCGATATCCGCGCGCTGGGCGCAGAGGGCCGCCATATCAAGTACCGCTTGCGCCGGCCCGGGGGCGCGCAGGTCGAAGCGATGGATTTCAACGGCGCCGAGCGGCTGGTGGAGCGCGGCAGCGTCAGGCTGGTCTACTGCATCGGCGTCAACCGCTTCCGTGGGGTGGAAGGGCTGGAAATGCGCATCGTTCACCTGCGCCCGGAGTAAGACCTGCGGATTCCCGCCCGTCATCCGGGCGGCATTCAGGATGACAAAGGGCTGGCCGGCGGATGCGCCACCACCACCGGCAGCGCGTCCCCCGCCGTGTGCACCAGCTCGATGGCAATGCCGTAAGTGCGCTCCAGCAAGTCCCGGCCCAGCACTTCACGCGCCGGTCCCTGGCCGATGACGCGGCCCTGATCGAGCACCGTGACCCGGTCGGCGTAGCGCAATGCCAGGTTGGGGTCGTGCAGCACCGCCAGTATCCCCACGCCGGAAGCCGCGAAACGGCGCGCCTGCGCCAGGCAGCCGTGCTGGTGCGCCAGGTCGAGGCTGGCGGTGGGCTCGTCGAGCAGCAGATAGCGCGCGCCGCCGGTCAGCTCCGCCGTATCCGGCGGCGCTTCCCAGATCTGCGCCATGACCCGGGCGAACTGCACGCGGGCGCGCTCGCCGCCGGACAGGCTGGGGTAGCGCCGTTGCGCCAGCTCACCCGCGCCGGCCAGCTGCAGCGCCTGACGCACGATGTCCTGCTCGATTTCGGGCCGGTGCTGCGCGCTGGCATAGCGCCCCAGCGCGACCACCTGCTCGGCGGTGAAGCCGAAGCGCAAGGACTCGGACTGCGGCAACACGGCGCGCTGCAGTGCCCGGGCGCGCGGCGTCCAGGCGGCCAGCGGCCGGCCGTTGAGCATGACGCTGCCTTCGGTGGGGGCGATATCGCCCGCCAGCAGGCGCAGCAGGGTCGATTTGCCCGCGCCGTTGCGGCCCAGCACCGCATGCACCTCACCCGGCGCCAGGGCCAGGTCGACGCGCTCGAGCAGGGCGCGCCCGTCGACGCGATAGGCGGCGTGCTGCGCCGCCAGGGTCATGCCTGTAGTCACGGCCGGCGCCCTCACCAGGTCTCGCCACGGCCGCGCAGGCGCAGCAGCAGGGCGATGAAGAAGGGGCCCCCGATCAGCGCGGTGAGCACGCCGATGGGCAATTCCACCGGTGCGGCCACGGTGCGCGCCACGGTGTCCGCCGTGGTCAGCAGCGCGCCGCCGAGCAGGGCCGAGGCCGGCAGCAGCAGGCGGTGGTCCGGGCCTGCCCACAGCCGGATCAGCTGCGGCACGATCAGGCCGACGAAGGCGATGATCCCGGTCAGCGCCACGGCGCCACCCACCGCCAGCAGCACCAGCAGCACCAGCCAGCGCTTGAGGCGCTCCACGTCCACCCCCAGGTGGCCCGCCTCGGCCTCGCCCAGCAGCAGCGCGTTCAGTTCGCGCCCGCGCAGCGGAATCAGCAGCACCGCCAGCAGCACCAGCGGCGCCGTGGCGGCGATTTCCGGCCAGCCGACGCGGCCCAGGCTGCCGTACATCCAGAAGGTCAGCGCGCGCAGCGCCGGGCCGCTGGCGATATGCGCCAGCAGGCCGATGCCGGCGCCGGAAATGGCGTTCACCGCCAGCCCCACCAGCAGCATCTGCGCCGGCTGGGTGGCGCCGTCCACCCGCGACAGCCGCGACACCAGCAGGGTGGTCAGTGCGGCGCCGCCGAAGCTGGCCAGCGGCAGCAGCCAACGGCCCGCCGCGGCCAGGCCCAGCGAGGCGCCCAGTACAATGGCGGCCACGGCGGCCAGCGCGGCGCCGCTGGAAACGCCGACCAGGCCCGGGTCCGCCAGGGGGTTGCGGAAAATGCCTTGCATGGCGGCTCCGCTCACCGCCAGCGCGGCGCCGGCCAGGAGGCCGAGCACGACCCGCGGCAGGCGCAGCTGCACAATGGTGGCGCTGATGCCGGGGTCGGGAGCCGCGCCCAGGCCCAGGGCGCCGAGGATATCCACGCTGCGGATGGCCAGCGGCCCGGCGGCCAGGCCGCCGACGGCCGCGGCCAGCGCCAGCAGCCCCAGCAGCAGGCACAGGGGCAGGGGGCGGCGCAGGCTGGCGGACAGGCGGGTCATCCGCCCATTGTGCCTGTCGCGAGCCCCGGGCCGCAGGCGGGGCGCCATCAAAATGCTATAATTTTCAGAGTGCCGCGCAGCCGGGCTTCCAGGCGATAGTGGCGGAATTGGTAGACGCACTGGATTTAGGTTCCAGCGCCGCGAGGCGTGAGAGTTCGAGTCTCTCCTTTCGCACCACACTCCGGCTGGGCGCAGCATCGTTGCATTCCTCCCTTCGGGGAGGGCCCCAAGGGAGGCCGATCAGACCTCCCACGACAGAATCGGTATCACACTTAAAGAGTTCGGAATCCCAAGATGGAAATCCACGTCGAGTCCCCCGGCGGCCTGTCGCGTCGCCTGCACGTCAAGATCCCCTCCGAGCGCGTCGAGCGCGAGCTGGGGCTGCGCATGAAGCAGCTGGCCGCGCGCGCGCGCATTCCCGGCTTCCGCCCGGGCAAGGCGCCGCTGAAGGTGGTGCAGCAGCAGTACGGCGAGTCGGCGCGCATGGACGTGATCGGCGAACTGGTGCGCCAGACCTGGCCGGAGGCGGTGGCCCAGGCGCAGGTGCAGCCGGCCGGCTCGCCCAATTTCGAAGTCACCAGCGAGAAGGCCGGCGAGCCGCTGGCCTATGTCGCGAGCTTCGACGTGTTTCCCGAGGTCAAGCTCGACCAGCTGGACAGCATCGAGATCGCCAGGCCGGCGGTGGAGATCAATGACGCCGATGTCGAGCGCCTGATCGGCAACCTGCGCAAGGCGCGCCGCACCATGGAGACGGTGAGCCGCGCCGCCCAGGCGGGCGATGTCGCCGTGGTCGATTTCGACGGCCAGATCGACGGCGAGGCGTTCCAGGGCGGCAAGGGCGAGAAGATCGAGATCGAGATCGGCGAGAAGCAGTTCCTGCCCGACCTGGAGAGCGCGCTGATCGGCCACAGCACCGGCGACAGCTTCGACGCCGACGTCAACTTCCCTGCCGACTACCGCCGCGAGGATCTGCGCAACAAGACCGCGCGCTTCGCCGTGAAGCTGCTGGAAGTGCGCGAGCCGCGCCTGCCGGCGATCGACGATGAGTTCCTCAAGGCGCACGGTGTCGAGGAAGGCGCCGGCGAGCAGGGCCTGCGCGACAAATGCCGCAAGGCGCTGGAAACCGAGCGCGACAAGGCTATCCGCACCCGCCTCAAGCGCGAAGTGCTGGACCAGCTGCTGGCCAAGCACCCGATCGAGGTGCCGCAGAGCCAGGTGCAGCAGGAAATCCTGCGCCTGCGTGACGAGGCGATCAACCGCATGCAGATCAACAGCAGCGGCAAGCTGCAGGCCGAGCAGCTCAAGCAGATGCTGCCGGACGCGCTGTTCGAGGCCAACGCGCAGCGCCGCGTGGCGCTGGGCCTGCTCATCGGCGAGGTGATCAAGACCCGCCAGATCAAGCCCGACAACGCCCGCCTCGACGCGGCGCTGGAGGAGATTGCCGCCGATTACGAGCAGCCCGATCAGGTGCGCCAGTTCTACCGCTCGCGCCCGGACATGATGCAGGGGTTGCAGGCGGTGGTGCTGGAGGAGCAGGTGGTGGAGAGCCTGCTGGCCGGGGCCAGGACCAGCGAATTGCCGATGAGCCTGGAAGACCTGTTGAAATCGGTGTCGCAGTCCGCAGCTTGATTCAAGCTGCGGCCTTTGCGGCCGTTATCCGAAAACAGAACAAGGATCGATGATGAACGACCAGATTGCCCGTGCGCAGCACCTTGTCCCCATGGTGGTGGAGCAGACCGCCCGCGGTGAGCGCGCCTTCGACATCTATTCGCGCCTGTTGAAGGAGCGGATCGTGTTCATCGTCGGCCCGATCGACGATTTCATGGCCAACCTGGTGGTGGCGCAGCTGCTGTTCCTGGAAGCCGAGAACCCGGACAAGGACATCCACCTGTACATCAACTCGCCGGGCGGCGTGATCACCTCCGGCCTGTCGATTTACGACACCATGCGCTTCATCAAGCCGGACGTCAGCACCATGTGCATCGGCCAGGCCTGCAGCATGGGCTCGTTCCTGCTGTCCGCCGGCACCAAGGGCAAGCGCTTCGCCCTGCCGAACGCGCGCGTCATGATCCACCAGCCCTCCGGCGGCGCCCAGGGCCAGGCCACGGATATCGAGATCCAGGCCAAGGAAATCCTGTACTTGCGCGAGCGCCTCAACCGGCTCTATGCCGACCATACCGGCCAGCCCCTGGAAAGGATCGCGCGCGACGTCGAACGCGACTTTTTCATGAGCGCCGAAACGGCCAAGGACTACGGCCTGATCGACCAGATCCGCGAGCGGCGGCCGTCGCCGTCCTCGCCGGCCTGAACCGGACGTGGAAATTGCGGTCATTTTGCTGCAACATGACCGCGTGCTATAAGAAGCTGGCGGGGCGGCCGGATGGCCGCTCTTTTAGCTGTTCCGATCACGGAAAAGGGCGGTAAGCCCATGTTTGAGGTAGAAAATGCCAGATAACGTACGGAGCGGTGGCCAGAGCGGCCGGGTTCTGTATTGCTCCTTTTGCGGCAAGAGCGAGCACGAAGTCCGCAAGCTGATCGCCGGCCCCTCGGTGTATATCTGCGACGAGTGCGTCGATCTTTGCAATGACATCATCCGCGAAGAGGTGCATGCCAAGCCGCAGGTCAAGGGACTGCCCAAGCCGCACGAGATCCGCGCGGTGCTGGACGAGTATGTCATCGGCCAGGACCAGGCCAAGAAGGTGCTGTCGGTGGCGGTGTACAACCACTACAAGCGCCTCAGCCAGAAGGGTTCGGCCGACGGCGTCGAGCTGTCCAAGTCCAACATCCTGCTGATCGGCCCGACCGGCTCGGGCAAGACCCTGCTGGCCGAAACCCTGGCGCGGCTGCTGGACGTGCCGTTCGCCATTGCCGACGCCACCACGCTGACCGAAGCCGGCTATGTCGGCGAGGACGTGGAGAACATCATCCAGCGCCTGTTGCAGAAGTGCGACTATGACGTCGAGAAGGCGCAGCGCGGCATCGTTTATATCGACGAGATCGACAAGATCTCGCGCAAGAGCGAGAACCCGTCCATCACCCGCGACGTGTCGGGCGAGGGCGTGCAGCAGGCCCTGCTCAAGCTGATCGAAGGTACCATCGCCAGCGTGCCGCCGCAGGGCGGACGCAAGCACCCGCAGCAGGAATTCCTGCAGGTCAACACCGCCGGCATCCTGTTCATCTGCGGCGGCGCCTTCTCCGGCCTGGAGCGGGTGATCCAGAACCGCACCGAAAAGGCCGGCATCGGCTTCGGTGCCGACGTCAAGTCGCAGAAGGACTCGCGCCATATCGGCGAGTTGCTGTCCATCGTCGAGCCGGAGGACCTGATCCGCTATGGCCTGATCCCCGAGTTCGTCGGCCGCCTGCCGGTGCTGGCGGTACTGGAGGAGCTGGACGAACGCGCCCTGATCTCGATCCTGCGCGAGCCGAAGAACGCGCTGGTCAAGCAGTTCGCCAAGCTGTTCCAGATGGAAGGCTGCCAGCTCGAGTTCCGCGAGGATGCGCTGCACGCCATTGCGCGCAAGGCCAAGGAGCGCAAGACCGGCGCCCGCGGCCTGCGCACCATCCTGGAGAACATCCTGCTCGACGTGATGTACGACCTGCCGTCGATGCAGAACGTGTCCAAGGTGGTGGTGGACGAGTCCGTCGCCAAGGGCGAGGCCAAGCCTTTCGTGGTCTACGAGAACGTCGAGGCGCCGCGTCGCGACGTCAAGAACTCGGCCTAAGTCCCTGCCTCTGAACCTGAAAAGGCCGCCGCAGTCGCAACTGCGGCGGCCTTTTTGTTGTTTTTCCCCCGGGTTTTGCTTGTTTCGGTCGTCCGCTGCGGGGGACCGCTCGCCGGGATGGGGCCTCCCCAGCGCCTTGAATTGCCCCGATCCGCTCGCATTTAACTGCTGTACTGCATAATAACGCCGCACAGACAACGAGGTTCAGAGTGTCCCAGTCGAACGAGAATTCAGCCCCGGTTCTGCCCCTGCGCGATGTGGTGATCTTCCCGCATCTGGCGCAGCCCCTGTTCGTCGGGCGCGAGAGATCCGTCAAAGCCCTGACTGCGGCGATGCAGGACGGCAAGCGCATCCAGCTGGTGGCGCAGAAGCACGCCGATACCGATGAACCCGGTACCGGCGACCTCTACGACGTCGGCACCCTGGCCAGCATCCTGCAGCTGCTGAAGCTGCCGGACGGCACCGTCAAGGTGCTGGTGGAAGGCGCGCAGCGGGCGCGCATCCGCAGCCTCGACAACAGCAACGACTATCTCACCGCCGAGTTCGAGCCGATCGCGGCCGATGAAGGCCAGCCCGGCGGCAGCGAAACCGATGCGGTGATGCGCGCCACCGTCGCCACCTTCGAGCAGTACATCAAGCTCAACAAGAAGGTGCCGGCCGAGTTGCTGCCCTCGCTGTCGAGCATGGATTCCCCGGGCCGCCTGGCCGACGCTATTGCCGCGC
>CAYVKA010000102.1:0-15993 GCA_964451925.1 uncultured Nevskia sp. | reverse complement strand
GGCGGCGCCGATGCCGCTGGTGATGTGGTCGTAGCCGGGGGCGATGTCGGTGGTGAGCGGGCCGAGGGTGTAGAACGGCGCCTCGTCGCAGTCCTGCAGCTGCTTGACCATGTTTTCCTTGATCAGGTGCATAGGCACGTGGCCGGGGCCCTCGATCATGGTCTGCACGTCGTGCTTCCAGGCGATCCTGGTCAGCTCGCCCAGGGTTTCCAGCTCGCCGAACTGGGCTTCATCGTTGGCATCGGCGATGGAACCGGGGCGCAGGCCGTCGCCGAGCGAGAAGCTGACGTCGTAGGCCTTCATGATTTCGCAGATTTCCTCGAAGTGGGTGTAGAGGAAATTTTCCCGGTGGTGGGCCAGGCACCACTTGGCCAGGATCGAGCCGCCGCGCGAGACGATGCCGGTGACGCGGCTGGCGGTCATCGGGATGTAGCGCAGCAGCACGCCGGCGTGGATGGTGAAGTAGTCCACGCCCTGCTCGGCCTGCTCGATCAGCGTGTCGCGGAAGATCTCCCAGCTCAGCTCCTCGGCCTTGCCGTCGACTTTCTCCAGCGCCTGGTAGATCGGCACGGTGCCGATCGGCACCGGCGAGTTGCGGATGATCCACTCGCGCGTTTCGTGGATGTGCTTGCCGGTGGACAGGTCCATGACCGTGTCGCCACCCCAGTGGGTGGACCAGACCATCTTCTCCACTTCCTCGGCGATGCTGCTGCTGACGGCGCTGTTGCCGATGTTGGCGTTGATCTTCACCAGGAAGTTGCGGCCGATGATCATCGGCTCCAGTTCCGGGTGGTTGATGTTGGCCGGGATGATGGCGCGGCCGCGCGCCACTTCGCTGCGCACGAACTCGGGCGTGATCAGGCCGGGGATGGCGGCGCCGAAGGACTCGCCCGGGTGGCGCTTGAGGTAGCCGGCCTTGCGGTAGGTTTCCTGCAGCTGCTCCAGGCGGGTGTTCTCGCGGATGGCGATGTACTCCATCTCCGGCGTGACGATGCCGCGCCGGGCGTAGTGCATCTGGGTGACGTTGCCCCCGGCGCCACCAATTGATTGGGCGCGCAGCGGCTTGCGGATGTGGGAGAAACGCAGGTGGCGGGTCTTGTCATCCGCCGCGCGGATGCGGCCGAACAGCGAGCTGGGGCCGCGCAGTTCCTCGGTGTCGCCGCGCTCGGCGATCCAGCCGGCGCGCAGCGCCGGCAGGCCGGCCAGCAGGTCGATGGCCATGTCCGGATCGGTATAGGGGCCGCTGGTGTCGTAGACGGTGAGCGGCGGATTCGGCTCCTCGCCCGTGGCGGTGCGGGTGGCGGTCTGGCTGATCTCGCGCATCGGCACGCGGATGTCCGGGCGCGAGCCCTGCACGTAGATCTTGCGGCTGCGCGGGAAGGGCTGGCGCACCTCGGCCGAAAGCTCCTCGGCCTGCTCGCTCATTTCCTTCCTGGGCTGCTTGATGCCGCTCTTGGGCAGGTTTTCGGCGACTGCGCTCATGCTGGTTCCTCGCAAAAAAAATAGGCGAAGGAAAGAGCGCGCGGCATCGAAGCGGCAGCCTTCCCTACGCCGGCATCATCGGAAAATGACCGACCAGGTTCCAAGGGTTTGATCTCAGCCGCCCGGCGAAGAGCGGCACCCCCGGCTGTATGGGCGACACGATAGGGCAACAGGGCCGGGACGGCAAGAAAAAGCCCCGGCGGACGGCCCTGGCCGTCCGCTTCCGGCGCCGGCGGGGAGCGCGCGGGCCCGGCTGGCCCGGTTGTTGCGATACATGTCAAAAAGCAAGGGGGCTTACGATGAAGCAAGGGCTCGGATCGCTGCGGCTACCGCTCGCGGCGGCACTCATTCTGGCTGCGGCACCGCTGTTCGCCGACGACGCCCCGGCGGCGCCCACCGCCCCCTTCACCACCTCGGTGGACAAGATCAGCGCCGGCGACACCGCCTGGATGCTGGCTTCCACCGCCCTGGTGCTGATGATGACCATCCCCGGCCTGGCGCTGTTCTACGCCGGCATGGTGCGCAAGAAAAACGTGCTGGCCACGGCGCTGCAGAGCTTCGCCATCACCTGCCTGGTGACGGTGCTGTGGGTGGTGGTGGGCTATAGCCTGGCCTTCACTCCGGGCACGCCCTGGGTGGGCGGCTTCAGCCGGGTGCTGCTCAGCGGCATGGTGTTCGACAAGGTGCAGAACCTGATCAGCGTCAGCCATGTCGCGCCGACCATTCCCGAGTCGGTGCTGGTGATGTTCCAGATGACCTTCGCCATCATCACCCCGGCGCTGATCACCGGCGCCTTCGCCGAGCGCATGAAATTCGGCGCCATGATCACCTTCATGACGCTGTGGTCGCTGCTGGTGTACTCGCCGGTGGCGCACTGGGTGTGGGAGCCGAGCGGCTGGCTGGCGGCGATGGGCGACCAGGACTTCGCCGGCGGCACCGTGGTGCACATCAACGCCGGCGCCGCCGGCATCGTCTGCGCCTTCATGCTGGGCAAGCGCACCGGCTACGGCCGCGAGCCGTTCGTGCCGTTCAACCTGGCTTTCACGCTGATCGGCGCCTCGCTGCTGTGGGTCGGCTGGTTCGGCTTCAACGCCGGCTCGGCCACCGCCGCCGACGGCCGCGCCGGCATGGCCATGCTGGTGACGCAGCTGGCCACCGCCACCGCCTCGCTGACCTGGATGATGGTGGAGTGGATGCTGCGCATGCGCGTGTCCCTGCTCGGCGCCTGCTCCGGCGCGGTGGCCGGGCTGGTGGCGATCACCCCCGCCTCGGGCTTCGTCGACCAGTTCGGCGCACTGGCCATCGGCGCGGCGGCGGGCGTGGGCTGCTACTGGGGCGCCACCGGGCTGAAGAAGCTGCTCGGCGCCGACGATTCGCTCGACGTGTTCGGCATCCACGGCATCGGCGGCATGATCGGCGCCATCCTCACCGGGGTGTTCTCGCGCAAGGCCATCTGCGGCGCCGACGCCAGCGTGCTGACGCAGACCATCGGCGCCTTCGCCACGCTGGGGTACAGCGCCAGCATGTCCTTCATCATTTTGCTGGTGGTGAAGTACACCATCGGCCTGCGTGTGGACCCGGAGCAGGAATACGCCGGACTGGACCTGTCGCTGCACGGCGAGCAGATCCCCTGAAACGGATGCACGGAAATAATGCACAGGCCCGAATCGGTGCGTGACGGAGGGGCGCGCAACGGCCCGGGCGGCCCGCGGCACGGCACTTTCGCCGGCGTCGCGGGAGCAAATGAGCGGTAAAGGAGTGACAGCCCCATGACACAGGCAGAACGCTTCTCCCTGGCCACCCACCTTTACGTGCGCCTGCGCCGCAGCAGCGGCCGCGTGGTGGACGCGGTATGGATGGCGCAGAACGACGAGTACGCCCACGAAATCCTGCGGCTGGCCGCCAGCGACCCCGATCCGGAGACGCAGAGCCTGGTGCAGCGCTTCCACGCTCTGCTGGGCAAGCCGCCGGCGCGCAGACCCGCGCCGGCTGCCGCCCCGGCGCGGGCAGCGGAAAGCGACGCCTCGCAGCATTACATCGGCACGCTGCGTTAATCCCTACGTCGGCGTCACGAGCAAGGGAAGCGCCGGACCGCGGGGCGGGATATCGGGCATCCCGCCCCGCGGACCTGGTTCCGCCCGGCGCGGGGTGAAACTCAGGCGGCGGCGACCTCGTCGCGCACGAACCACAGCGCGGCATAGACACGCGGCTCGACCCAGGTGCCGCCCTGGCTGCGCCGGGCCAGCCATTCGGCGGCCTGCGCCAGCGGCACCACGTGCACCGTGATGTCCTCACCGTCGACGCCGCCGCCGGCGTGGACCCGCTGCAGCTCGTAGGCCCGCACCAGATGCAGGATCTCGGAGGCCAGGCCGGCGCCGACCGGCCCGCTGGCCAGCACCTCGGCGCGCGCGGCGCGGAAGCCGGTCTCTTCCTCCAGCTCGCGCAGCGCGGCGGCGGTGATCTCCTCGTTGGCGAAGGCCGCCTCGTCGCCGATGATGCCGGCGGGCAGCTCGATGCAGCGTGCCTGCAGCGGCACGCGGTACTGCTCCACCAGCACGATCTCGCGCTCCGGCGTGACGGCGACGATGAAGGCGGCGCCGCTGGCGTGCGGGCGCTCGACGAATTCCCACCGGCCCTGGCGGCGCAGCGCCAGGTATTTGCCTTCGTAGAGGGTCTCGATCGGGGGTTCGGCGGCGCTCATGGCGGTCGGTTGTCGGGTGGAGCGGGAGCGCTTACCGTGCAGCACTCAGGGCCGCTGCGCAAGCACCGCGTTGACATAGTCCGGCTGCAGCGTCTTGCGCGGGTGCGAGGCAGTGACGTGGCCCATGAACGGCGGCCAGATGGCATAGCCCAGCAGCTCCTGCAGCCGCGGCGCCATGCCGCGCGCCAGTTCAGGCGGCACGCCCAGGAAGAAATTCTCCTGGGTGCGCGCCCAGGGCTCGCAATACTGGTTGGAGAAGGCCAGGCGCGGCGCCGCGCTGCGGTTGGCACCGCCGCGATGCAGCAGCGTGCCGAGGAACACCACGCAGGCGCCGGCGGGCATTTCCATCGGCCGCAACTGCCGCAGCCATTCCGGGCGGCCGGCGCTGTCCATGCCGGCGCTGCCGTACTGGCCGGCGACCTGGGCATCGTCCCAGTTGTGGCTGCCGGGAATGATCTCGGTGCCGCCATTGTCGGCGGTGAAGGCGTCCACCGCGACGATGGTGCTGAGGCTGATGGCCGGGCGCGGCCGCGGGATCAGGTAGAAGCCGTCGTCGTGATGCACCGGCTGCGGCGTCTCGCCGGGATGGATGCAGATGGCCTGGCTGGCGGTGAGCAGGTAGCCGGGCTGCAGGAACTGGTCGAGCAGCGCCAGCACTCGCGCGTCGCAGGCCAGCTCCTCGAACACCCGGCCGCGCGCCACCAGGGTGTAGACGCGCTCGGTGCGGTGGCCCTCGAAGTCGTTGCGGCCGTTGTGGCTGCCCAGGTAAGGCGCCAGCCCGGCGCGCACCTCGGCCAGGCGCTGCGCGGAGAGGAAGTCGTCAATGACGGTATAGCCCTGCTGACGCAGGCGCGCGGCGTGGCCGGCGACGTCGAAGCCGGATGCGGATTCGGCCATGTTTCCTCCCTTGGCTGCGGTACGGTTTTTATCCCCCTCCACCCGGGAGAGGCAAGCTCAGGCGCTTTCCGCCACGCCGTGCTCGATGGTGAAGCTGGCGCGCGAGCCTTGCGCCAGGCGCGGCTTGAGCCATTGCAGGGCCAGGCTCGCCGCCGGCTCGAAGCCGAACGGCGGATTCACCACCAGCAGGCCGCAGGCGTGCATCGGCACCTTCTCGATCACCCGCACCACGCTGGCCGCCGCTTCCTGCTGCCGCGACGGGCCGCCCCGGTCGCTCCGCACCGGCCGCCCGGACTTGCCGCCGCCGGTGCTGGCGAAGCGCATTTCGTCGCCCGCGGTCTCGCCAGTGTCGAATTCCAGGTTCAGCACCGGCTTGCCGGTTTCGCGGCTGACGCGGCGCACGCAGCGCGACACCAGGTGGCGGTTCTTGATCGGATACCAGGCGGCGTAGATGCCGCCGGCGAAGCGCTGCACCGACTTGCCGATCAGGTCGGCGATGGCGTCGAGCTCGTCGGTGCGCTCGAACGGCGGGTCGATCAGCATCAGGCCGCGCTTCTCCGCCGGCGGCAGCAGGGCATGGGCTTCGTAGCCGTCGCGCACATGTACCGCGGCGCGCGGGTCACCGCGCAGCGAGCGCCTCAGCTCGGCCGCCACCTCGGGCACCTTCTCGCACAGTACCAGGCGGTCGTCGGCGCGGGCCATGGCGCGCGCGAACTGCGGCGAACCGGGATAGTGCGCGGCCACGCCCTCGCTGCGCGCAGCCTGCACCAGGCGCAGGTATTCGGCCACCAGCTCGGGCGCGCCGGCGGCTGCGCCCTGCGCCTCCAGGCGGCCGATGCCGTCGCGCCATTCGCCGGTGCGGGTGGCGCCCTCGCCGCCCAGGTCGTAGTCGCCGGCGCCGGCATGGGTATCGAGAAAGCACCAGGGCTTGTCCTTGCGGTTGAGCCCGGCCAGCAGGCCAACCAGCAGCACGTGCTTGAACACGTCCGCGAAGTTGCCCGCATGGTAGCTATGACGGTAATGGACCACGCTGCTCCAGCCAGGAATGCCGTAAGGGCCCATTATGCCGCGCGCCGCTCCGGCCGGCCGCTCGGCGGCGTGGCGGGCGGATGCGGCGGCGGCCGGATTAGGCTTAGGTCGTATAGGACATGACAGCGCGAGCGGCTAAAACTGTCGGGCGCACCCCGCGCGCACGCCGAGAGCCGCTTTGCGATACCCTGCGCCGCACCCGCAACAAGCCGTGCCGCACGAATTCGATGCGCATGGCGGCGCCGTGCCGGAGGATGGGCTGTCCGTGAACCTGGTGTCGACCCTGATCATCGCCGATGATCACCCGCTGTTCCGCAGCGCGCTGCGCACCGCGGTGGCGCAGCTGCTGCCCGGCGTGCACATCATCGAGGCCGACTCGCCCGAGGCGCTGAACCGCGCGGTGCAGGAACACCCGCGCGCCGACCTGATCCTGCTCGACCTGCGCATGCCGGGCGTACAGGGCTTCTCCGCCCTGATCACGCTGCGCGGCCAGTACCCGGCGATCCCGGTGGTGGTGGTGTCGGCGGTGGAGGAGCCGGCGGTGATGCGCCGCGCCCTGGATTTCGGCGCCTGCGGCTTCATCCCCAAGTCGGCCGGTCTGGACACCATCGGCGCGGCGCTGCGCTCGGTGCTGGAAGGCGGCGTGTGGCTGCCGCCGGGCGTGGCGGAAACCGTCGCCGCCGAGGATGCGGCCGACCGTGAGCTGGCGCAGCGCATTTCCAGCCTGACGCCGCAGCAGTTCCGGGTGCTGATGATGCTGGCCGACGGCCGTCTCAACAAGCAGATCGGCGGCGACCTGAACGTCTCCGAGGCCACCATCAAGGCCCACGTCACCGCCATCCTGCGCAAGCTGGGGCTGTATCGCCGCACCCAGGCGGCGGTGCTGGCGCAGCGCCTGCTGCGCGCGGACAACGCCCCGCTCGGGCAACTGGGCAGCGCGGGCGAGGCGGGGAGCGACGAGGAAGCGGAATGAGGCGGGAATCGGGAGTGGAGAATCGGGATTCGTAGAAGCGCCTTGGCGATTCCCGATTCCCGATCCCCTATTCCCTATTCCCGCTAAGCGCCAATCGCTTCAGCAGCAGCTCGCTCTCCGCGTCCGCCGGGAACAGGTGCTCGACGCGCAGGCTGTCGGTGGTGATGTCCTGCGGTGTGCCGAAGGTGCTGAGCATGGTGAACAGGTTCAGGCGTGCCTCGCCCAGCCGCATCTGCGCGGCCAGCACCGGCGGCGGCTGCACCGACGGCTCGGCCGACTTCCAGCGCGCCGGGGTGTCCGGGTAACCCAGGATCTCGTCCAGCAGCCGCGCCACCGCCGGCTCTTCCAGCGCTTCCAGCCGCGCCCGCGCCAGCAGGTGCGAGCCGACCTCGGCCATGTTGCCGATCAGCGGCCGCAGCCCTTGCGGGTGGAAGGTCAGCTTGAGCATGTTGCGCGGGCCGTCGCCGCAGACGCGCCGCCACAACTGCGCCGGATCGCCCTGCAGCGCAGTGAGGCGCTCCAGCGCCGGGTTGGTCATCAGGATGTTCCAGCCGCGGTCCATCACCAGCGCCGGGTACGGCTCGTGGTGCTGCAACAGCCGCTCCAGCGCCTGGCGCACCGGCGCCATCGCCTCGCTGTCCAGCGCGCGCTGCGGGAACACCGGGGCGAAGCCGGCGGCCACCAGCAGGCGGTTGCGGTTGCGCAGCGGCAGTTCCAGCGATTCGGCCAGCTGCAGCACCATGCCGCGGCTGGGCCGTGCCCGCCCCGATTCGAGGAAGCTCAGGTGGCGCTGCGAGATGCCGGCCTCCACCGCCAGGTCGAGCTGGCTCAGCTTGCGCGCGCCGCGCGTCTCGCGCAGCACGTGGCCGAAGCTGTCATCGGCGGAACGGGCGTCCATGGTCGCTTGCGGCATGGAGATGGGCATGGCGGCATTCTGGCAAGTCCGGCGCACGGCGGCTATTACCTGCCGCGTAATTGAGCGGCCGCGCCCGCCGCGCGACAGTGGCGCCGCACCCCTCAACGGAGAATCCCATGGCTCGCAGCCTGCTGCTTCTGGTACTCGCCGCCTTCGGCACCTATTCCGCCTACGTGGTCTACGACGTCGGCTACCTCGGCATCCTGCGCAGCCATCTGAGCAATGCTGGCGGCATCCAGGTGCTGTGCGACCTGACGGTTTCGCTGGCGCTGGTCTGCACCTGGCTGTTCCGCGATGCCCGGGCGCAGGGCCGCAACCCCTGGCCCTACCTCGTCGCCACGCTGCTTCTCGGCTCCTTCGGCCCGCTGCTGTACCTGCTGCTGCGCCGCAACGGGCAGGACGCCGGCGTGTCCGCATCGGTCGCCGCCAGCATCATCCACTGAACCCGGGGAGCGGCCATGGGCGCCAGCGGCGCGATCAACGCGCAGTTTTCCGGCCTGCTGCCGGGGCTGCTCGGCATCGAACTGGAGGAGGCGACGGCGGAGCGCGTCGGCGCCCGGCTGCGGGTGCGCCCCGAGCTGTGCACGCTCGGCGGCATCCTGCACGGCGGCGCGGTGATGGCGCTGGCCGACACGCTCGGCGCGGTCGGCGCCTTCTTCAGCCTGCCGCCGCAGGCGCGCACCACCACGCTGGAGTCCAAAACCAATTTCCTCGGCGCCGCGCCGGCCGGTTCGACAGTGGTGGCCGAGTGCACGCCGCTGCATCGCGGCAGGACCACCTCGGTGTGGCAGACCACGGTGCGATCGGAGCAGGGCAAGCTGCTGGCGCTGGTGGTGCAGACGCAGCTGACGATTGCAGGTGCGTAGTCCGCGAGCCGCGCCGCGCGGCTGCGGCGGACCGGCGTGTCAGCTGGCCAGGCGCACCGCCCGCTCGCGCGCCGACAGCAACCGCCCCATCAGCGCGCGCAGCGCCGCCGGCTTGACCGGCTTGGGCAGCAGGGTGAAGCCGCGCGCGGCGGCGGCCTCGCGGGCCTGTTGCGTGTGATCGGCGGTAATCACCAGCACCGGAATATCGGCGCCCCACAGCTGGCGCAGTTCCTCGGCCAGCTCGATGCCGTTGGCGCCGCCGTCGAGGTGATAGTCCATCAACAGCAGCTCCGGCGCCTCGTGGCGCCGCGCCGCCTGCACCGCGCCGGCGCGGTCGCGCACGCCGATGACGCGGCAACCCCAGTTGCCGAGCAGGGCTTCCATGCCGGCCAGCACCGCCGGCTCGTTGTCGACGCACAGCACGGTGGCTCCGGCGACGTGGTCGCTGCTGCGGCGGAACTCCGGGCGTGGCGCCGGCGCAATGCGCGCCGCCTGGCCCAGCGGCACGGTGATGGAGAAGACGCTGCCGCGCCCCGGCCAGGAGCGCAGGTCGAGGCGGTGGTCGAGGCGCTGCGCGATGCGCTCGGCGATGGCCAGGCCCAGGCCCAGGCCGCGCTCACCGCCGGCGTCGTGCGTCTCCAGGCGGCGGAACTCCTCGAAGATCACCTGGCGCTGGTCCTCGGCGATGCCCGGACCGGTGTCCCACACCTCGATGCGCAGCGCGCCGCCGGCGCGGCGGCAGCCGAACAGGATGCGTCCGCGCCGGGTGTAGCGCAGGGCATTGGAGAGGAAGTTCTGCAGCACGCGGCGCAGCAGCCGCGGGTCGCTCAACACCACCGCGCGGCTCGGCACCGCGCGCAGGCGCAAGCCGCGCGTCTGCGCCAGCGCGCCGAACTCCGCCGCCAGCGGCTCCAGCACGCGCGCGATCTCGAAATGCTCGACGTGCGCCTGCTGCGCGCCGGCGTCCAGACGCGAGATGTCGAGCAGGCTGGACAGCAGGCTTTCGGCGGCGCTGAGCGAGTTCTCCACCTGGCCGATCAGGGCTGCGGTGGGCTGCGGCAGCGCATGCCGCTCCAGCGAGGAGATGAACAGGCGCGCGGCGTTGAGCGGCTGCGCCAGATCGTGCGAGGCGGCGGCGAGGAAGCGCGTCTTGGCCTCGTTTGCGCGCTCGGCTCCGGCGCCCGCCTCGGCCAGCGCGGCATTGAGCAGGGTCAGCTCGCGGGTGCGCTCGGCCACGCGCGATTCCAGCGTCTCGTTGACCTCCTGCAGCTGGCGCTGGGCGCGCTTGTAGGCAGTGACGTCGAAGTAGCTGGTGACGAAGCCGCCGCCGGGCATGGGGTTGCCGCGCGTCTCGATCACCGTGCCGTCGGGCAGCTCGCGCTCGCGGGTGTAGGCGTGGCCGGCGCGCATGTGCGCCAGGCGCCGCGCGATCATCTCCCCGGTGTCGCCCTCGCTGCCGCCGCCGAGCAGACCGCGGCGGCCGTTGTAGCGGAACACTTCCTCGATCGGCCGCCCCATGGTGATCAGGCCTTCGGGATATTCCAGCAGCTCGATGTAGCGGCGGTTCCAGGCCACCAGGCGCAGATCGCGGTCCACCACCGAGATGCCCTGCGGCAGGTGCTCCAGCGCGGCGCGCAACAGCTCGCGGTTGAACTGGATGGCGTGCGAGGTCTCGTCCAGCAGCCGCACCACATCCTCCGGCTGCATGTCGCGGCCGCGCAGCGTGGAGGCCAGAACAAGGCGCGCCGAAGCGGCGCCGAGCGCACCCACCAGCAGGCGCTCGGTATAGCGCGCCAGCTCCGGCTCGGCGCGCTCGCCGTGCACCAGCGGCGCGCCGCCCATGCCCTCGGCGTACTCGCGGAAGAACTGCTGCACCCGGCCGGGCTCGAAGAAGCGCTCGAGCAGTTCACGCAGGTCGCCGACGGTGGCGCTGCTGCGCGGCAGCGGCCGCTCCGGCGCCGGGTCGGGCGACGCCTCGCCCAGGAAGCGCACCGCCTGCAGGCGCTCGTGCAGGCCGGGCACGGTGAACAGCGGAATGCCGATGTAGCAGGCCAGGTTGACCGCCAGGCTCCACAGCGTGCCGTGCGTCAGCGGGTCCAGCCCGTGCAGGCCGAACAGCGCCTGCGGCCGCAGCCAGCCGATGCCGAAGGGGCCGTCACGCAGCAGCGCCGATTCGCCGCCGCTGAGCAGGGTCGGCAGCAGCAACGTGTAGAGCCAGACCACGAAGCCGGCGCCGAGGCCGGCCAGGGTGCCGGCGTAGCTGCCGCCGCGCCACAGCACGCCGCCGAACAGGCCGGGCGCGAACAGCAGCACGGCGGAGAACGACAGCAGGCCGATATGCGCCAGCGTGCCGGGCCCGATGAACAGGCGGTAATACAGATAGGCCAGCAGCACGATCAGCACGATGGCGGCGCGACGGATCGCCTTGAGCAGGCCGGACAGGTCCTGGCGCCGCGCCAGGCCCGGTGGCGCAAAGCGCAGCAGCAGCGGCACCACCACCTCGTTGCACAGCATGGTGGAGAGGGCGATGGTGGCGACGATGACCATGCTGGTTGCGGCCGAGAAGCCGCCCAGGTAAGCCATCAGCGCCAGCCCGCCGTGGCCGCCGGCCAGCGGCAGCGCCAGCACGAAGCTGTCGCCGATCACCTGGCCGCCGGGGAAGGCGCGCAGTCCGGCCGCGGCGATGGGCAGCACGAACAGGCTGATCAGCCCGACATACGCCGGGAACAGCCAGCGCGCGGTGCGCAGGTCGGCCGGCGCGGTGTTCTCCACCACCGCCACGTGGAACTGCCGCGGCAGGCACAGCATGGCCGACATGGCCAGCACCGTCTGGGTCAGGAATCCGAGCTGCCAGCCGCCGTCGCCGAGGGCGGCGCGGACCTGCGGCAGCGCCAGCGCCTCGCGGTAGGCCGGCACGAAGCCGCGGCCGATGCCGTAGGTGACATACAGGCCGACCGCGGCGAAGGCCAGCAGCTTGACCAGCGACTCAAAGGCGATGGCCAGCACCATGCCGTGGTGGTTCTCGCTGCTCACCACCTGGCGCGTGCCGAACAGGATGGCGAACAGCGCCAGCAGCAGCGCCATCAGCAGGGCGCTGTCGGGCAGCGGCCCGGAAGCGGCCGGCGCCGCCAGCACGGCGAAGCTGACGCTGACCGCCTTGAGCTGCAGCGCGATGTACGGCAGCACGCCGACCAGCGCAACCAGCGCCACCAGCATGCCCAGCTGCTGATGACGGCCGTAGCGCGCGGCGATGAAATCGGCGATGGAGGTGATGTTGTGGCGCTTGCTGATCTCCACCACCCGCGCCACCAGGCGGTGGCCCAGGCCAAACACCAGCATCGGCCCGAGGTAGATCGGCAGGAAATCCCAGCCGCTCTCCACCGCCCGGCCGACCGCGCCGTAGAAAGTCCAGGAGGTGCAATACACGCCCAGGGCCAGGCTGTAGACCCAGGGCTTGCGCGCCGGCGCCTGGCCGCGAGCGACGCGGCGGTCGCCCCAGTAGGCGACGGCGAACAGCAGGCCGACATAGGCCGCTGAAACCAGATACAGCTGCCAGCCCTGCAGCATTTGGATCGGCTCGCAATGGGACGGCCCAAGAGTAGAACAATTCATCCGCAGGCGCTGCGGCGCTGGGCCCGCGCAGCGGCGCCGCCGGACGATCCGCTTGCGCCCTTGGTCGAAGAGAGCGGCGCTGCGCCTCCAATTGCGACTGGAGCCGAATGTCGCGGCAACCTGCCCGGGAGCTTCCTGCGGCGGCGGTCGCGTCAATCGATGGCGCGGGTAGGCCATCAACAGGCACCACGACGTCTGGCGGGGTCAACGGAGCCGCAGTGACCGACGGCCTCGCCAACGCCTTCCCCGGCACCACCGCGGACGCTCCGGCAGCCCAGCCCCGGACCACGGTCATGCCCGGGCTGCCCACGACGGAAGGGCGTCGCGGGCGCGGCATGGCAGCGCCCGGCACCCCTGCGCGCCCTCAGACCAAAGTCGTGTTTCATGTGACAGGGCCCTATGGCTAGAGTCACTGGCGGCCCCGGGCGCGGGGTACGGGGCGCGCACCGCATCTATGAACAACCAATCACGGCGGCCGCGAGCCGCCTTCCGGAGGCAGGCCATGGTCGATGACGTGACACAAAAGGTGATGCGGGACCCCGCATTCCACGAGCTGGAGAGCCGGCGCAACCGCCTCGGCTGGACGCTGACGGCCATCACCCTGGCGATCTATTTCGGCTTCATCCTGCTGGTGGCGTTCTCCCCCTCCACCCTGGCGACGCCGCTGGGCGGCATGACCATGACGCTGGGCCTGCCGATCGGCGTCGGCATCATCCTCGCCTCGATCGTCATGACCGGCATCTACGTGTGGCGCGCCAATTCCGTGTTCGACACCCTGGTCGCCCAAATCAAGGGGAATCTCAAGTGAGCCGCATGCGTACCCTGCTGGCCGCCGCGCTGGCCCTGGCCGCGCCGGGCGCTTTCGCCGCCGGCGCCATCGAAGGCCAGCTGCAGAAGAGCGCGATCAACCTCACCGCCATCATCATGTTTTTCGGCTTCGTCGCGCTGACCCTGGGCATTACCTACTGGGCGGCGCAGCGCACCCGCTCGCGCCACCACTTCTACGCCGCCGGCGGCGACATCACCGGTCTGCAGAACGGCATGGCCATCGCCGGCGACTACATGTCGGCAGCCTCGTTCCTCGGCATCTCGGCGCTGGTCTACGGCTCCGGCTTCGACGGCCTGCTCTACTCCATCGGCTTCCTGGTGGGTTGGCCGATCATCATGTTCCTGATCGCCGAGCGCCTGCGCAACCTCGGCCGCTACACCTTCGCCGACGTGGTCTCGTTCCGCCTGGCCGCCAAGCCGATCCGCAGCCTGGCCGCCTGCGGCACGCTGGTGACGGTGCTGTTCTACCTGATCGCGCAGATGGTCGGCGCCGGGCAGCTGATCAAGCTGCTGTTCGGGCTGGACTACGCCAACGCGGTGATCATCGTCGGCGTGCTGATGGTGATCTACGTCACCTTCGGCGGCATGCTCGCCACCACCTGGGTGCAGATCATCAAGGCGGTGCTGCTGCTGCTCGGCGCCAGCTTCATGGCGCTGATGGTGCTGGTGCACTTCGGCTTCAACGTCGATGCGCTGTTTGCCAAGGCGGTGGAGGTCAGCCCCAAGCACGGCGCCATCATGGGCCCCGGCGGCTTCGTCAAGGACCCGGTATCGGCGCTGTCTCTGGGGCTGGCGCTGATGTTCGGCACCGCCGGCCTGCCGCACATCCTGATGCGTTTCTTCACCGTGAAGGACGCCAAGGAAGCGCGCAAGTCAGTGTTCTACGCCACCACCTTCATCGGCTACTTCTACATCCTGACCTTCATCATCGGTTTCGGCGCCATCGTGCTGGTCGGCACCGACCCGCAATACCTCGACGCCAAGGGCGGCCTGCTCGGCGGCGCCAACATGGCGGCGATCCACCTGGCGCACGCAGTCGGCGGCAACCTGATGCTGGGCTTCATCTCGGCGGTGGCCTTCGCCACCATCCTGGCGGTGGTCTCCGGCCTGACGCTGGCCGGCGCCACCGCGGTGTCGCACGACCTGTACGCCAGCGTGTTCCGCCGCGGCCAGGCCGACGACAAGCAGGAGGTGCGAGTGTCGCGCATCGCCACCATCGCGCTGGGCATCCTGGCCATCGTGCTGGGCATCGTGTTCGAGAAGCAGAACGTGGCCTTCATGGTCGGCCTGGCCTTCGCCGTCGCCGCCAGCGCCAATTTCCCGGTGCTGATCCTGTCGATGTTCTGGAAAGGCCTGAGCACCCGCGGCGCCACCATCGGCGGCTTCCTCGGCCTGATCACCGCCGTGACGCTGACCGTGCTGGGGCCGGCGGTGTGGGTCAAGACCTTCGGCCACGCCGCGCCGATCTTCCCCTACGACACGCCCGCCATCTTCTCCATGCCGCTGGCGTTCATCGGCTGCTGGCTGTTCTCGGTGCTGGACAAGAGCGCGGCGTCGGAACGCGAGGCGGACCTGTTCACGGCGCAGTTCGTGCGCTCGCAGACCGGCATCGGCGCGTCCAGCGGCACCTCGCACTGAGATTGCCGCGCAGGCAGCCGCGGCAGCCGCCGCGCGCTGCCGCGGCGGCGCCGAGCAGAGCCCTCCGCCCCGGCCAGGCCGGGGCTTTTTTTCGATTGATGCGGATCAATGATTGAACGCGCCCGCTGCAGTATCATCCGAGTGCGGCAGACCATGAACCAGAAGACGTCCGCCAGGCAGCGCGGACGCTGTGCAACGAGGAAAGCACCATGAGCAACGACAACATCCAGTCCGTACTCGCCGAAAACCGGTTGTTCCCGCCGGCCCCGGAGTTCGTCGCCAAGGCGCGCGTCGACGCCGCGAAAATGGCGGAGCTGCGCGCCGCGGCGGAGAAGGACTACATCGGCTTCTGGGCCGGGCTGGCGCGGCAGGAGCTGAGCTGGCAGCGGCCGTTCACGGTGACGCTGGACGACAGCAAGGCGCCGAACTACGCCTGGTTCAGCGACGGCCGCATCAACGTCTCCTACAACTGCATCGACCGCCACCTGCAGCAGCGCGGCGACAAGCCGGCGATCCGTTACGAGAGCGAAGCCGGCGAAGTGACCGTGTTCAGCTTCAGGCAGCTGCACGCCGAAGTGTGCCGCCTGGCCAATGTGCTGAAGTCGCTGGGCATCAACAAGGGCGACCGCGTGGTGATCTACCTGCCGATGGCGCCGTCGGCGGTGATCGCGATGCAGGCCTGCGCCCGCATCGGCGCGATCCATTCGGTGGTGTTCGGCGGCTTCTCCGCGCAGTCGGTGCGCGACCGCGTCGAGGACGCCGGCGCGCGCCTGGTCATCACCGCCGACGGCGCCCATCGCGCCGGCCACGTGGTCGAGCTGAAGAAGGCGGTGGACGAGGCGCTGGACGGCGCCTGCAAGAGCATCGAGAAGGTGCTGGTGATGAAGCACGCCGGCAACAGCATCGCCTGGAACCAGGGCCGCGACCTGTGGTGGCAGGAACTGACCGCCAAGGCCTCGGTCGAGTGCGAGCCCGAATGGGTCGAAGCCGAGCACCCGCTGTTCCTGCTCTACACCTCCGGCTCCACCGGCAAGCCCAAGGGCGTGCAGCA
>CAYVKA010000101.1:0-16153 GCA_964451925.1 uncultured Nevskia sp. | reverse complement strand
GACCCTTAGCCTTGGGCAAATCCGCGATGCAGTTCAATTTTGGTACCCCCAGCCAACTCGAAGTTCTGGTAGGCCTGCAGCCGGTGATGTGCCGGCAGACCGCGCTCCATAAGGAACGGCGGCGGCCTTGGTTCCACAATGACCAAAAGTTGATGCGCACTCCGGCGTGCCTGCAGCGCAGGGCCGCATACCTCGACACCGAGGGTGCCGCGCAGCTTCAGCTTCATCTACGACCGCGCAATCACGCTTTGATCGGCGCGGAACAGCCTGGAGGAGCACTATGGGTGCCGAAAGCAAGCTCTCTCGCCCGCGGCAGGAGCACATGCCCTGCCTGGCAGCGGGCTCGGTCGAGCAGCGAATCCGGGCCGTCGTGTCGCGTAAGCTCGGAGTTGGCGTCCGGCTGATCCCCTGCGAGATGCCGCTGCGCGTCTTAGGAGCCGACTCGCTCGATTCGGTGCTCATCGTGCTGGCGCTTGAGGACGAATTCTGCATCGACATCCCTTTGGTCGATGCAGAAGAGTTCCGCTGCTTGGACGACGTCGTGTCCTTCGTAGAACGCGCGCAGCAGTTGGCGAAGAGGGACAAACGTAACCGCCGCCGCTCAAACCGAAGAGGCCTTGCCATGCCGGATGACGGCGGCTTCGCCCAGCCGCGTCCCTTCCGGCAAGGCGTCTACTACTGGTCCTCGGCCTCGAGCGACAGCCTGTACCGCCAGAAGGAACTGATGCAGGTGCGGGAGCTGCTCGAGTCCATGCTGGCATTGGAGCAGACGACCCTGACCTCGATCGCCAGGCGCCTGAAGGTGAGCAAGGACCGGCTCAAGCGCACAATCTACAAGCACGGCTGGAGCTACAGTCGCTTGCGCGAGCACGTCCAGTACCAGGTCTGCACCGGCCTTCTCGAGCGCAGCGACTTGTCGATCGAAGAGATTTGCGCGCGCACCGGATACTCGGAGATCAGCTGCTTCTACCGTGCATTCCGGCGCTGGACCGGCGATACCCCAGGTGCCTATAGAGAGAGCGTGCGCAGGTGCCGGTAGGCCTCGATCTGCCCACGACGGCGGGTGACGGATAGCGCAAAATCACAGTACCGTGGCGTGGTATCACATGCTCACGCCGGACTCATCCTCCACTATGAGTCCTACGAACCGGTGCGCGACCTGATGCCGGTTCGACTGCGGGCCGGACTTTTCCGGCATCCCTGACGGAGAGCATGAATGACCGAGTACACCTGGCTCGCGTCCGCGCACATCGATCCGGAACTTGCGGCTCCGCTCGAAAGATCCGTCCGCGGCACATTGAGCGGCTGGGCAGGTCGCAATTGCTATGCCGACGGCGCCGACTTCGAATTCATGGACCGGATTCTTCCGATCTTCGATTTCATGATGAACCGCTACTTCCGCGTTAATACCATTGGCTGGGAGCGCTTTCCGGAAGTTCCTTGCCTGCCTGGTTGGCATCCACTCCGGCACCTGGCTGACGATGGACGCCTGGTCCCTGGTGGTCGACTGGTGGCGCGGCTTTGGCGAATCCCGGGTGCTCATGGCACCGCCCATGATGCGCTGATCGCGATACCCGGGCTGGGCGCGTTCTTCCCGCAAGGTCGGTGTCATTCCCGCCGGCCGGGAGCGAGTCACAACCGCGCTGACCGCGGGTCACGACGTGGTGGTGTGGCCGGGCGGCGCGGCTCCGTCAAGCAGGCGATCCTCTTCGGCATACCCATCGTCTCGGTGGCCACTGCCGACGGCGCCGATACCGTGCTCGTACTGCTTGAAGGGCGCTGGCTAGCGAAGGCCCTGCAGCTGAAGAAGCTGGCGATCTTGGAGATTGCGCGGATCTTCGCCGGGCTGCCGTTCGGCTCCTGGCCCGAATCGGCCCTGGACGACGCCTAACTCAACCAGGTCTACGGACAGGACCAGCTGCAGAATCCGGGCCAGCGTCCACCGCCTGGTCAAGCGCCGGCGCTACCCCGTCTTCGGCTGAACCTTGCCGCGGCCGGCCGGCAGCAGCCGGTCGAGCTCCTCCAGCGCATCGCCGGCATATACCGCGATGCGCTGGAGGTGGGGCAGGCAGTCGCGGCTGCCGGTGAAGCCGACGTTTAGCTGGCCGGCATAGCTGATGCAGGTAATGTTCAGGCCCTGCCCCTGGAGCGGAATCGACACCGGGTACATCGCCTCGAGCTTGGCCTCGTTGAGGTACAAGGTGCCATCTGGCCCGGGCACGTTGGAGATGGTTACGTTCATCGGCGGCCGGATGTAGGCGCCGAGACCGGTCATCAACATCCCGACCGCCGGCGCCATGGTCAGCATGGTGAACATCTGGCGGATCGCCGGCGGCACATTTCGGACGTTGTCCTTGGCCACCTGCATCGATGCGTGGATCAATCGCAGTCGGGCGAGCGGGTCGGCGACGTCCGTCCCCAGCGATCCCCAGATGAACCCCACGGCATTGCCTTCGACCGCCGGTGTGCTCTCGTCGCGCAGGCTCACCGGCACGGCGGCGATCAGCGACGACTTCGGCAGGGCGCGCACGTCGTTCAGATGCCGCCGCAAGGCGGCGCTGCAGATGGCGAGGAATACGTCATTGACCGAGGTTTCCGAGCGCTTCGCTACGCCGCGCAGGCGCGCCAAGTCGAGCTGCTGCGTGGCTACGCGGCGCGCCGCGGTGACGCGGGTGTTCAGCGCCGACCGCGGCGCCTCGAACGGCCGCCGCACCGGTTCCTGCCCCGGCTTGCGGAAGACCATTTCGCCCATCGCGTGCGCCATCGAGCGGCACTGTGCGACCAGCTCCGAGCCGGAGGAGGAGACCTTGGCCGGCGCGTTGCTGCGCTTGGACTTGCGCGGGATCTGCACATGCCAGGGTGCGCTCCATTCGCCAGTCTTCAACGTCGCGAGCGCTCGTCCTAGAATGCGGATGCCGTTGACGCCGTCGGTCAGGGCGTGGTGGACCTTGGTGTAGATGGCGAAGCGATTGTTGGCTAGGCCCTCGATGACGTGGCAGGTCCACAGCGGACGGGAACGATCCAGTAGCTGGGTATGAAGGTGGGAAATCAACTCGCCGAGCTCGCGCTCGCCGCCCGGCGCCGGCAGCGCAGTGTGGCGCACGTGGTAGTCCAGATCGAGGTAGCCGACCTCGATGACTGCGGGAAGCACCGCCGACAGCGGCACGCGCACCAGCTTGAGGTTCCAGGGCCGGCACAGCGGCCGCGCCGAGCGGTAGCTGTGCACGATATTTTTGACGAAGTCCGCCGGGGCGCCGCTCGGAATCGAAAAAATCTGCAGCGAGCCGACGTGCATCGGCGTGTCACGGGTTTCCATTCTCAGGAAGGTCGCATCGAGCGCCGACAGCCGCCGCGGTGTCGTTTTGGGCGTGTTCATGCCGCCACCTCCACCTCCACCGCCGACCGCCGCACCGGAATAAAGGACATCGCGCGCTCGGCCAGCGCGGTGATGGTCAAGCTGGGATTGACACCCAGGTTAGCGCCGAGCATCGAGCCATCGACGACGTAGAGGTTCTTGTAGTTGAAGACCCGGTTCTGCGGATCGATTACCCCGGCCTCGGGGGTGGCAGCAATGGCGCACCCGCCCATGCAGTGCGCTGTGAAGGGCACGTTGAACAGGATTTCGGTGATGGTGGTCATCGGTGTGCCGCCGAACGCCTTGGCCATCTTCTCGGTGAAGGCGTTGGCCTGCGGAATAAACGTCGGGATACGGTCGCCCTCGCTGCACAGGACTTTGGCGAAGGGCCAATACCACGGTCGCTTCAGTCGCATGCGCAGCGAGGCGTCGATGGTCTGCATCACCAGGAAGATCAGGGTTTGGCGGGCGAAGCCGACCGGATTGCTCATGCGCAGGAACTGCACCGGGTGCCGCAGCGCCACGCCCAGCCAGAGCAAGATGCGGGTCCAGCCCGGCTTGCCGCCGACCAGCAAAGTGGTCATCAGCCCCATGGCGTCCGAGCCTTTAGGATAACGGGTGGCTTCGATATGGGTGTGCTGGTCGATGTAGATGCTCGAGCCGATGGCGACGCCGCCGGACATGTCCTGTCCGGGGAAGCGGACGCCGAGGATCGACTCGGCGTTGGTGCGGACCCGGTTGCCGAGGTCGTCGGAGATGTTTGGCAGGGAGCCGCCTTGCTTCAGCCGGAACAGCAGCTCCTGGGTGCCGAGGGAGGAGCCTGAAAACACTACGTTGCGCACCCGGAACGTTCGCCGCTGCCGCCGGAACCAAGTGGTCGAGCGCACCGTCGTCACTTCGTAGCCGTCGGCGCCGTCGCTCTTGCCGCCCAGCGGCCGCACGTCGACCACCTGGGTTTCCTCGAACACCTGCGCCCCCCGCTTCTCGGCGAAGTACAGGTAGTTCTTGTCGAGGGAGTTCTTGGCGTTGTGCTTGCAGCCCATCATGCACCCGCCGCAGCCGATGCAGGTGGAGCGGTCCGGCCCTTCGCCGCCGAAGTACGGATCGGGGTAGGTCTTGCCACCCGGCTCGCCCTCCGGCGGGAAGAATGCCGCGACGCGGGTCGGCTTGAAGGTGTGTCCGACGCCAGCGGCGTCTGCCATATTGCGGAGCATGATGTCGGCCCGGCCCATCAGCTTGTTGTCGGTTACGCCAAGCATGCGTTGCGCGTGAGCGTAGTGGATCGGCATATCGCGCTTCCAGTCGGCGGCGCCCGCCCAGGAGCCTTCGTCCCAGACGTGGTCCGGCGGCACTAGTAGCGTATTGGCGTAGGTGATCGAGCCCCCGCCCACCGCATTGCCGCAGATGATCATGACGTGCCGGAACATGCGCATGTTGAAAAAGCCGAAAAGCTTGAGTCCAGGCCGCCAGACCCAGCGGCGGGTGTTCCAGCTGGTCTTGGGGAAGTCCTCCGGCTTCCAGCGCCGGCCCATTTCCATCACCGCCACCGAGTAGCCTTTTTCGGTCAGCCGGCAGGCCGAGACGCTGCCGCCGAAGCCGGAACCGACCACAAGAAAATCGAAGTCGTACGGTGCCGATGGCGCCGGAAACTGGGTCATGCGAATGTCCTCCAGACCTTGCTGCCAGCGGGTGAGCCGGTGGCGGTCGTTATTGGGGTGACGCTGAAATCGACGACCCAGCATCGTAAGCATCCGCCCGGTGGATTTTTAGCTGGAGCGAGGACAAAATATACGGAAAAGAGGACAAGCATTCCGGAGGTCGTTCTTGCCCCATTCCTGGTTCGGCCGCAGCGTTACCAGCATGCGCCTGATGGCGGAGTTAGCTGCGGACCACGGAATGCCGATGAGTGAGAGCCTGGCCGGGACCAAGATCCGCGAGGCGCAGCTGTCGGACGCGACGCTGGTGGTCACCGCGCATCAGGAAATGCGTATGATCGAGAACCTGATGCAGCGTCTGGGCCATATCTCTGGCCTGGGTATCCAGGCTGGCTCCCGGTACCATTTCACCGCCTTCGGCGCGCTGGGCTTCGCCTTCGCCAGCAGCCGCAACGCACGCAGCGCCTTGGACGTGGCGCTGCAGTATTTCCACCTGACCTTCGCTTTCACCTCCTTCACCGCCGCGGACACGGCGGTGGAGACTCGGGTCCAAGTCGACGATTCTGGCATCCCGGAGGCGGTGGTTCGCTTCGCCGTGGAGCGCGATATCGCCAACTTGGTCACCGTGGCGCGTGACCTCTATGTGGTGCAGTCGATGTTGCGCAGCATAAGCTTTCGTTTCCCCGCCCCGGCTGATGTCGAGCCCTACGAAAGGCTCCTCGGCCTGAAGCCGATTTTCGGTGCGCAATCCAACGTCGTGGCGTTGGATCGAGACCTGATCGAGCGCCCCCTGCCGCAGGCCAACGAGCTTACCCTTAGCGCAGCCGTGGATCAGTGCCGTACGCTGCTGGAGCGCCGCCGGGTCCGCACCGGGCTCGCTTCGACGGTCCGCAACCGGCTGGTGATGTCGCCGACGCAGATGCTGACGATGGAGTCGGTGGCCAGCGACCTGTGCATGACAGTGCGCACGCTGCGGCGGCGCCTGACCGAGGAAGGCACCACCTTCGCTGAGCTGCGCGACGAGGTGCGGATGGCCTTGGCGGACGAATTTCTCGCCGGTCCGCGGCTGTCGATCGAGCAAATCGCCGAGCGGCTGGGCTATGCCCAGACCAGCAACTTCATCAGCGCGTTCAAGCGCTGGCGCGGGCGTACGCC
The DNA here is from genome assembly GCA_964451925.1 of uncultured Nevskia sp. GTDB lineage: Bacteria > Pseudomonadota > Gammaproteobacteria > Nevskiales > Nevskiaceae > Nevskia. The sequence continues at coordinate 9,988 of CAYVKA010000101.1, read as the reverse complement.
ACACGCCTCCCGGTTGAACCGATAACCCTCACCGACTGCATGACGTGCAGCTCCGCCGGTGCAAAATCATTGCACCCTGTGCAACTGCGGATCCGGCCCGGCACCGGCTCGCTCCCTTACAACAATCAGATTTTTACGACGCTCTGATGATGATTCATGATTTTCTCCTGCGGAATTCGCTTTGTTTAGAATCTTCGGCTCGGTACGGAATCATTGCTCGCCATCCAGTTGCGGGTCCAAGCCGACGCCGGCCCAGACATCCACAGAGTGCCCTGGTGAATGACCATTCCTAGGGACCAGCGTTTGCCGTGCGCGTAGTAGCTCAAGAAATCGCACAGCGGAATGGTCTGGCCCTGCTGCAGCACCTGCAGCAGTTCGCAAATCAGTACCCGGCCCGGCTCCTGATCTGTCAGACCGATGAGGTATCGCCCTGAAAACAGAGTGCCGCGGATCTTGCCGCCCAGGAACATCTGCACGGCGCGAGGCCCTGCTATTTTCTCAAGCCACTACAAGCCGGTGGCGGCCTGGTCCCCGGCCCCCCGGTCCAGGCAAGGTCCGCTGCCTTAACCTACACATTCTTCATATCTGGCGCACCGGTCCTGACAGGTTTCATCGCAACAGCACCATCCAGGGCCTGGTCGACCACCGCGGCCTGAAGGACAACGCCAGCAACCTGCTAGGCGTCTGGCTGCACTCGATGGGCCAGTCGGCCCAGTGCGCCGGCCTCGTCCTGTTCATCCTGTTCCTGTGGCTGTGCCGCTTCGGGCCCAGGCAAAGTCAGGATCAAAGCCTGTGCGGCACGCACCTAGTGTCGGCTAAGGAACTGATCAAGATCATCAAAGATCGCTAGGTGGGCGGCTAACCACAATCACAACGCGGGTATGCCTCGATCAACTACGCCATCGACGCCGGTGCGCCGCCAAGCATGCCGTTGCGCTCGATGACCCCGCGACGGCGAGTGAGATCGCCCAGTTGGTCGGCGACGAAGATCCCGAGCGCATAGCGCTCATGGCCGACTCGATTGGCGTCGCTCTCCTGGTAATCTTGGAGCGCCTCGGTCCGCTGGAGCGCGTGGCGTTCGTGTTGCACGATGTGCTCGCCCTGCCGTTCGACGAGATCGCCAGCCTGATCGGTCGCTCCCGGGAGGCCACCCGTCAGCTCGCCAGCAGGGCCCGCCGGCGCGTGCGCGGCAACGTCGAACGCGATGGCAAGACGATCGCTCTCCATCGTGAGCTGGCGGAAGCCTTCCTTAGCGCCGCGAGGGGCGGTGATATGGCCGCCCTGCTCAAGATCCTCGATCCGAAGATTGTTCTCACAGCCGATGAACGAGCGGCAGACATGGGTTCTGGCAGGAGCTTGTCGGGCGCCGATCAGGTAGCGCGATTCTTCGCCGGGCGCGCGGCCGCATCGCGCGTTGCGCTCATCGACGGCAATGTTGGAATCATTGTCGCGCCGGCCGAGCGGCTGCTTCTCGCGCTGATCCCCCGTTTCGCAGAGGGCCGGATCGCACATTTGCACGCGATCGCCACGCCCGACGATCTCGCGTGGCTTGATTTGGGGCTGCTTGCCGATGGCGAGGCATTTACGAACTTGGGTTCAACGCACAATGGCCTTCAATGATTTTGGCGGCCTGTTATGCAATCGGAAGATGGCATGATGAGCGCAGACGTCAATACCATCCATCATCTTGGCATCGTCGCGAATGACATTCAGGCATTGACTGCGAGTTATGAGCGTCTCGGATTTCACCTGACGCCGCTGTTTGTTCCTCGCATTCCCCTGAGCCCCGGTGGCGCCCCCGAACCGCTTGGTGTCGGAAACCGATGCGCCATCTTCCGGGACAATTACCCTGAGTTTCTGGGCGTCGTTGATTGCGCGCGCTGGGCGTCGATCGCGCCCGAACAGCGCGGTCCGTTCGACATCGATCGCGCGCTCCACCGTTATGAGGGTCTGCACATCTTGCATTTCGGTTCGGACGACCTTGAACGGGCGAGGGATTGTTTCGACCGGCAGAGGCTTGGCCCATCGCCAATTCGACCCTTCCAACGCCCGGTTGACACCGCCGATGGTGTTCGCACGATGCGGGCGCGGAGCATTTCCTTTCCATTCGGCCTGATGACGGAAGCGCTCGTTCAAGTCGCCCAGCACGATACGCCTGAATTGGGTTTGCAGCCCCGTTACATGGACCACCCGGCGGCGCGCGCGGCATCACGGCGGTTGTAATCTGAGCCCAAGCGTCGGACGTCGTCGCAGCGCGTTACGCTTCGCTCGCGGACTCCGCTGCGAGACCGGTGGGCAATACGTATCTCATCGATTTCGGCCGCTCGCGCGTCGTCGTGGTCGCGCCCGAGAATCTCGATGAGATGGTGCCGAACGCAACCGCGCCTGCGATGCCATTTTTCGTCAGTTTCACGATCGAGGTGGACATCGACATTGCCGGCCGATATTTCGCGGCGGCAAAGGTTCCGCTGGACGAATTCGAAGACGGTTTCTCGATAAGAGACCGCCATGCGTGTGGAGTCTCGATACGGTTCGCGTCACCAAGAGGTAACGATGGGAATGCCGACGCAGACGCAGACGCCGATGCAGACGCCGATGCAGAGCAGAATGTCAGATTCGGAACCATGTCGTCGTCGGCTCAAATGACATCTAGGTCAATGATCTGAGCGGGGCTCCGCGACTGGTCTTTTTGAGGCGGATCGAGCGCTCATCCCAGTCCGACCATGAGGAACAGACCGGCGATATATCGGCGGGCATCGAAAGTCGGGTCTTCCGCACCGCCTGACAGGAATTTCAAGGCCAGCGCGCCTGCGACGGCGTCGAGCGCCATTTCAGGCTTGATCGCTGGGTCAACATGCCAACTCCCTGCTGCGCCGCCGCGATCGCGCGGACCAGCCTCGTTTGGGTCAGCCTTGCGATGTCAGCGAGATAGACATGCAATATGCCGGTGCCTTCCTGTCCGATCGTCAGCAGACGGCGGATCAACGAGCGGGCCGATGAATTGCTGAGCGCGAGCGCTGCACGTTCGGTCATCGCTTCGATCATGCCAGGAAGGGCGGAGGGCCAATCCCCTGTGTCGTCATACTGACCGCGCCAAGCCTTCAGGGCAGTGAGAAGCACCTCCTCTACATTCGACCAGCGACGGTAGAGCGCCGCCCGGCTGACACCTGCGCGGCTGGCAATATCCTCCATCGTCATGCCCGCAAAGCTTTCATCGACAAAGGCCGAAAGAGCTGCCGTGAGCAGGGCGTCATCGACCCTTGCACTTCTCGGCCGACCGGCCATGCGGGAATCTTCTGGCTGTCTACGTCCTGTTGCGATATATATATGCATCGTAATAGATCGGGTGATATAGGCCATGTCCCACACGCTTCACTCTATAGCCATCGTTCTCGTTCTGCTGCTCAGCGCCTATTCCCTGCTCAAGTTCGCCTTCTTCTTTCTGCTTCCTTATGAAATGCGGAGGGCGGCGGTCGATAAGGCCTATGCTGGGCGCGCTTATGCCACGGCTAAGAGCGATATGGTTCTCTTCATTATCGCGGTCGGCGTGGCCGCCTTCCTGCTCGCGCAGGGATCGGAACCGATCGCCTTTTTGGGTGGGCTGTTCGTCGGTGCGACCCTGATCCAAATGTTCTTCCACGCCTACCACGAGGACCCGCCGGTCGAACGACAGGCGCCCGCGCCGAAGTCCCCGCTCAAGCGGATGAGCTATGCGATACAGGATCGCCCGAGCAGGGCGGGGCTGCTGATGGCCTTCTATGCGGCGATCGTGCTTGGCGCTGTCGCGATCTACTTCGTATCCTGACGGGACGAGGGCACTTTTGCGCATCAAGCCGTTCTCGTCTTCGACGCCTTCACTCGGCGGGAAATGGCTCCCATAGATCGCTCGAGTCGCCGGAGCATGTCGCCCGCAGACTCCTCGTCGTTGCCATAGATACTGTCTATGAGCGGGGTCAAGCTTGATGCGGCCAGTTTCGAGGCCTTCCTGGAGTTAATGCCTCACCTCGGCGAGATCGGAACCCGTGAGATCATCTCGTCGCCGCCGGGTGTTCCGCAACTTCTCGGGCAAATCGACATCAACGTCATCCCAATCGGCATAATCGTCAACTGGTTCGTGCGCGGCGATCCCCCCTAGTATCTCGGCAGCAGCGTCGGTTGCACCGGCGTCAACTTCGGGCAGGACAACATCATCTTCAACCTCCCAGGCAACGAAATCGAGATCGTCTTGCTCGTCAGCAGATTCGGTGACAGCTTCTCCCACTGAATCGGCTTCTGACTCCGACATGGCCTGCGGCGACGGCAGCGGCGCTAGCAGCTCGATAACGTGATTGTGGCCGCCGGCCCTGGCGTACCCGAGTGCGTAGCTTACCTCTGAGCGCCAGCCTCGAGCAGGATCGCACAGGCGCAGCGTCACCCCGTGTGGCCGCGATAATCAGGGGGGATCGGCCGCTGTCATCGACAGCATTGACGTCGGCGCCGCGACTGATTTGGACGCGCAGCGATTCTTGAGCCCCTGAAACTATGGCTAGTTTCAGGAGCGGGCTCAGCCTGCGCGCGCTGTGGCCCTGGGTCCCCAAATTTCCAGTTCCCCTGCTCTACCAGCCCAGCGGTTTCTTCAGGGAATGGCCATGACGCAAAGCGGGTTCGCCGCCGCCATCAAGGGTCGTAACCCATCTTCTTTTGGCCTGGCTGTGGCCGGACTGCCGCCTGTATTTGCACCCTGATCATTCCATTCAGATGCAGTGATTTCGGCGCAGCGGGAAAAATGACCCACATGGCCGGGACGCGGTTTGGTTCAGCAGGCGGAACTACACGGCAGGATGATTCCCGGGCGCGCGCCAGATTCACGCTAGCAGTCGATTCTCAATAGTACCGGATGGCAGTGCCGGTGAAAATTGACCCTGGCGGGTTCACTGCTTCCCGAGACGTGGCGCGAGAGACCACAGTCCTATTGCGGCGGCAAAAGCTCGTACTCAGCTGCGGGACGAAGCTCTTCCGGTTCGATCGGTAGCTCGCTATCCAGCAGGCGGACCAAGTCACGAGGGATTGGAACATCGAAATGGACCTCAAGGATGACAAATCTCGCGTTCATTTCACCCCGAGAAGGATTTACATAACGCACGATATCTTCCGGTTGGAGCACTGCAATGTCTGGTATCCGGACACTCACGGAGGAACTGCCCCATTTGCTGTCTCGCGATTGCTGAGGTCCGAGCCGGGTTTCGACCCCTCTTCCAAAGCGGAACCGATCGGCGGTGTCCGACTTGGCCGGGACTCCGCGGCTAGTTCCGCCAGAGACGAATCCGCTAGCGCACCAAATCGCCGTGCAACGTCTACTGGGTCCAGCCGTGTGTATCGCTGCCGGGATCGCTCGTCTCTATGCCCGGTGAACTGCCCGATGATCGGGCCGGAAATGTTCTGCTTCACCATGCTCGTGGTTACTGCCGCGCGAATGACATGGTGGCAGAAGGTGCCAATGGCCCCTGCTTGTCGGGTGCAATACTCCAGTGCGTGCTTTAAGTCGGTCTCAGTGTGCACAAAGTAATATTTTTCGTTCGCGGGGGCCAGCCCGCGGACGTACGCCATTACGTCCGCCTGTACTTCACGTCGCCTCAAGGTAGAAGACCGCGGGTTGTCAAATTTCAGCACTCCTTCGACCCAGTCGATGCGATCAAATCGGAGCGCCGCCAGTTCTTCGACCTTCAATTGCGGTACAAGGAGGTAAAGCTGGATCGCAGTGGCAAACTTTCCACCCTCGTACCTTCTGGCGACCAGCATGATCGAAGCCCGTTCCGACAGTAGGCGAGTCACTGAAGTGATTCGATCAGGCGGAAACGGGAAGAAGCGGCCATCGGGCACGGGGACGATGCGGCGCAGAATGGCCAAGGCGGAAGGCGTGAGCGGCCGACGCTCGTTCCGCCCGGTTTTCGTGATGGGGTAAATGACCAGCCCGTCCTCCCAGTTGATCCAAGCCTTGTTCAGCAGGACCAATTCGCCGCGGCGAAGACCGCACCGGATGGAGAAGTTGTAGGCATCCGTGAATCTCCCCTCCTGATAAAGGGCCAGTTGCCGCTCGAACTCGGCGTATTCACCCTCGCGCAGGTTCCGTTGTCGCACGGCTGATTGGGCCGGCCGCACCCCCTTGTCGAGGCCGTAGCAGGGGTTGATCCGCCGGTAGCTGCGGATGCCAAGCTCGCGCGCGGAGAAGTTCAGGGCACTGGCCAGAACGGAAAGTGCGCGGCCGTGAGTGGAGTCGGCGTAAGCCTCGCCGTTCTTCTTCGTACAAGCCCTTCTCTGGGCCAGCCAGGCCTCGATGTCCTCGGCATCGATCTCCGACACCTTGCGCTCGGCCAGGAACGTCCCTGCGAGCTGCAGGACGTGCGAAAGCTCGCTGTTGCGGCTGCTGGTGCTGGTGCGCCCCCGCTTCGCCACGACCTTCTCGGCGTACAGCGGCAGCATCTGGCCAAGTGTGGTCTCGCGGGCCTTGGACTCCAGGATTTTCTTGCCCTTGGCAAGCTCGCCCTTCTCGTGGTCAAGCCAGCGCTTCGCGTCCTTGTGGGAGCGGAAGGTCTTGGATTTGACGGGCTGCCCCACCACGCGCACGACGGCGGTGTAATGGACGGCATTGTCGCGCTGGCGTTTATGAATCGGCATGCGGCCTCCAACGTCCGGCCGTGCCGGACAGCACTTGCAACCAAAATTGCAACCACTGTCCTAGTTCGATGTTTTTCCGCTTGGGGACCACCTCCAGACCGCCCCGCCTTGTGCGGTTCATAGGCCTGGAATGGTGGAGACGAAGGGGTTCGAACCCTCGACCTCCGCATTGCGAACGCGGCGCTCTCCCAGCTGAGCTACGTCCCCAAAAACAATGACTTACATCATTTTCCGACTCAAATTCACCCGGAAAATTTACCGCAGATTCCGCCTTGCATAGCCGCCTGGGCGTCGAATGAGCGTAACGACTACATCGGGCTGGATCAAACGCTTGCAATTTCCATTGCGAACGCGACGCTCTCCCAGCTGAGCTACCGCCCCACACCGTACCGCGTCCGCTATTTTAACAGGCTTTGCGCGGTTTTTTACAGGCCCGGCGGCGATTTTCCCGCTCCGGGCGGCGGCAGCCGCCGCGCCGGCTCGCGCGGGATTGCGCAAATCGGCCCCAGCGCGGGCGGCAAGAAGCGGACCACGCCCCGATGAATGCTGGTCTGGCGAGGACGGCGGCGGCGGGGGGCTTCCCCTCCGCGCAAAAGCCTGTTACAAGGCGCGCAAATTTGGCCTTCAACCAGACGGAGACCCGCAGCACATGGCCGGAAGACCCGGGAAAAAGCCGCAGCAGCCCGCCAAACCCGCTTTTGACGAATTCGGCGACGAGACCGAAGGTTTCGAGGACGACGTTCCCGCCGTGGATGCGAAGGGCAACCCGATCCCCGGCAGCCGCTCGCGCGACTGGCGCGATGTGGAGCGCTACCGCGAGGTGCGCGAGTTGAAGAAGCTCATCGGCGAGGACTTCGACCACCTGTTCGACGGCGATATCCCCCACAAGCGCAAGAAGTCCTGATCCGTTCGCGGCGGCCGCATCCGGCCCACCGTTCCAGCCCGGCCTCGGGCCTTCCCGAAGCCGGGCCCGCGACATGGCGGCGGCAAACAGCGTTGCCGTCGCCGACTCACTCCCCAGCACGCACCCATCATGGCAGTCCGCCACGCCCGATGCGGCGATGCGCGATCGACTCCGCCACAGGCCACTTGGCCCCTTCGACGCGGACAGTGGCCGCCCGCTCTCCAAGCGAGCGCGCCGTATCCTCACGGCTCTGCTTGAAAGCCGCTCCGGCAGCCCTATCTAACAGGCATTCCGCTGTTATTGAACGAACGTTGACCGACACGAGGCGCGCACCATGCGCATGGACAAACTGACCAGCCGTTTCCAGCAGGCCCTGGGCGAGGCGCAGAGCCTGGCTGTGGGGCGCGACAACCCGCAGATGGAGCCGGCTCACCTGATGCAGTCCCTGCTGGACCAGGAGGGCGGCTCGACCGCGCCGCTGCTGGAGCAGGCCGGCGTCAACATCGACATCCTGCGCAGCAAGGTCGACACGCTGCTCGACGGCCTGCCCCGGCTGAAGGACGCCACCGGCGAAGTGCAGGTGGGCCAGGATCTGTCGCGCCTGCTCAACCTCACCGACAAGCTGGCGCAGCAGCGCAAGGACCAGTTCATCTCCACCGAGCTGTTCGTGCTCGCCGCGCTGGACGACAAGGGCGCGCTGGGCAAGGCTCTGCGCGACGCCGGCGGTCGCAAGGAACTGATGGAGAAGGCCATCGAGGCGGTGCGCGGCGGCCAGAAAGTGGACTCCGCCGGCGCCGAGGACCAGCGCCAGGCGCTGGAGCGCTACACCATCGACCTGACCGAGCGCGCCCGCTCCGGCAAGATCGACCCGGTGATCGGCCGCGACGAGGAAATCCGCCGCATCATCCAGGTGTTGTCGCGCCGCACCAAGAACAACCCGGCCCTGATCGGCGAGCCGGGCGTGGGCAAGACCGCCATCGTCGAGGGCCTGGCCCAGCGCATCATCAACGGCGAGGTGCCGGAGGGCCTGAAGAACAAGCGCCTGCTGTCGCTGGACCTGGGCGCGCTGATCGCCGGCGCCAAGTTCCGCGGCGAGTTCGAGGAGCGCCTCAAGGCGGTGCTGACCGACCTGTCCAAGACCGCCGGCGCGGTGATCCTGTTCATCGACGAAATCCACACCCTGGTCGGCGCCGGCAAGGCAGAAGGCGCCATGGACGCCGGCAACATGCTCAAGCCGGCGCTGGCGCGCGGCGAGTTGCGCTGCATCGGCGCCACCACCCTGGACGAATACCGCAAGTACATCGAGAAGGACGCCGCGCTGGAGCGCCGCTTCCAGAAAGTGCTGGTGGGCGAGCCCAGCGTGGAGGACACCATCGCCATCCTGCGCGGCCTGAAGGAGCGCTACGAGGTGCACCACGGCGTCGACATCACCGACGGCGCCATCATCGCCGCGGCCAAGCTGTCGCACCGCTACATCACCGACCGCAACCTGCCGGACAAGGCCATCGACCTGGTCGATGAGGCCGCCTCGCGCATCCGCATCGAGATCGACTCCAAGCCGGAGGCGCTGGACCGGCTGGACCGGCGCCTGATCCAGCTCAAGATCGAGCGCGAAGCGCTGAAGAAGGAAAGCGACGAAGGCGCCAGGCGCTCGCTCGCCGCCCTGGAAGAGGAGATCGGCAAGCTGGAGCGCGAAGTCTCCGACCTGGAAGAGAAGTGGAAGGCGGAAAAGAGCACCGTCGCCGGCAGCGCCGGCGTCAAGGAAGAGCTGGACCGCGTGCGCACCGAGCTGGAAGCGGCGCGCCGCGCCGGCGACCTGTCGCGCATGGCGGAGCTGCAGTACGGCAAGATCCCCGAACTGGAGAAGCGCCTTGCCGCCTCCGCCGAAACCGCGCAGCAGAAATTCGAGTTGCTGCGCACCAGCGTCGGCGAGGAAGAGATCGCCGACATCGTCTCGCGCTGGACCGGCATCCCCGTATCCAAGCTGATGGAGGGCGAGCGCGAGAAGCTGCTGCGCATGGAGGAAGTGCTGGGCAGCCGCGTGGTCGGGCAGAAGGAAGCCCTGGCCGCGGTGTCCAATGCCATCCGCCGCTCGCGCGCCGGCCTGGCCGACCCCAACCGGCCGATCGGCTCGTTCCTGTTCCTCGGCCCCACCGGCGTCGGCAAGACCGAGCTGTGCAAGGCCCTGGCCGGCTTCCTGTTCGACACCGAGGAAGCGATGGTGCGGATCGACATGAGTGAATTCATGGAGCGCCACGCCGTGGCGCGCCTGATCGGCGCACCCCCTGGCTACGTCGGCTATGACGAGGGCGGCTACCTCACCGAGGCGGTGCGGCGCCGTCCCTACTCCGTGATCCTGTTCGACGAGGTGGAGAAAGCCCACCCGGAAGTGTTCAACGTGCTGCTGCAGGTGCTGGACGACGGCCGCCT
>CAYVKA010000100.1:0-16197 GCA_964451925.1 uncultured Nevskia sp. | reverse complement strand
GCTGCTGCTCGCCGCCTGCGCCGGCGCGGCCCATGACCGCGCCGCCGACGGCAGCGCCGAGGTGCTGCTGCAGGCCGGCGCGGATGGCGCCACGCTGCAGCTCGAACTGCAGGCGCCGCTGCAGGCGCAGGCGCTGGCGCGCGAACTGGCCGACACCGACCCGGCCGGCCTGCTGGCGGCGCTGGCGCTGCTGCTCGACGAGGCCGGCATCACGCTGCAGGCGGACGCGGCGCAGGCGCTGACGCTGCTGACGCTGCCGGCCGGCTGAGGCCGGGCTGCGCCGCACCCCCACACTGGAGAAGGCGATGGACGGAACCAATACTCCCGGCAACACCCCGCAAAGGCTGACCGGCGCCGGCGCCGCCAACGCGCCGGCGCAGCTCAGCGTGGAGCTGTACCGCATGCCGGCCGGCACGCTGGAATCCCCGCCCGCAGCCAGCCATGTCATCAGCATGCACACCGGCGAGCCGGTGCGGGCCTGGTGCCGCTGCGAAGGGCTGCAGCAGAGCCGCGTGCAGGGCGCCGGAGACATCGACATCGTGCCGGCCGGCGCCAGCGGCGTATGGCGCGACGAGCAGAGCGCCACCATCCTGCTGCTGCGCCTGGCACCGGCGCTGCTGCGCGGCGCGGCGCGCGAGCTGGAGCTGGACCCGGATCGCATCGCGCTGGCGCCGCGGCTGCAGCTGCGCGACCCGCGCCTGGAACACCTGTGCTGGGCGCTCAAGGCCGAGCGCGAGGCGGCCTATGCCGGCGGCCGGCTTTACGCCGAGAGCCTCGGCACGGCGCTGGCCGCGCACCTGCTGCGCGCCCATGCGCTGCCCGGCGCCGCGCGCTCCGCCGCCGGGCGCGGCCTGCCGCCGCGCCGGCTGGCGCGGGTGCTCGACTATCTGGAAGCCAACCTCGGGCGCAATCCGGGCCTGGACGAGCTGGCGGCGGCGGCCGGCTTCGGCGTGTCCCACTTCAAGGTCCTGTTCCGCCGCTCCACCGGCATGCCGCCGCACCAGTACCTGTTGCGGCGCCGGGTCGAGCGGGCGCGCGAGCTGCTGCTGCAGGGCCGCCTCAGCGCCAGCCAGGTGGCGGCGGAAACCGGCTTTGCCCACCAGAGCCATATGGCGCGCTGCATGCGGCAGGTGCTGGGCGTGACGCCTTCCGCGGTGGTGCGCGCGGGGCATTAGGCGCTGCGCAAAAATAGCCGCCGTCGCAGCGACCCAATCCGAGTTAACAGGCCCCGGGCTCTCCCCGGCTCCCCGGGCAGAACGACAGCGGCCGAATCTGCGCGGCCGCGTCCTTCCGTGCGCGACCGGCGCCGGCGCGCGGCGCATGCTCGCGGCTCCTACTTTGTGGAGTACAGGCTCATGCCCAGCCGGCAACGCGTGGAACAGTTGATTCAAATGGTGGAACGCGGCGCGTTCGTGGAAGCGCTGCAGGAGTTTTACGCCGACGACGCCAGCGCCCGTGAGAACGGCGAAGCGCCCACCGTGGGCCTGCCGCAGCTGATCGAGCGCGAGCGGCGCACGCTGGCCGCGTTCCGCGTGCGCACCCTGCCCGGCAGCAGCTGCCTGGTCGATGGCGACCGCGCGCTAATCCACTGGCAGTTCGAGTTCAGCGACGCCCAGGGCCGCAGCATGCGCTTCGAGGAGGCGGCCAGCCAGCTGTGGCGCGGCGAACGCATCGTGGAGGAACGCTTCTACTACGATCCGGCGCAGCGGCAGCGCTGGGCCTGAGCCGGGGCATAGGGCTGGTCAGGACTTGCCCGGCACCTCGATCGGCAGGTGCGAGGAGGGCTGGGCGCTGGTGCTGAGGACGGCGATCAGCTTGTCCAGGTCGACCGGCTTGCCGACGTGCCGGTCGAAGCCGCTGTCCAGCGCCCGCTGCTCGTCCTCCTTGCGCGAGAAGGCGGTGAAGGCGATCAGCGGCACCGCCGCCGGCGTGGCGCTCTCGCGCTCGCGCAGCGCGCGGATGCTGCGCGCCAGCTCGTAACCATCGGTATCGGGCATGCCGATGTCCGACAGCACGATGTCCATGCGCTGGAAGCGCAGGCGCTGCATCGCCTCGACCGCCGACGCCGCGGTGGCGACGCGCGCGCCCTCGGCGGTGAGCAGCGACTCGAGCACGCTGCGCACGTCGGACTCGTCGTCCACCACCAGCAGGCGCAGCCCGCGCAGGCGCTGCGCCCCGGCGCCCTGCGCCGCCGTGGCGGCGCGCTCCGGCTGCGTGCTGGCGGCCTGCTGCACCGCCTCGCTGCCGGGCGGCTCCACCGCATGGATCGGGAAGCTCAGCGTGAACTCGGCGCCGCGGCCGGCGCCGGCGCTGTGCACCGCCACCTGGCCGCCGTGCATCTCCACCAGGTGCTTGACGATGGCCAGGCCCAGGCCGAGGCCGCCGTACTGGCGCGCGCTGGAGACGCTGCCCTGGACGTAGCGCTCGAAGATGCGCGGCAGCAATTCCGGCGCGATGCCGATGCCGCTGTCCTGCACGCGCACCACCATGCGATCGTCGGCGCGCGCCGCGCGCACCTGCACGCGGCCGCCGGACGGGGTGAACTTGACCGCGTTGCCGATGACGTTGATGGTGACCTGGCGCAGGCGGTCGGCGTCGCCCAGCATCCACAGCGGCGCATCGACCAGCTCCAGGCCGAGCTGCACGCTCTTGGCCGCCGCCGCCGGGCGCATGGCGTCGACCGAGGCCTGCACGATGTCCGCCAGGTCGGTGCGGCGGGTGCTCAGCGACAGCTTGCCGGTGATGGCGCGGGACACGTCGAGCAGGTCGTCGATCATGCGCGCCAGCGAGCGCGCATTGCGCTCGATGGTCTGCAGCTGGGTGCCGATCTGCGCCGTCGGCGCGGTGTCCCTGCCGCGGATCAGGCGGGTCAGGAACTGGGTCCAGCCGAGGATCGCCTGCAGCGGCGTGCGCAGTTCGTGCGACACGGTGGAGACGAACTCGTCCTTGGCCTGGCTGGCGGCCTCGGCGTCGGCGCGCGCCTGCCGCTCCTGCCGCAGCAGCTCCTCGCGCTGCCCTTCCAGCACCTGGCGCTGGCGCAGGTCGCGGATCACCAGGTAGCACAGGAACGCCGCCAGCAGCACCGAGATGAAGCTCGGCACCAGGATCGAGACACGCGCGCTCTGGCGCGCATGGGCGAACGTGGCGTCGAGCGATTCGTTGGCGCGCGCGCGGCTCTGCGCCAGCGCCGCGGCGCTGTCGCGCAGCGCGTCCATGCGCTCGCGCTGCCGCTCGGCCAGCGGCGCCAGCGTGTCGAGGCTGGCGTCGCCGCGCATCTGCTCGCGCATCTGCACATAGGTCTGCGCCTGGTCGACGAAGTTGGCCACGTCGCGCTCGAAATCGCTCAGCAGCTGCGCCGCGCCGGGGTCGTCGCGCAGCTCGTTGCGCAGCGCCTCCATCTGCTGCGGCAGTTCGCGGCGGCCGCGCTCGTAGTGCACCAGGAAGCCCGGGTCGCCAGTGATGAAATAGCCGCGCACGCTGGTCTCGATGTCCTTGACATAGGACACGATCAGGTCGAGGCGGCGCTGCGTGGTCAGGCCGGAGTGCAGACGCTGCTGCTCGTCGAACACGGTCTGCGAGGACTGCAGCGCGATCAGCGCGTTGAACAGCAGCAGCAGCACCAGCGCCACGCCGGCCGCGGCGATGCGATAGGACACCGGCACGCGCCGCAGCAGCGGCAGCCGGTCGCGCAACCATGGGTACGCCTGCTGCTTCATGGCTCGGGCATGCGGGGAAGGCCGTGCGGTGAACGGTACTGCAATTCGGAGTACGCCGCGCCCCCGGAGTTCCCCCAGGAGCTCCCCCAGGAATTCCTCCAGGAATTCCCCGGGGAGTTCCCCCGGTGGCGCTGCGGGCCGCACCAGTCCACCCCGAATGGGGGGTGCGGCAGCCTTGTCGCGCCGGGCGGCCTTGGTAAGCTTGGACGCATCGGCGCGGTGGGGGCCAGGCGGGGGGAATTGGGCCGGCGATGTGGACTCTTGTTCTGTACGACGCACAAGGCAGCGAACTGCGGCGCCTGCCGCTGGGCGGCGAGCCGCTGACCATCGGCCGCAGCAGGGACTGCGCGCTGACGCTGGATGCCAAGGCGGTGTCGCGCCGGCACGCGCAGATCCAGGCCCAGGGCGCCAGCGTGATCCTGGCCGACCTGAGCAGCGCCAACGGCACCCTGCTCAACGGCCGGCGCCTGCAGGCCGCGGAGGCGCTCGGCGCCGGCGACACCATCCGCATCGGCGATTTCAGCCTGCGGCTGGAAGCGGCGCCGGCCGTGGAAACGCCGCCGCCGCGGCGCGCCGAGCCGCCGCTGGAGGCGCCGCAAATCCGCGTGCCGTCGCAGCCGGACACGCCGGCGGCGCCCACGGCCGCGGCGCCCGCCGGCGGCTGGAGCTCCGCCAGCGAGCTGCTCGAACAGCGTCTGCACAGCATCCGCAGCTTCCGCGGCGAGGCGCAGAAGGAGCCGGCGCAGAAGCTCGGCGCGTTCGAGCAGGCCTGGGACCAGGTGGTGGGCTCGATGCGTGAACTGCAGCAGCGGCTGCAGGGGGATGCGCGCGTGCCGCTGTTCAGCATCAGCCGCAACCAGCGCGAAATCAGCGCCAAGATCGTCGATGCCGGCTCGCGGCGCGGCCACGTCTACCTGATCCTTTCGCCGGAGCACCCGGAGGGCAAGTACCGCGGCCAGCTGACGGTGTGGTTGCGCGAATTCGGCGAAGCGGATGTAAGCTACGACGATCCGCACGAGGCGATGCGCCACTTCGTCGACCGCATCGCGCGCAAGCTGGCCTGAGCGGCGGACGGCGGGCCGCAGTACCGGTTTGACGGCGGCATGCGGCAGCCGCGCGGGCATGGTGGATTTGCACCACTGCCGCGGCCGGCGGTACTGCGACAAGATGCGCGGCATGCACCGACGGGTGCAATGGAATTTGGGGTTTAAGGCATCGGGCGGAAACGGCCGATGCCTTTTTTATTGCCCGCGGCGTTCATGCGCCGTTCAGAAGGCTTTTGCGAAGCTGCGCCCCGTGGTGCCATTCCGGCACATGATCCGGCCACAGGCCGCAGCGTCACGGAGGAAACAGCATGAACATTCGCAAGACCTATATTGCCGCGCTGGCGGCGAGCCTGATCAGCGGCGCCGCGCTGGCGCAGGGCGCGCCGCAGAATGCGACGCAGGCCGACACGCAGCGCGACATCAACCAGCAGCAGCGCATCGAGCAGGGCCTGCAGTCCGGCCAGCTCAACACCAAGGAAGCCGGCCAGCTCGAGCGGCAGCAGCAGCACATCGACAACATGCAGGCGCGCGACCTGAAGAACGGCGCCATCACCCCGGCCGAGCAGGCGCGGCTGAACGCCGCGCAGAACCACGCCAGCCAGTCGATCTACGACGACAAGCACAACGGCGTCGGCGGCAACCCCGACTCGAAGTCGTCGGAGCGCATGCAGGCCGATGTGCAGCGCAACGTCAACCAGGAGCAGCGCATCGAGAACGGTGAGAAGGCAGGCCAGCTGAACAACCGCCAGGTCGGCCGCCTCGAACACGGCCAGGCGCGGGTCGACCGCAAGGAGGCCAATGCCGCGGCCAACGGCCATGTCGGCGCCGCCGAGCAGCGCAACATCCAGCGCGCGGAGAACCACCAGAGCCACCGCATCCACCACGCGCGCAAGGTCGGCTGATCGCCGCCGCGCCGCTGCATCAACGGGGCCGCCTTGGGGCGGCCCTTTTTTTACGCGGCGGCTTTCAGGCCGGCCCGGCCGGCGGCGCGGACTGCGCCAGGCGCTGCTCCAGCTCGGCCACGCGCGCTTCCAGCGCGCGCAGGCGTTGCTCCATGGACGACGGCACTTCCTCGGCCGCCGCATGGCTGCGCAGGTCCGGCGCCACGGGCGCCGCGCCGGGCAGCGGGGCGCCGCACAGCAGGTGTGCCAGTCGCGATTCCTTCTGCCCGGCGCCGCGCGGCAGCTCGGTCACCAGCGGCTGGGCGCGGTCGTGCAGCGAAGCCAGCACCGCCTGCAGGCCGTCGGCGTCGGCCGGGCCGCCCAGCGGCTGGGCGTTGGCGCGCAGCTCCGAACCGGTTTGCGCGCCGCGCAGCATCAGCGTCACCAGGACCGCCAGCTCGGCGGTCTTGAGCAGCATCTGGTGCTGCATCTGGTGGCGCCATTTCACCGCGCGGCTGCCCATGCTGTCGCGCACCGCCAGATGGTCGCGCTCGAGCCGGTTGAGGGCGGCGCCGGTATCGCCCTCGCTGAGATTCATCACCGGATTGCGCACCGTCTTCTGGTTGGCGGCCAGCATCAGGGCGTTGACGGTCATCGGATAGTACTGCGGCGTCAGGATCGATTTCTCGACCAGCGCGGCAAGCACACGCGCCTCGGCGGGAGTCAGCAGGAGTTCGGACACGGGATGGCGGGGCCAACGACAGTTCGGGGCGCCATCTTAGCGCGCGGGCGGCGCCGGTCGCAGGGGCTGCGCCGTCAGCGGCGGCCGCGGCCAGGCCGTTCCGGCAGGCCGTCGAACAGCTCGGCGGCGCGCTCCAGCAGCTGCGCGCGCCATTGCGTGATCTGGTTGCGATGCACGTCGAAGCGCTGCGACAGGTCGGACACGCTGGCCTCGCCCTGCAGCGCCGCCACCGCGATCTGCGCCTTGAAGCTGGGCGTGTGGTTGCGCCGCGGCCGGCGCTTTTCCGCCGCCTTGCGCAACGCCGCCGCGCCGTCGCTGATGTATTCGCCGGTGGTCGGCCCGCTGGGCGCGTCGCCGGCCTCGATGCGCTGCACCAGCTGGCGCGCCAGCGGCGACAGGTCCACCAGGCGCAGCGGGGCGTGACGCCGGCTGACGTCGGGCGCTTCGCGGTGGCGCTGGCCGTCGAGGTAGAACTGGATCGGCTCGTCGCCGTGCGGCAGGCGGGTGAAATACACGTCGTCGGCGGCGACGCTGAGGTGATTGATGGCCGAGCCGGCGCCGCGCCCGCGGCGCGAGCCGTCGGCGGACACGATCAGCAGCAGCGGGTCGTCGAGATCCGGCTTGCGCGTGATGACGCTGTCGCCCCAGCCGCGGAAGAAGAACGGCACCTGGGCGTCGCCGCAGGCGTCACGCACGCGGCGCACCCAGTCCGGATGCGGCGGCCGCGGCCGCGCGCCGCGCTCGCCGCCCAGCACCACCCAGTCCAGCGGCGGGTAGCGGCGCAGCGGGTCGGCCTTGGCCATCCATTGCGGGCGGGCCGCCCCGTCCAGCCCCAGATACTGCTGCACCACACCTTCCAGCGGCCACAGGATGTCGCGCGTGGGCAGCTCGATGCGCTCGACCTCGACCGGCCCGAGCAGCGGCTCCAGCACCAGGTGGCGCCAGGCCGGCGCCAGGTCGAACAGGTACGGCAGGCGCTCGGCGTAGCTGGCCGCGTCCTCAGCCGCCACGCCCAGGCTGAGATTGTCCGGCAGATCGAGGCCGCCGAGCTGCTCGCGCATGCGCTGCGGATGGCGCGTGGTGATGAAGAAGAAGTGCTGGGGATGGGCGGCGATGACCTGCACCACGCGGGCGACGAAGCCGGCCGGCACGCCGGGCTGGAACAGGTCGGCCAGCGGCGCCACGGTGACCTGCTGCGGCGTGGTCCAGCGCTGCGGCTCGTTCAGCGCCTCCTGGACCAGTACCGGCTGGTGCCGCGCCGACGGCTGCGGCTGGCGGCCGGCGTTGATGTGGAAGCGCGACAGGCGTTCGTGCGCGAAGCAGGACTGGCACACTTCGGACATGGGCTGGCAACCGTAAACCAGGTTCCACGGGCGCTCGTTCAGGGACAGCGCCTCGTCACGCTGGCGCAGCAACTCCTGATCCGTCACCCTGATCGCTGGATAACGCGTGCTCGTACGCACCAATTTCCCCTGGAAGCCCCGGCTCCGGTCAGGCCTTGTCAACGGCCACTGCGGATGGAATCTCTGAAGCAATTCCTGTGCAAGCGCCTATCGTACCGGATGCGTGCGTCAGATGTCATTTCGCCCGGACAACAAAATTCTCAATCAATTAATGGGCTTATGACCATAAGCCGGCGGCCCGCGGGCATTTTCCGGCGCCCTGCGCAGAACCCCGGCGAGGCGCCGCGGTCTGAAGCCGCAGGAACAGCGGCCGCAGGCCGCACCGGCAAGGGAAATACATGCCATGGCAAAGATGTGCGGAACGGTATTCGTGACGCGGGTGGACGAGGTCGAGCCGCTGATCCTGTCGCAGCCCGGCAGCATCGCCGCCGGCGACGCGGTGCGCCACCGCGCCGAAGGGCCCTGCGTGGTACTGGCGCGTCTGGGCGAGCACCTGATGGTGGAGGCGGAGATCGCGCCGGCCCTGGAGGCGGCGCCGTACCACCGCTCCGCCTGACGCCCGCTGCCTGCGCCCGGGCGGCCCTAGAACACTCCGCAGGAAAGCCCGGCCACCAGGGTCTGGCCCAGTTCGCCCTTGACCACCAGCGGCGACGCCACGCGGTTCCAGCCGCAACCGGTGGCGATGCGCTCGATGGCGCGTACCGCGCCGCTGCCGTCATTGCCGGCGCTGACCAGCAGCGCGTAGGCCATGCCCAGCTTGCGGCCTTCGCTGGGATAGTAGATGCGGTCGAGGAAATCCTTCACCGCGCCGGACATGTAGCCGAAGTTCTCGGGTGTTGCGATCAGCAGGGCGTCGGCCCACAGTAGATCATCCAGCCCCGCCTGCAGCGCCGGCAGCAGGCGCAGCTCCACCTCGGCGGCCAGCTCGGCCGCGCCGTCGCAGGCGGCGCCGAGCAGGGCGCGGGTGCGTCCGGTCTGGGTGCTGTAGACGGCGAGCAGGTGTTTCATGGAACCATGAGCATCGCGGGCGGGACGTGACGCAGTGCGCGGTGCGGCGCATCTGCTCGGCGTAGGATGCCGTATGGCGGCGATCTCCGAAACGGCACTCTGGATGCCGAAAACTGGCCCAATAAGGCAGACCTCTATGGCCGGCTTGCAGTCGTTGAGCGCGTTTCTGGCGTTCTGTGAAGAGCGCGGGCCGCGCTTTGTCCACCCGATCCCGCGGCGCACGCCCTACGAGCAGATGCTCGACGACCTGGCGGACGGCGACCCGGCGGTACGCACCGCGTTCAACTGGGCGCGCCAGGCGCAGAACCTCGCGGCGGACGAAGTGCTGGCCGAATGGCGCCGCTACGCCGAAACCGAGCGCGCCGGCATCCGCCGCATGGTGCGCGTCACCCACCGCCTGATGCCGCCGCCGTCGCCGCACGCGCTGGCGCAGCTGCGCTCGGTGCTGGGCGACGTCAGCCCCGAACTGCTGGACCTGTACCAGCGCCACAACGGCGCCAGCCTGTTCGTCGATACCGACGACGAGGGCAACGGCCTGTTTTTCTACCCCTTGAGCGAAATGCCGGCGGAGCGCGAAACCGTGGCCGACCGGCTCGACCCGCCGGCGATGGAGACCATCGAGGACGGCCGGCTGCAGGTCTACGGCCGCCCCACCTGGCTGGACAGCGCGCTGGTCTTCGGCGGCTTCGGCTATACGCCGGAGCGCCTGCTGCTGCCGACCGAGGGCGAGCATCGCGGCTGCGTGTTCCTGTTCAGCCACGATCCGCTGCAGATGGTGCGGATCAGCCTGTCGTTCGACGGGCTGCTGGATCAGCTGCGCCTGCAGCCGCTGGCCCTGCTGGGCGCCTATGGCGGCGCCAGCTATCAGGGCGCCGCGGCGTTCGAAACCGACAGCGCCCACTAGGGCCTGTTAACACTGATTGGATCGCTGCGTTGCAGCTCAAAATCGCGTCAGGCAAGGCGGAAGACCTGGCCATGGTGATTCCATGGCCAGGTCTGACAACGCCGCCTGGTGCGATTTTGAGCGCAACCCTTCGGGACGGGGCCGTGGCCCGCACCGCTGCCGCCGCGGCAAATTTCATCGCGCACGCCGCGCGCGGCCTGTATTGGCGGGCTTTTTGCTTGGGCAACTCCGGGCAGCACGCGTTAGTCGTGACGCGTGTACGGAGCACTCATGAAAATTACATTCAAACTGCTGGGGTGTGCCGCGGCGGGATTGCTGCTGCTGGCACTGGCGTCCCATCACCCGGCGGACGCGACCAATTGGCACGAACCGAGCGAAACCCTGGCCGAGACCATGGACAGCCACGGTATCGAACTCAATGGCCAGGACGCCGGCCCGCATGCGGCCGCCACGCCGGTGGTCTACTCGCCGCCGCCGCGCCTCTAGAGCAGCGCGGCCGCAGCAGGCATCGGCGCGGCGCCGCGAGCCAACGCCGGCGCGCACCGGATGGTACCGGGACGCTCCGGTACGGCAGCCGTCGCCCGGCCGCCAACCGCTGGTCCCCTCAAGTACTACCACCCGGCCGGGCGGCTGCGGCCAGCGGAAGATTTGACATTGCGGGCGCACCGCAAGGCTCCCGGCAGTCATTCGTATGAGCCTGCCTGCGCTGCGTTTTCCGGCAGGGGCCGCGGACGGCGCAGTACGCTGCGATTTCAGTTTTTCAGGCTGGAACGCCACGGTGCGCGCCAAAAGCCCGCCCGAACCAATTCAGGCCCGCCGGAACAGCGCTGCGGCAGGGCGGCCGGCCGCAACGCGGCGCAGGGCACGGCCACGGCGGCGGCGCCTCCCGGCGTCCGCTCGCGGCGGGATTCCTGAATCAAATGACCGGCTTGAGCACAGCCGGGCGGCGCCCGGCCGGCGCTTCGCGGCAACCCCGCAACGGGCTCTGAAGGAACCCGGCCGGTCGGGGACCGCGATGAAATTTCGGCTGTATTTATTATCTATTCACGCGCTTTTTTGAAAGCTCATGCCGTATTATTTGAAGTTTTTTCTATTGTCACGCCAGGATCCATCCCCTATGGTGGGGGCGCTCCACCTCCGGAGCGCGCACAACCACCAAGGACTGACCATGCCGTTCGATCAAAGCGAAGCCGACACCATCGAAATCTGCAACCTGGAATACGACGTTGCCAGCGTCGGCTCGGCCGAATCCTCCGCTTCCGAGGAAAACCAGGCCGCCTCGCACATCATTTTTTACAAGCTGCCCGATCGCATTTGAGCGGCGGCGGCACCGGGCGAGGCCCGTCGCGGGCCTCGTCTTCGCCGTTTTCCTTCCAGCGCCCACCGGGCGGATCCCCATCAGTACCAGCAGGCGCCGCCACAATCATGCACAGCCGCAGCAATAGTTCCGGGCACAATCCGGCCGAGGCCAGGGAGCAAAGTCCGATCGCTCCGAGTTCCGCGCCGCGCCCTGTCGACCCGCGGCTGGCGCATTTTACCGCCCAGGTCGACCAGCGCTTCCGCCGCGACCAGATGGAATCCTTCTGGAGCCTGGAGGAGGAGTTCCGCCAGCTGGCGCACAGCGATTTCGCGCAGCAGTTCGTCAATCGCGAACTGGAGCTGATCAGGCAGGACCCGAGCCACCTGGGGGAATGGCGCCCCAACCAGCTGGTGATCCATCGCGGCCGCGGCTATGCGCTGTCGATCTGGCTGCTCGAAAGCGAGCGCCGCTATATCCACTCAACCTCGTTCCTGGGCATGTGCGCGCCGATCGGCACGGAAAGCCTCAGCTACGACGTGTACCGCCTGCCGGCCAATTACCGCAACGCGATATTCGATCCCGCCGTCAGGCTGGAGCCCGCGGGATCGGGCATCACCGCGCCGGGGGGCATCCTGCTGCTGCAGTCGGACCGCTTCGCCTACGACTTCAAGGTCAGGCAGCCGCTGCCGGTGCTGAAATTCGCCTCGTCCTCGTTCCAGGCGCTGGAGTGGCTGTTCAACAAGGACAACCTGCACGCCTGGCAGGCCAACGACAGCGAACTGGTGTGGACGCAGCTGCGCGTTGCCGCCTACATCCTCGGCCGGCTGGCCAACCAGTCCTCGCTGGAACCGCTGGAACTGCTGTCGACCCATCCGCACCACGCGGTGCGCTGGGCGGCGATCCAGAATCTGGGCCGCATCAGCCGCCAGGCGGCGCTGCCCAAGCTGGAGCAGGCGCTGAGCGACCCGCATCCGCATGTGCGCCGCGCCGCGGCCAAGACCCTGCAGCCCTCATCCAGAAAATAGCCGAGCCGCGCTCCCCATCATGGCCCTGACCATCGCCTGCGAAAACTCCAGACTCGTCACGCTCGACGAGTTCACCGACTTCGTCCACGCCGAGATCGACCTGCGCGACATGGACAGCGTCGCCACCGCGGCGCCGATGCTGCGCGGACTGGCCAACGACCACGAGCTGGTGGTGGGCCGGCTCAACCAGCAGGTCAAGGACAACTTCCGCAGCCAGGTGATCCCGTCGGCGCAGGCGCTGTTCCTGGGCGACGGCCGCGAGTTCTACGTGCGCGCCAATATCTGGCCGTCGAATGCCGACATCGCCAGCGGCCGCGTCTACCAGGACCAGTTCTCCTACCATCTGGCGCACGATCACAACTACAACTTCATGACAGTCGGCTACTACGGGCCGGGCTACGTCACCGAGATCTACGAGTACGACTTCAACAAGGTCGAAGGCTACGTCGGCGAGAAAGTCGACCTGCGCTTCGTCGAGCGGGTGCATTTCACCCGCGGCATGGTGATGCTGTACTACGCCGGCGTCGACGTGCACACGCAGTTCCCGCCCGACGACCTGGGCATCACCCTCAACTTCATGGTGGCGACGCCGGAAGTGCGCCTGCGCGACCAGTATTTCTTCGACCTGGAACGCTCGACCATCCTCGAACACCCCGCCGAACTGGACACCTCGCGCCGCATCTCGGTGCTGAAGATCGCCGGCCACCTCGGCGACGGCAACACGCAGCAGCTGCTCGACGACCTGTCGCGCAGCCATCCCTGCCGGCGCACGCGCCTGGCCGCCTACGACTCGCTGACGCGGCTCGACCCGGCGGATGCGCAGCGCATCTGGGAGCGCGCCTGCGGCGACCGCGAGGCGCTGGTGGTGCATGCCGCGCAGAAGCGGCTGCAGGCAGCGGCCGGCGCCGGCCCGGCCGCCGTGAGCCTCAACCCGCGCTGACCGGCCGCGGGCCGGCGCCATAGCCGGGCGCCAGCCGTCCGGATGAGTAGGCGGCAACCCAGCGTTCGAATTCCGCCGCCGGCAGCGCCGGCGAGAACAGGAAGCCCTGCTGCAGCTTGCAGCCCTGGGCCAGCAGCGCCTCCATCTGCTGCGGCGTCTCCACGCCCTCGGCCACCACTTCCAGGTCGAGGCGGCCGGCCAGGGCGATCATCGCCGAGATGATGGCGGCGCTCTGCCGCGACACCGCCATGTCCTCGACGAACTGGCGGTCGATCTTGATCTTGTCCAGCGGCAGCCAGCGCAGGAAGCTGAACGAGGAATAGCCGGTGCCGAAGTCGTCCATGCCCAGGCGGTAGCCGAGCTTGCGGATCTGATCGAGCGCATGGCGCGTGGTGTCGGAGGGCTCGAACAGCACGCTCTCGGTCAGCTCCAGGTCCATCATCGCCGCCGCCGCGGCATCATCCTGGCGCAGCTGCGCCAGCGGCTCCAGCACCTTGGCGTCCTGCACCTGCCGCCCCGACAGGTTGACGGCGACGCGCAGCTCCAGCCCCCGCGCCCGCCACAGCCGCAGCTGGCTGTGCGCCATCTGCAGGCAGCGCTCGCCCACCGCGACGATCAGCCCCGCCTCCTCGGCCGGCTGGATGAAATCATCGGGCGCCAGCAGGCCGCGTTCGGGATGGCGCCAGCGCACCAGCGCCTCGGCGCCGACCACGTGGCGCAGGCGCACGTCGACGATCGGCTGGTAGAACAGCTCGAACTCGCCCTGCTCCACCGCGCGCCGGATATCGCCGGCCAGCACCTGCCGGCGCCGCAGCTGCCCGCTGAGCATGCCGCCGGCGAAGCGCGCGTTGTTGCGGCCGCTCATCTTGGCGGCGTGGCCGGCCGCCTCGGCGCTGCTGATCAGCTGTTCGGCGGTGTGGCCGTCCTCGGGAGCCGCGGCGATGCCGATCGACACCGACATGTTGAGCAGCGTGCTGCCCAGCAGGTACGGCTCCGACAGGCCGCGCAGCACGGCGTTGGCCATGCGCCCGAGCCCGTCCGCGGCGGGCGGCGCATCCCCCGGGGTGGTGTCCACGGCGATGAATTTGTCGCCGCCGTAGCGGTACAGCTCCGCTTCGGCCGGGATGAAGCGCCGCAGCCGGCTGGCCGCCTCGCACAGGTACTGGTCGCCGGCGCGGTAGCCGAAGCGGTCGTTGACCAGGCGGAACTGGTCCAGGTCGAAATAGAACAGCGCCACCTGCAGCTGCCCGCCGCGCCATTGCGCCAGCGCGGCCTCCAGGCCTTCCTCCAGCGCGGCGCGGTTGCCCAGGCCGGTGAGCGCGTCCTGGTAGGCCAGCCGCCGCAGCTTCTCGGCGCCGTCGCGGAACTGGCGCAGGGCCAGCGCCACCTCGCCGAACTCGTCGCGGCTGAGCGGCGGCAGCCGGATGTCCAGCTCGCCGGCGTTGACCTGGCGGATGGCCTGGGTGGTGACCTGCAACGGCCGCACGATCGAGCGCACCACCAGCAGCACCAAGGTGGTGCCGCCGGCGAAGCTGGTGGCCAGGATGGCCAGCGCCAGCCGGATGGCCAGCGCGGCGCGGGCGTGCGCCTCGACGAACACGTCTTCGGTGCGGGCGCGCTCGCGCGCGCCGACCGCGGCCAGCGTCGAGTCGACCAGGGTCAGGCGGCGCTGCACATCGTCGATGATCGGCAGCGCCTCGGCCTTGTTGCCGGCCATCAGGAACTGCAGCCCGCGATGGGAATCCTCCTCCACCGTGCGCAGCGCGTCGCTCATGGTGCGCTGGCTGGCGGCATCGAAAGAGCCCAGGCGCACCAGCTGCGCGTCCACGTCGGTGCGGGCCCTGACCTGCTCCGGGCGCAACTCGGCCTCCTGTTGCGTGTTCTTCACCAGGATGGCGGAATTGAGCTGGCCGCCGAAATGACGGTAGCGTCCGATCGCTTCCTGCAGGGCCTGGATGATTTCGAAGCGGCGGTATTGTTCGCGCAGCACCGTCTGCTCGGTCTGGTTGCGCTGGATCAGGTAGCCGAGCACCAGCCCGGAACTGGCGAAGATCAGCAGCAGGCCCCAGCTCAAGGCCAGCAGTTTGAAACGCACGCTGAGTAATCTGCCCATCCCGATCCTTGTTCCGGTGCCGCGGTCGCCCGCAGCGTTGCAGCGGCCGGCGACAGCGATGATACCTGCGGCGCGCGATCCCCCGCGCCGACGCGGCACGGCCGGGGGAGTAGGATACGGCCTGGGGCGGAACTCGACGCGGGATTTAACGGGGGCGGTCGCCGGCCGCCAGCTCAGAACTGCCGCCGCGGCAAGCGCGCGAACCCGCCGGGACTGTCACGTACCGGCCAGGAGGGGCACGATGAAGGGGGCTGAATTGCTGCAGGACCTGACGCTGTTCCGCAATCTTCCGCCCGCATTGCTGCGCCCGCTGCAGGACGCCGCGCAGCGTCGCAGCATCGCCGCCGGCGAGTCGATCTTCCGCCACGGCGAGGCGCCGGACTATTTCTACGTCATCGAAAGCGGCGCGGTGGACGTGGCCGTGCCGGCCCGCGCCGGCGAGATCGTGGTGGCCAGCTTCGGGCCGGGCTCGTTCTTCGGCGAACTGGCGGTGTTCGACCGCCAGCCGCGCAGCGCCGGCGCCCGCGCCGTGGCCGACACGCAGCTGGTGTGCATTCCGCTGCAGGCCATGGCCGAACTGGTGGAAGGCCACCCGCCGGCGGCGCGGCAGTTCATCAACGCCATGGCGCTGCGCCTGCGCGGCGCCGACGACATGCTGTCGCGCCTGCAGGTGCAGAACGTCAACCAGATCGCCGACAGCCGCCTGCGCCTGGGCGACCGCATCGCCGACAAGGTGGCGCGCTTCGGCGGCTCCTGGACCTTCATCCTCAGCTTCTCGCTGTTCCTGCTGCTGTGGATGGCGCTGAACACCGCCTACCTGCTCAAGGCGCCGCCCGACCCCTTTCCCTACATCTTCCTCAACCTGATCCTGTCCTGCGTTGCCGCCTTGCAGGCGCCGGTGATCATGATGAGCCAGAACCGGCAGAGCCTCAAAGACCGGCTGCAGGCCGACCAGGAGTTCGAGATCAACGTCAAGGCGGAGATCGCGGTGCAGCAGCTGCACCGCAAGATCGACGAGTTGCGCGGCACGCTGGTGCAGCACCTGCACTCGCACGATCGGCGCAGCTAGGTGTGAAGGTTCGATAGGTTGTTCATCCGGCTGTATTGGTGGGAATCTGA
>CAYVKA010000099.1:0-16612 GCA_964451925.1 uncultured Nevskia sp. | reverse complement strand
CGCGGCCGCTGCGCATCTGCGCCTGCACCTGCAACGCCAGCGCGGTGAGGCCGGCGCGCTCGTCGCCGCCGCGGCGCGCGGCGGCGGGCGCGTACTGCCCTTCGCCCGGCTGCTCCAGCACCTGCTGCACCAGCGCGCGGTAGCGCGCCGCGCCGGCTTCGGCGGCGGCCTCGCCGAGGCTGCCGCCGAGCACTTCGGCATCGTGCATCTGCCCCAGCAGATCCTGCAGCGCGGCCAGATCCTGCACCAGCGGCTTGATCTCCGGCAGCGCCTCCGTCAGCGGCTCGAGCAGGTAGCGCGCGCGTTTCACCAGCAGGCGCGCTTCATGCACGTGCGCGATCTGTTCCTCGTCGCCGCTGATGGCGGCGAAACTGGCGCCCAGCTCGGCCAGCAGCGAGCGCAGCTGCGCCCCGGTCACCTGGGCGAAGCTGGTGGGGCTGGACGCACAGGGCATGGTCAGGGCCGCGCGCAGCTGCGCGCCGAGCGCTGCAAATTCGATCGGCACCGCGCCGCGGATCGCGGCATAGCCCTGCCGCTGCCGCTCCTCCAGCCGGCGCCGCAGCCACTGGTAGCCGCTGCGCTGGTTCGGGCGCAACACCGCGTGCTGCGATTCCAGCCAGTGCAGCTGCACTTCGCTGTCGCGCGCCGGGCCGGTGCTGCGCACCAGTTCGCTGAGGCGCTTGCGCAGCTTCTTCGGCAGCGCCTCCGCCACCCAGTCGCGGTAGGCGCGCTCGATCGCGCGGATGCGGCGCAGCGCGACGCGGAAATCATGCAGCGCCTCGGGGTCCTCGCCCACCGCCAGCCGCTGCCCGGCTTTCTCCGCGCTCTTCAGCTGGCGCGCCAGCAGCTGTCGCGCCGCGCGCTCCGGCGGCAGCCGGTGCAGCGGCGTGCGCTCGCCGCCTGGCGCGGATTCGATCGGTTCCCGTTCAGTCATCGTGCATCATAGGGTTTCGGTTTCATCGGGCGCCGGAACGAACCGTCCGCTCAACCCTGGTGCAGCCAGTCCAGATACTGCTTCACGCCCTGCTCGACGGTGAGGAACGGGCGGTCGTAACCGGCGGCGCGCAGCTTGGCGTGGTCGGCCTCGGTGTAAGACTGGTAGCGGCCAACCAGGTTTTCGGGGAACGGCACATATTTGACCTTGCCCTTGCCGTGCCAGGCGATGACGGCGTGGGCGATGTCGTTGAACGGCTGGGCGCGGCCGGTGCCGCAGTTGAAGATGCCGGACTTGCCCGGGTGCTGCCAGAACCACAGGTTCATGGCCACCGCGTCGTCGACGTGAATGAAGTCGCGCCGCTGCCCGCCGGGGCCGTAGCCGTCGCTGCCCTCGAACAGGCGGCACTCGCCGTCCTTTTCGATCTGGTTGTTGAAATGGAACGCGGTGCTGGCCATGCCGCCCTTGTGCTGCTCGCGTGGGCCGTAGACGTTGAAGTAGCGCAGCCCCACCACCTGCGGGCGCGCCGGCCGGGCGCCGCGCCCGGGCGCGGCCTTGCCGCGGCTTTTCTTCGGCGCCGGCGCGTCGTAGCCGAGACGGCGCACGTACTGGTCCATGAGGAACTTGGAGTAGGCATACATGTTGAGCGGCTTCTCGCAGGCGCGGTCCTCGCGGAAGCCCTGCCGGCCCATGCCGTAGACCGAGGCGGAGGAGGCGTAGAGGAACGGCACGCGCTTGCCCTGGCACCAGTGCAGCAGGGTCTTGGTGTAACGGTAGTTCACGTCCATCATGAAGCGGCCGTTCCACTCGGTGGTGGCGGAGCAGGCGCCCTGGTGGAAGATGGCCTCGATCTTCGGCAGTTCGCCGCGCTCGACCCGGCCGAGGAACTCGTCCTTGTCCATGTAGTCGGCGACCTGCGCGTCGGCCAGGTTGCGGAACTTGGTCCCGTCCTGCAGGTCGTCCACCGCCAGGATGTCGCCGGCGCCCATGCCATTCAGTCCGAGCAGCAGATTTGCACCGATGAAGCCGGCGGCGCCGGTCACTACGATCATATGAGCCCTACTCAGCCAGCATGAAGTGTTGCCACAGCGCGGCGACGGCGGCGCGGTGTTCCTTGAATCCGGCATCATCGGCCAAAGCGTCCTGGCTCTGCAACGCGCGCCGGTGCAGCCAGCCGCGATAGGCGCGCTCCGCCGCCAGCAGCGCGTCCTTGTGCGCCGCCTCGACCAGGCCGGCCGCCGCCAGCGCTTCCAGCTGGCGCCAGTTGTCGGTGTACTCGACCAGCGCGGCGTGCTGCGCGGCGTGACGCAGGCACAGGTACTGGGTGATGAACTCGGCGTCGATCAGGCCGCCACCGCCCTGCTTCACGTCCCAGCGCGCGGCCTCGCGCTTCTCCAGGTTGGCGCGCATCCTGGCGCGCATCTCCACCACTTCGTGGCGCAGGCGCGCGGCGTCGCGCGGGCGCATCAGCACCTCGCGGCGGATCGTCTCGATGGCCGCGCACAGCGGCTCGGGACCGGCGACGCTGCGCGCGCGCAGCAGGGCCTGGTGCTCCCAGGTCCAGGCGCTGTCGCGCTGGTAGCGGGCGAAGCCGCTCAGCGCGGTGACCACCAGGCCGGAGTTGCCGCTGGGGCGCAGCTGCAGGTCGATCTCGTAGGCGCGGCCGGCGACGGTGCGCGCCGACAGCAGCTGCACCACGCGCTGCACCAGGCGCGCGAAATACTCGGCGGCGGCGATGGCGCGCGCGCCGCCGCCGGTGACGGCGTCGGGATCCTGCGCCTGGTAGACGAACACCAGATCGAGGTCGGAGCCGTAGCCCAGCTCGATGCTGCCGAACTTGCCGTAGGCGATCAGCGCCAGGCCGTCGCCGGCGTCGGGCGGCCGGCCGAGCTGCGGCGCGAGCTGCTGGCGCGCATAGTCCAGCGCCTGCGCCACGATGGCCTCGGCCAGCCAGGTCAGGCGGTCGCTGACCTGCACCAGCGGCAGCGCGCCGGACAGGTCGGCGGCGGCGATGCGCAGCGTCATCTCCTGGCGATAGCGGCGCAGCAGGTCCATCACCGCCTCCTCTTCCGCCGCCGGCACGCCGGCGGCGCGGCGCGACAGCTCCTCGCGCAGCGCGGCGCGGTCGGGCGCCTCGTTGGCCAGGCGCGGGTCGAGCAGCGCGTCGAGCAGGGCCGGCGTCTGCGCCAGCAGCTCGACGATCCACGGGCTGGCACCGCACAGCTTGAGCAGCTGGCGGCGCGCGCCCGGGCTCTCGGCGAGCAGGGCCAGGTAGGTGCTGCGGCCGGCGATGACGCCGAGCACGCGCAAGGTGCGGCTCAGCGCCGTCTCCGGATCGGGCTGGGCGGCGGCCTCGTGCACCAGCTGGCCCAGCACCTGCTGCAGGCGCTGCCGCGCGGCGTCGCCCAGGGTGCGCACCAGCCGCGACTGGCGCAGCTCGCCGATGGCCTGCGCCGCCTCGCCCGGCGCGCGGCTGAAGCCGCCCTGCTGCAGCGCCGCCTCCAGCCCGGCCGCGTCCGCCAGCCAGATGTCTTGCGCCAGCGCCGTGGGCGCCTGTGCGCTGGGCCGCGGCGGCTGCACGAACAGGCGCTCGAACTCGGCGCGCACGCGCGCGCGCACCGCGTCCAGGCGCGTCAGCAGGCCGGCCCAGCCGTCGCCGATATCCAGCGCGGCGCACAGGGCCTCGCGCGCCCCCTGCGCCTGGGGCAGCCGGTGCGTCTGCTCGTCGCCATACAGCTGCACCGCGTTCTCGCAGCGGCGCAGGAAGACGTAGGCCCGGTCCAGCGCCGCCGCCGTGTCGGCCGGCAGGTGCCCGGCCTCGCCCAGGTAGCGCAGCACCGGGCGCAGGCGGCTGTCGCGCAGGCGCGCGTCCTGGCCGCCGCGGATCAGCTGGAACAGCTGCACGATGAACTCCAGCTCGCGGATGCCGCCGGGGCCGAGCTTGAGGTCATCCTCGGCGCCGCGCTTGCGCGCCTCCTGGTCGATCAGCGCCTTCAGCTCGCGCAACGCGCCGAGCGCGTTGAAGTCGAGGTAACGGCGGTAGACGAAGGGACGCAGGTCCGCCAGCAGCCGGCGCCCGGCGGCGAGGTCGCCGGCGACCGGCCGCGCCTTGATCATGGCGTAGCGCTCCCACTCGCGGCCGTGCTGCTGGTAGTACTGCTCCATCGCATCCAGCGACACCGCCGGCGCGCCGACGCTGCCGAACGGGCGCAGCAGGGTATCGACGCGGAACACGAAGCCGTCGCCGGTGCGCGTCGACAGCAGCCGTCCGGTGTCCTGCGCCAGCCTGGCGAAGTACTCGGCGTTGCTGACCGGGCGCGGCCCGTCGCTGTCGCCGTTGGCGCTGAAGGCGAAGATCAGGTCGATGTCGGAGGAGAAGTTCAGCTCGCGGCCGCCGAGCTTGCCCATGCCGAGCACGATCGGCTGCGCCTCGGCGCCGTCCTCGCCGCGCGGCGCGCCGTAGCGCGCCTGCAGCGCTTTTCCGGCGAAGCGCAGGGCGGCCTCGCAGCTGGCGTCGGCGAGGTCCGACAGGGCGTTCAGGGTTTCGTCCAGCCCGGCCCAGCCGGCGATGTCGCGCGCCGCGATGCGCGCCATCTCGCGGTTGCGGAACAGGCGCAGCCCGCGCATCAGAGCCGCCTCGTCGGCAGGAGCGCCGAGCAGCGCGTCGAGGCGCTGCGCGGCGGGCGCCGCCGCGCGTTCCAGCTCGCCGCCGCGCAGCAGCGCCTGCGCCCACTCGGCCTGGCGGGTGAACACGCCGGCGACAAACGGACTGGCGCGCAGCAGGCGCGGCAGCAGCGCGGCGCTGCCGGGGCTGGCGATCGGCTGCAACTGGTTGAGCAACTCCTCCATGCGGCGCAAAGTTTAGAGCTTATCGGCGCGCAAATCGCGCGGCGGTGGCAGCGCCGCGCCGGCGGCGGTGCCAAAATGGCGCCCCCGCAGCAGCCGGCACGCCCACCGATGAGCAGCGCACGCACCGCCCCACCCCGTTCCCGCAAGCGCCGGAGCACCGGCCGATGAGCGCCGCGCGCAGCGACGTGCTGATTCTCGGCGGCGGCGTCATCGGCCTGTGCAGCGCGCTGTTCCTGCTGCGCGCCGGGCGTGGTGTCACCGTGCTCGACCAGGGCCGCACCGGCCACGGCAGCTCGCGCGGCAACTGCGGCACCATCACCCCCAGCCACCTGCCGCTGCACGCGCCCGGCACCGTGGCCAAGGCGCTGAAGTGGATGCTCAAGCGCGACGCGCCGTTCTACGTCAAGCCGACCCTCGACCCGCAGCTGCTGGGCTGGATGCTGCAGTTCGCGCGGCGCTGCAACGAGCACGACTTCCGCCGCACGGCGCAGGTCAAGAGCACGCTGCTACTGCGCTCGCGCGAGCGGCTCGGCCAGCTGATCCGCGACGAGAACCTGCATTGCGAATTCGCCGACAGCGGCACGCTGTATGTCTGGCGCACCGCGCAGGGCCTGGCCAGGGCGGAGCGCGACTACGCCCTGCTGCGCGAGCTGGGTGTGCCGGTGGAGCTGCGCGACGGCGCGGCGCTGCGCGCGATGGAGCCGGCCTTGAAGGAGGGCATGGCCGGCGGCCACTGGCATTGCGGCGACGCGCGGCTGCGCCCCGACCGCTATGTGGCGGAGCTGGCGCGCGTAGTGCGCGAAGCCGGCGGGCGCATCGTTGAACAGGCCGCGGTGCGGGGCCTGCGCAGCGACCGCGGGCGCATCGCCGGCGTTGCCACCACCCAGGGCGAGCTGGCGGCGGACGAGGTGCTGCTGGCGCTGGGGGCCTGGTCGCCTGAGTTCGGCCGGCAGCTCGGGCTGCGCCTGCCGATCCAGCCCGGCAAGGGCTACTCCATCACCTATTCGCGCCCGCAGCGCGCGCCGCGCATCCCGCTGGTGCTGCAGGAGCGCAGCGTCTGCGTCACCGCCTGGGACAGCGGCTACCGCCTGGGCAGCACCATGGAATTCTCCGGCTACGACAGCAGCCTCAACCCGCGCCGGCTGCAGGCCCTGAAGCGCGGCGCCGCCGAATACCTGGAGCAGCCCGAAGGCCCGGCGGTGGAGGAGCAGTGGCAGGGCTGGCGGCCGATGACCTATGACGACCTGCCGATCATCGGCCGCGCCCCCGGCTATTCCAACCTGAGCCTGGCCACCGGCCACGGCATGCTCGGCGTGAGCCTGTCGGCGATCACCGCGCAGCTGGTGACCGAGCTGCTGACCGGCCGCGCGCCGAGCCTGGACCTGGCGCCGTGCAGCCCGCTGCGCTTCACCTGAGCCCGGCGCCGGCGGCGGTCTAAGCTGCCAGCAGCCGCGTGCGTAGCTCGCGCTCCTGGCGCTGCACCTGGCGTACCGCCGGGTGTTCGTTGACCGCCTTGCAGTAGGCGGCGATGGCGGGCCAGCGCGCCAGCTCCACCCTGGCGTGCAGCGCCCAGTTGAGGATCACCAGCAGATAGGCATCGGCCACGGTGAAGCCGTCGCCCATCAGGTAGCGCCGGCCGCGCAGGCGGCTCTCCAGGTAGTCGAAGCGGCGGGCCAGGATGTCCAGCGCGTGCTGCCTCACCGCCTCCGGCGGCAGGCGCTGCTGCTTGTCGGCCCCGAAATAGGGACTGAACACCGCCTTGTGCAGCTCGGTGGCGATGAAGTTGAGCCACTCCTGCTGCTGGTAGCGCTGCGCCGTGCCGGCGGGCGGCACCAGCTGCGACTGCGGCGCGCGGTCGCCGATGTACTGCAGGATGGCGCTGCCTTCGGTGAGCCGGCTGCCGTCGTCCAGTTCCAGCACCGGCACCTGGCCCTTGGGATTGATGTCGAGGAAATCGCGCCCATCCTCGGTGCGCTTGGCGGCCGGGTCGCCCCAGGTCTTGAGGTCGATCCAGACGATTTCATGCGGCAGGCCGGCCGCCACCAGCGCCACGTGGGACGCCAGCGAGCAGGCCATCGGGTCGGCATAGAGTTTCATAGTGGTGTCTCCTCCGGTTGAAGGCGCCGCGGGACATTCCCGCGGCGCCGAAAAAAATCAGGGCAGCGCCGCGGCGAGCGCCTCGCGCCGCGGACGCGGCGCCGCGCGGCGGGCGACGAAGTCCACCGCCGCGGCAACGCTGCCGGGATCCTTGAGCGGGCGCAGGTGGCCCAGCCCTTCCAGCGGCCGCAGCGCGGCTCCGGGCCAGGCGGCGGCCAGCGCCTCTCCCTCGCTGAACGGCACCTCGCGGTCGCTGGCGTCGTGCAGCACCAGCAGGGGCAGCGACAAGCGCGGTGCCAGCGCCACCGGCTCGATGCCGTTGAAACCCAGGCCCAGCCACAGCTCGGAGCGCCGCAGCACGCGCCGCCATACCGACGGCGACAGGCCGAGGCTGTCGCGGAAGCGCGCCCACACGCCGTCGAAGCGCGCCACCGGCGCCACGAACACGGCGCGGCGCAGGCGCAGCCCGCGCGACAGCGCCAGCGTGGCGCCGGCGCCGCCGAAGGAATGGGCGATCAGCACGTCGACTTCGGCCAGGTAACGCGCCACGGCTTCGATGGCGCCGGCGAAATGCACGATGGAGGAGCGGTCGCCGGACGACTCGCCATGGCCCGGCAGATCGATCGCCACCACCTCGAAGCCGGCGCCGACCAACGGCGCCACCAGCTCCGTCATCTGGCCGGCGTGGCCGCCCCAGCCGTGCACCAGCAGCGCCACCGGGCCTTCACCCCAGCGCCAGCCCACCAGCGGCCGGCCATCGGCTTCGATGCGGAAGCGCCGGCCGCCCTCCAGAATGAGCCGCTCGGCCTCGCGCAGCGGCGCCCGCGGCGGCGTGAAGAACAGGCGCTGCGCCAGGCCGGCGGCGAGCCCGGGAGCGAACCGTCCCAGCCAGGGCATGATGCGTCGCAGGGTGATGAAATCATCGGCATTTTTAGATCGAACGTTCGTGCTTTTTTTGGTGGAAAACTGGGCCGGAACCTGGGTCAGCGTGGACATGGGGAAACTCCGTTGCGGAAAAGCTGGACGGGGGGGGAACCTAGGCGGGCACGCTGCGGCTGCGCAGCAGCAGCGCCTCGAACACCTTGCGCGCCCGGGCCTCGGCCTGAGGGTCGCGCAGCAGGCGGCAGGATTGCTGGAACACCATGGCGATGCCGGCGAACTCGTGCACGAACACGCCGACGTCGAGATCGGCGCGCAGGTAGCCGGCGGACACCGCGGACGAGACCACGCGCGCCACCTGCTCGCGCCAGTCGTTCATCGACTCCACCAGGCGGTCGCGCACCGGGCCCGAGCGGTTGCTGTATTCCGCGGCCATCTTCTGGAACGGGCAGCCGAGGCGGTCATCCTCGCCGCGCAGCCACTCCAGGTAGCGGTCGAACAGCAGGCGCAGGCGCGCTTCGCCGCGCGGCGCCGCCAGCACCGGCTGCACCACCTGGGCGGTGAAGCGGTTGATCGCTTCCTGCAGCACTTCCAGCTGCAGCGCCTCCTTCGACTTGAAGTGGGCAAACAAGCCGCTCTTGGACAGCCGCGCCTCTTCTGCCAGCGCGCCGATGGACAGGCCCTCCATGCCCACCTCGCTGGCCATGGCCAGGGCGCGGTTGAGGATGTTCCTGCGGGTCTGTTCGCCTTTGCTCATAGGGCGATAATAGCACGATCGGTCGTTTTGTAAACTGGAGCTGGCGGCCCGCCTATTTGGCCTCGGCCAGCTCGGCGTACCGTGACTTGCGCCCGCACAGCGGGCACAAGTACACCGTCAGCTTGCGCTCCAGCCGCCAGGCGCCCC
Source organism: uncultured Nevskia sp. (assembly GCA_964451925.1). Taxonomy (GTDB): domain Bacteria; phylum Pseudomonadota; class Gammaproteobacteria; order Nevskiales; family Nevskiaceae; genus Nevskia. The sequence continues at coordinate 7,949 of CAYVKA010000099.1, read as the reverse complement.
ACAGCAGCAGCCCGAACGCGGCGATGCCGACGGTGACACCAAGCAGCCCCCCGGCGAGCAGGCCGACGCCGACCGCCAGCCATACCACCAGCTCCGGCGCGATGCCGGCGAAGATGGCGCCGGCCACCGAGCCGCCGCCGAGCTGCATCTCCGGCAGCAGCGCATGGTGCGAGGCGCCGCAGCCGGGGCAGCACTTGTTGCGCACCGACAGGAACATGGTCCGGTCTGCCGCCGCGGGCCAGTGCGCCGCTCAGTTCATGAAGAACGCGTTGAGCTTGTTGCCGTCGAGGTCGCGGAAATAGGCGGCGTAGAAGTTGTCGCTGCGCGCACCGGGCGCGCCTTCGTCGGTGCCGCCGAGCTGCAGCGCCCGCCGGTAGAGGGCGTCGACCTTTTCCCGGCTGTCGACGCCCAGCGCCACCATGACGCCGTTGCCGACCGTGGCGGGCTTGCCGTCGTAGGGCTTGGCCAGCGACAGGCCGCAGCCGCCGTTGGACCAGACGATGAATTCGCCGAAATCCATGATCCGCTTGGCGCCCAGATCGCCGAGCAGCGCATCGTAGAACGCGGCGGCGCGCTGCATGTTGTTGGTGCCCAGGGTGACGTAACCGATCACGGCGGCTCTCCTCTCGATGGTGGAATGATCGCCGGGTATCACGTCCCGGCTTTTTCATGGCTCAGCGATTGTCGCGGCCGGCCGGCGCGCAGGCAAGGCTCAGCGGATGCCGATCGGGACCGCCGAGGGATGTGCCGGCGCCGCCGGCCCGGTTGCGCTGGCGAAACCGGCTTGCGGCGCCTGGCGGCGACGCAAAAAAACAAGGCCCCGTTGCCGGGGCCTTGTGTTACAGCGGTGCAGCCTGGTGTTGCGCTGAAGCGGGACTTAGAAGTCGCCGCCCATGCCGCCCATGCCGCCGCCGGCCGGCATCGCCGGCTCGTCCTTCTTCGGCAGCTCGGCCACCATGGCTTCGGTGGTCAGCAGCAGGCCGGCCACGGAGGCCGAGTTCTGCAGCGCCAGACGGGTCACCTTGGCCGGGTCGATGATGCCCAGGTCGAGCAGGTCGCCGTAGGTGCCGTTGGCCGCGTTGTAACCGAACGCGTCCTTGCCTTCCAGCACCTTGTTCAGCACCACGGAGGCCTCTTCGCCGGCGTTCTTCACGATCTGGCGCAGCGGCTCCTGGATGGCGCGCTGCAGGATCTTGATGCCGACCGTCTGGTCGTCATTGGAACCCTTCAGCTTGTCCAGCACCTTGGAGGCGCGCACCAGGGCGACGCCGCCGCCCGGGACGATGCCTTCCTCGACGGCCGCACGGGTGGCGTGCAGGGCGTCTTCGACGCGGGCCTTCTTTTCCTTCATCGCCACTTCGGTGGCGGCACCGACCTTGATCACGGCCACGCCGCCGGCGAGCTTGGCGATGCGCTCGTCGAGCTTCTCGCGGTCGTAGTCGCTGGTGGCGTCATCGCGCTGCTGGCGGATTTCCTTGACGCGGGCCTCGATATCCTTGGCCGCGCCGGCGCCGTCGATGATGGTGGTGTTTTCCTTGGTGATCTGCACCTTCTTGGCGGTGCCCAGATCGGCCACGGTGGCCTTCTCCAGCGACAGGCCGATTTCCTCGGCGATGACCTGGCCACCGGTGAGGATGGCGATGTCCTTCAACATTTCCTTGCGGCGGTCGCCGAAGCCCGGGGCCTTGACGGCCGCGACCTTGAGGATGCCACGCAGGTTGTTGACCACCAGGGTGGCCAGCGCCTCGCCTTCGACGTCTTCGGCGATGATCAGCAGCGGACGGCCGGACTTGGCCACGCCTTCCAGCACCGGCAGCAGCTCGCGGATGTTGGAGATCTTCTTCTCGTTGATCAGGATCAGCGGGTTTTCCAGCTCGACCTGCTGGCTCTGCGCGTTGTTGATGAAGTACGGGCTGAGGTAGCCGCGATCGAACTGCATGCCTTCGACCACGTCCAGCTCGTTCTCCAGGCCGGAGCCGTCTTCGACGGTGATGACGCCTTCCTTGCCGACCTTGTCCATGGCGTTGGCGATGATCTCGCCGATCGCCTCATCGCTGTTGGCCGACACGGTGCCGACCTGGGCGATGGCCTTGCGGTCCTTGCACGGCACGGAGATCTTCTTGATCTCGGCGGTGAGGGCCTCGACGGCCTTGTCGATGCCGCGCTTGATGTCCATCGGGTCCACGCCCGCGGCGACCGACTTCAGGCCCTCGTTGAGGATGGCCTGGGCCAGCACGGTGGCGGTGGTGGTGCCGTCGCCGGCGGCGTCGGAGGTCTTGGAGGCCACTTCCTTCACCAGCTGGGCGCCCATGTTCTCGAACTTGTCCTTCAGCTCGATTTCCTTGGCCACGCTGACGCCGTCCTTGGTCACGGTGGGGGCACCGAAGGACTTGTCGAGAATGACGTTGCGGCCCTTGGGGCCGAGGGTGACCTTGACTGCGTTCGCGAGCACGTTAACGCCGGCGGCCATGCGGCTGCGGGCGTCGTCGGCGAACTTAACTTCTTTGGCTGCCATGTTCTGTTTCCTCGTTAATCGGTATTCGGGGTCTTACTTGGTGAAGACGGCCATGATGTCGTCTTCGCGCAGGACCACCAGGTCCTCGCCTTCGACGCGCACCTCGGTGCCCGAGTACTTGCCGATCAGGACCTGATCGCCCTTCTTGACGTCCGGCGCCTGCAGCTTGCCGTCGTCGGTGATCTTGCCGGGGCCAACCGCGACCACTTCGGCCTTCAGCGGCTTCTCCGCGGCCTGGTCCGGGATGATGATGCCGCCAGCGGTTTTCTTCTCTTCTTCCAGACGCTTCACGATCACGCGATCGTGCAGGGGACGTAGCTTCATACTAAAACTCCTCTAAGCAGTTGACTGCGCAGTGTTTTTCACAGAATTACGGCCACAGGCTCTACAGGACTGTTAGCACTCTCCCATGAAGGCTGCCAATTCTTGGGGACGGGCCGGCAAAGATCAAGGGGTGTACTCCGGAGTCCGGGCAAGTTTTTGCATGGCGCAACCTGCAAACAGGGCCTTTGCCCGCGCCCGGCGGACCATGCCCCGCTACCAGCGGCCTGACGCTCCGCCGCCGCCGAATCCGCCGCCGCGGAAGCCGCCGCCACCCCTGAAGCCGCCGCCGCCCCAGCCGCCCATACCGGCGATGCCGCCCAGCAGAGACAGCAGGAACGCCAGCACGGCGGCGCCGAGTGCCAGCATCAGCACGCCGATCAGCCACCACACCAGCAAGCCGACCAGCACACCGGTGACCGCGGCGCCCGGCAGGCGCCCCAGCACCGTGCGCAGCACGGCCCCCAGGATCAGCGCGGCGATCACCGCAACCGGAACGACGCGGCGGACCTCGTCGCCGGCGAGGCCCGCGCCTGCCGCGGGCTCGGGCAGGGGCTCGCCGTCAACCACGCCGATGATGCGTTCGATGCCGGCGGTAATGCCGCCGTAGAAGTCCCCTTGCTGAAGGCGCGGCACGATCACTTCACTGATGATGCGCTTGCAGGTGGCGTCGTTGAGGGCTCCTTCCAGTCCGTATCCGACCTCGATGCGCAGGGTGCGGTCATCCCTGGCCAGGAGCAGGATGGCGCCGTCATCGATCCCGGCGCGCCCCAGCTTCCATTGCTCGGCCACGCGGATCGAATATTGTTCGATCGTCTCCGGCTTCGTGCTGGACACGATCAGCACCGCGATCTGGCTGCCCTTGCGCCGCTCGAACGCGTCGAGAGTCTGCTCCAGCCCCTGCGTCTGTTGCGGCGTCAACGTCGCGGTGAGATCGGTGACGTGGGCCTTGAGCGGAGGAACCGCCTGATTGGCCAGTGCGCAGAAAGCCGCGCACATCAGCAGCAGGGCAAGTGCGCGCCATCGTTTCATGTCGGCCGCCGGTGGAGTGCGCGCCGCTCAGTTGGCTTTTGGCGCCGGGGCAAAGTCCACCTTCGGGGGCTTGGCGGCCTCGGCTTCGTTCTCCACGGTGAAACTGGGCTTGACCTGGTAACCGAAGGCCTTGGCCGTGAGGTTGCTGGGGAAGCTGCGGACGGTGACGTTGAAGTCCTGCACCGCCTGGATATAGCGGTTGCGGGCCACTGTAATCCGGTTTTCGGTGCCCTCCAGCTGCGCCTGCAGATCACGGAACGCCGCGTCGGACTTGAGCTGGGGGTAGTTCTCGGACACCACCAGCAGGCGCGACAGCGCGCCGCCGAGCTCGCCCTGGGCCTGCTGGAAGCGGGCAAACGCCTGCGGATCGTTGATCAGCTCCGGGCCCGCCTGCAGGCTGCCCACCCTGGCGCGCGCGTTGGTGACCTCGGTCAGAACCCGCTCCTCCTGGGCCGCGTAACCCTTGACGGTATTGACCAGGTTGGGAATCAGGTCGGCGCGGCGCTGATACTGATTGAGGACTTCCGACCACGCTGCCTTCACCTGCTCGTCCTGCTTCTGCAGGCTGTTGTAGCCGCAACCGCCGAGGCCGAGCGAAAGCAGCAGTGTGGTGAGGATCAGGATGGTGGTGCGCATGGGACGATCCGGCATTCAGTGGAAGTGCCTGGCATGCTAGGTCCGGGCGGGCCGTCCTGAATTGATATACGTCAATGGAAGCGCTCGAAGCCGCTGGCGGGCGAACGCCGTGGTCAGGCACCGACCCAGGCGCCATCGGCTTTCCGGTAACCCGCCTTCTTGACGGCGGCCCAGGCCACACGAAAGGCGATTTCCTCCCGCCGTGGATCGTCAGCGTACTGCACCCAGGCGTGATTGAACGCTTCGCGGAATATGTCCTGCGCATGGCCGGGCAAATGGCCGCTGATCCGCGGCGGCAGATCCTCATTGCTCGCATAGGGCATGACGGGGTCTCGATTTGACGGTGACTGGCCCTGAATGTGTTCGATGCTAGCGCCGCTCGTTGCGGCGGCATTGATGCAGATCATCGCAATCGCCGACCGGCGGCCGGATTCTGCGCTTGATATGGGTCAAGGTTTGATCCGGCCGCCCTGTTTACGCTGCCCCTAATTCCCTGGAGATCAGCATGAAAAGAATCCTGGTTGCGATCGACGGTTCCAACGGGGCCGCGCGCGCCTTGCAATTTGCCTGCGACATCTCATCGCAGTGCGGCGGCCGGCTGTGGCTGGTCAATGTCATCAGCAACTTCGGCCTTGCCGCCGCGGAACTGGAGCAATTCAGGGAGGCGGAGGGCGGCTCCATCAGCGACCTTCTGGAGTCCCTCTCAACGCAAGTCCTGCAGCAGGCGCGCCAGCTGGCGCAGCAGCGCGGCATCCACGACATCGAACTGGTGTCGCGCACCGGCGATGTCGCCGGCGCCATCGTTGAAGTCGCCGAGGACTGCTCGGCGGACGTCATAGTGCTGGGACGCCGCGGACACGGGCTGATGCCCGGCTTGATGCTGGGCAGCGTGTCGCAAAAGCTCGCCAGTGCCGCACCGCGCCCGGTGATCGTGGTGCCCTGATCCCGGCAGCTGAGGCAAGAAGCCGGCGACGCGCCCCGCCCCGCCCCCACAGCAACTGCCCGCCACAGCACGCCGTTCAGCGGCCTTTTCGCCGCCGGGCGGGCTTGCGCGCCGCGGCACCGCCGCCGGCCTGGTCCGGCAGCACTGCCTGCACGCAGAAATCGCTGATCGCCTTGACCAGCAGCCCGGCCCGCTTCTCGTCGGCCGCCGGACGGGCCGGCCCGGTCGGGCGCACCAGCGCTTCGGTGAAGGCGCCGACGATGCAGGCCGCGGCCACGCCGACATCGCGCACGAAGAATTCGCCGCCGGCCATGCCGTCCTCCAGGATCGATTCGAACACCGCCCCGAATTCGCGCCGCACGCGGATGCGCGCCGTGTCCACTTCCGGATCGACCGGCTCGGCGATGAAGGCATAAGCCAGGTTCGGCCCCTCCAGCGCGCGCCGGGCGAAGGATTCCACCGCCGCGGCCAGGCGCTGTGCCGCCGGCCGCGGCTCCGCGGCGATGGCGCGCAGGATCTCGATCTCGTGGCGCACGGCCGCGGTGAGCACCTCGATGAACAGCTCCGCCTTGGACGGGAAATAGCGGTAGATGGCGCCGGTGGACAGGCCGGCGACTTCCGCCACCGCGGAAATCTGCGCCTCGCGGAAACCGCCCTGCGCCACCAGCCGGCGCGCGGCCTTGAGGATGCGCCCGCGGTTTTCGGCCAGGCGTTCCTCCATCAGCGCTGAACGTTTGTAGCTCATGTTGTGATTATATTTTCAATTAATGAAACCATCTTCACTTTTTGTCCCGGGCCGGCTATGCTCCGCTGCGCATCCCGCCGCGACCGCCGTGTTCCCGTCCCAGCATGACGGCGGATGGCGCGCCGGGGCGTGGATGGACCATTCTAGGGCGTTCCCCCGGCGGCGCGTGCCGACGGGAATACGTCTTCCGGACGCCCGCCGGCGGCGCGTCCCGCAGCTGCGCAGGAGAGGCGCTGACATGAAAGAACTGAATTTCGATCTGGGCGGTGACATCGACCAGCTGCGCCAGATGACCTGGCGCTTCGCCTCGGCCGAGGTGGCGCCGCTGGCGGCGCAAGCCGATCAGGACAATGCCTTCCCCAACCCGCTGTGGCGCAAGTTCGGCGAGCTGGGCCTGCTCGGCCTGACGGTGGAGGAGGAGTACGGCGGCACCAACCTGGGCTACCTGGCGCACGTGGTGGCGATGGAGGAGATCTCGCGCGCCTGCCCGGCCATCGGCCTGTCCTACGGCGCCCACTCCAACCTGTGCGTCAACCAGCTGCGCAAGAACGGCAGCGAGGCGCAGAAGCGCAAGTACCTGCCCAAACTGATCAGCGGCGAACACATCGGCGCGCTGGCCATGTCCGAGCCGGGCGCCGGCTCCGACGTGGTCAGCATGAAGCTGCGCGCCGAACACCAGGGCGACCGCTATGTGCTCAACGGCAACAAGATGTGGATCACCAACGGGCCCGATGCCGACACCCTGATCGTCTACGCCAAGACCGATCCCGCCGGCGGCCCACGCGGCATCACCGCCTTCATCATCGAGAAGGGCTTCAAGGGCTTCTCCACCGCGCAGAAGCTGGACAAGCTCGGCATGCGCGGCTCCAACACCTGCGAGCTGGTGTTCGTCGACTGCGAGGTGCCGGAGGAGAACGTGCTCGGCACGGTGGGCCGCGGCGTCAACGTGCTGATGTCCGGCCTGGACTACGAGCGCGTGGTGCTGTCCGGCGGCCCGCTGGGCATCATGGCCGCCTGCCTCGACGCGGTGCTGCCCTACGTGCACGAGCGCAAGCAGTTCGGCCAGGCCATCGGCGAGTTCCAGCTGATGCAGGCCAAGCTGGCCGACATGTACGTGGGCTTCAACGCCTGCCGCGCCTATGTCTACGCCGTGGCCCGCGCCTGCGACCGTGGCGAGACCACGCGCAAGGATGCCGCCGGCGCCATCCTGTATTCCGCCGAGAAGGCCACCTGGATGGCCGGCCAGGCGATCCAGACGCTGGGCGGCAACGGCTACATCAACGAGTTTTCCACCGGCCGCCTGTGGCGCGACGCCAAGCTGTACGAGATCGGCGCCGGCACCTCCGAGATCCGCCGCATGCTGATCGGCCGCGAACTGTTCAACGAGAGCCGCTGAGCATGGCTGTGATCCGCTCGGCGTTGCGTGGCGGCAGCGCGGAATTCCAGGCCAACACCGCGCTGATGCGCGAGCTGGTGGCGCAGCTGCACGCCACCACGGCGCAGGCCGCGCTGGGCGGCTCCGACAGCGCGCGCAGGAAGCACACGGCGCGCGGCAAGCTGCTGCCGCGCGAGCGCATCGACGGCTTGCTCGATCCCGGGGCGCCGTTCCTGGAACTGTCGCCGCTGGCGGCGCACGGCATGTATCAGGGCGATGTGCCCTGCGGCGGCGTGGTGGCCGGCATCGGCAGCATCCACGGCCGCGAATGCGTGATCGTCGCCAACGACGCCACGGTCAAGGGCGGCACCTACTACCCGAT
>CAYVKA010000098.1:0-16659 GCA_964451925.1 uncultured Nevskia sp. | reverse complement strand
ACGTCGCCTACCGCTTCTTCGCCACCGAGAAGCGCAAGTTCATCGTCGCCGACACTCCCGGGCACGAGCAGTACACGCGCAACATGGTGACCGGCGCTTCGACCGCCGATCTGGCCATCATCCTGATCGACGCCCGCAAGGGCGTGCTGACCCAGACACGGCGGCACAGCTACCTGGCGCACCTGATCGGCATCCACAACCTGGTGCTCGCCGTCAACAAGATGGACCTGATCGGCTACGACCAGGCCAGGTACCAGAGCATCGTCGAGGACTACCGCGCCTTCGCCGCGAGCATCGGCATCAACGCCTTCACGCCGATGCCGATCTCCGGCTTCAAGGGCGACAACATCACCGCCTTGTCGGCCAACATGCCCTGGTACAGCGGCCCGACGCTGATGCAGCACCTGGAGACGGTGGAGCTCGACACCACGCTCGACCAGGCCAAGCCGTTCCGCCTGCCGGTGCAGTGGGTCAACCGGCCGAACCTGGATTTCCGCGGCTTCTCCGGCCTCATCGCCAGCGGCGTGATCGCCAAGGGCGACGCGGTGCGGGTGCTGCCCAGCGGCAAGACCAGCAGCGTCACGCGCATCGTCACCTTCGACGGCGATCTGGAGCGTGCGGTCGCCGGCCAGTCGATCACCCTGTGCTTCGCCGACGAGATCGATTGCTCGCGCGGCGACGTGATCACCAAGGCCGACGAGCCGACGCAGGTCGCCGACCAGTTCGAGTCGACCATCGTCTGGATGTCCGACGAAGCGCTGGTGCCGGGCCGGCCGTACTGGCTGAAGATCGGCACGCGCACCGTCACCGCCACGGTTGCCGCGCCCAAGTACCAGGTCAACGTCAACACGCTGGAGCACATGGCGGCGAAGACGCTGGAACTCAACGCGATCGGCGTGGCGGTGGTGACGCTGGACCGCGCGATCCCGTTCGAGGCCTATGCCGACAACCGCACGCTCGGCGGCTACATCCTGATCGACAAGTTCAGCAACGCCACGGTCGCGGCCGGCATGCTGCAATTCTCGTTGCGCCGCGCGCAGAACGTGCACTGGCAGGCGCTGGACGTGACGCGCGAGGTCCGCGCCGGCCTGAAGCAGCAGAAGCCGGCGGTGCTGTGGTTCACCGGCCTGTCCGGCTCGGGCAAGTCGACCATCGCCAACCTGGTCGAGAAGAAGCTCGTCTCGCTCGGCCGCCACACCTTTCTGCTCGATGGCGACAACATCCGGCACGGGCTCAACAAGGACCTGGGCTTCACCCAGACGGATCGCATCGAGAACATCCGCCGCATCGGCGAGGTCGCCAAGCTGATGGCCGACGCCGGGCTGATCGCCATCACCGCCTTCATCTCGCCGTTCCGCGCCGAGCGCGAGATGGTGCGGGCGATGCTGCCGGCCGGCGAGTTCGTCGAGGTGTTCATCGACACCCCGCTGGCCGAGGCCGAGAAGCGCGACGTCAAGGGGCTCTACAAAAAGGCCCGCAGCGGCGAGCTGAAGAATTTCACCGGCATCGACTCGCCGTACGAATCACCGGAATCGCCCGAGATCCGCATCGATACGACGCGCATGACGGCGGAGCAGGCGGCGGATTTGATTGTCGAAAAGCTGCTCGGCTGATGGCGGCACGTCCGCCCCGGGGACGCTCCCGGGCGGACCAACGCTTGACGGGCGGAAGGACCGGCAGGCGCCGGCTCAGGCCGGCGCTTTTCCCGCAGCGCCGGCGACCGCCTCGCTGTGCAGCCATTCGGCGAAATGCCGCACCTCGGGCCGCGCCGCGGCCACCGGCTCCATCACCACGTAGTAGGCCAGCGCGGTGCGTGGCGGGCGCCCCTTCAGGCGCGACAGCTCGAACGGCGCCACCAGCTGCCTGCGGCGCAGCTGCGCCTCCATCAGCGGCAGCCGGCCCAAGGCCACGCCATGCCCTTCCACCGCGGCCTGGATCACCTGGTCGTAGTGACTGAAGCGCAGCACGCCCGCCGGCTCCAGCTCCGGCAGGCCCATCGCCTCCAGCCAGTTCTGCCAGTCGAGAATGGCCAGGCGCGGCGCGGTATCGTCGAAATGCAGCAGCACCTGGTGGCGCAGGTCGGCCGGCTCGCGCAGGGGCCGCGCCGGGTCTTTCAGCAACTCCGGGCTGCACATCGGCAGCACGTCCTCGCCGAACAGGCGCGGCGCCCCCACCGGGGCGCGTTCCGGCGGCGCATAGCGGATGGCCACGTCGATGCGCGAACGCGCCAGATCGACCACCGAACTGTTGGCCGAGATGCGCACGTCCACCCCGGGCCAGGCTTTGCGGAACGAAGGCAGCCGCGGCACCAGCCACAGCGAGGCGAAGCTCACCGTGGTGGTAACGGTGACCAGGTGCGAGCGCTCCTGGGCGATGCGCTCCAGCGTGGCCGCCAGGTCGGCCAGCATGGTGACGGCGGTCTGCTGCAGCAGCTGGCCGGCCTCGGTCAGCAGCAGGGCGCGGTGGCGGCGCTGGAACAGGGGCTGGCCGACATGGGCCTCCAGCGCCTGCACCTGGCGGCTGACGGCGGACTGCGTCAGGTGCAGCTCTTCCGCCGCGCGGGTGAAGCTGAGATGGCGCGCCGCGGCCTCGAAGCCGCGGATCAGGTCAAGCGGCGGCAGGCGCTTTTGCATGCTTATGGCTCATGCGAAGTGTTCCAAATGATCGTTTGAAGCGGGACGTTCCCAGGCGCAATATGCCCGCGCTGCAAGGTTTCCGAGCCGTCATCATTGCATACGACAGGCGCATGCAACAGACCGCTGGCCATTGCCGCAAGGAGCGTCGTCATGAGCCTCGCCAATACCTTCCCCATCTCCCAACCCGCGGTCAGGCCGCAGCCGCTTGCCGGCAAACGCCGCGGCTTGCGTTCCTGGCTGCGCCGACTGCAACGGCTGTACGGGCACGTCGGCATGCTGGGGGTGCTGCGGTGAGCCCGGTCATGCACCAGGCCGGACTTGGCGAGTCCGGCCCGGAAGATCACGCGGTCGTGGAGGTGCTGCGCGACATCCTGCTGCTGCTGGCCGCCATCGGGGCGTCGCTGTCGGCGATCCTGGTGCTGTCACTGGCACTGCCGGGACAGCCGCCGGCGTCCCGCATCGAGCCCGGCGCGCCGGCACAGCAGGCGGTTCCCCTGAAGCCGGAGCAGCCGGCGGAACGGCGCGGGCCCGCCTGGCGGGTGGCGGCGCAGGAATAGCCGCGCCGCTTCGAGCCTTCCCCGCTTTCGCGGGCAGAAGGCAAAGCAACAAAAAAAAGGCCGGGCTTGGAGCCCGGCCTTTTTGCTCAGCGAACGCTCAGCTCAATTGCGCTTCATCGAGTCGAAGAACTCGGCATTGGTCTTCGTGCCGCGCATGCGGTCGAACAGCAGCTCCATTGCCGCCAGCTCGTCCATCTGGTGCAGCAGCTTGCGCAGGATCCACACCTTCTGCAGCTCGTTCGGCTCCAGCATCAGCTCTTCCTTGCGGGTGCCGGAACGGTTGATGTTGATGGCGGGGAACACGCGCTTCTCGGCGATGCGGCGCTCCAGGTGGAGCTCCATGTTGCCGGTGCCCTTGAATTCCTCGTAGATCACCTCGTCCATCTTCGAGCCGGTGTCGATCAGGGCGGTGGCGATGATGGTCAGCGAGCCGCCTTCCTCGATGTTGCGCGCGGCGCCGAAGAAGCGCTTGGGCTTCTGCAGGGCGTTGGCGTCGACACCGCCGGTCAGCACCTTGCCGGAGGACGGCGCCACGGTGTTGTAGGCGCGCGCCAGACGGGTGATGGAGTCGAGCAGGATCACCACGTCGCGCTTGTGCTCGACCAGGCGCTTGGCCTTCTCGATCACCATTTCAGCGACCTGCACGTGGCGGGTGGCCGGCTCGTCGAAAGTCGAGCTGATCACTTCGCCGCGCACGGTGCGCTGCATGTCGGTGACTTCCTCCGGGCGCTCGTCGATCAGCAGCACGATCAGGTACACGTCCGGGTAGTTGGCGGCGATCGACTGTGCGATGTTCTGCATCAGCATGGTCTTGCCGGCCTTGGGCGGCGACACGATCAGGCCGCGCTGGCCCTTGCCGAACGGCGCCACGATGTCGATGACGCGCGCGGTGATGTCCTCGGTGGTGCCGTTGCCGCGCTCCATGACGAAGCGCTCGTCGGCGAACAGCGGGGTCAGGTTCTCGAAGTTGACCTTCTTCTTGCTGACCTCGGGCGCCTCGTAGTTGATCGTGTCGACCTTGAGCAGGGCGAAGTAGCGTTCGTTGTCCTTGGGCGGGCGGATGCGGCCGGCGACGGTGTCGCCGGTGCGCAGCGCGAAGCGCCGGATCTGGCTGGGCGAGATGTAGACGTCGTCCGGGCCGGCCAGGTAGGAGCTGTCGGGGCCGCGCAGGAAGCCGTAGCCGTCCGACATGATTTCCAGCACGCCCTCGGCGTAGACATGGTCGCCGCGGCGCGCGGCGTGGCGCAGCAGCTGGAACACCACGTCCTGCTTGCGCGCGCGGGCCACATTCTCCAGGCCCATCGCTTCGGCCGTCTCCAGCAGCTCGGCCGCGGTCTTGCGCTTCAGTTCTGCGATATGCAGGACCTTGGGCGGCTCCAGCGGGCGCTGTTCGCCGCTGCCGGTGTCCTCGTCCTCGATGATCGTGCCGTCCTCACCCACCTGCGCCTCGCGCCGGCGCGGCGGCGCCGCTACCGCGGTGCCGCCATCCTCGAACTCGTCATCCATCTCCACCGGCGGGCGCCCACTACCGATGTAGTTGCCGTTGTGGTTGCCGTTGTTGTTGCCGTTATTGCCGTTGTTGTTTCCGTTATTGCCGTTGTCACGGTTATTGGAATACTGGGGGCGGCGGCGATGCTTGATCATGAAATGTCAGACTGGGTGAGGCTGGGGTGGAGGCGGGGCCGGTTAGCTCGCTGCCAGATGCGGCTGCACGAACGCGGCCAGCTGCGCCTTGTGTACGGCGCCCACCTGGGTGGCGGCCACTTGGCCGTCCTTGAAGAGAATCAGGGTGGGGATGCCGCGGATGGAAAACTTCGGCGGCGTTTGCGGATTTTCGTCGACGTTGAGCTTCACAATCTTCAATTTGCCGGCAGATTCAGCGGCGATCTGCTCCAGCACCGGCGCGATCATGCGGCACGGACCGCACCATTCCGCCCAGAAATCGACCAGCACAGGGACAGCCGATTTCAGCACGTCCTGGTCAAAGGACGCGTCAGTGACGGGCGAGATGTGTTCACTCATTTCTTGACTCCGGTATTAACCCGATTGGGAGGTCCAAACAGGGGCGGCGGCAGGCCGTATGCCGTCGAGAGTGGGGCGGACACGCAGCAAATCAATGCGCGTTCCGAAATGATCTGATTTAAGATACTGGAAGAATTTCCGCGGATCGGCTGTACGCACGTGTCATTCGAGACCAGGAAGACGCGGCAGCCGCTTTGATTAAGCCTATTTCAATCCAACTGAAGAGCAAATGCAAGCCTCCGACGGCACTCACGCTCCACAAATTGTCAGACCCCAGCATCTGAGCGAGGTTTCGTTCGATAGCCTGCCGCTGCATCCCAGCCTCAAATCCGGCCTGGCCGCGCTGGGCTTCAGCCATTGCACGCCGATCCAGGCGGCAACGCTGCCCTTGGCGCTGCAGGGCCAGGACCTGGCCGGGCAGGCCCAGACCGGCACCGGCAAGACCGCGGCCTTCCTGCTGGCCACCATGAACCTGCTGCTGACCCAGCCGCGCGTGGGCGAGGACGGCCAGCCGCGCGCCTATATGCTGGCACCGACGCGCGAACTGGCCCTGCAGATCTACAACGACGCGCTGCAGCTCGGCGCGCACACCGGCCTGCGCATGACGGTGGTCTACGGTGGCACCGGCTACGAAACGCAGAAGCAGGCCATCGCCGCCGGCGTCGACATCCTCATCGGCACCCCCGGCCGCCTGATCGACTACTTCAAGCAGGGCCTGTACGTGCTCAAGGGTGTCGAGGTGCTGGTGCTGGACGAGGCCGACCGCATGTTCGACCTGGGCTTCATCGACGACATCCGCTACCTGATGCGGCGCATGCCCAAGCCCGGCGCGCGCCAGAACTACCTGTTCTCGGCCACGCTGTCGCACCGCGTGCTGGAACTGGCCTACGAGCACATGAACAATCCGGCGCGCGTGCAGATCGAGCCGGAGCAGGTCACCGCCGAGCGCGTGCGGCAGACCCTGATCCATGTCGCCAACGACGAGAAGCTGCCCTTGCTGGTGGGCCTGATGCGGCAGAAGGCGATGACCCGCACGCTGGTGTTCGTCAACACCAAGCGCGGCGCCGAGGAAGTGGAAGCCGCTCTCAAGGCCAACGGCTACGAGGCCGGCGTGCTGTCCGGCGACGTGCCGCAGAACAAGCGCGAGCGCCTGCTGGGCGAGTTCAAGCTGGGCCAGCTGCCGGTGCTGGTGGCGACCGATGTCGCCGCGCGCGGGCTGCACATCCCGGACGTGACCCACGTCATCAACTACGACCTGCCGCAGGACGCCGAGGACTACGTGCACCGCATCGGCCGTACCGCGCGCGCCGGCGCCTCCGGCGACGCCATCTCGCTGTGCTGCGAAACCTATGTCTATTCGCTGCCGGAGATCGAGAAGCTGATCGGCATGCGCATTCCGCAGACGCCGCTGACTCCCGAACTGATGGCCCCGGACTACGTGGTGCCGCCGCGCGTACACCGCGACCGCTCCGGGCGGCCGCCACGGCGCGGCGGCGGTGGACGGCCTGGTGGCGGTGGCCGCCGGCCGCCGCGCAGCACGCGGCCGGTACGGCGCTGAGCCGGAGCGGACCCGTAGCGGACGTACCGCTCAGCCCGGGCCGGTCCCGGGTTGGTTGCTGCAGGGGCGTATCGGGGCTGGCGCCGGCGCGCTGCGCATCCGTGTCGGGTCCGCTGCGCTTGACCCGACCACCCTCAGCCGATCGGCAGCAACTCGCCCAGGCGGTCCACTGCCGCAAACTCCTCGATCAGCCGCTTCGGCTGCGAGGAGTCCGGATGGCGGATCGCCACCACCGCGCCAAAGCCGTAATCGCGCGCGGTGCGCAGCACCGGCAGGCTGTCGTCGACAAACAAGGCCCGCCGCGGCTCGAAGCCGTGCGCCGCGCGCAGCGCCGGCCAGAAGCGCGGGTCCTCCTTGGGCATGCCGAAGTCGTGCGCACACAGGATGCGGTCGAAATGCCCCGCCAGCCCGGTCTGCTCCATCTTCAGCTGCCAGCTGCCGCGGTGCGCATTGGTCACCAGCCATAGCGGGCGCCCGCTGGCGCGCACCGCATCGAGAAACGCCTCGCTGCCCGGCAGCACGGCGATGTGCGCCCGCGCGTTGACCTTGAGCTGCGCCACGTCGAGCCCGGTGAGCCGGCTCCAGTGATCCAGGCAGTACCACTCCAGCTTGCCCTGCAGGCCGGTGAAATGCGGCTCCAGCCGCGCGCGCGCCTGCTCCTCGCTGATGCCCTGCGCCTGGGCGTAGTGCTGCGGCACCAGGTCACGCCAGAAATGCGTGTCGAAGGCGAGGTCCAGCACCGTGCCGTCCATGTCGAGCAGGACGTGATCGATGCGGCTCCATTCCAGGCTTGCGGCGGCGGCGGCGTTCATGCGGCTATGATAATCCCTGACCCCCTTGCCTTCCCTCGCCGCTCATGACGCTCGCCGCTCTGCTGCAACAGACCCTGACCATCGCCGAGCAGGCCGGCCGCGCCATCCTGCAGGTTTACGACACCGACTTCGCGGTGCAGCACAAGGAAGACCAGTCGCCGCTGACCCAGGCGGACCTGGCGGCGCACCACTGCATCGTCGATGCGCTCGGCGCGCTCCAGCCGGCCTGGCCCTGCCTGTCCGAAGAAGCGGCGGACATTCCCTACGAGACGCGCCGCCAGTGGCAGCGCTACTGGCTGATCGATCCGCTCGACGGCACCAAGGAGTTCGTCAAGCGCAACGGCGAATTCACCGTCAACATCGCGCTGATCGAGCAGGGCCGGCCGATCCTCGGCGTGGTGCACGCGCCGGCGCTGGGCGTGAGCTACCTGGCGGCACAGGGCGTCGGCGCCTTCCGCATCCGCGACGGCCAGCGCCAGGCCATCCACACGCGCGGCACCGCGGCGCCGCCGACGCTGGTGGTGAGCAAATCGCACCGCGACGCCGCGCTCGATGCCTTCCTGGCCCACGCGCCGCAGCACCAGACGCTAAGCCGCGGCAGCTCGCTCAAGTTCTGCCTGGTGGCAGAGGGCTCGGCCGACCTGTACCCGCGCACCGGCCCCACCTCGGAGTGGGACACCGCCGCCGGCCACTGCGTGGCGGAGCAGGCCGGCGCCACGGTGTGGACGCTGCCGGACTGGGCGCCGCTGCGCTACAACCAGAAGGCGGACCTGCTCAACCCGGGCTTCATCGTCATCGGCGAGCCGGCTTACGGCTGGCGCGAAAAGCTGCGGGCCGCCTGATGGGCGGCACGCCGCGCCGCCCCGGCCTGCGCCAGCGCGTGCAGGCCACGCTGCAGGAGCTGGGCGCCGACCCCGCCCTGCTGCGCGCCCGCGGCCTGCCGCTGTTCGGCGACGCCCGCAGCCTGCGCTATGTCGGCCTGGGCACCGACGGCCGCGACAAGTTCCTGCTGGCGCCGGCGGCGCAAGCCTGGCTGGAGATGCGCGACGCGGCGGCAGGCGACGGGGTGGAACTGCTGCTGATCTCGGCCTTCCGCAGCTTCGATTTCCAGCTGGCGCTGATCCGCGGCAAGCTGGCCAAAGGCCGTGGCATCGCCGAAATCCTGACGGTGAACGCCCCGCCCGGCTGCAGCGAACACCACAGCGGCCGCGCGGTGGACATCGGCGCCCGCGACACGCCGGCGCTGGAAGAGGACTTCGAGCGCACCGAGGCCTACGCCTGGCTCAGCCGCGAGGCGAACCGCTTCGGTTTCCGCCTGTCCTATCCACGGGGCAACCGCTACGGCTATCTTTACGAGCCCTGGCACTGGTGCTGGGAAAAAGCCCACACTACGGCCTGAGCAGGCCCGCGCCGCGACGGCGCGATCGGCAAGGAAGCCGGGCACTACCGGCGGTGGCACGAAATCCGGCGAGGAGACGGTCATGGACGCTCTGGCAACTGCGCAGCCCCAAGTCGACTTCGGCCGCACCGCCGAGGATTTCGCGCGGCACCGCGCCGGCTTTCCGCCGTCGCTGTTCGAGCGGTTGCGCGCGCTGGGACTGGGCATCCCGGGGCAGCGCGTGCTGGACCTGGGTACCGGCACCGGTTCGCTGGCGCGCGGCTTTGCGCGCAACGGCAGCCTGGCCACCGGCCTGGACGTGTCGCCGCTGTTGCTGGAGCAGGCGCGCGCGCTGGACCGCGCCGAAGACCTGCAGGTCGAATACCGCGTGGCGCGCGCCGAAGCCACCGGCTATCCCGATGCGCAATTCGACCTGGTCAGCGCCGGGCAGTGCTGGCACTGGTTCGACCGGCCGCGCGCCGCCGCCGAGGTGCGCCGCCTGCTGCACCCGGGCGGACGGGTGCTGATCGCGCACTTCGACTGGCTGCCTTTGCCCGGCAATGTCGTCGCCGCCACCGAGGCGCTGATCCTGAAACACAACCCGGCCTGGCATCTGGCCGGCGGCAGCGGCATCCACCCGCGCTGGTTCGCCGACCTGGCGCTGGCCGGATTCGAGGCGCTGGAGTCTTTCTCCTACGACGAAACCGTGCTCTACAGCCGCGAAGCCTGGCGGGGGCGCATCCGCGCCAGCGCCGGCGTGGCGGCGAGCCTGCCGCCGGAGCGCGTGGTGCTGTTCGACCATGAGCACGCGGCCATGCTGGAACGGGATTTTCCGGTCGACCCGCTGCGCGTGCCGCACCGCGTGTTCGCGCTGATCGGCACGCGCGCCTGAGGCGGCTGCGCGGCAGCCGCAAGCCGCTTCAGGAAACGCTTACTTCAGCGAAATCGCGCGCCTGCGGGTGCTGCGCGAAAGGCCTGGCCTGCGCGTCGCGCAGCAGCTGGCAGGTGTGCAGACCGGCGCTGCGCGCGGCATCCAGTTCCTCGCCCACATCGGACAGGAACAGCACGTCCCCGCCCGGCAGCGCCAGTTCCTTGAGGATGGCGCGATAGGAGTCCGCCTCGCGCTTGCCGCCGATGCGCGTATCGAAATAGCCGGAAAACAGCGGCGTCAGGTCGCCGGCGTCGGAATGGCCGAAGATCAGCTTCTGCGCCTCGACCGAGCCGGACGAGTAAACGTAGAGCCGCTTGCCCTGCTGGTGCCAGCGGCGCAGATGCACCGGCGTATCCGGATAGACATGGCCCTTCAGCTCGCCGGCGGCATAGCCCTGCGCCCAGATCATGCCCTGCAGCGCCTTCAGCGGCGTCAGCTTGCGGTCCTCGTCGATCCAGCGTTCCAGCACCGTGGCCGCCTGCTCCACATCGAGCTCCCGGCCTTCGATGCGCCCCGTTTCGCGGATCTGCCCGGCCACCGCCGGCTCGGACGCGTGCGCTCGCAGGAACGCGCGCAGATGCGCCTTGGCGTAGGGAAACAGCGACTGGTGGACGAAGTCGATCGACGAGGTCGTGCCTTCGATGTCGGTGACGATGGCTTTGATCATGACGGGAAATGGGGATAGGGGAACAGGGAATCGCAACAGCCTGAGCGATTTTACGATTCCCCTCTCTCGATTCCCGATTCCCGGCAGTTCAAGCGGCGTGGCGCAGGTGGTAGTGCGGCTCTTCCAGGCGCGGAAAGCGTTCGGCGATCTTGTCGCCGGTGTAGTTGGCCACCCAGCCTTCCGGCGTGATGAACAGGCGGATCGCCTTGAATTTGGGCTGCGGGCCCATGTCGAACCAGTGGCGCACCATCGACGGCACCGAGATCAGGTCGCCGCGCGTGCACAGCACGCCGTGGACCCGGCCGCCGTCGCGGATGTAGAACAGCGCCTCGCCGTCGACGAAGAAGCGCACCTCGAACTCGTCGTGGGTGTGCTCGCTGAGGAACTTCTGGCGCAGCGCGTCCTTCTGCGGGTTGTCCGGCGTCAGGCCGATCACGTCCACCGACTTGAAGCCGTACTGGTTCATCAGGCGGTTGACCGAGGTGCGATAGGCCTCGATCACCTCGTCCTGGGTGGCATGCGCATCCAGCGGATGGCTCGCCTCCCAGCGCTCGAATTGCACGCCGACCTTCTCCAGGTGGCTGCGGATGTCCTCGAAATTGGTGTACGTGGCGACCGGCTTGCCGGACTCCTCGTAAATACGCAGTTCACTCATAGCCCTACCTCCCACTCCATAACTCACATTCCAGCATGAATTCCAGCGCTTCGACGCGGTGCCGCGCCTGCGCCACGTTATCGCCCCAGGCGTAAAGCCCGTGGCCGGCGATTAAATACGCCGGTATTTTCATCTCCTCCTTCATCAGGGCGTCGACCCTTGCGCTCAAGCGCGCGATGTCCTGGTCGTTCCCGAGTACCGGGATCTCGACCCGCGAAGCGGGATCGGGATGGCCCGGCAACAGCTTCAGCAACTCATAACCGGTCAGGACCACGCGGTCCAGCCGGCGCGACAACACCGTGTTGGCGACGGTGTGCACGTGCAGCACCGCGCCAATGGCCGGATCGAAACGATACAGCTGCATGTGCAGCCCGGTCTCGTACGACGACTTGCGTCCGGATTGCAGCGGCCGCCCGTCCAGGTCCGCCACCAGGAAGTCGCTTTCCTTCAGCTCGCCCTTGTGCACGCCCGAGGCGGTGATCAGCACCCGATCAGACGCCAGCCGCGCGGAAAAATTCCCTCCCGTGGCCGGCACCCAGCCACGGCGGTGGAACATGGCGCCGGCGTCGATCATGGCCTGCGCCAGCGAATCCTGCAGGGAGGGTGCGGAATCCATGGATCAGTGGTGGGGAACGGGTTGAACTGGTGCCAAGGGTACTCCTCCGCAATGACTATTTTTAGACATCGGGTCTCATCCCGGCCTGGCCGCGGGCCTGAACGGCCGTTCAGGTCGATTCCTCAGAAAGCAAAAAGCCCGCCTGCCGGCGGGCTCCTGGAACCCGGCCTGCGCCGGGACGACGTCTGGCCCGAAGGCCAAGCGTCACTTGATCTTGGCTTCCTTGAACACCACGTGCTTGCGCACGATCGGATCGTACTTCTTGAACTCGAACTTGTCCGGGGTGTTCTTCTTGTTCTTGGTGGTGGTGTAGTAGAAGCCGGTGTCGGCAGTCGACACCAGCTTGATCTTCTCGCGTTCTTTCTTCTTGGCCATGGCGCGCTCCTATCAGACCTTCTCGCCGCGGGCGCGCATTTCTGCGACCACGACTTCGAGGCCCTTCTTGTCGATGATGCGCATGCCGTTGGCGGACACGCGCAGGCTCACGAAGCGCTGCTCGGTCTCGAGCCAGAAGCGGTGCGTGTGCAGATTGGGCAGGAAGCGGCGACGGCGCTTGTTGTTGGCGTGGGAAACCGTGTTACCAACAATCGGCTTCTTGCCGGTGACTTGGCAGACTCTGGACATGGGAAAATCCCGGAAAGCTTCCGCGAAAGGGCGCAGATCATAGCCGCAAGGCGTGCCGGAATCAACTCCCGGGCTGCATTGGTCTCAAAGCAGGCCGCGTTCGGCGAAGGATACCGGTTCGCCCTCGCCGATGACGAAGTGGTCCAGCACGCGGATGTCGACCAGGCCCAGGGCGTCCCGCAGGCGCTGGGTGAGGCCGCGGTCGGCCTCGCTCGGCTCGGCCACGCCGGAAGGGTGATTGTGCGCCAGAATCAGGGCGGCGGCGTTGTGCCGCAGCGCAGCCTTGAGCACCTCGCGTGGATAGACGCTGGCGGCGCTGAGGGTGCCTCGGGCCAGCACTTCGAAGGCCAGCACGCGGTGCTGCGTGTCCAGGAACAGCGCGGCGAAGGCTTCATGGTCGAGATCGCGCAGGCGCGCCCGCAGGTAGGCGCGGGCCTGGGCCGGGTCCTGCAGCGCGGCCGGCTCGGCCAGCGCCTCCGCCAGATGGCGGCGGGCGATCTCCAGCACCGCCTGCAACTGCACGTATTTGGCTTGGCCCAGGCCCTTGGCGGCGCAGAACAGCTTCTGCTCGGCGCGCAGCAGGCCGCGCAGGCTGCCGAAACGCAGGATCAACTCGCGCGCCAGGTCCACCGCGCTTTTGCCGGGCACGCCGGTGCGCAGGAAGATGGCCAGCAGCTCGGCGTCGGACAGGGCCTGCGGGCCGCGCTGCAGCAGCTTTTCGCGCGGGCGCTCGCCCTCCGGCCAGTGGCGGATGCTCAAGCGGCGGCCTGCAGCAAGGGCGGCAGCGGGCAATGCAGGCTGGCGCAGACCGCGCGCAGCAGCTCCGCCTCCTCCAGCGTGGTCTGGCCGTCGGCGGCGATGGTCGCGCCCAGGGCCTGCAGCAGCGCGGCTTTGGCCGGTGGCTCCAGCTGGTCCAGGTTGCCCAGGGCGCGGTCGAGCGCCGTGGTCCAGGCCTGAGGGGTGCTGGGCTGGTAAGTCAGCGCTTCGCGCAGCGGCAGACACTGTGCGCCGCTGAGGAAGGCGCGGCGGGCGGCGGGCTCGTCCTCCTGGCCGAATTCGGCCACGATGGACAGCAGGCAGGCCAGCTCCTCACGGCAATCGGCCAGCTTGCGGCGGCCGCCGGCCGCCGCCTGGGCCGGCTTCAGGATCTCGCCCAGGTGCATGCGCAGCAGCCGCCCCAGGCAATATTCGAACACCGCCACACGGCCGTCGGCATCGATCAGCTCGAACACGGTCCGGGTCAGCTGCATCAGCTGCTGGCGCGACTGTTGCCGCAGGCTGGGCAGGGCTATGGCGGCCAGCGGCAGGCGCTGCGCCGGGTGCAGGGCCGCCACGGCCGCCGCCAGCGCCGTGGCGGCGGCGCGCTGCAGCGCGCCGAAATCCTTCTCCACCGCCTGCAGCTGCGCCGTGTGCACCGCGCCGTCCGCGGGATCGAGCAGCAGCGCGAACACCAGGGCGAGAGCGCGCTGCGGATCGTGCGCGGCATCCAGCAGGTCGGCCGGCAGGGCCTGGTGCAAGGCGGCGGCGCAGTCGTAGTGCGCGCCCTGCGGCTGCGCCACGCTGGCCGCCAGCGTGGCGGGCGTCAGCGCGGCGGCGGCCGGCAGCGGCTGAGGGGATGATGCCGGCGCCGCGCCCGCGGCGAAATCCGCCATTACCGGATGGGACTCGTCCTGCGGCGCGTAGTCCGGCTCGTTCCAGGCCTGGCTCATTTGCGCCAGCCGCAGCGGGTTGAACTCCGGATCGAGGGTCTGGATGCGCTTGAGCAGCGGCGGGTGGGTGGCGAACAGCGCGGAGTAGCCGACGCCGTCGCCGAACAGCATGTGCGCCACTTCCTCGCCATGGGTATTGCGCAGCCTGGAGCCTTCGCTGACGCCGGCGACCTTCTTCAGCGCCCCGGCGATGCCGGCGGCCTGGCGCGTGAACTGCACCGCCGAGGCGTCGGCCAGATATTCGCGCTGGCGCGACACGCCGGCCTTGATCAGCCGCCCGAAGAACACGCCGATGTAGCCGATGATGAACAGGCCCAGCGCCACCGCCATGATGGCGCCGCCGCCCTTGCGGTCGCCCGGACCGTATTGCAGCACCTTGCCGCCGACGATGCCCAGCACCAGGATGCCGAACAGCAGGCCCATCAGGCGGATGTTGAGCCGCATGTCGCCATTGAGGATGTGGCTGAACTCATGGGCGACGACGCCCTGCAGCTCGTCGCGGCTGAGCTTTTCCAGCGCGCCACGCGTGACCGTCACCGCCGCGTCGGCGGCGGTATAGCCGGCGGCGAAGGCGTTGATACCGTGCTCCTGCTCGAGGATGAAGATCTGCGGTACCGGCACGCCCGAGGCGATGGCGATCTCCTCCACCACGTTGCGCAGGCGGCGCTGGCCGGCGTCGGTGGTATCCGGCGGCACCAGGGTCGCGCCCAGCTCCCGCGCCACGGTGGCGCCGCCGCTGCTCAGGCGGGCGATGCGGTACAGCGTGGACAGGGCGATCACCGCCAGCACCGCCAGCGAGGTGCCGATCAGGATCGGCGCCAGCGCCAATTGCGGCAGGCGCGGATCGTGGCGGCTGAAGCCGAGGGCGGCCAGCACCACCGCGTCGATGGCGCCGACGATGCCGGCAACCGCCAGCAGGAACAGCAGCAGCAGCCAGCGCGAATGGCTGCGGACCTTGGCTTGCTGCTGGAAGAAGTCCATGGAAGCGGATTCCAGTTTCCGGTTGCCAGTTCCGCCCGAGGCCGAAATGGACTGCGTTCGCCTTCAGCTTTTCCGCAGGCCCGAAACCGTGGTCACTGGAAACTGACTTTCGGCGCCGCCCGCATCTCCGCCTTCTCGATCTCCAGGGACTTGGCTTCGGCGAAGTTGAAGCTGCCGGCGATGAGGGTGTTGGGAAACACCTCGCGCCGGTTGTTGTAGGTCATCACCGCGTCGTTGTAGGCCTGGCGGGCGAAGGACAGGCGGTTCTCGGTGGACGTCAGCTCCTCCGACAACTGCATCATGGTCTGGTTGGCCTTGAGGTCCGGATAGGCTTCGGACAGCGCGAACAGCTTGCCCAGGGACTGTGTCAGCACGTTGTCCGCGCCCGACAGGCGCTGCATCGCCTGCGGGTCGCCGGGGCTGGCCTTGGCCGCCGCCAGGCCGGTGACCGCGCCGTTGCGGGCGGTGATCACCGCCTCGAGGGTTTCACGCTCGTGCTTGAGGTAGCCCTTGGCCGTTTCCACCAGGTTGGGAATCAGGTCGTAGCGCCGCGTCAGCTGCACGTCGATCTGGGCAAAGGCGTTCTTGAAGGCGTTGCGGGCCGTCACCAGGCCGTTGTAGATCGAGACCACGAACACGATCAGCAGCAGCAACACCGCCAGCACCACCAGCAGCGCGATCCAGCCCATTCCCTTTCCCCTCGAGTTCAGGACAGCCCAAATTACCACCATTCGGGCCCCGGCAAAGCGGGCCTGCGTCACGCAGGATAGAATTTGAACATGTCACAAGCCTTACCGCCGGCCGCCGCGCCGGGCCTGCGCATCCTCCTGGGGATCAGCGGCGGCATCGCCGCCTACAAGGGGGCGGAACTGGCGCGCCAGTTGGTCAAGGCCGGGGCCCAGGTGCAGGTGGTGATGACCGAGGGCGCCCTGCGCTTTGTCACCGCCCAGACCTTCCAGGCCCTGACCGGCCGCACCGTGCGCCACAGTCTGTGGGACGAGCAGGCCGAAGCGGCGATGGGCCATATCGAGCTGGCCCGCTGGCCCGACGCCATCGTCATCGCCCCGGCCTCGGCCAATTGCCTCGCCGGCCTGGCGCACGGCTTCGCCGACGACCTGCTCAGCACGCTGTGCCTGGCCACCGACCGGCCGATCTACGTCGCCCCGGCGATGAACCGCCTGATGTGGGCCAATGCCGCCACCCAGGCCAACATGGCCACGCTGCGCGGGCGCGGCGTGCGCGTCATCGGCCCCGGCAGCGGCGCCCAGGCCTGCGGCGAAGTGGGCGAAGGGCGCATGAGCGAGCCGGCAGGCATCGCGGCGGAAGTCCTGGCGGACTTCCGTGCGGGAATCGGGAATCGGGAATCGGGAATCGTAGAAGCCGCGCGCCTTTCTCCCGATTCCCCATCCTCCATTCCTGCGCGGCTGCCGCTGCGCGGCTGCCGCGCCGTCGTCACCGCCGGCCCGACGCGCGAGCCGATCGACCCGGTGCGCTTCATCACCAACCGCTCCTC
>CAYVKA010000097.1:0-16881 GCA_964451925.1 uncultured Nevskia sp. | reverse complement strand
GCCGCGTTGCTCGCTCCTCATGTACTTCCAGTACACCTCGTCGCTCGCGCCTTGCTTGGCGCAAAATGGGGGGCAACGGCAGGGCAGGGACTTGTTCAGAGGTTCCCTAGTACCGCACCGCCAGAATATCGGTCCGGGAAAAATCCTCGCCTTTGAACAATAAAGGCTCACCGGTGGCTCTTGCCAGCGCATAACTGAAGCAGTCGCCGAAGTTCAGTGCCGCCGGATGTCGGCCCTTGCCGTAGCGCCGCCAGGCTTCCCGTGCGAACTCCGCTTGCTGCTGGTCCACATCCTGGATCAGCAGATCGGCCTTGGCGCCGAGCAAGTCCAGTTCGCGCCCCCCGGCTTCACCATAGCGCGCCTCGATGACGATGGCGGTTTCCACCCAGGTCGCCGCGCTGATCAGGCGATGAGGATCAGCTTCCAGGGCCCGCGCCAATCGCGGCGCCTCCTGCTCCATGCACAGCAGGG
This sequence comes from uncultured Nevskia sp., assembly GCA_964451925.1. Lineage (GTDB taxonomy): Bacteria > Pseudomonadota > Gammaproteobacteria > Nevskiales > Nevskiaceae > Nevskia. The sequence continues at coordinate 16,410 of CAYVKA010000097.1, read as the reverse complement.
CCACCAGCGCCGAAGTATCGATCACCATGGCGGTGCTCAGTCCGGTAAGCCGTGATCGTCGTATCCAAGGATTGCCTCGTCGCTGCGCGAGTCCTGCACCTTCAGGCGCGCGCAGCGCTCACCGATCTTCAGCAGTTCATCGGCCAGGTGCACCCGTCGGGTCCGGCGCAAGCGCACCAGGCGCTCGCGCAAGGACTCGACCACCGCCGCAGTCAGGGTTTCTCCGGCGGCCTTTGCCACTTCACGGGCGAGCCGATCGGCTTCCGGATCCTTGATGCTGAGGGCCATGGCATTTATATACGTCAGAGATATTTCTATACTATAGGCTAGAAGATACTCCGTATCAAATCATCCATTTTGCTCAGCAAAGGCCGCAGGCGCGCACGGCTCAGTCCAGCTCGTCGCCGAAAATCTCGTAGACATCGAGGGGCCCGTCGCTGAAGTATTTCGTCGCCGGGAACACGAACGTGCGGCTGGGGCGGTCGAACACCAGAACGCCCGGCCGTTCGAAATAGTTCGGGTCGTACACCTGGAAGCGGATCTCCCCGGCGCTGTCGTCGGCGGCAAAGATCAGCACGACATGATCGATCTCGGTGACGGGGAACGGCGCGAAGTGGATCAGGTGCACGATCGGCAGGCGGCCCTGCCGCACTTCGTCGAGCAGCTGTTGTGCCGTCGTCGCCTGATTGTCGCGGCTGAACGGAAAGATCATGCGCCAGTTGCTGAACTGGAAGATGCTGTACAGGTAGCCGCCGGTGGCGTCCTTGAGCAGCGCTTCCCGAGCCTGGCTGAAGCTGCGCAGGCTGGTGTATCCGGGGATGACCACCCTGGCGGTCCCCTGCGCCTGCTGCGGAGTGCGCGCGACCACCGCGGCGATGGCCTTGCGATAGCCGGCGTCATCCAGCGGCGCGGCCGCCGGGTCGAACTGCGCGTACTGGAAAAACTGCCGGGCCATGCGCGAAACGGCGAAGCAGCGATGGCTGAATTCCGGCTTGGGGACATTATCCCGGGTGCTGATGCGGCCCGTCGCCGGGTCGACGTGGTATTCCCAATTCAGGCCGTTGGCGTAGGCGAACGTGTCCTGATTGAAATCGAAATGCCGGCCGGCCGCAGGCTGCCGCACGCCGGTCCCGGCACAAGCCGAAACGCCCGCCAGCAGCAGGCTTGTGACCAGCAGGCGGCAATACCGGGGGAAAAGGATATTCATCCCGGAACACTAACGGAGAGCCGGCGCCAGCGCCAGGGAAGCTACTCGGCCGCCGTCACTCCGCTCCGGCCCGCAGCAGCCGCCGGTATTTCGACATATGGCGGATCGCGTCCTGCGGCCTGCCGAGCTGCTCGTAAAGCAGCGCCAGATTGTAGTGGCCATCGGCCATGGCGGGATCGCCGCGCAAGGCGGCTTCGTAGGCCTCGGCGGCATCCGGCTTGCGGTCGAGATCCTCGAGCAGCACGGCCAGGTTGTAGAGCAGCAGCGGGTCTTCGCCGCAGGCCTGCAGCGCTTGCCTGTAGATGCGCTCGGCCTGCTGGTGCTGGCCGCCTTCATGCAGCAGGCGCCCGAGATTGACGTAGGCGTCGAGCCGGCCCGGATCGGCCTCGATGGCCTTGCCGTAGGCGGCGATCGCCGCCTGGGGATCGCCGGCTTCCAGGTCCAGGCCACGCTCGAACCAGTCCGCTTCCTGCTCCTGCGACGCGGGTGCGCGCTCGATGACGCTGAGGGAGCCGTTGGCGGGATCGCCCTCGAAGGCCAGCAGATACTGCCCGGACTCGACCTGGCGCTGGCCGGAGCCGTCGCGCACCACCACCTGCTCCCCCACCGCGCCGATGGACAACCCGGACAGCGGCATGGTCTCCGGCAACTGGCGGCGCAGTTCCTTGAGCGAGCGGGTGATGCGCTTGGCCGGCACCTTGGCGGCGGCGAGGGACTGCGCGGTGCGCAGCACGATCAGGTCCTGGAACGAGAACAGCAGGGCCTTGCGCGGGCCGCGGGCGGGTGTGACGAAGCCGGCCGAGACCAGGGCGCGGATGGTGCTGCGCGGCAGGCCCAGCATGCGTTCGACGTCATTCACGCCATAGCGGTGCATGGACCTGCGGACCCTGGTTTTGCGGGCGGGGCGCTACTTCTTGGCACGGCCGCGCGCGGCCGGTGCGGCTTCGGCGGCTTCTTTCGCCGGCGCCCGCTTCGGCGGCTTGCGCGTGGCGGCCTCGGCCGGCTCGCCGGCGGCGGCGGCCGCCTTGGCCGGGGCCGCACCCTTGCGCTCCAGGCTGGCGCGCAGCGCTTCCATCAGGTCGATCACCTGGGCGCCGCCTTCCGGCGCGTCCGATAGGGTGATCTCCTGGCCTTCCACCTTCTTCTGCACCGCCGCCTCGATGCGCGCGCGCACCTCGTCGGTGTAGACGGTCGGGTCGAAGGCTTCGGACGACTGCTGCTCGATCAGCTGCTGCGCCAGCTTCAGCTCGTTGTCCTTGACCTCGATCTTGGGAATTTCGACATCCTTGATCGAGCGGATCTCATCGGCGTACAGCAGCTGCTGCAGGATCAGCCCGTCCTCGACCGGCCGGATCATGACGATGTGCTGCTTGCCGCGCGAAGCCCAGCGGCCCAGCGCGCAACGGCCTGATTCACGCAGCGCGCGGGCGAACAGCGCGTAGGGCTTGGCGCCGCCCTTGTCGGGCGCGATGTAATAGGCCTTGTCGAAGTACAGGGGGTCCACCGACTCCAGCGGCACGAATTCGGTGATGTCCGCGCTGTGGGTGCCGGCCTCCTCCAGCGCCTTCATCTCCTCGGGCGTGAACATCACGTACTGGTCCTTGGCGAATTCGTAGCCCTTGACGATGTCTTCGCGCGCCACCGGAATCTCTTCCTTGAGGCACACATACTGCTGCTTCAGGCGCGAACCGCAGCCCTTGTGCAGCATGTTGAAGGAGATCGACTTGCCCGATTCGGTGGCCGAATACAGCTTCACCGGAATCGACACCAAGCCGAAGGAAATCGTCAGCGATGCAATCGATCGTGCAGCCATGGACCACCTCCCGTCGCTTGGCGCTTCAGGCCTTGCCGCCCTTCAGGGCGCGCTCCAGGCTCTGTTTGCGCTTCAGGGCGTCGCGCCAACGGTCGCCCGTTTCCGCCAGCCGCTGCGCCGCGTTGGTCAACCTGAAATCGAGCGGGTGCGCATCGGCCAACTCGTCCCAGGTCAGCGGCATCGACACCGGCGCACCTGGCTCGCCTCTTGGCGAGTATGCCACATTCAGGGTCTTGCCGCGGACGTTCATGTTGTAATCCATGAAGATCTTGCCGGTGCGCTTGGGGATGCTCCATTCCAGCGTGATATCCCTGGGGTGCTGCCGCATCAGGTGACGGCCGACCAGCTCGGAAACGTGGCGCGCCGCATCGAAATCCAGGGTGCGCCGTATCGGCACGAACACGTGCAGCCCGGTCTTGCCCGAGGTCTTGACGATCGCCTCCAGCGACATGCCGGCGAGCAGTTCGCGCAGCCAGAACGCCACCTCCTTGCCCTTCTGGAACGCCACCGTGTTGAGTTCCGGCTCGTCGCCGGCCTTCTCCTTGCCGGAATAGATGTACGGGTCGAGGTCGAACACCACGTAGTCGGGATAGTTCAGCACCGAAGCCTCCAGCGACTCCAGCGAGCTGCCGTAGTCGGTGCCCTTGCCCGCCGCATCCGCCTCGAGCCGGGCGCGCGAATGCCAGACGTGGAATTCCAGCGTGCCCGACTGCCCCAGCCACAGCAGCGTCGCCAGGTTGTTGCACAGCAGGTACTCGTGGTGCTCGTCCTTGTGCGCCGAGTACACCGTGATGGTCTCGGTGAACTGCGGCCGCTCCTGCTCCCAGTGCTTCTGGAAGAAGCGCTGCTTGAGGATGCCGTCGGGCATGCGGATCATGGTCAGCGGCCGGTCGGCCAGGTGCGGCAGCATGTAGGGCGAAACCTGCGCCAGGTAGCGCAGCAGGTCGCGCTTGGTGACCGCCGGCTGTCGCAGCGCCGCGTCCGCCGGCCAGTAGACCCGGTCCAGGTGGGTCAGCTTGATGCGGTGTTCGCCCAGCAGCAATGGGAAATCGTTCTTCTTGTTTTCCAGCTGCGCCAGCACGGCGTCGATTTCGCCGGCCGGGCGTGCGCTTCGCGCCGCGGCCGGCACGGCCCGCACACCCGCCGTGCGGCGCACCGCCTGCGCTTCGATGTCATCGCGCAGGCGCAGGAAGATGGGCTCGCGCAGGTGGCCATCGGCGGTCCAGCTGTGGAACTTCAGCTCGGCCACCAGTTCGGGCTCGACCCAGGTGGCCGGATTGTTCAGCTCGGGCTTTGCCGCGAACGGACAGGTGGCGCGCTTGAGCGGCTCCAGGCGTTTCTTCAGCGACGCCAGCATGCGCTGGTCGAAGCCGGAGCCGACATGCGTAGCGAAGCGCAGCTTGCGCTTGTCCCAATAGCCGACCAGCAGCGCGCCCAGCGGCTCGCGTGAACCGCTGCCACGGGTATAGCCGCCGATGACGAATTCGCCGCTGCGCATCGGCTTCACCTTGAGCCAGGAAGCCGAGCGTTTGCCGGCTTCGTAGCGGCTGTCCTTGCGCTTGGCGATGACGCCTTCGAAACCGCTGGCCAGGGCCGCTTCCTGCAGCGCGACACCGTCCTGCTCGGCGTGCACCAGCTGCACCAGGGGCGAAGGCAGCAGGCATTGCGACAGGTAACGGCGGCGGTCGCGGTACGGCGCCTGGCGCAGGTCGATGCCGGCGAAGAACAGCAGGTCGAAACAGTAGTAGATCACGGTGACGCTGCGGTCGGCGACGGCGATGTCGTGCGCGGCCTTCAGCTGCACCCGGTTCTGCATGGCGTTGAACGAAGGCCGGCCGGCGGCGTCGAAAGCCACCAGTTCGCCATCGAGGATCATGCCGTCGACTGCCTGCTGGCCCAGCTCCGCCACCAGTCGCGGAAAGCTGCCGGCCAGCTCCAGCTGGCGCCGCGAGCGCAGCCTGACGCCGCTGGCGTCGATGAAGGCCAGCACGCGGTAGCCGTCCAGCTTGGGTTCCCACAACCAGTCCGGCCGGTTGAACGGCGCCTCGCCGGTCTCCGCCAGCATCGGCAGCAGCTTCGCCGGCAAGGCCTGCGGCTTGCCGGCCGGCACCAGCCGCGCCGCCGGCATGCGATGCGCCGGCACCACCTTGAGATCCTCGACGGCGGTGCCGGACAGCACGGAACGATTCTGCGCCGTGATGTCGATACTCGCCGCGAAGCGGTCGCGGTGCTTGATCAGCAGCCAGCTCTTCGGCTCCTTGGCGGTGCGCACCAGGGCGAAGGAACCCTTCAGCTTGTCGCCGCGCAGCTGGAAGCTGAGCTTGCCTTTCTCCAGCCCCTCACGCACCTGGCGTTCGGCCTCCGCGCGATCGTGGAACCAGGTGCCGCTTTCATCCGGCGAGTAGACGCCGCAGTCCCACACGATCACCTCGCCGGCGCCGTACTGGCCCGGCGGGATCACGCCCTCGAACGAGCCGTAGTCGTAGGGATGGTCCTCGGTCTGCACCGCCAGGCGCTTGTCGCTCAGGCTCAGCGAGGGCCCCTTGGGCACCGCCCAGGACTTGAGCACGCCGTCGCATTCCAGGCGGAAGTCGTAGTGCAGGCGCCGCGCCGAGTGCTGCTGCACCACGAACAGCAGCGGCCCCTGCCCCGCTCCCGTCGCCTGCGGCGCCGGCTCCGGAGTCGCTTCGAATTTCCGCTTGGCGGCGTATTCGCTAAGCTTGTCTTTGGGCTTCGGCATTCAGGAATTCTAGGCGCAAGCGATGAACGCCACGAGCAGCGCGGGTCCCCAGCCGCTCACCATCGCCGTCGAAGGCGCCGGCACGGTGTCCGGACTGGCGCAGATTCCACCGCGGGCGCGCGCCGGCCTGGTGCTGGCCCACGGCGCCGGCGCGGGCATGGCCCACCCTTTCATGGCCGCGGCGGCCGACGGCCTGGCCGCACGCGGCATCGCCAGCCTGCGCTACCAATTCCCCTACATGGAGCGCGGCTCGAGACGGCCGGACGCGCCGGCGCTGGCACAGGCCACGGTACGCGCTGCGGTGGCCGAAGCGGCGCGGCTGGCTCCCGGCCTGGCCCTGTTCGCCGGCGGTAAATCCTTCGGCGGCCGCATGTCCTCGCAGGCGCAGGCCGCCGCGCCGCTGCCCGGCGTGCGCGGCCTGGCGTTCTTCGGTTTTCCACTGCATCCACCGGGCAAGCCGGGAGTTGAACGCGCCGCGCACTTGTTCCAGGTCCGGGTGCCGCTGCTGTTCCTACAGGGCACGCGCGACGAGTTCGCCCAGCTCGACCTGCTGCAGCCGCTGCTCGGCGAACTGGGGCCCGGCGCCCGCCTCGAACTGCTGCACGACGCGGACCATTCGTTTCACGTACCGGCGCGCACCGGCCGCAAGGATGCTGCGGTCATGGCCGAAGCGCTGGACACCCTGGCAGCATGGATCGAGGAGGTGTTGCGATGACCACGGCCAAGCTGGTGGCGGGCGCCAGCGGCTACTCCTTCAAGGAATGGAAGGGCAGCTTCTACCCCGCCGAGATGAAGCCGGACGGCATGCTGGCGTACTACGCCGCGCGCCTGCCGACGGTGGAGATCAACAACACCTTCTACCAGATGCCCAAGGCGGCGGTGCTGGAGAACTGGGCCGCCGCGACGCCGGAAGGTTTCCGTTTCGCCGTCAAGGCCTCGCGCCGCATCACCCATCAGGCGCGCATCAAGGGCGAGGAGGCGGCGGACTCCGTCGCCTACCTGTACAAGAACCTGGCCGTGCTCGGCGCCAAGCGCGGGCCGGTGCTGTTCCAGCTGCCGCCGTTTCTGAAGAAGGACCTGCCGCGCCTCGAGGAATTCCTGGCGATCCTGCCGGAAGGACACCAGGCGGCGTTCGAGTTCCGCAACGACAGCTGGTTCGCCGACGAGGTCTACGACGCGCTCAAGCGCGCCGGCGCGGCGCTGTGCCTGTCCGAACGCGAGGACAACGCGCCGCCGCCGCTGGTGCAGACCGCTTCCTGGGGCTACGTTCGGCTGCGGCTGGAGCTGTATTCGGACGGCGACCTGCAGCAATGGGCCGACCGCCTCGCCGCCACGTCGTGGAATGCGACGTATGTGTACTTCATGCACGAACCGACGGCGCCGGGCTACGCACAGACCCTGATGCGCTGCGCCGGCGGCTGAGCGGCCGGCATGCGGCCCGGCGGGCATCGCCCGGCCGGAGCCATTAAACTGGCGCGCATGAGCCTCAACGACAACTGGAAGGACCGCTCCCTCGCCCACGTCTGGCATCCCTGCACCCAGATGAAGGACCACCAGTGGCTGCCGCTGGTGCCGATCAAGTCGGCGCAGGGTGTGTGGCTGGAGGATTTCGAGGGCAAGCGCTATCTGGACGCGGTCAGTTCCTGGTGGACCAATATCTTCGGCCATCGCCATCCGCATATCGTGGGGCGGCTGAAGGAGCAGCTCGACCAGCTCGATCACGTGATGCTCGGCGGCTTCACCCATGAGCCGGTGGTGCGGCTGTCGGAGAAGCTCTGCGCCATCGCCCCCAAGGGCCTGACGCGCTGCTTCTACGCCGACAACGGCAGCTCGGCGGTGGAAGTGGCGCTGAAGATGGCCCACCACTACTGGCGCAACCTCGGCCAGCCGCAGAAGACGCGCTACATCTCGCTCAGCAACAGCTACCACGGCGAAACGCTGGGGGCGCTGGCGGTGAGCGGTACCGGCCTGTACCGCGATGCCTACGCGCCATTACTGATGCAGCCGGTCCAGGTGCCGTCGCCGGACTGCTTCGACCGCAGCCCGGGAGAAGCCTGGGAGGATCACACGCGGCGCCGCTTCCGCCACATGGAGGAAGCGCTGCAGCGCCATGCCGGCGAAGTGGCGGCGGTGATCGTGGAACCGCTGGTGCAGTGCGCCGGCGGCATGCGCATGTACCACCCGATCTACCTGCGGCTGCTGCGCGAGGCCTGCACCCGCCACGGCGTGCTGTTGATCGCCGACGAGATCGCGGTGGGCTTCGGCCGCACCGGGCGCATGTTCGCCAGCGACTGGGCCGGCATCACGCCGGACCTGATGTGCCTGTCCAAGGGACTCACCGCCGGCACCCTGCCGCTGGCGGTGGTGATGAGCACCGACGCAATCTACCAGGCCTTCTACGACGACTATTCCAGCTACAAGGCTTTCCTGCACTCGCACAGCTTCACCGGCAATCCCCTGGCCTGCAGCACGGCGCTGGCCACGCTGGAACTGTTCGAGCAGTCCGACGTGCTGGCCGCCAACCGCCGCCTGGCGGCGATGATGTGGGCGTCGATGACCGAGCTGTCCAGCCATCGCCACGTCATCGACATCCGCCAGCAGGGCATGATCCTGGCGGTGGAGCTGGCGAAGAACCCGCGCAAGCGCGAGGAATACCCCGCCGCGGAACGGCGCGGCCTGCGGGTCTACCAGTACGGACTGGAAAAAGGCGTGTTGCTGCGGCCGCTGGGCAACGTGGTCTACCTGATGCCGCCTTACGTCATCACGCCGGAGGAGATCGTTACCATGTGCCAGACCGCGATCGAGGGCATCGACGCCGCCACCAGCGACGCCTGAGGCCGTCGCCGCGTCCGCGGCCGCAGCGGCGGCCCGGCCTGGTCAGTGGACGCGGTTTGCCGGCCCGCGGCGTATCGCGTAACTTGGAGAAGCCCGCAAAGGCCGGGGCAGCGAGGAGCGGCGATGCGATACGCACAGGTTCAGGGCTGTGTTCTGTCCCGGCTGGCGCTTCTGGCAGCGACGCTGCTGCTGCTCGGCACGCTGGCGCCGGCGCCGGCACGCGCCGCCGATCATCCCGAAAACTGGTGCGCCGATGCCGTGGATTTCGCCATGCGCACCGCGCAATACCGCGACCTCGGCCGCACCCGCCAGTACATCGCCCACTCCATCGAGCGCGACGGCGATGTGTTCACGCAGCAGTATCCGGACCTGAGCAAGACCGACATGCAGCACATCGCAGGCACGGTCTACGAGCGCCACTGGACGCATTTCGGCGCCGCCGCCGCGATCAGCCGATCGTGCAAGGCCAGGGCCGAGACCCAGCCGCCGCCGCTGCTGGTGAGCGACCACAGCGACGAGTGGTGCGCCAACGCGGTGGACTTCGCCATGGGCGTGGCGCAAAACCGGGAACTGGAATTCACCCGCGAAATGATCGCCAACTCCTTCGACCAGAACCCGGTCTACTACCACATGCAGTATCCGGAACTGACCCGCGAGGACCTGCTGGACATCACCGACGCCGCGTTCCAGCGGCAGTGGACGCGCTTCCACGCCGCGGCGGCGGTCAGCACCGCGTGCAAGGTCAACCAGAAACTGCGGCCAAGCTATCCGACCGGACCGGCGCAGACTTCTCGGGAATGAGGGCCCGGGCCCTCGCGACACGCATCGATCGATCCGGGCCCCGGCTTCTCAGGCCCCGACTTTTCAGGCCCGGCTTCTGAGTCCCGCCTGCTCAGGCTTTGGCTTCTCCAGCCCGCACTTCCGCCATCAGGCTCAGGGTGTTGCCCTCGCTGTCCTCGAAGAAGCCCATCCATAACTCGTGGTCGGGCATCCTGGCGATCAGGTGCGGCGCATCGACGACCTTCACCCCCTGCCGCTCCAGGCTGCCGAATGCGGCGCCGATGTCCGGCACCAGGAAATACAGGATGGAGCTGTGCCGCGGCGCGCCATCCTTGACCAGACTGGTGTCCAGCATCAGGCGCGTGCCGCCGCAATCGAAGAACGCCAGCATGCCGTTGGCGCTGAACAGGTGCGGCAGGCCCAGCACGTCCTTGTAGAACGCCTCGGCGCGCGCCAGGTCGCGCGCCGGGATGGCGATCTGTCCCAGCCGGGAAATACCCAGGGATGCTTTCATCGTTCGCTCCAATTAGTTAGCATTAGCTAACTATCTCGCCGAAAGGGCCATCACGTCAAGCCATGCCCGAAGCCGCCAGCACCGAAGCCGTCGCCGACCGCCTGCACAGCGTGGCCATCCACCTGCTGCGCGAACTGCGCCAGGAGGATCTGGCGCTGGGCCTGGGTCCGACACAGCTGTCGGCGCTGTCGGTGCTGGTGTTCGGCGGCCCGCAGACCATCGGCGCGCTGGCGCGCATCGAACAGGTGGCGCTGCCCACCATCAGCCGCCTGGTGGACGCCCTCGCCGCGGCCGGGCTGGCCGCGCGCGAGACCGACGCGGTAGACCGGCGGATCGTGCGGGTCAGCGCCACGCCGGCCGGCGCCGAACTGATGCAGCGCGGCCGCCGCCAGCGGGTGCGGCGTCTCGTCCGTTTGCTGGAGGACCTGGCGCCGCCGGAACTGGAAACTGTCGGCGACGCGGCGGAAGCGCTGACGCGGCTGCTGCGCCGGCCGCGCGCGCCGGGCGCCTGAGCCGGCGGTTTCGGGCGCCGAGCCCTACACCACCCCGCTTTAGCTTAAAATCAGCCTCCGCTGTAACGGATTCAGGTTTCCGACCTGGCCTCTCACCTTCAGATAGACCGGCTTGCCATGACCTTTGTCGTTATCGAAAACTGCATCAAGTGCAAATACACCGACTGCGTGGAAGTCTGCCCGGTGGACTGCTTCCATGAAGGCCCCAACTTCCTGGTCATCGACCCGGAAGAGTGCATCGACTGCACGCTGTGCGAGCCCGAGTGCCCGGCCAACGCCATCGTGGCCGAGGACGACCTGCCTGCCGACCAGGCGCATTTCCTGCCGTTGAACAAGGAACTGTCCCGGCAATGGCCGGTGATCACCGAGCGCAAGGAAGCCGCGGCCGACTCCAAGGAGTGGGACGGCAAGCCGGACAAGTTCAAGCTGCTGGAGCGCTGATCCGCCGCGGCGGAGCGCTCTGCCGCCACCTCCGATGAGCGCCCGGGACGCAGGGTGAGCGCCTTTCGCGTCCGGCAACTGCCGCCGCAGGCCGATCTGGCCGAGCGGCTGGCGCTGGCGATCCTGGCGCGGCACCGCGCCGCGCTGCCCGACCTGTCGCAGATCACCGTGCTGCTGCCCGGCGCCGGCGCCTTGCCGGCGCTGCGCCGCCAGCTCAGCCAGCAGGCCGGCGCGGCCTTGCTCGGCCCGCGCATCCTGACCCTGCAGCAGTTCGCCGCCGAGCGTGGCGGCGGTCCGCTGCCGCTGGCGCCGGCCGAATGCCGGCTGATCCTGGTGGAGGCGCTGCGCCGCTACCGCAACCTGTTTCCGGGCCAGAACCTGTGGCAGCTGGCCGAGGCGCTGTTCGCCCTGTTCGAGGAATTGAGCCTCAACGCGGTGACGCTGCCGGAACAGGCCCAGGCTTTCACCGGCCGCCTGCTCAGCGCCTACGGCGCACGGCCGCTGTCCGCGCTGTCGCGCGAAGCGCAGATCGTCCACACCCTGTGGCGCGCCTTTGTCGAGGAAACCGCCGGCCGCAGCCCGGCCGCCGCCTACGGCGCGGCACTGCGCACGGCCTGCGCCGCGCTGCGGCCGGACGAAACACTGTACCTGGCCGGCTTCGACACGCTGGCCGGGGCCGAACTGGCGGCACTGCGGCTGCTGCCCGCGGCCACCCCCTGCGAAGCCTGGCTGCACGGCCGCGACGGCGCCGCCCTGCTCAACTTCTGCGCCCAGCTGGGCAGCGCCGCGCAGCCGCTGGCTGCCGCCGCCACCGACGCGCGCACGCGCTTCCTCGACCGCGTGTTCGGCGGCGACGATGCGTCGTCGCCGCACGAAGCCCACCCGCGGTTGAGCATCACCCAGGCCGAGGGCCCGGAGCACGAGGCGCGCTGCGTTGACCTGGCGGTGCGCGAGGCGCTGCTCGACGGCTGCGCCACGGTGGCCGTGGTGACCCAGGACCGCCGCCTGGCGCGGCGCCTGCGCGCTCTGCTGGAGCGCGCAGGCATCGAGCTGCAGGACCAGGGCGGCTGGGCGCTGTCGACCAGCGCCGCCGCCGCTGCGCTGCACGCCTGGCTCGACAGCTTCGAGCGGCGCTTCCAGTTCCGCCCGCTGCTGGCGCTGCTCAAGTCCGGCTTCTTCGACGCCGATGCGCAGGCGCTGCGCACGCTGGAGCGCGATCTGGTCTATGGCGCGGGCCTGGAGTCGGGGCTGGAGCGCTACCGCTCGCGCGCCGCCGCGCATCCGGCGCTGCAGCGCCTGCTGCAGCAACTGGAGCAGGCGGCGCGGGTGCTGCCGTCGATCGGCCGGCCGCGCCTGCTGCACGACTGGATGGCCGGCGTCGAGCGCAGCCTGCAGCAGCTGGGGCTGTGGACGCGCTTCGAGCGGGACGAGGCCGGGCGCCGCCTGATCGAGATCCTGCGCGAACTGGCCGGCGCTTTCGCACGGCGCCCGCAGAGCGCCGACTGGCGCGAATTCCGCAATCTGCTCGACCGCGCCATCGAGCGCGCCACCTTCGTGCCGCCGCAAGCGACGCGCGATCGCCGCGTGCGCCTGCTGACATTGGAGCAGAGCGCGCTGCTGCGCAGCGACGCGTTGATCCTGGCCGGCGCCACGCGCGGCCAGATTCCGGGGGCGCCGGCGGGCGAGCCGTTCTTCAACCAGTCGGTACGCGGCGAGCTGGGCCTGCCCAACCTGGCGCAGCGCCACGCGCTGGGCCTGGCACGGCTGCGGCGTGTGCTGCAGGCGGCGCCGCGCCTGCACATCACCTACGCCGCCGAGCAGCCGGGCGAACCGGCGCTGCTGACGCCATGGATCGAGGCGATCGAAAGCCACGCCAACAGCCTCGGCCTCGAGCTGCGCGACACGGCCCTGGCCGCGCGCGCCGGCACCGCCGCCACCGAGATCGCCACGCCGGCGCCGCTGCCGGCGCCACCGCGCCAGCGCCCGGCACCGGCCGCGCCCCTGCCGCTGCTGCCGCTGGAGATCAGCGCCACCGCGCACCAGCGCCTGGTCGACTGCCCCTATCAGTTCTTCGCCCATGCCTGCCTCGGCCTGCGCGCGGAGCAGGCGCCGGACGAGGACCCCGACCGCAGCGACTACGGCCAGCGCGTGCACCGCATCCTCGAGGCCTTCACCCAGCGGGTGAAAGAGCCGCTGCCAGGGCCCTTCGGCTCGCCGGTGAACAGCGCCAACCGCGAGCAGGCGCAGGCGCGGCTGCGCGAGATCGCGGCGGCGGTATTCGCGCCCGACCTGCAGAGCCGCGCGCTGGCCCACGTCTGGGTCAACGAGTTCGAGACCGCCGTGCCGCTGCTGCTCGACTGGCTCAGCGCGCGCGCGGCGCGCGAGGTCCACGCCGAGGTGCAGTACCGGCGCGAGTTCGCCGAGGGCCGCAGCCTCGGCGGCAAGGCCGACCGTGTCGAGACGCGGGCCGACGGCTCGCTGGTGCTGGTCGACTACAAAACCGGCCAGCCGCCGCGGCGCAGCGAAGTGGAGGCCGGCGAGGCGGTGCAGCTGCTGCATTACGCGCTGCTCGACGAGCGTGTGGCGGCGGTCGAATACCTGCCGCTGCGTGACGACCACCAGGGCGTGCAGCTGGAGGCCGAGCTGGAACCCCTGCGCGATGCGGTGGGTGGCCGCCTGCGCCGCAGCCTGCAGGCGCTGACGCGCGGCGCCGCCATGCCGGCGCTGGGCGACGCGGCCAGCTGCGCCTGGTGCGACTACCAGGGCCTGTGCCGCCGCGGCGACTGGCCGCCGCATGAGTAAGCGCAACGAGGCCGGCGCCGGCGCCGCGCTCGATCCGCGGCACAGCGTCGCCGTCACCGCCTCGGCCGGCAGCGGCAAGACCTGGCTGCTGGTGTCGCGGGTGCTGCGCCTGCTGCTCGAAGGCCAGCCGGCAGGCGGCATCCTGGCACTGACTTTCACGCGCAAGGCAGCGGCGGAAATGCGCGAGCGCGTCAACGAGCGCCTGCGCACGCTGGCCTATGCCGACACGCTCAGCGCCGCCGCCGAACTGGAGCGGCTGGGCCTGCCGGCCTCGCCGCAGAACCTGCAGCGCGCGCGCAGCCTGTATCACGAGCTGCTATTTGATCCCTACCCGTTGCGCGCGATGACGCTGCACGCCTTCTGCCAGGATCTGCTGGCGCGTTTCGCGCTGGAAGCCGGCGTGGCGCCGGGTTTCGCGCTGGCCGAGAACGAAGGCGGCCTGTTCCGCCGCGCCTGGCGGCGCCTGCTGGCCGAGCTGCACCAGTACCCGGAGGGCACGCCGGCATTGGCGCTGCGCCAGCTGATCGCCATGGGCTTCGGCGAGCGCGCGCTGGAAGACCTGGTCTACGGCTTCCTCGGGCACCGCGCCGATTGGTGGGCCTACGTCGAGGGCGAAGCCGAGCCGGTGGACTATGCCACCGCGCGCCTGCGCAGCGCGCTGGGCCTGGACGGGGCGGCACCGGACGGCAAGCTCGACGGCGACGCCTTCAACGCGCGGCTGAAAATCCTGCTGCGCTGGCTGCACGAGGTGGACGGCATCCGCTACATCAGCACCGCGCGGATCGAGGACGCTGTCGCCGCCGAGGGCGAGCCGCGCTATCACGCGCTGGTCGAGGCCCTGTTCCGCCAGGACGGCGAACCCTACCGCTTCCAGCTGGCCAAGTCCAAGCGCGAGCGCCTGAGCGAAGCCCAGCTGGAGCATTTCGAGGAGGCGCACCGCGAGGTGGTCAGCGCGGTCGAGCGGTGCCGCGAGCGGCGCCTGCGCGAAGCCTGCCTGGAGCGCAGCAGCGCCGCGCTGCAGCTCGGCGCCGCGGCGCTGCGCGCGCTCGACGCCGAGCTGGAGGTGGACCAGGCGCTGACTTTCGCCGACCTGGAATGGCGCAGCTACCTGCTGCTGCGCGCCCCCGGCAGCGCCGAGTGGATCCGCTACAAGCTGGACCAGAAGATCGACCACCTGCTGGTCGACGAATTCCAGGACACCAGCCCGACGCAATGGCGCCTGCTGCTGCCCTTCCTCGAGGAGATGGCGGCCGGCGACAGCGGCCGCTCGCGCAGCGTGTTCATCGTCGGCGATGCCAAGCAGAGCATCTACGGCTTCCGCCGCGCCAACCCGGAGCTGCTCGGCGGCGCCGCGCGCTGGCTGCACGCGCATCTTGAGGCGGTGACGGTGCCGCTCAACGATTCGCGCCGTTCGGCCCCGGCGGTGATCGAGTTCGTCAACGCGCTGTTCGAGCCGCCCGAACTGGCCGCCAACATCGGCTTCGACCGCCACGGCACACACCGCACCCACGACTGGGGCCAGGTCGAAGTGGCGGCGCTGATCGAACCACAGGTGCGCGAAGCGCCAGAGCTGCCGCCGCACCTGCTGCTGCGCGACCCGCTGACGCAGCCACGCGAAATCGAGGAGCTGAGCCGCGCCGAGCACGAAGCGGCGCAGGTGGCGACGCGCATCCTCGCGCTGGTCGACTCCGGCGTGGCGGTGCGCGGCGAGCCCGGCGAACGCGCCATCGGCTACGGCGACGTGATGGTGCTGGCGCGCTCGCGCACCCACCTGCAGGCGCTGGAGCAGGCCCTGACCGGAGCCGGCATCCCCTACGTCGGCAGCAGCCGCGGCACCCTGCTCGACACCGCCGAGGCCCGCGACCTGGTGGCGCTGCTGCGCTTCCTCAACGCGCCGCACCGCAATCTGGAGCTGGCCCAGGTGCTGCGCTCACCGCTGTTCTCCGCCGCCGACGACGATCTGGTCGCCCTGGCGGCCGCCAGCGCGGTGGGGCGCTCCTGGTTCGAAGCCCTGCCTGCGCTGGCCGGGGAACGGCCGCGGCTGCAGCGGGCGCTGCAGCTGCTGCAGGACTGGCTGCCGCTGTCGGCGCAGCTGCCGGCGCACGACCTGCTCGACCGCATCTACCGCGAGGCAGACGCCGCCGCGCGCTACGAAGCGGCGCTGCCGGCGGTGCCGGCG
This sequence comes from uncultured Nevskia sp., assembly GCA_964451925.1. Taxonomy (GTDB): domain Bacteria; phylum Pseudomonadota; class Gammaproteobacteria; order Nevskiales; family Nevskiaceae; genus Nevskia. The sequence goes on along the minus strand of CAYVKA010000097.1, from coordinate 587 downwards.
GCGCGCGCCCGTGCCAACCTCGGCGCCTTCATCCAGCTGGCGCTGGAGGCCGACAGCGGCCGCTATCCCAGCCTGGCCCGCTTCCTCGACTACCTGCAGGAGCTGGCGCGCAGCCGTGCCGAGGCGCCCGATGAATCGCCGCCGCCGGCCGAGGCGGGCCAGGTGCGCGTGATGACCATACACGCCGCCAAGGGCCTGGAGGCGGCGGCGGTGTTCCTGGTCAACGCCGGCCGCGTGCAGTCCGCGCGCACGCCGCGCTGGCTGATCGAATGGAATTCCAGTGCCGAGCGCCCCGGCCACGTCATCGTCCCCGGCCGCGGCGGCGAGCGCGATCCGCTGAGCGAGGAGCTGATCGTGCGTCACCGCGAACGCGAGGCGCGCGAGGATCTGAACCTGCTGTACGTCGCGGCGACGCGCGCGCGCCAGTTCCTGCACGTCAGCGGCTTCCGCCAGACCAACCAGGGCGAGCGCGTCAGCTGGCACGACCTGGCGCGCGACGCGCTGCAGCGCCTCGGCAGCGGTCCGGCGCCGCCGCTGCCGGGGCTCGCCGCCGGCACGCTGCACTACGGCAGCGGCGCCACCGCGCC
>CAYVKA010000096.1:0-17129 GCA_964451925.1 uncultured Nevskia sp. | reverse complement strand
CGGCCGACGCCCCGGCCGCGCCGCAGGCGCAGCCGGCATCCGCGCCGCAGAGCGGCGGCCCCGGCGCTGACGGGGCGGACGCGGCACAGCACAGCGTTTAGAGCGCCGCAGCGGGCGCGAGCGCCAAGCCCTCAGCGCCGCCGCCCCTGCGGCCCTGGCGGACCCGGCGGCTCCGGCACGGCCCGCATCACCGACATCCAGGCGTTCTCGCTCCGCGCGCCGGCGGCGGCGAACACCGCGGCCAGGTGTTCCATCTGCGTGCCGGTCAGCAGCGCTTCCAGCCGCCCGCCCTCGTCGCTCAGGCGCAGGCGCTTGTAGCGGCGGTCGCGCGGATCGGGCCGCATCGTCACCAGCCGGTCCTGCAGCAGCCGCCGCAGCGGCGCGTTCAGCGCCTGCTTGGACACGGCCAGGATTTCCAGCAGCTGGTTGACGGCGATGTCCGGGTTGCGGCCGACGAAGTACAGGATGCGGTGGTGCACGCGCCCCAGGCCGCGCCGTTCGAGTATCCGGTCCGGGCCGGAGGTGAAGGCGCGATAGGCGAAGTAGAACAGCTCGATGGCTTCGCGCAGCCGGCCTTCCCGCTTGATTGAGTCAACCATGTTGACATGGTAGTGCGGCAGGAAATAGCCTGTCGATAGGTCAATAGTGTTGACGCTATAGTGAGGGGAGCTGGCCGTGGCACAACTGTCCGCCCGCGTGGCCGATCTGCAGCCGTCGCCGATCCGTGAAATCCTCGCGGTGATCGAGCGCCCCGGCATGATTTCCTTCGCCGGCGGCCTGCCGGCGGCGGAGACCTTTCCGTCGATCGGCCTCGGCGGCATGCCGGCGCAGGGTCTGCAGTACGGCGCCAGCGAGGGCGAGATGGCGCTGCGCGAGCAGGTCGCCGCCGACCTGGACGCCATCGGCCTGCGCTGCGCGCCGGAGCAGGTGCTGATCCTGTCCGGCTCGCAGCAGGGCATCGACCTGGCGGCCAAGCTGTTCATCGACCCGGGCACGCCGCTGGCGCTGGAGTCGCCCACCTACCTGGCGGCGCTGCAGGTGTTCCGCTTCTTCGGCGCGCGCTTCCTGCCGCTGCGGCCGCAGCAGCCCGGCGCGGTGCTGCCGGCGGAGCGCGCGGCCCTGGTCTATGCCATCCCGACCTTCCAGAACCCGACCGGCCGCTGCTACAGCGCGGCCGAGCGCGAGCGGCTGGCGCAGGCCTGCGACGCGGCGCAGGTGCCGCTGTTCGAGGACGATCCCTACCGCGACCTGGTCTACGACGACTGCCCGCGCACGCCGGTCTGCGCGCAGCTGCAGCGTGCGTCCTGGATCTACCAGAGTTCCTTCTCCAAGAGCCTGGCGCCGGGGCTGCGCCTGGGCTTCCTGGCAGCCTCGCCCGACCTGGTGCCGTACCTGACCCGTCTGAAACAAGCAGCCGACCTGCACAGCAACCGCCTCAGCCAGTGGCTGGTGCTGCAGTGGCTGCGCGACGCCGGGCGGCAGGAGCGGCTGCTGCGGCTGGCCGACACCTACCGCCGCAAGCGCGACCATTTCGCGCGCTGCCTGGAGCAGCACTTCGCCGATGTCGCCAGCTGGCGCGTGCCGCCGGGCGGGCTGTTCTTCTGGCTGGAGCTGAAGCGGCGCATCGATACGCGCGCACTGCTGCCCGAGGCGATCCGCCACGGCGTGGCCTTCATGCCGGGCGAGCCGTTCTATCCGGACCAGCCGGAAGGCTGCGGCGCGCTGCGCCTGAATTTCAGCCATGCCACCGAGGAGCAGACCGGGCAGGGCCTGGCGATCCTGGCCGGCCTGGTGCGGCGGGCGCTGCAATAGGGCGGCTAGAAGCAGAAGTCGAGGAACGCGGCGGCGCTGCGGCTGGGGCTGCGGTCGTTGAGGCGCAGCCAGTACAGCGGCCGCGCCAGCGCCAGCTGCGGCGTCGGCAGCGCCACCAGCCGGCCGCTGCGCAGCTCGTCCTCGACGCACAGCTCCGAGATCCAGCCGACGCCGCCGCCGGCCATGGCGGCGCGCTTGAGCGCCTCGGAATTGCCGATCTCCAGGCTGCGGCGCAGGGCCAGGCCCTTGCGGGCGAAGGCCTCGTCGACGATCTCGCGCGTGCCGGAGCCGGCTTCGCGCAGGATCGCCGGCGCCGCGGCCAGGCTGCGCAGGCCCGGCCGCGGCTGGCGCGCCAGGGGATGATCCGGCGCCACCACGGCGACGATGCGGTCGCGCTGGAACTCGTGCACCTCGAAGGCCTCGTCGCGGATGTGGCCTTCGACGAAGCCCAGGCCGAAGCGCAGGCTGCGCACGCCCTGCACCACGTGCTCGGTGTTGGTCACTTCCAGGCTCAGGTCCAGGCCCGGATGGCGCTCGCGGAAGCGCGCCAGCAGGGCCGGCAGCAGGTAGGTGCCGACGGTGTTGCTGGCGCCGATGGCCAGCTGGCCGTGCTCCAGGTCGGCGATCTCGCGCACCGCGCGCTCCGCCGCCTGGTCCAGCGCGAAGATGCGCTCGGCGTAGCCCAGCAGCACCTCGCCGGCCTCGGTCAGGCGCATGCCGCGCGGCAGGCGGTCGAACAGCGGCGTCTGCAGCCGCTCCTCCAGCGTGCGCAGTTCGCGCGAGATGGCCGGCTGCGAGGTGTGCAGCAGCGCCGCGGCGGCGTTGACGCTGCGCGCCTTGGCCACCGCGTGGAACACCGCCAGGTGACGCAGGTTCATATATCAAAATGATAACGCAGGAATATTAACAATGTATTGGCGGTCTAGCTCTGTCAAGGCTAAAGTGCGCGCGCAGGAATGGCACCGCGGACAGCCCGGGGCCGCTCCCGCGGGCCTGAAAGCCACCCCCTTGTATTCGCGGCCAGCCGCCCCATTACGGGTGCTTTGAGTCTTTTTGTCCTTGTCAGCCAGCAGTCAGCCGAGCCAGGAACACCGATGAGCGCATTCGTCACCGAGCAGGTCACCAAGGTCCATCACTGGAACGAGGAGCTGTTCAGCTTCAAGGCCACGCGCAACGAGTCGCTGCGCTTCCGCAACGGCCAGTTCGTCATGGTCGGCCTGGAAGTCGAGGGCAAGCCGCTGGCCCGCGCCTACAGCATCGCCAGCTCCAACTACGAGGACGAGCTGGAGTTCTTCAGCATCAAGGTGCAGAACGGCCCGCTGACCTCGCGCCTGCAGCACATCAAGGTGGGCGACCCGATCCTGATCGGCCGCAAGCCGGTCGGCACGCTGGTGCTGGACGACCTGCGCCCGGGCAAGAACCTCTACCTGCTCGGCACCGGCACCGGCCTGGCGCCGTTCCTGAGCATCATCAAGGACCCGGAAGCCTACGAGCGCTTCGACAAGGTGGTGCTGGTGCACGGCGTGCGCCGCGTCGACGACCTGGCCTACGCCGACTATCTCACCAACCAGATCCGCCAGGACGAGAACATCGGCGAGATGGTGCGCGACCGGCTGGTCTACTACCCGACGGTGACGCGCGAGCCGTTCCGCAACAACGGCCGCCTGACCGAGCTGATGGAGAGCGGCAAGCTGTTCGAGGACATCGGCCTGCCGCGCCTGAACAAGGAGACCGACCGCGCCATGATCTGCGGCAGCCCCTCCATGCTCAAGGAAACCTGCCGCGTGCTCGACGCCCACGGCCTGGAGATTTCCGCCCACCAGGGCGTGCCGGGCGACTACGTCATCGAGCGCGCCTTCGTCGAGAAGTAAGGGCTGGCCGGCGCGATTTGCCCTGGCGCACACCCCGGGCATCCGCGCCGCCGCCGCGGCGGGTGCCGCACGGTAGAATCCCCTCACGACAACCAGGGGATCTCCATGCTCAACGCACCGAAACTCAGCACTGCCGGATCGGCCAGGCTGCTGCGCCCGGCCGCCTTCGCCGTGGTGGCGGTTCTCGCCCTGCTGCTGGTGTGGCCGTTCTACACCGTGCCCACCGGCACGCGCGGCGTAGTCACCACCTTCGGCCGCATCACCGGCATCGAGAACGAGGGCCTGGTGGTGCTGCCGCCGTGGCAGAAGCTGAGCGTGTTCAGCATCCGCGCCGAGCAGGCCGACATCGAGGACGCCGAGGGCAGCACCTCCGACACGCAGCCGGTCAAGGTCAGCCTGACGGTGCGCTACTCCATCGCCACCGACAAGGTGGCGGAGGTGTACGAGAAGTACAGCCACAACGGCGACCTGTCCTCCTACGTGCAGACCGCCACGCAGGAAATCTTCAAGGCGGTGACCGCGCGCTACAGCGCGCCGGACCTGATCGCCGAGCGCGCCAAGGTCTCGGCCGACATCAACGAGGCGCTGCGCGCCAAGCTGGCGATTTACGGCGCCCAGGTGATCAGCATCGACATGCGCAGCTTCGCCTTCTCGCCCTCCTACATGGCGGCGATCAACGAGAAGGTGACGCAGGAGCAGCTGCGCCTGGTGGCCGAAAACAAGCTGCTGACGGTGGAAGCCGAGCAGAAGCAGAAAGTGGCCATCGCCGAGGCCGAAGCCTCGGCGGTGCGCGCCAAGGCCGACGGCGACGCCTACGCCAACCTCAAGCTCGCCACCGCCCAGGCCGACGCGCTGAAGGTGCAGAACGCGGCGCTGACGCAGAACCGCGACGTGCTGGAACTGCGCCGCATCGAGGTGGAGCAGACCAAGGCCGAGAAGTGGAACGGCGTGCTGCCGGCGGCGATCTACGCCGGCGCGCCGATCCCGTTCCTGAACGTGGAGAAGTGAGCCGCCGCCGCGCGCGCCGGCCGAGTCCCCACTCATCCCGCCCATCTCCGCCGTGATCCCGTCATGACTCCGCCGACGGAACCCGCTGCCACCGCGCCGCGGCCTGGCGCCGCCGAGGCGGCGCTGGAGCTGGCGCTGCGCGCGAGCCAGATGGGCCTGTGGGACATGGACCTGGTGCGCGGCAGTTCGCGCCGCTCGCCCAGGTACGACCAGTGCTTCGGCTACGCGGCGCCGGTGCCCGAGTCGGAATGGGGGCTGGAGACCTTCCTGCGCCATGTCCACCCCGACGACCGCGCGCCGGTGGAGTCGGGACTGCGCGACGCCATCGCCCGCCTCGCTGATTGGCGCGCCGAGTTCCGCGTGGTCTGGCCGGACGGCTCGCAGCACTGGCTTGAAGCCAGCGGCAGCCCCTGCTTCGTGGAGGACGGCCGCGCCCGGCGCATCCTCGGCGTGGTGGCGGACATCACCCCGCGCAAGCAAGCCGAGCTTGCAGGCGCGCAGCAACACGCCGCGCTGCTTGAATCGGAGCGGCGGCTGCGCCTGGCCATCGACACCATGCCCAGCCTGAGCTGGTTCGGCGGAGTCGACGGCGCGGTGATTTTTCTCAACGAGCAATGGCGCCGCTATACCGGACTGACAACCGGCGACGGGCTCGGCCGCGGATGGGCGCAGATCATCCACCCGGAGGATCTTGCCGGCCTCGACGCGCGCTGGACCGACACCTTCCGCGCCGGCACGCCGGGCGAGCACCAGGCGCGCGTCCGCCGCTTCGACGGCGAGTACCGCTGGTTCCTGCTGGTCTGGGTGCCGCTGCTCGATGCCTCCGGCAGCGTGGTCGCCTGGTTCGGCAGCAACACCGACATCGAGGAGCAACAGCGCACCGAGCAGACCTTGCGCGCATCGGCGCACGTGGCGCGCCGGCAGGTGGAGATTCTGAAGAGCTCGCTCGATGCGCTGTCGAGGGAGGCCGACCCGACGCGCCTGGCCGGATATATCCTCGACTCCATCATCCGGCAGTTCGGCGCCCACAGCGGCAGCGTGTGGACGCGCAATCCCGGCACCGATACGGTGGCCCTGCAGTTCGCGTTCGAGGACGGGAACGTCGTTCACCGCGACGATCCCCGCTTCGCCGGCCTCGACCCGCGGCTGCCGATGGAGAATGCCTGGCCCTGGCCGGAGGTGTTCCGCAACGGCACCGCCAGCGTCATCGAGGACATCCGCGACGTGCCCTCGTTCCCGCTGCGCGACCGATTGGTACCGATGGGTATTGTCACGGTGCTGTTCGCCCCCATGGCGGTGATGGGCCATCTCGAAGGCGCCGTCGCGCTGCGCTTCACCGCGCGCCGCTCCTTTTCCTCCGAGGAGGTGGAGCTGGCCGTGGCCTTCGCCAGCCAGCTGATGCTGGCGATCCAGCTCACCCGCCTGTCGCAGGAAAGCCGCGAGTCCGCCGTGCTGGCCGAGCGCAACCGCATGGCACGGGACATCCACGACACGCTGGCGCAGGGCTTCACCGGCATCATCGTGCAGCTGGAGGCGGCGGAGGATGCGACGCTGCGCGGGCTGGGCGGCGAGGCCGACCGGCACATCCGCCGCGCCATCGATCTGGCGCGCGACAGCCTGCGGGAAGCGCGCCGCTCGGTGGGCGCGCTGCGTCCGACCGCGCTGGAAACCGGCACGCTGTGCAACGCGCTGCAGGAAATGCTCGAGCGGATGCTCGCCGGCACCGGCCTGGGGCTGGATTTCGCCATCAAGGGTACGCCGTTCGTGCTGCCCGCCGATTGGGAGAACGATCTGCTGCGCATCGGCCAGGAGGTGCTGACCAATGTGCTGCGTCATGCCCGGGCGAGCCGCCTCCAGGCCATGCTCACCTTCGCCGCCGACTCGGTGCACCTGGAGTTGCACGATGACGGCGTCGGCTTCGATCCCGCGGCGCGCAAGGACGGCTTCGGCCTGCGCGGCATTCATGAGCGGGCGTCGAACATGGGCGGCGCCTTGACCATACGCAGCAGGCCCGGCGATGGCACTCGCATCGCAATTGCAGTACCGTTGCCGTGAGCGGCGCACAAGAGCCAGACCTCGAGGGGATTGCCACGAACCCGATCCGGGTGTTGATTGCGGACGACCATGTCACCGTCCGCGAAGGCCTGGCCGCGATCATCGGGCGCCAGGCCGACATGCTCATGGTCGCCGAGGCCGCAAGCGGCAGCGCGGCCGTCGAACACTGGCAACAGCACCGGCCCGACGTCACCCTGCTTGATCTGCGCATGCCGGGGATGGACGGCATCCTGGCGCTGTCGGCGATCCGCCGTCACGAGCCGGCGGCCCGCGTCGTGGTCCTCACCACCTTCGATACCGACCAGGACATTTCCCGCGCCATCGGCGCCGGCGCCAGGGGTTATCTGCTGAAGGACGCTCCGCGCGAAGAGATGCTCGACTGCATCCGCCGCGTGCACGCCGGGGAGACGGTGATCCCGCCGGCGCTGGTGGCCAAGCTGGCGGCCGGCGTCAGCAGCGTGCCGCTGACCGCGCGGGAGCACGAGGTGCTGCGGCTGCTGGCGCAGGGCAGGGCCAACCGCGAGATCGCCGAGAAGCTTTTCGTCAGCGAAACAACGGTGAAATCCCACTTGCGCAGCCTGTTCGCCAAGCTCGAAGTGCTCAACCGCGCCGAGGCGATCGCCGTGGCGGCCAGGCGCGGACTGGTGCACCTGTAGCGGCTCCCGCGCCGGCCTGGCGCCGGCGCCTGCCAAGGCGAGGCCGCCACCGTTCCTGTCCGAAAGGATGAGACCGGCCTGCGCCTTTGGGCCGGGTGGCAAATGCCCCGGACGATCAATGGTCTTTCAAATCGCGATCACTGAGGATAGCTACCGGACACTTGAAGGGATGCGTGCGATGAGGAAATGGTTGGCCGGTCTGCTGCTCCTGCTCGCACTGCCGGCATTCGGCCAGAGCTTCAAGTATCCGCCGGCGTTCAAGACCCGGCAGGTGCCGGTCGAGGGCGCCAGCATTTACGTGCGCTCGGGCGGACACGGACCGGCCGTGGTGCTGCTGCACGGCTTCGGCGACACCGGCGACATGTGGGTGCCGCTGGCGCTGGAGCTGGCGCGCGACCACACCGTCGTGGTGCCGGACCTGCGCGGCCTCGGGCTTTCCTCCAAGCCGGCCGGCGGCTACGACAAGAAGACGCAGGCGGGCGATGTCGCCGGCGTGCTCGACGCGCTCGGCATCACGCGCGCCGACATCGTGGCGCACGACATCGGCAACATGGTCGCCTTCGCCACGGCGGCGCGCTATCCCGACCGTATCGGACAGGTGGTGTTCATCGACGCGCCGATTCCAGGCGTCGGCCCCTGGGATGAAATACTCAAGAGTCCGATGCTGTGGCACTTCCACTTCGGCGGGCCGGACATGGAGCGCCTGGTCAAAGGCCGCGAGCGCATCTACCTGGACCGCTTCTGGAACGACTTTGCCGCCTCGCCCACGGGCGTGCCGGAGGCGACGCGCGCGCACTACGCCAGGCTTTATGCGCTGCCGGGCGCGATGCACGCGGGCTTCGCCCAGTTCGCCGCCTTCGACCAGGATGCGGTCGACAACCGCGCCTTCCTTGCCCACGGCAAGCTGGCCCAGCCGGTGCTGGCGCTCGGCGGTGAGAAGTCCTTCGGCACCATGATGGCGACGGTGGCGCAGGGCGGGTTTTCCAATGTGCAGGGCGGCATCGTGCCCAACTCCGGGCACTGGATCATGGACGAGAACCCGGCCGCCACGGTGAAGCTGGTGCGGGACTTCCTCGACAGCGGCGCGCCCAAGGGCACGCCATGAAGCGCCTGCGCAAAACACTGGCCGTGCTGCTGCCCGTGCTGCTGGTCGCCGCAGCCGCGGCGCAGCCGGCGGCCGCGCCGCAACTGCCGCAATACGCCAAGACTCCGCAGGAGCTGTCCGCCATCGCGCCGACCGGCGGAGCCGGCGGCTCCGGCAACGCCAAGGTGCGGGTGGTCACCATCCTGGGCGATCCGTCGAAGCCGGGGCCGTACAGCCAGCTGCTCGAGGTGGCGCCCAATGCCAGCATCGCCGCGCATCACCATGCCGGCGACCGTGTCGGGACGGTGCTCAGCGGCACCTGGCGCTTCGGCTACGGCCGCGCCTTCGATGCGGCGAAGTTGCGCGTGCTGCCGCCGGGCTCGGTCTACACCGAGCCGGCGGACGAGCCGCATTTCGCCATGACCGCGGACGAGGCGGTGACGGTGCTGATCACCGGCACCGGCCCCACCAGCACGGTGTATGAAAATCCGGCCGACGATCCGGCCGGGAAGCGCTAGATTCCGTGCCGCCGCCGTCCACAGAGACCTTGTCGGGAATTATGGTACCACAAGGTACGATAGTGTCCCGGCGTGGGCGTCTGGGCCCGGTCCGGCCGCAGGCCGGCGATCGGCTGCCGGACGAGTGCGAAGGCCGCTGCGGACCCGGTGGACGCGGGCTGAGCCGCCGGGCTTTCCTGCGCGCGCAGGCCTACATGGAAGGCAACATCGGCGAGCGCCTGTCGCTGGCGGATATCGCCGGCGCGGCGCACCTGAGCCGCTCGCATTTCGCGCGCGCGTTCCGGGCCACCACCGGCCTGAGCGTGATGGGCTACCTGCGCAGCCTCCGCATCGAGCGGGCCAAGACCCTGCTGATCGAGCGCGAACTGGGCATCGCCGAGCTTTCCGCACAGCTGGGCCTTGCCCACAGTCACTTCACCCGGCTGTTCCACCGCGAAGTCGGCATGGCGCCGAGCGCCTATGCCCATCTGTTCGGCCTGCCCGCCGCTTGCGACGCCAAGGCCATACCCGGTGCGGCCGCGGCGGACAGTCGCTCCGGCTGCGGGGCGTGACCGGCGGCATCAAGGGCGCCAAGCGGTTTTCCGGGGTGGACCACAGTCCGCATGATGAGTCGCCCATCGCCTCTCCCTGTGGGAGAGGCCGCGCTGTCAGGCGCGGGTGAGGGGCGCAGGTTCCGGCTGCGGCAGCGTCGCCGGACAGTGCGTCCCTCACCCCTTCCCCTCTCCCACGGGGAGAGGGGAAAATCGGTAGGCACTTGAACTACAAAACGCTTTAGAACGCGCTCTTGACCACGCCCCCGTCGACCCGCAGGGCCGCGCCGGTGGTGGCCGAAGCCTTTGCGCTGGCGACATAGACCACCATGGACGCGACTTCCTCCGGTGTCGCGAACCGCTTGATCAACGAGGTGGGGCGGACCTTCTCGAAAAACTCGCGCTCGAACTGCTCAAAGGTCTTGCCCTCGGATTTTGCCAGGGTGTCGACGAAGTCATTCACGCCGCGCGACTTCGTCGGGCCCGGCAGGACCGCGTTGACCGTGATGCCGCTCCCGGCGACCGCTTCGGCCAGTCCGCGCGACACGGCCAGCATCGCCGTCTTGGTCACGCCGTAGTGGATCATTTCGACCGGTATCTGGATCCCGCTCTCGCTGGAGATGAAAATCACGCGCCCCCAGTTTGCGCGCCGCATCGCCGGCAGATAAATCCGCGCCAGCCTGATGCCGCTCAGCACGTTGGCGTCGAAGAAGCGCTGCCAATCCGCATCCGGAATCTCCTCGAACGGCTTGGGCTCGAAGATGCCGAGATTGTTGACCAGGATCTCCACGCCCGGATGCAGGCCGGCGAGCCTGTCGGCCTCGGCGGCCTGGGTCAGATCACCGGAAAAGCCCAGCGGCGTGTTTCCGGTCGTTGCGGCAATCGATTGCACGGCGTGGTCGACCGCGTCCCGGGAGCGGCCGTTGACGATGACGTGCGCGCCTTCCGCCGCCAGCGCCTCGGCGATGGCGTAGCCGATCCCCGCGGTGCTGCCGGTTACGAGGGCCAACCGGTTCTTCAGTCCTGTGTCCATGGCTTGCTCCAGTTCATCGGTCTATGGTCATGGGCGTGCGGGGAAAAAGCCACTGCTCGTTCGAGCCAATTGCCGGCTGTCCGGATGACCGAAACGGACTTCGTCCTTTCGGATAGGACAAGCGGCAGGGGGGCGTTTCCGGCCAATGACGGTTCCCGGGCATTGTCGCCCGGCGCGCTATTTCGGCTGGTGCTTGCGCCGGTCGGCTTCGATCGCGGCGCGTAGTTCCGGCGTCAGCTCCAGCAGGGACTTATGGCCGAGCCGGCGCGCCTGCACGAGCGCCTCCGCCGTATCGCCGCCGGGCGGCTGGGGCGCCAGTTCATAGCAGACGATGTCGCCCTGCCAGGCGATGACGCCGCAGGGGCAGCGCGCGGCGCTCATGCGGCGCTGCGCGGCGATGCGGCGGCTGCCGGCCGCGCCGGCGGGCGGCGGGCGGCCGGTGCCTGGGGCTGGCCAGGGCGGGTCTGCATGGGTGGAGCCTGTGTCGTGACCGATGGTGGTGCCGGCGAAGGCGGCCATTGTTCCCGCCCGGCCGGCGTGGCGCAAGGCCGGGCTTGCGCGCCGGCGGGGGTGCGTGAATGGCCGGCCAGGCAAGGCTCCCAGGCAAGGCCTAGTTGAAGCGCCGGGCCGATTGCATCAGGGCGCGTTCGCGCTCGGTGTCGCGGTCGCGCGGCGGGGCCAGCGTGACCAGCGAGTCGATCAGCGTGCGCGCCGCCGCGCCGACCTGCTCCACGGCGCGGTTGAAAGCCGCTTCGTTGATTTTCGACGGCGCGTTGTAGCCGCTGAGCTTGCGCACGAACTGCAACGCCGAGGCATGGATCTCGTCGTCGGTGGCGGGCGGCTCGAAGTTGAACAGCGTCTTGATGTTTCTGCACATGGGCGGCCTCCGGCGTGGTCCGGCAGCGGGTCGCTGGTGCTCGTGATTACACCATATTCCTGGCATATCCCCGGCCCCGTGCGCCGGCCGGCGCAGCGGACGCGCGCCTCAGAACTGCAGGTCCGCAACCGCCCGCAGCGACGCCGCCAGCTGGCGCAGGCCGTCGTCGCCCAGGGTCTGCGCCAGCCGCGTGTTGATCTCGTTGAGCACCTTGCGCAGCTCGGCCAGCGCCTTGACCCCCCTGGGGGTGAGAAACAGCGCCCAGGCGCGCTCGTCGTCGGCGCTGGCCTTGCGCTCCACCAGCCGCGCCTGCAGCAGGCGCGCGATCATGCCGGTGACGGCGGATTCGCGCTGGCGCAGCGCCTGCGCGATCTCGCGCTGCGTCGCCCCGGGATTGCCGTGGATCACGAACAGCGCGCCGGCCTGCGCCATGGTGACGCCGGCGACGGCGATGCCGCGGCGGTCGACCTGGGTGCGCACCTGGTGCGCGGCCAGCTGCAACAGATGGAGAACGCGTTGGTCGGAGGCGGGCATCGCAGCATCATAGGGGCTGTTGACCGGCCGGCTCAATCGGCGTAATACTTCACTGGTGAAGTATATCGAGGAAATGCCATGCCGGTCATCGACGCCTGGGCGCAGGTACTGACGCCGCGTTTCATGGAGGCGCCGTGGCTGTCCACGCTGCGCCGCTGGACCGGCAAGGGCGAGGACCGCGGCTGGCCGGCTTCCGCCGCCGCCACGCTGGCGGCGATGGACCAGGCCGGCGTGGATCTGGCGCTGCTCAGCGCCTGGCACGGCCCGCAGGGCTCGCTGATCAGCAACGACGAAGTGGCGGCCACCATCGAGCAGGCGCCGCAGCGCTTCGCCGGGCTGGCCACGGTGGACCTGAGCAATCCGGTGAAGGCGGTGGCGGAGCTGCGCCGCGTGGTCGACCGCAAGCGCTTCGTCGGCGTGCGCGTGGTGCCCTGGTTGTGGGACTTGCCGCCGAACGACCGGCGCTATTACCCGCTCTACGTCGCCTGCGTCGAGCTGGGCGTGCCGTTCTGCACCCAGATCGGCCACACCGGGCCGCTGTGCCGCTCCGAGCCGGGGCGCCCGATCCCGTACCTGGACGACGTGCTGCTCGACTTCCCCGATCTGGTGGTGGTGGGCGGCCACGTCGGCTTCCCGTGGATCGACGAGGTGATCTCGCTGGCGCACAAGTATCCGAACTTCCATATCGATACCTCGGCTTACGCGCTGCACCGCCTGCCCGCCGGGCTGGTGGAGTTCATGCGCGGCGAGGGGCGCACGCGGGTGCTGTTCGGCACCAACTGGCCGATGCTGTCGCCGGCGCGCTGCCTGGCCGGGCTCGATGCGCTGCAGCTCGATGACGCGGCCCGGAGCCTGTTCCTCGGCGGCAACGCGGCACGGGTGTTCGGCCTGGCGGGCTGAGGCGCGCCTTGCGATCGCCGGGCTGCGCGGGGCAGCCCGCGGCCGATCGACTGATATATTCACGAAATGATTTATATAAACTATAATGTGGTTTATATAAACTACTTGGTGAATTACTATGATCAATCTTTTCGGCAGCGACACCGCCGAAAAAGTCCTCCTCTACATCCAGAACTATGGCCGCGGCAACTCCAACGAGATTGCCAATACCTTTGATGTCAGCCAGAGCATGGTGTGGAAGCAGTTGATCAAGTTCGAGCGGGAAGGTGTGCTTGCCAGCACGCTGGTCGGCCGTACGCGAGTGTTTGAAATCAATCCGCGATATGCCTTCAGAGGCCAGCTCGCCGCCCTGCTGGAGAAGGCCATCGAGATGCTGCCCGACTCTCAGCGGCAGAAATGGTTCATGCAGCGCCGCCGTCCGCGGCGCTTCGGCAAGCCGCTGTGAGCAAGATCGACGGGAACGTCACGGTCAGGCAGCTCGCGGGACTCATCGCCGAGCAATTGCGCCGGTGCCGCATCGATGCGGTGTTGTCGGGCGGAGCACTGGTCAGTATCTATTCGGCGAATCGCTACCAGTCGTGGGACCTGGATTTCGTGACTTCGGCGGGTTGAAGGAGCTGGAGAATGCCTTGCACCCGCTCGGCTTCACCAGGGACGCCGACGGCCGCCATTTCTCCCATCCCGACGTTGAATTCCTGGTGGAGTTTCCTTCCGGCCCCTTGATGGTCGGTCACGAACACGTGACCGAGGTCGAGACCATCGCCACCCGACATGGGCCGATCTCAGTGCTCTCACCCACCGACTCGATCAAGGACCGGCTGGCGGCGTTCTTCCACTGGAGTGATCGCCAAAGTCTCGATCAGGCGAAGATGATCGCGCGCCTTCATCCGGTGAACCTGGATAACATCCGCCAGTGGGCGGTCCAGGAAGCGCAGGATCCCATGAAGCTGGACACGGCACTGCAGGGGCTGGAGGTGGCGGTAAAGCAGCGGCTTGCGAAGCGCCGGCGCGGCGGCACGAAGTAGTTCACCGACAGCTCCCAAGGTGCGACGCCATCATCCCCAGGATGCCGGTGTTAGCCGGAATGACGCGGCCTGCAGGAGGCAACGGCGGCGGGGTGGGCTTTATTCGCCTGACCCCCGCGCGCCGCCCCCGCCACGCTGCAGCTTGCCCATGTAGCGGAAGGCGCGGCCGGTCCAGCGTGTGGTGATGCCGGGCAGCAGCACGTTGGCCGTCTCGATCGCCTCGCCCAGCAGGGTGCCGACCCGCGCCGGCCGCTTGTCGAGGGCGCGCACGATCCAGCCTGCCGCCTGCGCCGGGCTCATCTGGCGCACGTTGCGGTAGACCTCGGTGGCGCTGCTCATCGGCGTGCGTACCAGCGGGTAGCGGATCAGCGTGACCTGCACGCCGCGGTCGGTCATCTCCGCCGCCAGCACGCGCGAGTAGCCTTCCAGCGCGCACTTGCTCGCCACGTAGGCGGCGAAGCCGGGTGTGGCGGCCTGCACCGCCATGCTGGTGATGTTGATAATGTGCCCGCGGCGGCGTTCGAGCATCGCCGGCAGCAGGCGCATGGTCAGGCGCACCGCGGCGAAATAGTTGAGCTGCATGGTGCGGCTGAAATCGTGGTCGCGGTCGAGCGAGTTGCGGATCGAGCGGCGGATGGAGCGGCCGGCGTTGTTGACCAGCACGTCGGCGTGGCCGTGGTCGGCGAGGATGGCGGCGGCGCAGCGGTCCACCTGCTGATCCACGCTCAGGTCGGCCGGGTACAGCGTGGCCTGCCCGCCGCGCGCCAGCACCCCGGCCCTGACGCGCTCCAGCTCCTCGCGGCGGCGCGCCACCAGGCACAGCTGCGTGCCGCGCCGCGCCAGCTGCAGCGCCGCCTGCTCGCCGATGCCGCTGGAGGCGCCGGTGATGACGATGACTTTTTTATTCATGACTGCTCCCGAGCGTGATCCGCGGGCGGCGTCATTGCGCCGCCTCGCCCAGCAGCGGCTGCAGCACCTGCGCCAGCCGCTGCTGCTGCGCCGTGTCCATGTTGCGCACCAGCTGCATCAGCTGCGGCACCTGGGCGCAGCGCAGGGCGCTGTGCGCGATGCGCCGGATGGCGTCGTCGTCGAGCCGCTGCGCCAGCGCCGCCAGGCGCGCCTGCGTGGCGGCGTCGAGCAGCGGCGACAGCGGCAGCAGTTGCGGCCACAGGCCTTCCTCGTCGGCGGCGCGCACCAGGGCCAGCAGCAGCTCCGGGTCCTGGAACGCGGGCATGCCCATCAGCCGGCGCTGGTCGGCCGCGCCCATCGCGCACACCAGCTGCAGCAGGCCGGGAATCTGGCGCGTGTCCAGCGCCGCGCGGGCGATGCGCGCTACCGCGTCATTGCCGAGCCGGCCGGCCAGCGCGGCCAGCCGCGCGTGCGCGGACGGGTCCATGCGCGGCAGCAGCGGCAGCAGCTGCGGCCACAGACCTTCGCCGTCGGCGGCGGCGAGCAGCGCCGCCATCATCGCCTCGTCGCGGAACGCCGGCAGCTCCATCAGGCGGCGCTGGTGCGCCGGGTCCATGTCGCCGAGCATGCTGACCAGGGCGGGGATATGGCCGCCGGCCAGCGCCGCCGCGGCGATGCGCGGGAAGGCCTGGTCGTCGAGCCGCGCCGCCAGCGCGGCCATGCGCCGCTTGGCCGGCGCGTCCATCAGCGGCAGCAGCGGCAACAGCTGCGGCCACAGCTGGTCGCGGTCGGCGGCATGCAGGATGGAGACCAGCATGGCGTCGTCCGCCAGGGCCGGCAGGCGCAGCAGGCGGCGCTGGTTGGCCGGGTCCATCAGCGCCACCACCGGCAGCAGCGCCGGCCACAGATCCTGCTCCAGCGCGGCGCGCGCCAGGCTGCCGGCGAAGTCCTCGCCCAGCTCCACGGCGATGTCGCCGAGGCGCTTCTTCCAGCCCGCGTCCACCTCGCTCATCAGCGAGATCGCCTGCGGCCGCAGCGCGGCGTCGCCGGCGCCGGTGCGCACCAGGCTGCGCAGCCGCTGCGGGCTGAGCCAGCCGACGATCTCGTTGAGGCGCGACTTGTCCTCGACGAAGAAGCCGATGTGCAGCATCTGCTCGTCGCAGAGCGTGTCGATGCAGGCGTGCACCGCCTCGCGGCTGACGCTGTCGACGAAGCGCGCCATCGCCACGTATTCGCCGCTGCCGGCCAGCAATGCGCTGATCTCGACGGTGCGCCGGATCGGGAAACCGCGGATCAGGTCGCGCGCGCGGTGCGGGTCGAGCAGCAGGCAGGTCTGCGCCAGAAAGGCGGTGGGCAGCCGGTTGGCGATGTCGATGGCGCGCTCCACCGGCATCAGGCCGGAGACGCGCGCGCACAGCAGCGGGCCCAGCGCGCGCTCGGAAATGACCGCGGACAGCGCGGCCGGCACCAGGCGGCTGCCGGCGACCACGCGCTGGAAAAGCGCGCGGTCGGCTTCGAACAGGCGGTCGCTGACGCGCTCGCGCAGCGCGCGGATCGCGGCCGGATCGGTGGCGTGCAGGTAGTCGAGCTGCGCCGCCTCGACGCGCAGGGCCCGGCCGAGCTTGAGGATTTCGGCGCGCCGCGCCAGCTCCAGGCTCACAGCCGGCC
The DNA here is from genome assembly GCA_964451925.1 of uncultured Nevskia sp. Lineage (GTDB taxonomy): Bacteria > Pseudomonadota > Gammaproteobacteria > Nevskiales > Nevskiaceae > Nevskia. The sequence continues at coordinate 649 of CAYVKA010000096.1, read as the reverse complement.
GCCGGGCAGCAGGATCTTGCGCAGCGGCCCGCGCAGCAGCGCCGGCACGTGGCCCAGCGCCGCGGCCAGCGCCGCGGCGATGTCCGCCTTCTGCAGTCGCCGCGCTTCGCGCACCGCGTCGGCGAGCCGGCGCAGCGCCGCCTCGTCGAGCGAGTCGAAGCCCGGCGGCACTTCGCCGCCGAGTTCGCTGCCGAGAGTCCGGCCGGGCAGCCCGGCCGGGTCTGGTGTGGTGCCGGCCGCGGCCGGCGCCGGGGGGGTGGATCGGCTCATGGCGTGCCGCCACGCAAGCGGTATCCGATGGTGAAGCCGGCGGCATTCCCGTCGCGCCGGCGGTTCACCCGTGCCGCCTGCGCCGCGCCGCGTTGGCCGGGTGCCGGCAACATGCCGGCCGCGGCGGCGCTGCGGCGCTTGTGCAGGATCGCTTTCATGCGCACCCGTCTACTTCGTCTGCGACTTGCGGCTGAGGTTGGCGGGCGAGAAGTAGTCGTCCTTGAAGTCGATCTTGAAGTCGGTGATCTTGTCCTCGTTGGTCAGCGCGGTGACGAAGTAACGGCCGCTCTGCAGGTCGTAAATGATTTCCGGGATGCCGCTGACGGTCGGCACGAACGGCACCGTCAGCAGCTGCGCCTCCTGCACCTTCCACAGCTGG
>CAYVKA010000095.1:0-17245 GCA_964451925.1 uncultured Nevskia sp. | reverse complement strand
GCCCCTGGGTGAAGTCGTCGGTGGAAATGCTGTCGGCGCCCCGGCGCGTGGCAAAAAGCGCGGCCTAGTTTACCAGGTTGGCGAGATCGGCGCCGGAGAAGCCGGGCGTCATGCCGGCGACCTGCTCCAGGTCCACGGCCGAAGACAGCTTCACCTTGCGCACGTGCACCTGCAGGATCTGCACACGGCCCTTGCGGTCCGGCCGGTCCACCAGGATCTGCCGGTCGAAGCGGCCGGCGCGCAACAGGGCGGGATCGAGTATTTCGGGGCGATTGGTGGCGGCCAGCAGGATCAACCCGTCCTTTGGGTCGAAGCCGTCCATTTCCGACAGCAGCTGGTTGAGGGTCTGCTCCTTTTCGTCCTGGCCGCCGAGCGGGTAGGCGTTGCGCGCGCGCCCGAGGGCGTCCAGTTCGTCGATGAAGATGATCGCCGGCGCCTTGGCGCGCGCCTGCTCGAACAGGTCGCGCACCCGGGCCGCGCCCACGCCGACAAACATTTCCACGAACTCCGAACCGGTGATGGACAGGAACGGCACCCCGGCTTCACCCGCCACCGCCCGCGCCAGCAAGGTCTTGCCGGTGCCCGGCGGACCCACCAGCAGCACGCCACGCGGTAGTTGCGCCCCGAGCCGGCCGAAGCGTTCCGGCTGCCGCAGGAACGACACGATCTCCTGCAACTCCTGCTTGGCCTCATCGACGCCGGCGACGTCGGTGAAGTTGACCTTCAGGTCGGTTTCCACGTAGACCTTGGCCTTGCTCTTGCCGATCGCCAGCAGGCCGCCGCCCAGGCCCTGCTTGTCGGCGAAGCGGCGGAACACCAGGCTCCACAGCAGGTAGATCACCGCGAAGGGCGCGACCCAGCCGAGCAGCATCGCCAGCAGCGGATCGGGCTTCTCGGCGCGATAACTTACATGGTACTGGTCGAGCTGGGTCGCGAGCTGCGGATCGACCCGCACTGCGGTCACCGGGCGCGGCTCCTTGCCGGCTTCCTTGAGGGTGCCGCGCATGGCGTCATCCGTCACCACCACGTCGCTCATGGTGCCGTTCCTGAGCCCCTGCTCGAACTCGCTGTACGGGATGGACGAGCGGCTGACGGCCGGCCACAAAAAGTACTGGACCGCCAGCACGGCCAGAAATAGCGCCAGCAGCAATCTGATATTCGGCTTGGTGTTCTGTTCCATGGGGCGCGCCTGTAGCTAGCGGCGTCAGCTTGGCACGGCGCCGCAAGCAGGCCATTGACCTGGATCAGCCGGGCGCGCGGCGCTCACGAAGCGTTTACCGCGAACGCCTTGCTGGCGTGCGGTAGGTCGGCGTCGGCGCACAGCCCGGCCAGCGGGGCGGAGGTGGTCGTGAATGATTGTTGCGCGGTTCTGGGACACGCGGCCTGCCTACCGGAAATCGTCAATGGCAGCTTGCCCGAATGCCTGTTTCCAGGGCATTGATCCGCGTCAATGCCCGCAAGCTCCGCATGAACGGATCGTCATTTTCGCGGCCCGGCGGTTCGCGCATTGACCGGGGTCATAGGGCGGGGCGTGGCTCACGACTACAGTCCAGGCGCACGAGGCGGCGGCTTTTCGCCTGCCAGCACAGGAGCTTCGCCTAGTGGCCAGCCAGATCCTTGCCCCCGAGGCGCCTATCGCCGAGGGGGAGCGTGTCATCAACGGCGTGGTGCGCCGCCGCAGCGCCGGTTTGGCCGGCGCCTATCCCTGGGCCTGGGAAAAATACCTGGCCGGGTGCGCCAACCACTGGATGCCGCAGGAGATCAGCATGGCGGCCGACATTGCGCTGTGGCACGATCCCCGCGGCCTGACCGAAGACGAACGCGTCATCATCAAGCGCAACCTGGGGTTCTTCTCCACCGCCGACTCGCTCGCCGCCAACAACATCGTGCTCGGCACCTACCGCCACATCACCAGCGCGCAGTGCCGGCAATACCTGTTGCGGCAGGCTTTCGAGGAGGCGCTGCACACCCATGCCTACCAGTACATCGTGGAAAGCCTCGGCCTGGACGAAGGCGAGGTGTTCAACATGTACCACGAGATTCCCAGCATCCACGACAAGGCGGCGTTCGTGCTGCCGTTCATCCAGACCCTGACCGATCCCCGCTTCAGGACTGGCACGGCGGACAACGATCAGCGCCTGCTGCGTTCCTTGATCGCCTTCGCCTGCATCATGGAAGGCCTGTTCTTCTACGTCGGATTCGTGCAGGTGCTGTCGTTCGGCCGGCGCAACCGGATGGTGGGCGCCGCCGAGCAGTACCAGTACATCCTTCGCGACGAGTCGATGCACCTGAATTTCGGCATCGACCTCATCAACCAGATCAAGATCGAGAATCCGTACCTGTGGACCACCCAGTTCCGCGACGAGATTGCCGGGCTGATCAAGCAGGCGGTCGAACTGGAGTGCCGCTACGCCCACGACACCATGCCGCGCGGCGTGCTGGGCCTCAACGCCGCCATGTTCTCGACCTATCTGCGCTATGTGGCCAACCGGCGCTGCGCGCAGATCGGCCTGGGGCCGGTGATGGAGGATGCCACCAATCCGTTCCCCTGGCTGAGCGAACTGATGGACCTGAAGAAGGAAAAGAACTTCTTCGAAACGCGCGTCACCGAATACCAGACCAGCGGCTTGGCCTGGGAATGAATCACGCGCGGATCAAGTGCATGACGCGTTCATGGGCTGCCGTAGCAGTTTCCGGTTTTGCGGCTGTGGGTTCCGGCACTTCAGTTCCTTGAGGTTTGCCGTTGGCCGCATCGCGGCATAAAGAAATGCGGCTCTCGCCCTTCGAGAGGCGACCGCTCGCCACGGCATGCCGAAATTCGCCACTGATGCGGCCAGCCTGATCCGCTGTCGCATTTGTTATGCGGCTGGCCGCATTTGTTATTCACCGCCACGGCGCTTCACTGTTTGCGTCACGACAGGCCGTGCAAGGCCGCCGTTCACCCCGTCAACAAGACCGCACCTTTAACCCGATCAGCGACCACCGTCCATCGGTGCGAGGTACAGAAATCGCCGGGGGCCTCCGATGAAGCCCAGGCATGGCCGGCAAAGACTGGGCGCCACGCCTGTCCGCAGGGCCATCTGGTGAAGCGCTTCGCCCTGTCGGTGTGGCGCGTGAGGGGAGGGTACATGGGGACAATCCTGATGAATCGGCTTCGCAATGTGCGGATCGGAATGCGTCTTGCCGGCGGCTTTGCTTCGGTGCTTCTGCTTCTGCTCCTGACTGCAGGGGGAGGAATGCAGCAGAGCCATTGGACGGCGTCAAAGATGCTCGAAATAAGCGACGAAACATTGCTGCAGAATGCCCTGGCATCGATGCGGGTGGGCATGAACGCGGCAATGGCCTCGGCCTACGCCGACACCTTCGTCACCTCCGACGAGGACAATGCGCACTTCAAAACGCTCTACCAGAGTGCGATGTCTGGGGTCCAGGCGGCGCTGACCAAGGGTCAGACGCCGGCGGCCAGCACCGGCCGTGCCGCTGACTATCAGCACCTGAGCTCCAATGTCGCCGCCTGGCAGAAATCGCTGGACCAGGCCTTCGACCTGGCACTGCAGAACAAGAACGCCGAAGCGCAGAAGATGCTGGTTCAGACCTGCCAGCCGCTCTCCGAGGAGGTCGGCACAGCCGTGGCGGCCTTTGCCAAGCAGGTCGGAACCATGCAGGAAGACGAGATCCGCCTTGGCGTTGCAAAGAGCGCTAACGCGTTTACCACAATGGCATTGCTGTCGATTGTGGCGATTGCCTGCGGTGTGATTCTGGCCCTGATCATTACACGCAGCATCACGATCCCGCTGTCCGCGGCCAAGGATCTCGCCAATGCGGTCGCGGCGGGGGATCTGAAGCAGCGTGCCTATAGCGGAAACGGTCGCGACGAAATCGCGGACCTGTTCGATGCGATGCGCGGCATGTGCGGCACATTGCGCACTTTCTCCGAGGCGCAGCTCGAACTGGCGCAGCAGCACGGCGCCGGCGAGATCGACCACCGCATGGACGCCGAACGCTATCCGGGCGCCTATCGGGATATGGCCTCCGGCATCAATGGGCTTGCCAGCGCTCACCTGGAAATGGCCTTCAGCCTGCAGCATGTGCTCAAGCGTTATGCGGTTGGCGATTTCTCCGTCGACATGCCGCCTCTGCCGGGAAAGAAGGCAGCCCTGACGCAAGCCGCAGCCGAGGCAAAGAATAACCTGCTCGCCATCCAGCGCCAGATCGTCCTGCTATCGGAGGCCGCCGGTCGCGGCGATTTCTCCGCGCGCGGCGACGCGGCGGCATTCCAATATGCCTACCGCGAGATGGTGGAGAACCTGAACCGCCTCATGGAAGTGAGTGAAGCGAGCCTTACCGAGGTCACCCGCGTGCTGGGCGCCCTGGCCGACGGCAATCTCATGGAGCGGGTCACTGGCGACTACCTGGGCACTTTCGGTCGGCTCGTCGGTGATACCAACCGCACCGTGCAGCAACTCACTGCAATCGTGTCGCGGATCCGCGACTCCGCCGACATCGTCCGGTCGAGCTCGGGCGAGATGGCGCTGGCCAACGCCGATCTTTCGGCAAGGACCGAGGCACAGGCGGCAAGCCTGCAGGAAACCGCCAGCGCGATCGAACAGCTCGCCAGCACGGTGCAGAACAACGCAGCCAACGCACAGCAGGCCAATCAACTCGCGCTCCGCGCCGCTGCCATTGCCGGCGAGGGCGGAACGACAATGACAAGCGCGATCAACTCGATGGCAACCATCCGCGACAGTTCGGGGAAGATTGCTGAAATCATCGGCGTCATCGACGAGATCGCCTTCCAGACCAATATCCTGGCGCTCAATGCCGCGGTCGAAGCGGCGCGCGCAGGAGAGCAGGGTCGCGGCTTCGCCGTCGTGGCCGGCGAAGTCCGTGTTCTTGCCCAGCGCTCGTCGCAGGCCGCCGGGCAAATCAAGGTGCTGATCAGCGATTCCGTGCGCCAGGTTGCAAGCGGGGCACAGACCATCGAGACGGCCGGCGCCTCGATGCGCGAGATCGTAGCGGCGGTGCAACGCGTCAATGACATGGTGGGCGGCATTTCCGAGGCCTGCAAGGAGCAAAGCAGCGGCATCCAGCAGATCAGCTGCGCAATCAGCCAGATCGATCAGGCCACACAGCAAAACGCCGCCCTGGTCGAGCAGGCCGCGGCATCGAGCAAGGAGATGAAAGAGCAGTCGGAACTTCTGACCACTTCGGTCACCCGTTTCCAGCTGAAACAGCAGATATCCGCTTCTGGCACTGGCCGTGCCAAGCCCCGGGTGCTGGCCGCCGATGTCGCGTGACCGTCGCGCGGAGTGGCAAGGACTTTCGCCATCCGCTGATCCGGTGTACGGGACGCTCGCGGGTGTTTAGCCGCGCTGCGACTGCTGCAGCAGTTCGCGGATTTTCGGCTCGGGTTTCCAGTAATTCGGGCCCTTGAGGAATTTGCCGTTGGCGTCGTAGATCGGATTTCCGTCGGCGCCGAGCTTGCTCTCGTTGCTGTCCATGATCAGGTCGAGCACCGCTTCCAGCGGCAGGCCATACTTCAGGGCCTCGGAGCGGCAGTAGACGATCACGTCTCCCAGCAGGTCGGCCAGAGCCACGGCGATCTCGATCGGCGGCGCGCCGTGCTCGGCCAGTTCGACGATCTGGTCGATTTCGTCGACTTCATCCGCCAGCGTCGCTTTGAACTTCCTGAGCCGGCCCGCCACGTCGTCGGGAATGGTCGGCGCGGCGTGCGCGGGAAGCCGGTACATGGCGTTCATCAGGGCGATTCGTTCGGCGAAGCTCTTGTTCATGGCCTGTGAGGGGTGGAAAGCGGGATCAAAGCCGCTGCGCGGGCTGACGTGAATGATAGCCCGTCTGCTGCGGCCTCACTGGCGGGGCCCGCACCTGTTGCTATAGGCTGCCTCCACGCGCATCGGTGCCGTTGCGCGCCGGCGGTGAAGGGCGGACATGACGGATCGGATCGACTGCGTCGTGATCGGCGCCGGGGTGGTGGGGTTGGCACTGGCGCGTCAGCTGGCGCTCGCCGGCCGCGAGACCCTGTTGCTCGAACGCCATCATGCTTTTGGCACGGAAACCAGCGCGCGGAACAGCGAGGTGATCCATGCCGGCATCTACTATCCCGCGGGTTCCCTTAAAGCGCAGCTGTGCGTGCGTGGCCGCGAACTGCTGTACGAATACTGCGCCGGCCACGGCGTGAACCACCGCCGTTGCGGCAAGCTGGTGGTGGCGACGCAGCCGCAGCAGCTGGCCCGGCTGCAAGGCCTGGCCGAGGGCGCGCGCGGCAATGGCGTTGATGACCTGCGCCTGCTCGAAGGCGCAGAGGCGCGGAGTCTGGAGCCGGCCCTGCGCTGTGAGGCGGCCCTGTTGTCGCCGTCCACCGGCATTGTCGATAGCCACGGCTACATGCTCAGTCTGCTGGGCGAAGCCGAGAGCCAAGGCGCGCGCCTGGCCCTGCTGAGTCCGGTGGGCGCGCTGCGGCCGCGTGCCGGCGGCGTGGAACTGTGTCTCGACGGTGAGCGCCAGCCGCGGCTCAAGGCCCGTTGGGTGATCAACTGCGCCGGCTTGCAGGCGCAGGAAATCGCGAGCCGCATCGAGGGCTTTCCGGCAGAGCATATTCCGCGCGCCTGGTATGCCAAGGGCAGCTACTTCACCGTGTCAGGGCACGCGCCGTTCTCGCGCCTGATTTATCCGCTGCCGGAGCCCGGTGGGCTGGGGGTGCACCTGACGCTGGACCTGGCCGGGCGGGCGCGCTTCGGTCCGGATGTGGAATGGGTCGAGCGGCCGGACTACGCCGTCGATCCGCAGCGCGCCGAACCGTTCGCTGCGGCGATTCGCGCCTACTGGCCGCAGCTTGCCGCCGGCCGCCTGGTGCCGTCCTACGCCGGCGTGCGGCCGAAGATCGCCGGGCCGGGCCAGCCGGCGGCCGATTTCCGCATCGACGGCCCGGCGCTGCACGGCGTGGCCGGCATCATCAACCTGTTCGGCATCGAGTCCCCGGGACTGACCGCCTCGCTGGCCATTGCCGAGCACGTCGCTGCGATGCTTGCGGATTGAGGAATCCCCCGGCGCGCCGCTGCTGCACAGCGTCGTGCATTTGGACGAGGACGCAGGGCGGCGGCGGGCGCATGCTCAATCGGCATTGAACGCCCTATTTGGCAGGCCAGGATGAGCAGCGAGTCGATCGAACCCCGCAAACCCGAGGTGCACTACGAGACCGAGCAGCCGGTGCTGTATCGCACCGAGGGCGCGGTCGCTTGGGTGACGATGAACCGGCCGCGGTTTCACAACGCGCAGAACAGCCAGATGACCTATGCGCTGGACGAGGCTTTCCGCCGCGCCATCGACGACGACACGGTCAAGGTGATCGTGCTCGGCGGCGCCGGAAAAAACTTCTCCGCCGGCCATGATATCGGCACGCCGGGCCGCGACCTGCACCAGGCGTTCGATCGCGCGCACCTGTTGCCGGACCATACCAACAAGCCGGCGGCTGAACTGCTGTATACGCGCGAGCACGAGGTGTATCTGGGCATGTGCAGGCGCTGGCGCGAGCTGTCCAAGCCGACCATCGCCATGGTGCAGGGCGCCTGCATCGCCGGCGGGCTGATGCTGGCCTGGGTTTGCGACCTGATCGTGGCCTCGGACGACGCCTTCTTCCAGGACCCGGTGCAGTTGATGGGCATTCCCGGCGTGGAGTACTTCGCCCATCCGTTCGAGCTGCCGCCGCGCGTGGCCAAGGAATTCCTGATGCTGGGCGAACGCATGCCGGCCAGCCGCGCCTGCGGTTTCGGCATGGTCAACCGCTGCGTGCCGCGCGAGCAGCTGGAGCAGGAGACGCGCGCCGTGGCGCAGAACATCGCCGGCAAGGCCAGCCTGGGCCTGTGGCTGACCAAGCAGGCCGTCAACCATGCCGAAGACCTGCGCGGCAAGCGCTCGGCCATGGACGCCACCTTCCACATGCACCACTTCGCCCATGCGCAGAACAGCCTGGTGTCCGGCAACACGCTGGGTGGCATGGACGCGAAGGCGATGGCGGAAGCCAACAAGCGCAAGGCGGGTTGAAGCGGACCCCGCGCCCATGCTGGATTCCCGCCCGCGCCCGGTGTGATCACTGAAGCAAGCTTTGCCGGCGGGCCGGGGCGCCCGCCAGCGGCTACGGCTTCGGCCGCAACACTTCCGCCAGCGCCGCGCCGAGCGAGCCGAGCTGCGCCGGCTTTTCCTTTTGCTGCTTCTGCTGCGGCCTGCCGCCGGGCCGGTTGTCGCCGCGATCGGCGCGCGAAGGCGGGGCGGAGGCGCTGCCATCGTCCTTGCGCATCGACAGCGCGATGCGCTTGCGCTTGGGGTCCACCTCGACCACGCGCACCTTGACCACGTCGCCGGCCCTGACCACGTCCTGCGGGTTCTTGACGAAGCGGTCGGCCAGCTGCGACACGTGCACCAGGCCGTCCTGATGAACGCCGATGTCGACAAAGGCGCCGAACGCGGCGACATTGGTCACCGTGCCTTCCAGCACCATGCCGGGTTTGAGGTCGGCGATCTCGTTGACGCCGTCGGCGAAAGTCGCGGTGCGGAATTCCGGGCGCGGATCGCGGCCCGGCTTGTCCAGCTCGGCGATGATGTCCTTCACCGTCGGCAGGCCGAATTTGTCATCCACGAACACGCGCGGGTCCAGCGCCTTCAGCGCGGCGCTGTCGCCCATCAGCTTGCGCACGTCGCGGCCGCAGGCGGCGACGATCTTCGAGGCCAGGTCGTAAGCCTCCGGGTGCACGGCGGAGGCGTCCAGCGGCTCGGCGCCGTCGCGGATGCGCAGGAAGCCGGCGCACTGTTCAAAGGTCTTGGGGCCGAGCCGCGACACACCCAGCAACTCGCGCCGCGTCTTGAACGGCCCGCTCTGGTTGCGGTGGAACACGATGGCCTCGGCGATGGCGCCGCCCAGGCCGGAAACGCGCGACAGCAGCGGCGCGGAGGCGGTGTTGAGGTCCACGCCGACGGCGTTGACCGCGTCCTCGACCACCGCGTCGAGCGAGCGGGCCAGGCGATGCGCATCCACGTCGTGCTGGTACTGTCCCACGCCGATCGACTTCGGATCGATCTTCACCAGTTCGGCCAGCGGGTCCTGCAGGCGCCGCGCGATCGACACCGCACCGCGCAGCGACACGTCCAGGTCGGGGAATTCGGCGGCGGCGGTGGCGGAAGCGGAGTACACCGAAGCGCCGGCCTCGCTCACCACCACCTTGGTCGGCTTGGCGGCTGGCGGCAGCGCGGCGATCAGCTCGGCCGCCAAGCGGTCGGTTTCGCGGCTGGCGGTGCCGTTGCCGATGGCGATCAGCTCCACCTTGTGCCGCGTCACCAGGCGGTGCAGCTCCGCCAGCGCGCCGCGCACGTCGTTGCGCGGCTGGAACGGATAGACCGTGGTGGTTTCCAGCAGCTTGCCGGTGCCGTCGATCACCGCCACCTTGACGCCGGTGCGGATGCCGGGGTCCAGGCCCATGGTCGGGCGCGAGCCGGCGGGCGCGGCCAGCAGCAGGTCCTTCAGATTGCGCGCGAACACCTGGATCGCCTCTTCCTCGGCGCGCTGCCGCAATTCGATCATCAGGTCCACCGACAGGGACAGCGACAGCTTGACGCGCCAGGTCCAGCGCGCCACCTCCAGCAGCCAGCGGTCGGCGGCGCCGCTGCCGTTGAGGGGGATGCCATGGGCTTCGGCGACGAAGCGCTCCACCGGCTTGAGCGGCGCGGGGTCTTCGGCATCGCACTCGATGTCGAGCATCAGCACTTCCTCGGTGCGTCCGCGCATCATCGCCAGCGCCCGGTGTCCCGGCACCGTGGCCCAGCGCTCGTGATGGTCGAAATAGTCGGAGAACTTGGCGCCGTCCGCTGCCTTGCCCTCGACCACCTTCGAGCGCAGCACCGCATGGCGGCGCAGGTGTCCGCGCAGCGTGCCGAGCAGGTCGGCATTCTCGGCGAAGGCTTCGCACAGGATGTCGCGCGCGCCTTCCAGCGCCGCCTTGGCGTCCGGCACCTCCGCGGACAGGTAGGCCGCGGCGGCGTCCGTCGGCACCAGGCCGCGGTCCTGCAGCAAGGCCTCGGCCAGCGCGCCCAGGCCGCGTTCGCGCGCGATCTCGGCGCGGGTGCGGCGCTTGGGCTTGTACGGCAGGTACAGGTCCTCCAGCTCGGCCTTGGTTGCCACCGCCAGGATTCTCGCCTCCAGTTCGTCGTTCAGCTTGCCCTGGCTGCGGATCGATTCGAGGATGGTGCCGCGGCGGTCCTGCAATTCGCGCAAATAAGCCAGGCGCTCTTCCAGCAGGCGCAGCTGGGTGTCGTCCAGCCCGCCGGTGATCTCCTTGCGATAGCGCGCGATGAATGGCACGGTGGCGCCGTCGTCCAGCAACTCCACCGCAGACTGCACCTGGCGGGTCTGGGCGCCGATCTCGCCGGCGATGGTCTGGGCAATTTGCAGGGCGGGATCGGACATGCGGCGCGGGGGACAGTGTGAAAAAGGTGGGAGACCTTAACGGAGTCTCGGGCGGCTGCCAATCTTGCGAAAATGGCCCGTTGCGTTTAATGCGCCTGCCGCGCTGACAGGCTTTGCAGCAATTGACGAGGAGACAAGCGATGAAAATGATGCGCGCACTGGCCGCCTTCGGTCTGGCCCTGTCCCTGGCGGCTCCGGCCGCGCCCGCCGCGGCAGACGACAAGGATTTCTGGCAGACCCCGGCGATCCAGGGCTATGGCCCGATGCACCCGTATCCGGAGGGTGCCTACCAGCCGCAGAAGGAGCAGGTTTACAAGATCCTGTTTTTCGTCGATGGCGGCGGCGACAAGCCGGCCGAGGTCAACAAGCAGCTGGAGGCGGTGGCGCGCGCCATCAATCTGTTCAGCTCGGCCGGGGTGCCGGCTGATCATCTGAAGATCGTCACCCTCGTTTCGGGCTCGGGCACCGCGGCGGTGCTCGACGCCGAGCACTACAAGGCGCAGTTCGGCGTGGCCAACCCGAACCTCGAGCTGATCCACAAATTGCACGCCTTCGGCGTGGACTTCACGGTCTGCGCGCAGGCGGTACTGAAGAAGCAATATCAGCTCGACTGGATCAATGCGGAGGTCAAGCCGGCCTTGTCGGCGCTCACCACCCTGGCCATCCTGCAGACGCAGGGTTACGTGCTGATCAATCTCGGTTGAAACGCCGGGGGCGCACGGCCCAGGGCGGTGCAGCCCTGGCCGCGGCAGCCGCACCCGGGAGCACCGTTTGCGTGCCGCCGCCTCCGCTGTGGTAACCGGCTTTGAGGTCGCTCAGCTTCCCGGCGTCAGAACGGTGGGCTTGGCCACCGCGTCGGTCTGCGGGTAGTCGAGGGTGTAGTGCAGGCCGCGGCTTTCGCGCCGTTCCAGCGCCGAACGCACGATCAGCTCGGCCACCGTCACCAGGTTGCGCAGCTCGATCAGGTGATGGCTGATGCGGTAGTTGCGGTAGAACTCGATGATTTCCCGCTTCAGCAGGTCGACGCGGTGCTGCGCCCGCAGCAGGCGCTTGCTGGTGCGCACGATGCCGACGTAGTCCCACATGAAGGTGCGCAGCTCGACCCAGTTGTGCGACACCACCACGTCCTCGTCGGAGTCGGACACGCGGCTTTCGTCCCAGGGGCGGATCGGCGGCGGCTCGGCCAGCCGCGGCAGCTCCTTGTGCAGGTCCTCGGCGGCGGCTTCGGCGAAAGCCAGGCATTCCAGCAGCGAGTTGCTGGCCAGGCGGTTGGCGCCGTGCAGCCCGGTGCAGGCCACTTCGCCGGCGGCATAGAGGCCGGCGACGTCGGTGCGCGCGCGCAGGTCGGTGAGCACGCCGCCGCAGGTGAAGTGCGCCGACGGCACCACCGGGATCGGCTGGCGGGTGATGTCGATGCCCAGCTTGAGACAGTGCTCGTAGATCGAGGGAAAATGCCCGCGCACGAACTCCGGCGGCTTGTGCGAGATGTCGAGCCAGACGTGCTTGGCGCCGATCCGCTTCATCTCGTGGTCGATGGCGCGGGCGACGATGTCGCGCGGCGCCAGCTCGCCGCGCGAATCGAAGCGCGGCATGAAGCGCTCGCCGACGCTGCCGTCAGGCCGCGGCACGTGCAGCGTGGCGCCTTCGCCGCGCAGCGCCTCGGTGATCAGGAAGGAGCGCGAGTCGCCGTGGTACAGGCAGGTGGGGTGGAACTGCATGAACTCCATGTTGGCCACCCGGCAGCCGGCGCGCCAGGCCATGGCGATGCCGTCGCCGGAGGCGCCGAAAGGGTTGCTGGAGTACAGGTAGACCTGGTTGGCGCCGCCGGTGGCCAGGATCACGGCCTTGGCCGGCTGCGCCGTGATGCGCCCGCTGGGGCGGTGCAGCAGGTAGGCGCCGAGCACGCGCCGCGCCCGGCGGTCCACCACCAGGTCCACCGCCACCGATTGTTCGCGCACAGTGATGTTGGGGTGGCCGGCGGCGAGGGCGGCGAGGGTGGTTTCAACGGCGCGGCCGGTGGCGTCGGCGGCGTGCACCACGCGGCGGTGGCTGTGTCCGCCTTCGCGCGTCAGGTGCAGGCGCTGGCCGCGCAGTTCGCCTTCCTCATGGGTGAAGACCACGCCCTTTTCCACCAGCCAGCGGATGCAGTCCGGGCCGCGGCCGACAGTGAAGCGCACGGCGCTTTCGTCGCATAGTCCGCCGCCGGCGACCAGCGTATCGCGCACATGGGCTTCCAGGGAGTCGTTCTCGTCGAGCACGGCGGAAATGCCGCCCTGCGCCCACAGGGTACTGCCGCCGGCCAGGGTGCTCTTGGACACGACCGTGACCGGGTGGCCCATTTCGGCCAGGCGCAGCGCGGCGGACAGGCCGGCGGCGCCGCTGCCGAGGATCAGGACTTCGGTGGCGGAATTCACGGCTTGGGGCGATAGCTTGTTACAATGATCGGAAGCCGCTGCCTAGACAGGGGCTTGGGCGGGAAAATGCAAGTTTATCCGGAAATCAGGATGCCGGCCGCCGATCGTGGCAACGCAATGACTGGTGCATGAGCGAAGAACAAACAGACGAACAACTGGTCGCACGTGCACAGGAGGGGAATGCCCGCGCCTTCGAGCTGCTGGTGCGCAAGTACCAGTACAAGATCATCCAGCTGGTCAGCCGCCTGGTGGGCGAGTCCGACGCCCCGGACGTGGCGCAGGAAACCTTCATCAAGGCCTACCGGGCGCTGAACGGCTTCCGCGGCCAGAGCGCCTTTTACACCTGGCTGTACCGCATCGGCATCAACACGGCGAAGAACCACATCGTGTCGCGCGGGCGCCGGCCGGCTAACCAGGACATCGATATCGCCGACGCGGAACAATATGGCCATACCGAACATCTAAGCGACGTGGACACCCCGGAGTCGCTGCTGCTCTCGGACGAGATCAAGCAGAAAGTGGCCGAAGTGATCCACAAATTGCCCGCCGACCTGCGCCAGGCCATCACCCTGCGCGAGCTGGAGGGGCTCAGTTACGAGGAGATCGCCGAAGTGATGGACTGCCCCATCGGTACCGTACGTTCGCGCATATTCCGCGCGCGCGAGGCGATCGATGCGGTGGTACAGCCCTTGCTGAATGAGTGAAAGTACCCGGCGCCGGGCTGCGGACCCGCCTGGCGCGCCGAATCGGGGCGAGGGTGATTGGTTTAGGTAATTTTTGCCTAATCAGCGGTATGGAACTTTTTACATGGTCTGTGGTTTATTGGTACATACCTTAACGGCCGCTGAACGGGCCTGGTGCCGGAATTGAGAAGCGCAATGTCTGAAGAACTTCTGTCAGCCTTGCTGGACGGGGAATGTACCCCGGGCGAGATCAAGCGCCTGCTGGACGAGCTTGAGCAGGCTCCGGCACTGCAGCAGCGCTGGACCCGCATGTGCCTGGTGCGCGAGGCGGCCGACAGCACCAAAGTACGCCAGCCGGCGATGGACTTCTGCGCCGGCGTGATGGCCGCGATCGAGCGCGAGCAGGCGGCGGTGCCCGCCGCGCCGCTGCCGGCAAAGGTGGTGGCGCTGCAGCCGCGGCGCCCGGCGGTTGCCGCGGTGCGGCGCTCGCGCTGGCAGCCGCTGGCCGGTCTCGCCGCCGCGGCGTCGATTGCCGCCATTGCCTCGGTTGGCGGCTACCGCTTGCTCAACCAGCCGGTGGGCGGCAGCGGCACGGTGGCCAGCGTCGGCCAGCCGGCCGATGCGGCCGGCGCCGCGCAGCAGGTCGCGTTCCTTCCGGCGGCGGAGCCGCAGCCGGCCAAGCTGGTGCAGGTGTCCAACACCACCGGCGGCGATGAGCCGGTGGAGACGCGCTGGTCGCAGCTCGACGCCGAGACCGCGCGCCAGCTGAACGAGTACATGATGGAACACAGCAACATGCGCGCCGAGCAGGGTGTCGGGGCGGCGCTCAGCTACCCGCGCATGATGGTGCGCACGGCGGAATACCGTACGAGCGGGCAGCACTGATGAGGGTCCGGCTGTTCCGAGCAGGCGCCACGGCAGCCTGGGCTTTCGCCGTGTTCTCGGCGCAGGCCGCCGATCCCTCCGCCACGCTGACCCGTGTGGCCGATTCCGCCCGCAATACCACCTATGAAGGCGTGTTGTTGTACCGCGGCGACGAGCAATTCGACGTGCTCAAGGTGCAGCACCGTTTCAAGGATGGCAGCGAGCGCGAGCACCTGGTCGCCCTGACCGGCGAGCCGCGCCAGCTGCTGCGCATCGACAATCGTCTGATCTGCATCCTGCCCAAGGACCACATGGTCAGCATCGACCGTCCGGCGGGCATGAAGAACTTCCTGTCCCAGCTCAGGCCGGAGCGCCTGCGCCAGCTGGCGCAGTGGTACGAATTCCGCGACCAGGGCAGCAGCCGCATCGCCGGGCGTGACTGCAGCGGCGTGGCGGTGATGCCGCGCGACCAGTTCCGCTACGGTTACGAGATCTGGGCCGACAAGGACACCGGCCTGCCGCTCAAGGTCAGCCTGGTCGGCCAGCGCGGCGAAATCCTGGAACAGGTGATGTTCACCGAGGTGTCGTTCCCGGCGGCGATCGAGGACTCCGCGTTCGAGGAGCCGCAGGTCGACTCCTCCAAGTTCCTCACCGTCGCCCGTGACCTGCCCTCCCTCGACGCCACTCCCGCGGCCAGCGGCACCGAGCGGCCGCAAGTGTCGTTCGAAAAGCTGCCGCCGGGCTACCGGGTGGTGGCGCGCGAGCAGCGGCCGCTGCCGCAGGGCCAGGAAGGCCAGGTCGAGCACCTGCTGCTGTCGGACGGGCTGTCGGCGGTGTCGGTGTTCAGCGCCGTCGAGCAGCATGCCCCGGAAAAGGCTTTCCGCGGCGTATCGCGGGTGGGACCGATGGAGGCCTACGGCCGCATGGTCGGCTCGTATCACATCACCATTGTCGGTGAGGTGCCGTCCCAGGCGATCCGCATGATCGGCGACGGCGTGCGCCCGGTGTTCCCGTTCGAACTCCCGCCCGCCGCCAGCGACGGCGATTCTGCGCCGCAATAACAGGCACTTGCCGCCGCAGTGCGGCCGTGTTCAACTGCTGCCCCGCCGCCGGAAGGAAGCCGGCCGGTGGCCAAACGCCGTATTGCTTCCCTGATCGCCTGTTTCCATCGGAGTTCTGCACCATGCGTCTCGCGGCCCCTGTCCTGCGGATCGGCACGATCTGCTCGCTTGCGCTGGTGGCGGCCTGTTCGCATCCCACCAATTCGCTGCCGGATTTCGCCGATCTGGTGGAGCAGGTCAGTCCGTCGGTGGTCAATATCAGCGCAGTCTCCGCCGCGCCGCCGGGCGAGGACCTGGGGAGCGACGACAGCCAGGGCCAGGGCCAGGTGCCGGACTGGCTCAAGAAATTCCTCGACAAGCGGGGCAAGGGCGGCACCGAGGGCGGCAGCAGCTCCGGTGGCGACAGTCCGGACGACAATTCCGGCGGCGACCTCGGGCCGGGCAACGAGCAGTCCCTGGGCTCCGGCTTCATCCTGTCCGAAGATGGCTATATTTTGACCAATCAGCACGTGGTCAGCGACGCCAAGGAAGTGACGGTACGGCTGTCGGATCACCGCGAGTTGCCGGCCCAGGTGGTGGGTAGCGACGAGCGCGCCGACATCGCCCTGTTGAAAATCGACGCCAAGGGGCTGACCGCGGTCAAGCTGGCCGACATGAGCAAGACCCGCGTCGGCGAATGGGTGCTGGCCATCGGCTCGCCGTTCAGCTTCGACTACACCGTGACCGCCGGCATCATCTCGGCCAAGGGGCGCAACCTCGATACCGAGCAATACGTGCCTTTCATCCAGACCGACGCCGCCATCAACCCCGGCAACTCGGGCGGCCCGCTGTTCAACCTCAAGGGCGAGGTGGTCGGCGTCAATTCGCAGATCTACAGCCAGACCGGCGGCTTCATGGGCGTGGCGTTCGCCATCCCGATCGACATCGCCGCCAAGGTGGCGCGCGAGCTGAAGGAGCACGGCAAGGTCACCCGCGGCTGGCTTGGCGTGGTGGTGCAAGAGGTGGACCGCAACCTGGCCAAGTCCTTCAACCTGCCCAAGCCGGAGGGCGCACTGGTGGCCAAGGTGCTGCCGGACAGCCCGGCGCTGCAGGCCGGGCTCAAGACCGGCGACGTGCTGCTCAAGTACAACGGCAGCGACCTGACCACGTCCAAGTCGCTGCCGCCGCTGGTGGGCGACAGCTCCCCCGGCGACACCGTCACGCTGGACCTGTTGCGCAACGGCCGCAGCATCACCGTCAAGGTCGAGGTCGGAACCCTGGACACGCAGGACCAGCCGGACGCCGACAGCAGCTCGGCGGCACCGCGCAAGCCCAAGGCACCGGAGGCGGGCGACGGCCAGGAGCCGGGGCCCGCCGGCGGGCCGCCGCTGGGCCTGACCGTGCAGGACTTGTCCGCCGACGAGCGCAGCAAGGCCAAGGTGGTCACCGGCGGCGTGCGCATCAGCGCGGTGGGCGCCGGGCCGGGACGCGAAGCCGGCCTGCTGGGCGGCGACGTGATCCTGTCCATCGCCGGCCAGGAAGTGAACAGCGTGGCCCGCTACAGTGAGGTGGTCGGGCGTCTGACGCCCGGCCAGACCGTGCCCCTGCTGGTGCAGCGCCAGGGTTCGCCGCTGTTCCTGGCCCTGCAGGTGCCGCCCAAGGGTTAGGGTCTGTTGACCATCATTGGATCGCTGCGTTGCTGCCCAAAATCGCGTCAGGCAAGGCGGAAGACCTGGCCATGGTGATTCCATGGCCAGGTCTGACAACGCC
>CAYVKA010000094.1:0-17841 GCA_964451925.1 uncultured Nevskia sp. | reverse complement strand
TGCTGGGCAAGATGAATGGCGCGGTGGGCAACTACAACGCCCATCTCGCCGCCTATCCCGAGGTCGACTGGGCGCGGTTCAGCGGTGACTTCGTGCGCAGCCTGGGCCTGGAACCCAGCCCGGCCACGACGCAGATCGAGCCGCACGACTTCATCGCCGAGTATTTCCACGCGCTGATGCGTGCCAACACCATCCTGATCGACTTCTGCCGCGATGTGTGGGGCTATATCTCGGTCGGCTACTTCCGCCAGAAGACGGTTGAGGGTGAAGTCGGCAGCTCGACCATGCCGCACAAGGTCAACCCGATCGACTTCGAGAACGCCGAAGGCAATCTCGGCCTGGCCAACGCCATCCTCGGCCACCTCACCGAAAAGCTGCCGATCTCGCGCTGGCAGCGCGACCTGACCGATTCCACGGTGCTGCGCAACCTCGGCGTCGGCGTGGCCCACGCCGTGGTCGCCTTCCAGGCCATCGACAAAGGCACCGGCAAGCTCGACGCCGACGCCTGGCGCATGGGCCGCGACCTGGACGACAACTGGGAAGTGCTGGGCGAGGCGATCCAGACCGTGATGCGCCGCTACGGCCTGCCGGAACCGTACGAGCAGCTCAAGCGCCTGACCCGCGGGCAGAAGCTGGGGCGCGACGCCCTGCGCGCCTTCGTGCAGGAACTGGCCCTGCCCGAGGCCGACAAGCAGCGCCTGCTGGAGATGACCCCGGCCAGCTATGTCGGCAACGCCACCGAACAGGCCAAGGCGCTCAAGTAAGCCATGAGCGACACCACCGCCAGCCAGCCGCAACTGCTCGACGGCCGCGCCGCCTTCGCCGCCAAGGCGCTGGAAGTGGTGCGCGGCGCACATCACGAATTGCTGCTGCTGAGCGATTCTCTGGAGCGCGGCCTCTACGGCGGCGAGGAGTTCTACGACGCGGTGAAGGGCTTCCTGCTCGGCAACGAGCGCGCGCGCCTGTGCGTGTACGTCAACCAGCCGCAGGGCGCGCTGCAAAACGTGCCACGCTTGCTGGAGCTGAACCGACGCGTCAGCAGCCGCTTCGAATTCCGCGAGCCCTCGGACGAGCAGAAGGCCGGCAGCGGCAATCGCAGCGAATGGCTGCTGGCCGACCGCCGCGTGCTGCTGGAGCGGCTGGAACCGGAAAGCCTGCAGGCGCAGTTCTGGGCGCAGGAACCGCAGCGCGGCAAACTGCGCGGCGAGGCCTTCGACACCTTGTGGAATGAAGCGCAGCCGGCGCAGGAACTGCGCAGCCTGGGCCTCTGAGCCTCGCCCGCCGAACCCGCCGGGCGTTCCACCGGTCAAAACCGTGTTCCGCCCGCCCCGGGAGCGCCGCCAATGAAACCTTTCCGCACATCGTTGCTGCTGGCGCTCGCCCTGGCGGTGGCCGGCTGCGCCTCCCCCGCCTCCCGCATCCGCGACAGCCAGGCGGCCTTCGACCAGTATCCGCCGGCGGTTCAGCAGAAGATCCGTGCCGGCCAGGCCGATATCGGCTTTACGCCGGAGATGGCGCGCATGGCGCTGGGCGAGCCCGACCGCAAGTTTTCGCGCACCACGGCCAGCGGCGACTCCGAAGTCTGGGCCTACCATGACAGCAAGCCGATGTTCAGCTTCGGCGTCGGCGGCGGCAGTTACGGCGGCGGAGGGTACGGCGGCGGTGGCGTGGGCGTCAGCAGCGGCGGCGGCCAGGACGAGGACCAGTTGCGCCTGGTGTTCGTCAACGGCGTGGTGGCGTCGATCGAGCGCAGCGTGACGCAATAGCAAGCAGGCGGCGCCTGGAATCCCGCCCTCAAACGCACGCCCGATCTATTCCTCGGGCGCCACGGCCTCGCGCGCGCGGATCCAGGCGCGCACCGTCTCCGGGATCGGCAGCGCCTTCTGCGCGCCGTAGTCGAACCACACCAGCACACCGTGCAGTACCGCCACCGCCCTGCCGTCCTGGAACACGCCGGACTGCATGTTCAGACTGCTGCGACCCATGCGGGTGACGCGCGTGCCGATCTCCAGCTGGGCCGGGTAATGCACTTGTGCCAGGAAATCGCAGCCGATGCTGGCCAGAATGATGCCGTAAGCCTTCCAGAACTGCGGATCGTCCCGCTCCAGCGGGTCGAAATAGGCGATGCGGCCCGACTCGCCGTAGCGGAAATACTGCACGTTGTTGACATGGCCCAGGGCGTCCATATCCCCCCAGCGCACCGTCATCGGGATGAACTGGCGGAACTGCTCGCGGCCGGGAGGGCTCATCGGGACGCGGCCTTGTCCCCGGGGAGCGGCTGCATCCGCGCCAGGCGCTCGCGCGCGGCGGCGACGATACGCAGCTTCACCTCCGCCGTGGCGCCGCCCCAGGCGGCAATCTCCTCGATATGCCGGCCGCAGCCAACGCACACGTCGTGGCGGTCGAGGGTGCAGATGTCGATGCAGGGTGAAGGGACGTCCATGCGCGCATTATCGCGCAGCAGCCGCGGCCGCGTCCCGCCCTATTCGTCGTCCCCGTCCTCGCCGTTCCTGCGCCGCGGCGTTTTCCAGAACGTGATGCGCGGCAACCCGCCGGCGATGTCCTCGGTGTGCCCGGCCATGCGGCTGGCATGCACAGCCAGACGGAAGATGGCCAGGCACAGCTCCAGCGCCACCCGCACACAGGTGACCAGGGTCAGGAAAGCCAGAGGCCCGGTCAGCAGCAGGCGCAGCAGGCCTTCGCCCAGCGAGTGCGAAAACCCCTGCGCCGTGTAGGCGACGACCCACAGCGCGCTGGCGACGATGGCCAGCACGAACAGCGTCGGCAGCATGCGCGGCGTCAGCAGCCGCCGGAACTGCAGATCGAACAGGTTGCGCAGGAATTCTCCGGCCCGCCCCGGCCAGCTTTTCCAGTCTCCGCCCTCCTCGTCCATGGCGGCCGCCGGGCTTCCGCGCCTGGCCATGGCGTTAAAGCGCGGCCGCCAGGCGGCTGCCCTGATTGATGGCGCGCTTGGCGTCCAGTTCGGACGCCACGTCGGCGCCGCCGATGCGGTGCGGCTTGAGCCCCGCCGCGAGCAGCGGCGCCTCCAGTTCGCGCAGCGGCTCCTGGCCGGCGCAGAGGATGATGTTGTCCACTTCCAGCAGCTGCGCGTTCTCGCGTTTCTCGCCGTAGCTGATCAACAGGCCGCGCTCGTCGATGGCCTCGTAGTTCACGCCGGCCAGCATCTCCACCTGCTTCATCTGCAGCGCGGCGCGGTGGATCCAGCCCGTGGTCTTGCCCAGGCCGGCGCCGGGCTTGCTGGTCTTGCGCTGCAGCAGGTAGACCTGCCGCGCCGGCGGCTCGATCTGCGGCCGGCCGCGCGCTACGCCGCCGCGCGCCTGCGCCGGATCGGTCACGCCCCATTCCTGCTCCCAGGCCTTCAGATCCAGCGTCGGCGAGTGGCCGTTCTGCACCAGGAACTCCGACACATCGAAGCCGATGCCGCCGGCGCCGACCACGGCGACGCGCTTGCCCACCGGCTTGCCGCGCAGCAGCACGTCGACATAGGACAGCGCCTTGCCGGACTGCAGCGCCTCGTCCTGGCCCTTGATCTTCGGATCGCGCGGCGACACGCCGGTGGCGATCACCACCTCGTCATACCGGCCCTGGATCAGCTCCTCGGCGGCGACGCGGCGATTGAGGTGCAGCTGCACCCCGCTGGTTTGGATCTTGCGGCGGAAGTAGCGCAGCGTCTCGTGGAACTCCTCCTTGCCGGGAATGCGCTTGGCCATGTTGAACTGCCCGCCGATGTCGCCGCTGGCCTCGAACAGGTCGACAGCGTGGCCACGCTCGGCCAGCACCGTGGAGCAGGCCAGCCCGGCCGGGCCGGCGCCGACCACGGCGATGCGCTTCTTCCGCTGCACCGGCTCATAGTTCAGCTCGGTCTCGTGGCAGGCACGTGGATTGACCAGGCAGGAGGCGGTCTTGAGCTGGAAGGCATGGTCGAGGCAGGCCTGGTTGCAGGCGATGCAGGTGTTGATCTCGTCGGCGCGGTTCTGCGCCGCCTTGTTGACGAATTCGGCGTCGGCCAGCAGCGGCCGCGCCATCGACACCATATCGGCGCAGCCGTCCGCTAGCACCTGTTCCGCCACGTCCGGCGCGTTGATGCGGTTGGTGGTGCACAGCGGGATGCCGACCTCGCCCTTGAGCTTCTTCGTCACCCAGGCGAAGGCGGCGCGGGGCACCGAGGTGGCGATGGTGGGAATGCGCGCCTCGTGCCAGCCGATGCCGGTGTTGATGATGGTCGCGCCGGCTTTTTCCACCGCCTTGGCCAGGGTCACTACTTCGTCCCAGCTCTGCCCGTCCGGAATCAGGTCCAGCATCGACAGGCGGTAGACGATGATGAAATCGCGCCCCACCTTCTGCCGCATGCGCGTCAGGATCTCCACCGGCAGGCGCATGCGGTTGGCGTAGGAACCGCCCCACTCGTCGGTGCGCTTGTTGGTGTGGGTGACCAGGAACTGGTTGATGAAATAGCCTTCCGAGCCCATCACCTCGACGCCGTCGTAGCCCGCCTCGCGCGCCAGCTGCGCGCAGCGCACGAAAGCGTCGATCTGCCGCTCCACGCCGCGGGCCGACAGCGCGCGCGGCGTGAACGGCGTGATCGGGCTCTTGATGCGCGACGCGGAAACCGAGAACGGGTGGTAGCCATAGCGGCCGGAGTGCAGGATCTGCAGCGCGATCTTGCCGCCCTCGTGGTGCACCGCCGCGGTGATCTGGCGGTGCTCCCTGGCCGCGCCGCTGCTGCTCAGCTTGGAGGCGAACGGCGACACCCAGCCGGCGATATTGGGCGAGAATCCGCCGGTGACGATCAGCCCGACGCCGCCGCGCGCACGCTCGGCGAAATACGCGGCGAGCCGCGGCAGGTGCTTGGCGCGGTCCTCCAGCCCGGTATGCATCGAGCCCATCAGCACGCGGTTGCGCAGCGTGGTGAACCCAAGGTCGAGCGGGGCCAGCAGGTGCGGATAGGCGGTGGACAAACGAATGCTCCCTTATTGCTTGTTTCAACAGTCCGCGCCAGGGATGGCGCGGCGCTTGTCAGGACGACAGACTGCCGCGGTGCTTGTCAGGACGATCGGACAATGCAGCGGATATTAGCCGCTTGCCGCGAGGCCGCGTTGGCTGCGCGGACGCGGTTGCGCTGCGCCAGGGCCATGCTGCCGGCGTTCATCCAGGGCCCAGAATGGTGCATGGACAAGCTTCTGCACGGGCGTGTGCGCCTGGAAATCCGCGACGGCATCGCCTGGGTGCGGCTGTCGCGCCCCGACAAATACAATGGCCTGGACTGGGACATGCTGCGCGGCCTGGTGGCGGCGGCCCGCACCATCCGCCGCCAGCCCGCGGTGCGCGCCGCGATCCTGCACGGCGAGGGCCCGGCCTTCAGCTCCGGCCTGGATTTCGGCGCCTTCGGCAAGCAGCCGCTGCGCGCGCTGCACGCCTTCCTCAAGTACGGGCGCAGCACCAACCTGTTCCAGGAAGCCTGCTGGTGCTGGCGCCGCCTGCCGTTGCCGGTGATCGCCGCCCTGCACGGCCGCTGCTACGGCGGCGCCTTCCAGATCGCGCTGGCCGCGGACTTCCGCATCGCCACGCCCGACTGCGAGTGCAGCATCATGGAGATCAAGTGGGGCCTGATCCCGGACATGACCGGCAGCGTGACGCTGCGCGAGCTGGTGCCGATCGACGTGGCCAAGGGGCTGAGCATGAGCGGCCGCCTGTTCAGCGGCGCCGAGGCGAAGCAGCTGAACCTGGTGACGCAGGTGTCGGACGAGCCGCTGGCGGCGGCCGAGGCGCTGGCGCGGGAACTGATGACGCGCTCGCCGGACGCCGTGGCTGCGGCCAAATCCCTGTTCCAGCGCAGCTGGTTCGCCAGCGTGCGGCGCGCCTTCGCCATCGAGAGCGGCTTGCAGTTCCGCCTGCTGCGCGGCGCCAACCAGCGCATCGCCATGCGCGCCAACTTCGCCCGGAAGGCTCCGCTATTCCGCAGCCGCAGCTTCAAGGATTGAGCGTGAACCCACCCAATATGCTGCAACGCCTGGTCACCGCCACCGCCGGCCTGCCGGCGCCGTTGCGCAAGCGCGCCGTGACGCTGGCCTTCACCTCACAGGTCCGTTTCGCCGGCACCGGCGGCGTGCGCTTCGAACTGCTGGAGGAAGGCCGCGCCGTGGCCGTCATCGGCAACCGCGGCAAGGTGCGCAATCACATCGGCGGCATCCACGCCGCCGCCATGGCGCTGCTGGCGGAAACCTGCACCGGCGCCGTGTTCGGCCTGAGCCTGCCCGGCGACAAGCTGCCGCTGCTGAAGAGCATGCAGGTGGACTACCTCAAGCGCGCCCGCGGCAGCCTGCGCGCCGAGGCCACGCTGGCCCTGCCGCAGCGCCGCGCGCTGGCCGGCAAGGAGCGCGGTGAAATGGTGGTGCCGGTGCAGGTCACCGACGCCAGCGGCGAAGAGCCGATCAAATGCCGCATGACCTGGGCCTGGGTGCCGAAGAAGCGCAGCGAAATCTAGCGGCACCCTGCGCAAGCACTATGGTGCTTCGGGACAAGGAAAGCGCCTCAAGAATGCCATGACCATGACTAATTCGATGTCTTCGTTCTGTGCATGTGGATGGCCTCCTGCAGCTGCCTGATCAATCTCCTCATTCAAGAGCGAGATCACGAAGTCTCCTGTTATGCGAAGCTTGGCGGAAGGGCAAAACAGTGGGGGCTGCTTTTTCAACTTGACTACTGTGTTGGCCCAAAACACGCCCTTCCCCAAACCGACTATATACATGCCATTGGCCGGATCGTTGTCGAGGCCGGGGCGTATTTTTTGATACGCGGAAAGATCCATAGCGGAACAAGTCAGCGAAAACGCTGAACTGGCAGTGAGGATCAGCAGAAGCCTTCTGACAACAGAAATCATGAATATTCATCTCCCCTGTAAAATAACAACATAAACGACCCCGTCCTACCGAAAAAAGGGGGCAGATTCATTTATCAAAGCTATCGACCACATTAACTTCTTTCCTAGGCCTTCCGCGCGATCGATGCTCGATTCGATTGCCCGTGACCCGCTCGATTTCATCTATAAACCGCGTGTTACCAGTGAGTTGCCCGCGTTGCAAAGCATCACGGATCAGCGCCCATTCGCCGTCCGGGATCGCCTCCTGAAGAAACTGCGTGTAGCGCCGCCGGCGCTCCGTCTCGTTTCTGCCAAGCAACAGGTAGGCAGGATTCCAGTCCAGCATGTCGCGGTTCTCCAGTTCTACCCTTTCCCGTGCGCTAGACCAAAGATTGTCCTGCGCAGCGCCGACCATGCGAGCCCGCACCGGATTGAGTTCAATATATCTGCAGCAAGCCAGCAAGTAGCTGTCCGTCTGCACCAGACTGGATTTGTAGCGACTTTCCCACAAAGTGCCGGATCGGCCTTCCAGCCGATTCCGATAGCGCGTTGCGCGCCCCGCCAACGCCTTCATGAACGCCCCCAGCGTGGAGGGTGTGTCGCGAGGGCCGAGAAGCAGGTGAACGTGATTGGTCATCAAGTAGTAGGCATACACGCGCACACCGAACGAGTCCTTCAACTCGCGCACATCCTCGGCCGCAACGACAGCGAAGCGCTGCGGCTGGCCAACGAGTTCTACGCCAGAACGGTGGACGAGTACTTTCAACCGCACCGCAGGGCCGGCGCGTTCCGGCGCATCCCCACGGAGTGCTTCCCCTCGCTGGTGGTTGGACCGGTGCACGACTATGCGCGGCGCTGGCTCAACCAGCAGGTACCCAGCCCGCCCACCGACCATCTTGAGGTATTTGCCAGCGTGGCCTGGAACTCGGTGCGCAACCCGCGCAAGGCGTAGCGGCGCGGCGGCGGCCGGCCCGCCCTATTTCCCCGCCCTCAGGTCGCTGCTGAGGCTGTCCTGCGCGCGGTGCCACAGCTCGACGGATTCGGGCAGCGGCGGCGAAGGCCGGTCCCAGCCGATCAGGGCCATGACCTCGGCCGGCGCCGGCCGTGTGCCGTCGCGCGCCACGAACAGGTAGCGCACCATCACCACCGCGTGCACCCGGGTCCCGACCAGGAAGCGGTGCTCCGCGAACAGCCACTTGCTGTTCCAGCCAAGCATGCGGGTCTGCAGCTCGTATTTCTGCAGCGGCCGCAGCTCGCGGCTGAAGCGCGCATTGGCGTCCCCCGCCATCGGCCGCCAGCCGCGCGCCAGCACCTTGCGCCACAGGCCGCTGCGCACCCACCAGTCGAGCCGGCCCAGGTCGGCGGCGGACAGGTAGCGCCCGTTGTTCATGTGCACGTTGAAGTCCAGGTCGTTGGGCCAGACGCGCATCGAGAAGCGGCTGGCCTGGTCCGCGGCGATGCGCGCGCGCAGGCGCGAGATCCACCAGACGCGGATGAAGCGGAGCATCATCACCATGGTTGTGCCTGTTCGGGTGCGGCGGGGCGGCAAAGGCGGCCATGTTGCCGGAAGATGGCGGCCGCGGCGACGATTTCACGCCGATTGCCGCAGCGCAGCACTGGCGAGTTCGACAGATGCACCTGTCCGCCCAGCCATGGCGGCGGCGGGCCGCAGCGGCAAAGCTTGCCTACCGCTGCCGCGCGGCGGCTCCCCCAAACAAGACCGAATCAGGGCAAGCACTCATGAGCGACCGTTACCTGGAACTGGCGCAGACCGCGCTGGGCCGCCAGTTCTTCTCCGCGCTGAACCTGCCGGGGCCGCCGCGCTTGGCGCGCGAGCCGGGCCCCTACGGAGCGCAACCCCTGGCGGGACGCGTCGCGCTGGTCGGCGGCGTGACGCAGGCAAAATACCGCGACGGCGTGGAAGCCGCGCTGCGCGGCGCCGGAGCCACGCTCGGCAGCGAGGCGGCCACGCTGCTGGTGTTCGATGGTTCCGGTGCCAGCGGCCCGGCCGAACTGAAAGCGCTGTACAGCTTCTTCCACCAGAACCTGGCCGGCCTGTCCGGCGGCGCCCACATCGTGGTGATCGGCCGCGCCCTGGGCAGTTGCGCCAGCGCCGCCGAGGCCGCCGCCGCCGGCGCGCTGTCCGGCTTCGTCAAGAGCCTGGCCAAGGAGATCGGCCGCAAGGGCACCACCGCCAACCTGCTCACCATCGCCGACGGCGCGGAGGCCTGGATCGACGGCGCGCTGCGTTTCCTGCTCAGCGGCCACGCCGCCTTCGTCACCGGCCAGACGCTGCCGCTCACTCCTTCGGCCAAGAGCCTGCAGCCGGGCGCATACGCCGCGCCGCTGGCCGGCAAGACGGCGCTGGTCACCGGCGCCGCGCGCGGCATCGGCGCCGCCATCGCACTGACACTGGCGCGCGAGGGCGCGCAGGTGATCGGCGTGGACCGGCCACAGGAGGAGGAGGCGCTGAATGCCGTCCTGCACCCCATCGGCGGCCGCGCGCTGCTGCTCGACGTGACCGCCGCCGACGCCGCCGAGCGCGTCGCGGAAAGCGCTAGCAAGCTCGACGTGGTGGTGCACAACGCCGGCGTGACGCGCGACAAGCTGCTGCGCAACATGCCCGAGCACTACTGGGACATGGTGCTGGGCATCAACCTCGAGGCCATCGTGCGCATCAACCAGCGGCTGCTGGCCGGCCCGCTGCGGCCGCAGGCGCGCATGGTGTGCATCGCCTCGATCGGCGGCATCGCCGGCAACGCCGGCCAGACCAACTACGCCGCCACCAAGTCGGGCGTGATCAGCTACGTCGCCGCGCTGGCGCCGGAACTGGCCGGACGCGGCATGGCGATCAACGCGGTGGCGCCCGGCTTCATCGAGACACAGATGACCGCCGCCATTCCCGCCGCCAACCGCTTCTTCGGCCGGCGCATGAGCGCACTGCTGCAGGGCGGTCTGCCGGAGGACATCGCCGAGGCGGTGACTTTCCTCGCCGCCGCACCGCTGTCCGGCGGCGTCAACGGCGCCACGCTGCGGGTCTGCGGCCAGAACTGGCTCGGCTGAACGGCTCCCCCGCAAGCGCCGAAATCCCGCCATGGACGGCGCGATGAACTGACCCAGCAAGACCACTGAATTCAACATAGCTCAACCTGGAAACCACCATGACCCAAACCGTCCGCAAGGTCGCCATTCTCGGCGGCGCGCGCATCCCCTTCAGCCGCTCCAACTCGGCTTACTCGCACAAGTCCAACCAGGACATGCTCACCGCCGCGCTGCGCGGCCTGGTGGACAAATACCAGTTGCATGGCGAGCGCCTCGGCGAAGTCGCCGCCGGCGCGGTGCTGAAGCATTCGCGCGACTTCAACCTGACGCGCGAATGCGTGCTGTCTTCCGGCCTGGCGCCGGAAACCCCGGCGTACGACGTGCAGCAGGCCTGCGGCACCGGCCTGGAGACCGCCATCCTGGTGGGCAACAAGATCGCCCTGGGACAGATCGAGGCCGGCGTCGCCGGCGGCGTCGACACCGCCTCGGACGCGCCGATCGCGCTCAACGACAAGCTGCGCAAGATCCTGCTCGACGCCAACCGCGCCAAGACCAACGGCCAGAAGCTGGCCGCCATCGCCCGCATCCGCCCCTCGATGCTGGTGCCGGCCATCCCCACCAACGGCGAGCCGCGCACGCGCATGTCGATGGGCCAGCACTGCGAAGTGATGGCCAAGGAGTGGCATATCGCGCGCGAGGATCAGGACCAGCTGGCCTACGAGTCGCACAGGAAGGCGGCGGCGGCCTACGACGCCGGCTTCTACGACGACCTGCTGGTGGAGTTCGGCGGCCTCAAGCGCGACAACAACCTGCGCCCCGACATCTCGCTGGAGAAGCTGGCCTCGCTCGGCCCCGCCTTCGATCGCAAGAACGGCACGCTCAGCGCCGGCAACAGCACGCCGCTGACCGACGGCGCCTCCACCGTGCTGCTCGCCTCCGAGGACTGGGCCAGTCAGCACGGCCTCAAGCCGCTGGCCTACCTGACGCACAGCGAAACCTCCGCGGTCGACTTCGTCGGCAAGAAGGAAGGGCTGCTGATGGCGCCGGCCTACGCCGTGCCACGCATGCTCAAGCGCGCCGGCCTGACGCTGCAGGATTTCGATTTCTACGAAATTCACGAGGCCTTCGCCGCGCAGGTGCTGTGCACGTTGAAAGCCTGGGAGGATCCCCGCTTCTGCAAGGAGCGCCTGGGCCTGGACAAACCGCTCGGCTCGATCGACCGCAGCAAGCTCAACGTCAAGGGCGGCAGCCTCGCCTCCGGCCATCCCTTCGCCGCCACCGGCGGCCGCATCCTGGCCACGCTGGCCAAGATCATCGACCAGAACCATGGCGGCAAGGGCGGCGGCCGCGGCCTGATCTCGATCTGCGCCGCCGGCGGCATGGGCGTGGTGGCGATCGTCGAACGCTGAACCCGGACGGCGGCCCCGGCCGCCGGACGACGCTCCTCCCCCGCCGGACGGGGGAGGAGCCGCATGAGCGGCGGGCGGGCAGGGTTTATAGTCTGTGCCAGAACAATCCCGGGAGAGGGGCCGCGTGAACGCATCCGCTTCGCTGTTCGAGCAGCACCAGTTCGACTACGACGGCCATTGCCTGGCCTATGAAACCGTGGGCGAAGGCATGCCGTTCGTGCTGCTGCACGGCATCCTGCTCGATTCGCACATCAACCGCGACCTGGCCACGCGCTTCGCCGCCGAAGGCTACCGCGTGATCCTGCTCGACCTGCTCGGCCATGGCCGCAGCGACAAGAGCAGCGACCCCAAGGACCACCGCGCCGACTTCTACGCCGACCAGGTGATCGCCCTGCTCGACCATCTGGGCATCGGCCAGGCCGTACTGGGCGGCGTATCGCTGGGCTGCATCGTGTCGCTGCACGTGGCGGTGAAGGCACCACAGCGCGTCGCCGCGCTGTTCCTGGAAATGCCGGTGATGGAATGGTCGGCACCGTGGGCGGCGGTGCTGCTGGCGGCGCGCTTCATGCGCCCGGCCTACCGCTCCTTCGCCCGCATGATGCGGCGCCTGCCGCGCCCGCACGAGCTGCAACGCGAATGGCTGGCCAGCCTGATGAACACCTTGTCGCTGGACCCGCCGGTGGTGGCGGCGATCCTGCACGGCGTGCTGGTCGGGCCGATCGTGCCGTCGGAGCGGCAGCGCCGCAACCTGCGCATGCCGGCACTGGTGGTGGGCCACACCGGCGACAAATTGCACGAGTTCCGCGACGCCCATGTACTGAGCGAGCAGCTGCCCAATGCGCGCCTGCTGGAAGCGCGCCACGTGCTGGAACTGCGCACCCGCCCCGGCCGCCTGTGGCCGGACATCGCCGCCTTCCTGAACCAGGTGCAGGCAGCCGCGCTGGCCGCGCCGCGTGCGGCACAGCCTGCCGCGGTGGCGCCGGCAGCGGCGTCGCCCGAAGCGCCGGCGCAGGACGATCTGCGGCAGCGCTTCCAGCAGGCCGTCGACAAGGTGCGCAGCGCGCCGGCCGACGGCCCGTTCAAGCCCTCCAACGAGCTCAAGCTGAAGATGTACGCGCTGTACCGCCAGGCGGTGGACGGCGATGTGCAGGGCAAGCGCCCCGGCAGGCTCGATGTTGTCGCCCGTTACAAGTACGACGCCTGGGCCATGGCCAAGGGCCTGTCGGCCGAGCAGGCCATGCGCAAGTACCTGGAGGAAGTGGCGCGGATCGAGCAGCAGTTCGGCTGATCAGGCCTGCAGCGGCGCCCAGTAGTCGACGATCTTGCCGCCGCGCACCGCCACCAGGTCGCCGAACTGCAGCAGCACGAATTCGCTCTGCGTCGGCCGGAAGAAAACCTGGTCGTCGACTTTGAGGCCGACTTCGGGCGAGGCGTTGACGATCTCCTGGTTGGTGCTGTGGCCGAACAGCGCGTTGAACTGCAGTCCTTTCGGCGATTCGTACTCGGCCATCCAGTAGCCGCCGTAGATGAAATAGGTCTGGCGCTGGTTCGGGTCCCACCAGGAAAACAGGCGCGACTTGCCGTCCAGCGCCGGCAGTTCGACCGGGCCGGCCGACTTGAGCACCGGCGTGGCGATATAGGCCGCCGGCACGTGCGCGGCCAGCGTGTCGAGATCGTAGTGGGTCGGCTTGAGCAGCGCCGTGCCGACCGAGATGTCGTTGCTCAGCGTTTCCGCCTCGTGCATCTTGTAGGTGGGGCTGCCGGCGGCATTCAGCGTCAGGCCATCGTGCCATAGCGCGGCGTACTGGCTGCGGGTGTAGTCGACAAAGCCCTGGTAGATCGCCACGCCCTTGAGGAACAGCTCCTGGTGGCTGCCGAGGACGCTAGGCACCGCCATGCCGGCGTGCGGGTCGTAGCCCATGAAGCCGGCGAATTCCAGGTTGGCCGGATTGGCCGCGATCAGGCCCAGGATCTGCCCCAGCGTCTCGTTGCTGGACACGCCGCCGCGGTGCAGGCCCACGTCCAGCTCGATGTTGATGCGCAGCTTGGTGCCCAGCCCCTTGGCCAGTTCCAGGTACTGCTGCAGGTGTTCGGGCGTGTCGATCAGCCATTGCAGCTGGCGCGCCGGATCGAAGCTGCCCTTGAGGTTCTTGTAGAACAACCCGGCGGAGCGCACCGGCAGCGGCTTGCCGATCAGGATGTCGGCGTCGGGGAAGGCCACGGCGTCGTCGTTGATGAACGGCTGGTGGAACGACATCAGGCGCCGCGTGCCGGCGCGCTTCGACACGTAATCGATCAGCGCCGGCGAAGGCAGCGATTTCTCGACGATGCGGTAGTGCTTGGGCGGCTTCACCGACTGCACCACCTGGTCGATGTTGTGATCGAGCCGGTCCAGGTCGATGAGCATGCAGGGCCACATCGGGCCGTTCTTCTTCAGCTCCTCGTTGAGGGCGCGGAAGTAGTCGTCATACGGCTTGCCGTGGGCCTGGGGGCGCGCCAGCACGCCGCCACCGGCCGCCAGCACGCCGACTCCGGCGGCACCCAACACGAATTTGCGGCGGTTCATCGATCGAGCCTTTGTTAGCAGGTGACGCCGAGTACGGAGCGCAGGTGACCGTTGAGGAACTTGCCGCCCGGGTCGAGCGCGGCGCGCACGTCGAGGAAGTCCTGCCACTGCGGATACAGGCGGGAAAACTGGTTGGCGTTGAGCGTGTGCAGCTTGCCCCAGTGCGGCCGGCCGTCGTACTTCCAGAAGATCGGCTCGATCTGGGCGAAGAAGTTGTGGTAGTCGAGGCGATAGTCCTGGTGTACCGAGATGGCGCAGGTGTCGCGCCCGCTGAACATACTCAGCGGGATGTCGTCGCCCTTGATGTAGCGGTACTCGAGCGGGAAGAAGCTGTTGAGGTTCTGCTCCTTCACCGTCTTCAGGATCTCGCGCACGCAGGCCGGCCCGGCCTCGGCCGGAATCGAGTACTCCATCTCGTTGAAGCGCTGGTCGCGCACGTGGGCGAAGACGCGGAACGAGTCGTCCACCACTTCCGGGAACTCGATGTGCTTGAGGAAGAAGTTCAGCAGCGCCGCCTGCACCCCCGGATAGTCGCGGGCATAGGTGTTCACCGCCATCAGCTTGGCCACGCTGTCGCCGTCGCCGCCGCCGCGGTTGGGCCGGGTATGCGGGTCGGTGGTCTCGTTGGTGGCGGTGGCCAGCGCCAGGTCGCAGTGCAGGATCGGATTGATCTCGAAGTGGTCGTTCTCCTTGATCAGCCGCGGCATGTCCTCCAGCAGTTCCTCGGTGCTCTGCACCCAGATTTTCTCGTGCGCGCGGAACGCCTTGCGGTTCTGCAGGCGCACCCGCGTGATGACGCCGAGCGCGCCGAGCGAGGTGCGCGCCACGCGGAAGATCTCCGGGTGGGTCTTGGCGTCGCAGTCGATGATGTCGCCGCCGGCAGTGACCAGGCGCAGCCCGACCACGGTGCTGGAGTAGGAGCCGAATTTCGGGCCGGTGCCGTGGGTCGAGGTGCTGATGGCGCCGGCGATGGTCTGGTAGTCGATGTCCGCCATGTTGAGCATGGCCAGGCCGGCCTTGAGCAGCGGCTCGCCCATATCCGCCACGCGCGTGCCGCCCCAGAACTCGGATTGCAGCGTCTGCGCGTCGGCGCTGATCAGGCCGCTGAGGTTGCTCAGCGACAGCAGCGTGCCTTCGGTCGGCACCAGCGCACTGAACGAGTGCCCCGAGCCGACGGCGCGGATCGCGCCCTTGGTGCCGCGCACCACTTCGGCCAGCGCCGCCTCGTCCTGAGGCGCCAGGCGCTGCGCCGGGATGCAGGCCTGGCCGCCGGACCAGTTGCGCCACGGTATCAGGCGCTCGCCCGCGGCGCGCGCCAGCCCGGCCAGTCCGCCGCCCGCGCCGAGCAGGCCCAGCGCGCCGGCCTGCTTCATCATCTCCCTGCGTGTCAGCCCCATGTGCCGGTCCTCACTGCAGCCTGGCGCCGGACATGTATTCGGTGACAGCGGTGAAATCCTCCTCCGAACACTGCATGCACAGACCCATCGGCGGCATGCCCTTGTAGCCGTTGATGATGTGGCCCAGCACCAGTTCCTTGCCCTGCGCCACCCGGGGCGCCCAGGCCTTGGCATCGCCGGCCTGCGGTGCGCCGGAAGCCGGCTTGCCATGGCAGTTGCTGCAGGTGCTGTCGTAAATCTTCTGGATCGCGGGGCTGGCGGCCGGGGCCAGCGCGGCCGGGGCAGCGGCAGCGGCCGGCTTGCCGTCCTGCCCGCTGCCGCAGGCGGCGAGCGCGGCAGCCACGGTGAGCAGGGCGACACGTGGGAGGGAGGCCAGGCGGTTCATGTGTTTCCTTTCCTTGCGGGATTCTTGCGGCGCGGCGCGGCACGGGTGGCGGCGGCAGCCGGCGCCTCGGCATCTGTGGCGGCGGGATCGGCCAGACGCACCAGCATGCGCACCAGCTGCGCGCGCTGACGCGCATTGAACGGCGACAGTTGCAGCAGTTCCTGCGTCCACAGCCCTTCGGTCGCCAGGTAGACCAGCGCCGCCTGCTCGAACGGCACGTCCTGCGACAGCTTGGCGAAACGGCCGTTGAAGTATTCGGCCACCGGCGCCAGCAACTTGCGGTCGCTGTTCAGCGCCGCCAGCAGCGCGCCGCTGACGCGGTCGTCGACGTCCAGCGCGCGCACCGAATTCATCACATAGGCCTTGAGGCTGCGCCCCGGACGATCGGGCAGGCTGGCAGTGAGCTGGGCGTGGGCGTGGCGGTTGTGCTCCACCAGGCGCTCCACCATCGCCTTGAGCAGCGCGTCCTTGGTCGGGAAGTTGTACATCACCCCGCCCTTGCTGACTCCGGCGCGCTTGGCCACCGCGTCCAGGGTCAGTTTGCCGGCGCCGCCTTCGAGCACCACGTCCTGCGCCGCGTCGAGCATCGCCTCGCGCGAATTGGGACGGCCTCTCATTTTCAGGGTTTTCGGCATCGAACCACTGCGCGCCTCGTTCGAATAATGTACCGACTGGTCGGCAAGGGTCGTGCCAGTGCCGGGCTGCGCCCGGAATCTCCGCTGGCCGTCCATCACGCTCCTCCGCCGTATCCGCGTTTCATGGCGCCATCTAAGCATTGTGCCAGGCAATGCGCTTGACAGCAGACGACAGCCGCGGCTCCGCGGGCGGCGCCGGGACTAGGCAGAAATATACCGGGGTAGTGACAGCCCCTGGTGCTTGAATTACTTTACCGTCCGGTCGGCATAGTAAATGCAAGAGAAAAATCCCGTTCAAGGGATCGCCGGCTGGTCCGGTGCGGTATTGAAGGAGAGAGTCATGCTGCAAGCCGCCAACAAGGCCTCGCCGCGCGAGGCCACCATGCGCTGTGCCTCATTGGCCGGCCTCGATGCGCTGCTGGCGCGACGCGGCGCCAGCCTGGCGCAGGTCTGCGCCACGGTCGGCGTCGACCTCGCCCTGCTGTCGCAACCCGAGGGACGGCTGCCGGTGCACCGCTTTGTCGCGTTGCTGGAGGAATCGGCGCGCGCCTCGGGCGACGACGCCATCGGCCTGCGCCTGGGCTGCTCGCACGGCCCGGACAGCTTCGGCCCGCTCGGTGACGCGGTGATGCACGCCGCCGACATGGCCGGGGCCATCGCCAATGTGTCGCGCTATTTCTTCGTGCACCAGGAAGGCGCCTGCCTGGAGCTGCGCGTCGAGGGCCGCAACGCCATCATCACCTACTGCATCCGCGACGCCGAGATCCTCGACTACCGGCAGGACGCGGAACTGTCGATCGCCAAGATGATGAACATGGCGCGCATCGCCACCGGCTGCCGCAACCTGACGCCGTCCGCGGTCTACTTCGAACATCCCGAGCCGCGCGACAGCAGCGAGCACCGCCGCATCTTCGGCGCGCCGGTGTATTTCTCGCAGCCCTACAACGCGCTGGTGGTGCCGCGTGAAATGCTGTCGATGCGCGTCAGCGGCGCCGACCTGGGAAGGCTGGCGCAGCTGCACAGCCTGGCTCAGGCGCGTGCCGCGCAGACGCCGCCGGGCGACGACCTGCTGGCGGGCGTGCGCCAGCATATCCTGCGCGGCCTGCGCGCCGGCGGTGTATCCATCGACAAGGTGGCGGCGGCGCTGGACCTGAGCGAGCGCACGCTGCAGCGGCGCCTGGGCGAATGCGGCGCCACCTTCAACGAGCTGGTCGAGCGCATGCGCTTCGAGCTGTCGCAACGCTATCTGCGCCAGGATCACCTGTCGCTGACGGAAATCGGCTACCTGCTCGGCTATTCTGAGCTGAGCGCATTCAGCCGCGCCTTCCGCCGCTGGTCCGGGGTCAGCCCGATCGAATTCCGCAAGGTGACCTGCAATTGAACGCGCAAGGACTTTCCGCTCCGGCGCTGGACGAATCGGCCCGGGCCGGAGCACCGGCCGGATTTGGCGATGCGCCGGCGGCGGATGAACCCGTCATCCCGGCCGTGCCCTCCACCATGCCGGTGGTGCTGTTCTCCGGCGCCTCC
>CAYVKA010000093.1:408-17959 GCA_964451925.1 uncultured Nevskia sp. | reverse complement strand
GATGCGCAAAAATGGCCCCGTCCCCCACCATGTTCGTGGGGGTTGCGCCCCCCGCCCTTTATAACAGCGGGCGCGCCAGGCGGCGTTGTCAGATCTGGCCATGGAATCACCATGGCCAGATCCTCCGCCCTTGCCTGACGCGCCCGCTGTTATAAAAGGCGGGGAGCAGCAACACAGCGATCCAATCCGTGTTAACAGGCCCTAGGGCGCAGCGCCGGCCTCAAGCGCGGGCGGTACGCCCGCCATGCTTTTGCCATTCTCCGTGCGAAGCGTTAGACGGCAAACAGCGCCGGCAAGGCCGCCCCCGCCGGCTGGCGCACGCACTCGGCGAACAGCCGCGACAGCTCCGTTTCCTCCGGATTGACTTCGATCATGCGCGCGCCGCCGTGCGCCGCCGCCGGCACCAGGCCCGCCGCCGGATAGACAATCCCCGAGGTGCCCACCGCCACAAACAGCTGCGCCTGCGCAATCAGCCGCTCCGCCTGCGCGAATACGGCCGCGTTCACCGCGTCCGCGAACCAGGTGATGTCCGGCCGCAGCATGGCGCCGCAGACGCCGCAATGGCGCTGCGCGTAGGCGCCGGCGACGAGGTCCTCGACCGCGCCGTGGCGGGCGCAGCGCAGTCGCCACAGGCTGCCATGCAGCTCGATCACGCCGCGGGCACCGGCGCGCTGGTGCATGCCGTCGGTGTTCTGCGTGATGATGCTCAGGCCGGGATGGGCCGCCTGCAGGGCGGCCAGGTGGGTGTGTCCGGCATGCGGCTGGCAGGCCAGCACGCGGCCGCGTCTCTGCTGGTGGAAATCCAGTACCTTGTGCGGGTCGGCGTCGAAAGCCTCCTGACAGGCGTATTCTTCCCAGCGATACTGCGCCCAGATGCCGCCGCTTCCGCGATAGGTGGGCACGCCGCTCTCGGCCGACATGCCGGCGCCGGTGAAAAATACGACGTGCGAATACTGACCCAGGGAGACTGGCTTCATCATGAACCTCTACGATCGCTATCTGCTGCCCACGCTGATCGATCTGCTGTGCGGGATCAAGCCGGTGCAGCGCCAGCGCGCCAAGATCGTGCCGCTCGCGCGCGGCCGCGTGCTGGAGATCGGCATCGGCACCGGGCGCAACCTGCCGTTCTACGACAAGTCGCGCCTGCAGCAACTGTACGGCCTGGATCCGGCGCCGCAAATGCACCACAAGGCGCGCCAGCGCATGCAGGCGGCCGGGCTGCAGGTGGAGCTGCTGGACCTGCCGGCGGAAAAGATCCCGATGCCGGATGCCAGCTTCGACACCGTGGTCAGCACCTTCACCTTGTGCTCCATCCCCGATGTGGTGACGGCGCTGCGCGAGATGCGGCGGGTGCTCAAGCCGGGCGGGCGGCTGCTGTTCTGCGAGCACGGTACCGCGCCGGACGCCTCGGTACGCCGCTGGCAGGACCGGCTGACGCCGCTATGGAAGCCGATCGCGGGCGGATGCCATCTCAACCGCGATATTCCGGCGCTGCTGTGCGAGGCCGGCTTCCACATCGACGCGATGGAGCAGTTGTACCTGCCGGGGCCGCGGCCGCTGACCTACAACTACTGGGGCAGCGCCAGCGCCGCCGCGTAGCCCCGCGCCGGGAAAGCCACAGACGGTCGAGGGGGCCGCTCACGGTTTGCCTGCAACCGGGTCCAGCGCAATCTCGAACAGCCGGGGCCAGCGCTTGCCGGTGACGTAGAGATGCCCGCTGCGCGGATCGTAGGCGATGCCGTTCAGCACATTGTCCGAAGGGTCCCATCCGGCCGGCTTGGCAAAGCGCTCCTGCAACGGCGCCAGCTCGATCCAGCGCTCCACCTGCCCGGTTTCCGGCACGATCACGGCGATGCGGCTGCTGTGCCAGACGTTGGCATAGATGCGGCCGCGCGCGTATTCCAGCTCGTTCAGGTCGATGACTTCGGTGTCGCCGTCGCGCACCGTGATGTGGCTGTCGGTGATGAAGGACTGCGGATCGATGAAATACAGCGCGGCGCTGCCGTCGCTCTGGATCAGGTGCCGGCCGTCCCAGGTCAGGCCCCAGCCTTCGCCGTTGAAGCTGAACTGCCCGGTCTGCTTGAGATTCAGGTCGTAGACGAACGCGGTGTGCTCCTTCCAGGTGAGCTGGAAGATTTTTCCACCGGCCAGCGCGATGCCTTCGCCGAAGTAGTCGGGCCCCAGTTTGTGCGTCTTGAGCTTGCCGCCGCTGGCCAGGTCGCGGATCGTCAGCTCCGACTCGCCGTACTCGCCGCCGCTTTCGACCAGGCGGCCGGGGCCGGCCAGCGCCAGGCCTTCGGTGAAGCAATGGGGGTCGTGCGGGTATTCCCGCACCAGGTGCCAGGGTTGCAGCGGCGCGGTGCAGGCCGGGTCGGCGGCGGCGCTGGACAGCGCCACGACGAGAAGGGCCGCAGCCGGTACAATTCGCATGCCGTCTATCTCAATATCAAAAGTGGTTCACATGATTCGCAGCATGACGGGCTACGCCCGTGCCGAGCAGCAGGGACCCTGGGGCCGACTGAGCTGGGAGCTGCGCTCGGTCAATCATCGCTATCTGGACCTGCAAATCA
Source organism: uncultured Nevskia sp. (assembly GCA_964451925.1). Taxonomy (GTDB): domain Bacteria; phylum Pseudomonadota; class Gammaproteobacteria; order Nevskiales; family Nevskiaceae; genus Nevskia. Next base: position 15,389 of record CAYVKA010000093.1, on the reverse strand, counting down.
AGATGCCGGATGAGTTCCGCGTGCTCGAGCCGGAGTTGCGGGCGCTGGCCGGCGGCCGCATCGGCCGCGGCAAGGTGGAAGCCGGCCTGCGCTTCAACCGCGAGTCGGCGGTGGTTGCCGCGCCCCAGCCGGACCGGGCGCGCCTGGGCGAGTTGCGCGACGCGCTGGCGGTGCTGGCCGACGAGCTCGGCCCGATCGGCCAGCCTGAGCCGATGCGCGTGCTGGCCTGGCCCGGCGTGATCCGCCAGGACAGCGCCGAGACGGCGCCACCGCTGGCGGAGGCCACCGCGCTGTTCAAGCTCGCCCTGGCCGACTTCGCCGACACCCGCGGCCGCGAAGGTGAGCGCACCGCCGCCTTCCTGCGCGAACGCATCGAGGCCCTGGCAGCCCTGGTGGAGCGTGTGCGCCAACGCGCGCCGCAGGTGCGCGACGCCTGGCTGGACCGCCTGCGCGCCCGCATCGCCGACCTCGGCGTGGAGGTGGAGCCGGCCCGGCTGGCGCAGGAAGTGGCGCTGGCGGCGCAGCGCGCCGACGTGGACGAGGAGATGGCGCGCCTGCACAGCCACCTGACCGAGGTGCGCGACACCCTGGTCCGCGACGAGGCCATCGGCCGCCGTCTCGATTTCCTGATGCAGGAGCTGAACCGCGAGGCCAACACCCTGTCGTCCAAGTCGCAGGACGCGGAAATGACCCGCTGCGCGGTGGAGATGAAAGTCATCATCGAGCAGATGCGCGAACAGGTGCAGAATTGTGAATAGTCCACAGAGCACCGCGGAGTTCCGGTATACCAATGCACGGCCTCGGCAGCTCAGGCATCGAAAATCCTAGAAGAAACAAGGTACAAAACGAACAAAGGGCTTGTTTCTACGGTTATGCTGCGCTGTATCCCCATCTCTATCCCAAAAATCTTTAACTGCCGCGGTGCTTAAACAGAGGGATACAGCTGTTTTGAAAGACGAGGGTGGCGCGCGAGCAGCTACGCCTACTATCAGGTAAAAGCCTTCTAATCCGACCACGACGGAGTGTGCCCCATGCGCCAATCGCGATGGATTGTTGCTCTCCTATGCATGGGCTTATGGTCGCAGACCTCGAAGGCGGCGGAAGTTCCGGCGCCGGGTGATCTGCGCTCCGCTGGCGCGATCACCTTCCCAATCTCCTGCGACGCGTCAGTCCAGCCCGAATTCGAACGCGGGGTGGCGCTGCTGCATTCGTTCTTCTACGAGGAGGCGCGGCGCATCTTCGGCTCGATCGCGGAGCGAGATCCGGCGTGCGCAATGGCGCAGTGGGGGATGGCCCAGACCTGGTGGCATCCGATTTGGACGCCGCCGCGTCCCGATGAATTCGAAGCCGGCAAAGCCGCAGCCGAGCGTGCGTTGGCCTTGAAAGCCACACTGCGCGAGCGCGGATTCATCGAGGCGATCGCCGCATACTACGCCATGGCCGATGCGCCCACGGCTGGGCCGGTCGGGCAGTCTTGCCACGGTCCGGTCGGAACACCGGGGCGGGTGGTCGCTTACGAACGCGCAATGCGCAGGCTCTACGAGCGTTTCCCCACCGATTTCGAGGTGCAGGTGTTTTACGCCCTAGCGGTGCTGTCGGTGGGCTATGCAACCCCCACCGATTTGACTCTGTCCAATCAGAAGCAGGCCGGCGAAATGCTTGAACGCCTCTGGAAGCAGAATCCACATCATCCAGGCGTAGCCCACTACATCATCCACAGCTACGACTATCCAGCGCTGGCGCCACGTGCACTGCCGGCGGCGCAAGCCTATGCTGCGATCGCGCCGTGGGTGCCGCATGCTCTGCACATGCCCTCCCACATCTTCACGCGCATGGGCATGTGGGACGAATCGATTGCTACAAATCTGGCTTCGGCCGAGGCCTCAAGGGCCTATGCCGTGCAGCGCGGCCGAATGGCGGTCGAATCCGAAGAACTGCACGCGCTGGACTACCTGATGTACTCGTATCTGCAGGAGGGCCGCGACACCGAAGCGCGCGCCGTGCTCGACCGGACTACAAGGGCGAGCGAGATATTTCCGGAAATGGAATTCGCCGGCGCTTATGCGCTGGCGGCAGTACCGGCGCGCTATGCGCTGGAGCGCGAAGCATGGCGCGAGGCGGCTTCGGTCCAGATTCCTCAGCGTGAGCAGTGGCAGCGCTACCCGTTCGTCGAGGCGCAGTTGGAATACGCCCATGCGCTCGGCCGCGTCCACACCGGCGACCTTGACGGCGCACGCAAGGCGATCGAGCGGATGCGCGCGCTGCGTGACGCCTCCACCGATATCAAGTTCGACTACTTCCGACGGCAGCTGGATCTTCAGGCACAGACAGCTGATGCATGGTTGGCACACGCCGAAGGCCACGACGACGAAGCACTTGTCACACTGCATACGACAGCCGACGCGGAGGACGCACTCGGCAAGCATCCGGTCACTCCGGGCGCGCTGATGCCGGCGCGTGAGCAGCTTGGTGCGCTCCTGCTTGAGCTCAACCGGCCACGCGAAGCGCTACTTGCCTATGAGACGGAACTGAAGCTCTATCCCGCGCGTTTTCGCGGTCTGTGGGGCGCTGGTTTGGCGGCGGAGCAGGCTGGCGACCGCGAGCTCGCGCGAAGCTACTTCGCTCACCTCGTTAGGCAAGCGGCGCGGGCCGATGCCTCTCGCGCCGAGCTGTCACATATTCACGCCTATTTGGAGGCCAAGTAGCGGGGCTATTACGAACTGCACGGCCGGACTAACTGAGAGGAAATATCCAGGCCGGTACTTGATAGAAGCTAGCTAGCGAACCACGGCTTACTTGATTGGGTTCAGTAGAACGTTCGGGGTGTTCGGAAAATTAGCTGTATCCTCAACGGGATTTTCCTTGTTCATATCAAGGCCCACCCGGTTGTGAATTGACTTGGCTTCCAGCTGCCCCGCCCACAACGGTTAACGGCACTCGCAACGCCTGAGCAGCTGGAGTGGGGAGCCTTCATCTTGTTTGTCCTACGACCCTCTAAAAACGGGCCGAGCGGTTCCGCTTCTTGATCTTCCATATTGTCCCCTCCGGACTGGATTACCCATACCAGCCGTGCAAATAATGCATGCAAGTACGTGTAACGGCTCCACTCAGGCAACGCCAATCGCTCACTCAACTACGGATAGACGAATACCCCCATTATCATTGGTCTATTGGCACTGCATTGCGTGTTATTGACGACGACGCTGACCGCTTTCCCCGCAGCCAATGCCATCAACGCAGCAGCATAGTAGGTCTTGTATCCGGGAGACGACGAATCGACTATGTACTGGCGAGGGCCTTTCCTCTTGTGGTTCGACTCTTGGTCGCTCCTCTATTCTGGCCGAAATTATTATTGGGCGTGCGGCTCCGTCCGCTCGAAAGACAAATTGTCAATGCCATTCTTGAAAGCGCGCCAGCGAATCTTTCTGCGGTACTTGCTGATCAATTTCAAGATGTGAACTACGTGCAGCGTACTTCGGTGGACTGGACTGAGGTTGCCTTGTACAAAATGACACTGTCGGGGCCTACGCATCGACGACGCAAAATACTCCCATTTACAAGTGAAACAAAGATTGCGGACGTAACGCTCACTATGGCCAATGGGCAGACGGTGAAAAGCGAAGTCATTTGCATATCGGGTTATGTTTTCCTGGTCAAGTTCAATTCGGTGGTGAACCTAGAACAGAAAGCAGCACAAGTAGTCGTGGTAGTTGGGGTGGCGCATAGGTCGAGTTAGCGCCTCTGGCATGTAACACATGCGCTTTTGTGTTGAGTACGTATCAAAAGACTGTTCAAGCGCAACCCTCAAGCGACCAGCAAGGGTGCCGGCTCCGCCCGGTGGAACAGGTGGCCCTGCACGGTATTGACGCCCATCTCGATCAGGCGGTTCAACGTCGGCTGGTCTTCCACGCCTTCGGCGATGATGCCCAGGCCCAGCGATTTGCCGATGGAGACGATGCCCTCGACCAGGGCGCGGTCGACCGGGTCGCGCAGCACGTCGCGCACGAACGATCCGTCGATCTTGACGCCGTCGATGGTCATGCGCTTGAGCAGCTCGAACGAGTTGTAGCCAACGCCGAAGTCGTCGAGCCAGACCTGGTAGCCGCGCTGGCGCAGCTGGCCGACCAGGCCGAGCTCCGTTTCCGCCGCTTCCAGCTGTTCGGTCTCGATGATCTCGAAGCGCAGCCGCTGCGGCGCCACCCGGCGCGCGTCGAGCAGCGACAGCAGCCATTTGCCGAACAGCTTGTCGCCGACACTCTTGGCGCTGAGGTTGACCGACACGTAGGGCGCGGGGCTTTCTCCGGCGGGCGTCGCCGTGGACTGGATCAGCCGCACCACTTCGTTGACCACCCATTGGTCGATGCGCGTCATCCAGCCCATGCGGCGCACCGTGGACATGAAGGCGCCGGGCCCGAAGACCTGGCCGCCGCCTTCCCGCATGCGCACCAGCGCCTCGAAGCCCACCGGATGGCCGTCGACGCGGCAGATCTGCTGGTAGTGCAGCTCGAAGCGCTTTTCCACCAGCGCGCTCTGGATGCGCTGGGCCCAGTCGAGATTGGTCTCCGCGTCGCAGATCTCGCGGTCGCCGGGGGCGTAGACGTGGTAACGGCCGCGCCCCAGATCCTTGGCGGCGTAACAGGCGGTATCGGCGTGCGCCAGTACCGCCGAGGGGTCGGTGTCGGCGCCGCGGATCAGCGAGACGCCGATGCTCAGGCCGATCTTGAACGCGCGATCGCCGTAAAGGAACGAGTAGTCCTGCACTGCGTCGATCAGGCTTCTGGCCAGGCGTTTGGCGCCGGCCTCGGTGGTGTCGCGCATGACCACCGCGAACTCGTCGCCGCCGATGCGCGCCAGGAAGTCGCTGCCGCGGATCCGCGCTTTGAGCAGCGCGCTGATCTCCACCAGCAGCTTGTCGCCGGCGGCGTGACCGCGGGTGTCGTTGACCAGCTTGAAATGGTCCAGGTCCAGATACAGCAGGCAGGCCGGGCGCAGATTGCCGCACTGCTCGGCTGCGACGGCGTGCAGCTGTTCCTCGAAGGCCAGGCGGTTGGGCAGGCCGGTCAAGGCATCATGCCGCGCCTGGAAGGCCAGATTGGCCTTGGCCGTGCGGGCGTCGGTGACGTCCTTGAACACATAGACCGCGCCGACCACCTCGCCGTTCGTCGCGCGGATCGGCGACACCGAATCGGAGATCGGCAGCATCGCGTCGCGGCCGGTAAGCAGGCAGTTGAACAAGTCCGACTGCGCCGGAACCTTTCCCAGCAAGGCCTGCCGCACCGGGTCCGCGCAGCGTTGTTCGCCGCGCTCGTCGTACACCTCGACCACTTCGGCGAACGGCCGGCCGACAACCTGCGCCTCGGTGGCCTGCATCAGGTTGAGGGCGGCGGCGTTGCAATAGGTGATGCGGCCCTCGCGATCGGTGCGGATGACGCCGTCGCCGATCGACGACAGCGTGATCTGCGCCAGTTCCTTGGCCTCGTGCAGCAGCGCTTCATCGCGCTTGCGCTGCGTGATGTTCTGGATCTGCGCGATGAAGTACGCCGGACGTTGCTGCGAATCGCGCACGATCGACACGTCCAGCTGGATGTGGATGGTGGCGCCGGCCTTGGTGAAGTAGCGCTTTTCCATGCGGTAGCTGTCGGCGGCGCCGGCGATCAGCGTGCGCACGTGCGCCAGATCCTGTTCGAGGTCGTCGGGGTGCGTGATTTCCTGGAAAGTCCTGGCCACAAGCTCCTGCTCGGTGTAACCGAGCATCGCGCTCAGCGCCTGGTTGACCATCAGGAAGCGCCCTTCCAGGGCCACCGTGGCCAGGCCGATCGGTGCGTTCTTCAGGGTCAGCCGGAAGCGCTGCGCATTGTCCTCCACCTCGATGGCGCGCTGACGCAGCAATTCATTGGCCCGCGCCAGTCCGGCAAAGGCTTCGCTGCGCCCGCGGATGAAGGCGGAAACCCGCGGCAGCAGCGGCCACAGCAGCACCGCGGTGATGACCGAGATGGCCGCGGTCAGCAACAGCATCAGGGCATCCAGCCGGTAGGCCGGCACCCAGATGTTGAGCACGCCGATGAAGTGGGTGATGCCGCAGGCGACGATGAACGCGCCGAACATGCCGATCACCCAGTTGAACTGGATGTCGCGGTGCCGCCGCAGGAAGGTCAGCAGGGCCAGCGGAATGGAGAAGTAGGCCAGCCCGATGGCGCCATTGGACAGCACGATGGTCCACAGCAGGGCCGGGTCCCAGGACAGGCAATAGCCGTGCGGCAGAAAGCCGGAACTGGCAATCCACTGCGGCATCGGGTTGGGCATTGACCTTCTCCTTGGGGGCGGAGGCTTGTGACCGGAGATTCCCCAAAGCAGGCGCCATCCCTCGGGTCCATCCATGGGACGGGATAGTCCCTCCATAACAGACTCTAGCGTCAGGCGCCGGAACATGGGTCCGGCCGGCGCGCAACGGCGCCAGCGGGGGGGACGAGCGGCGCCGGCAGCGCCGTGCCGGCGGTAAAACCGCCGCCGGCCAATGCCCACGGGGCCTTTTGCGGGTCAGCGCCCGGCTTTGCCCTTGCGCTCCGGCCGCTCCGGGCGTGCCGGCGCCTCGGCCCGCGCCCGGCTCAGGGTGTCCTCGACCGTGTCCCCGGGTACCCAGGGATGGCCAAGCTTCTGCTCGATGTAGTCGCGGATCATCTGCCGCACCACTTGCGAGGGCGTCAGGTCCTCGCGCGCGCAAAGATGCTCGAACACGGCCTTTTTTCGCGGGTCCAGCAAGACGGTAAAGCGGGCGGTGCGCTGCTCCAAGCTCATCGGATGATCATTTGAGTTACATCAACACATCTAGAATGATAATCGGATTATCATTAGTCAAGCGACTCCCTCCGACTCCGGGAACCAGACATGACCCTGATCGCCGTTGACCGCCGTCAGGTCCGCGCCTGCGGCGCCGCCCCATGGTGCAAAGCGCCGGCCTGCTGAGCGGGGCGCTGGCGCTGGCCTACGGCTGGATCGCCGTGGGCCTGCTGGGGCTGCTGCGCCCGCAGAGCACCCGCTATGTCGGGCACCTGCTGTTTCCGCTGGGCGCACTGCTGGGGCTGGCGCTAGCCGCCGTGGCGCTGCTGGCGCTGCTGGCGCTGCCGCAGGCGCCGCAGAGCCTGGTGCTGCCGCTGGGTTTGCCGGATCTGCCGATCCATGCCCGCCTGGACCCGTTGTGCGCCTTCTTCCTGTTGCTGCTCGGCAGCGCCAGCGCCGGCGTGTCGGTGTTCGCCGCGGGTTATTTCCGCGAAGGCGAGGGCGCCGCGCCCGGGCTGCTGTGCCTGCAATACCACGTATTCCTCGGCAGCATGGCGCTGGTGCTGCTGGCCGACGACGCCTACGGCTTCATGGTGGCCTGGGAGACCATGGCGCTGTCCTCCTACTTCCTGGTCACCACCCAGCATCGCATCCCGGAGATCCGCCGCGCCGGCTTCCTGTATCTGCTGCTGGCCCATCTCGGCGCCATCTCTATCCTGCTGTGTTTCGGCGTGCTGCAGGGCGGCAGCTGGCAGTTCACCTTCGACGCCATGCGCCAGGCGCAGCTGCCGCCGGCCTGGGCCAGCGCAGCCTTCGGGCTGGCGCTGCTCGGCTTCGGCGCCAAGGCCGGCCTGGTGCCGCTGCACGTCTGGCTGCCGGAAGCGCATCCGGCGGCGCCATCGCCGGTGTCGGCGCTGATGAGCGGCGTGATGCTCAAGACCGCGGTCTATGGCGTGCTGCGGGTCAGCCTGGACCTGCTGCACCAGCCGCTGTGGTGGTGGGGCGGCGCGGTGCTGGCGCTGGGGCTGTTCAGCGCGCTGTACGGCGCGGTATTCGCCGCCGTGCAGACCGACATGAAGCGGCTGCTGGCCTATTCCTCGATCGAGAACATCGGCATTGTCTTCGCCGGCATCGGCCTGACACTGCTGTTCCACGCCTTCGGCATGCAGGCGTTGGCCGGGCTGTCGCTGGCCGCAACCCTGTACCACTGCCTCAACCACGCCTTCTTCAAGAGCCTGCTGTTCCTGGCCACCGGCGCGGTGCTGCACGCCACCCACGAGCGCAGCCTGGGCAAGCTCGGCGGCCTGATCCGGCGCATGCCCTGGGTCGCCTGGCTGGCGTTGATCGGCACACTGGCCATCGCCGGCCTGCCGCCGCTCAACGGCTTCGTCTCGGAATGGCTGCTGCTGCAGTCGTTCCTGTTCACGCCGCAGATCCCGCAAGCCTTCGCCAACATGCTGGTGCCGCTGGGCGCCGCCTCGCTGGCGCTCACCGCGGCCCTGGCCGGCTATGTCATGGTCAAGTTCTATGGCGTGATCTTCCTCGGCCAGATGCGCGAGCCGCAGCTGGTCCGGGCGCAGGACTGCGGCTGGCTGGAACGCATCGGCCTGGGCTGGCTGGCCGCCGGCTGCGTGGCGCTGGGCCTGGCCCCGGTGCTGGTGCTGCGCCTGCTCGACCGCGTCAACGGCTTCCTGTTCGGCGACGCCGGCCAGGTCCACGCCGAGGGCATCTGGCTGCTGGCGCCGCTGTCGCAGCAGCGCGCTTCCTATGCGCCGCTGGTGTTCCTGCTCGGCGCTGCCGTGGTCGTGCTTCTGGCGGTGTGGGTGACCAAGGGCCTCTACCACGGCCGCATGCGCCGCGGTCCGCCCTGGGACTGCGGCTATCCGATGCAGACGCCGCGCATGCAGGACAGCGCGGAAGGTTTCGGCTACCCGGTGCGCCACATCTTCGAGCCGTTCTTCCGCATGCGGCGCGAACTGCCGTCGCCGTTCGACACCGCGCCACGCTACAGCGTGGTGGTGGAGGAGCACATCTGGCACGGCCTGTACCTGCCGGTGGCGCGCCTGGTGCAGCAGGCGGCGCGGCTGGTCGGCTCGCTGCAGCAGGGGCGCATCGCCGTCTATCTGCTGTACAGCTTCCTCACCCTGGTCACGCTGCTGGTGATCGTGCTGTGATCTGGACCGGCCTGCTGACCCAGTTGCTGGAAGCGGTCGCCGCCGTGTCCCTGGCGCCGCTGTTCGTCGGCTGGCTCAACCAGTGCCGGGCCTGGCTGGCCAACCGTTCGGCGCCGCCGCTGCTGCAGCCGTACCGCATGATCCGCAAGCTGCTGCACAAGGATGCGGTGCTCGCCGACAACGCCTCGCCGCTGTTCCGCGCGGTGCCCTACATCCTGTTCGGCGCCATGGTGACCGCGGCGGCCATCATCCCCTCGCTCGGCACCAGCCTGCCGTTCGCCGTGTCGGCGGACGCCATCGCCCTGGTCGGCCTGTTCGCCACCGCCAGGGTGTTCATCGCCCTGGCGGCAATGGACGTCGGCACCGCCTTCGGCAGCCTCGGCGCGCGGCGCGAGATGATGGTCGGCTTCCTGGCCGAGCCGGCCCTGCTGATGGTGGTGTTCACCGCCTCGCTGATCTGCGGCAGCACCGCGTTGCCGACCATCGCCGATACGCTGGCGGCGCGCACGCTGGCCATCTACCCGAGCCTGGCCTTCGCCGCGGTGGCCTTCCTGATGGTGCTGCTGGCGGAGAACGCGCGCATCCCGATCGACAATCCCGCCACCCACCTCGAGCTGACCATGATCCACGAGGCGATGGTGCTGGAATACTCGGCGCGCCATCTGGCGCTGATCGAGTGGGCCTCGTCGCTGAAGCTGTTCAACTACGCCTGCATCGGCTTCGCCCTGTTCGTGCCCTGGGGGTTGGCGCGCGAGGATAATCCGCTGGCCCTGCTGTGGGCGCTGCCGCTGCTGATGCTGAAGCTGCTGCTGGCCGGCGCGATACTGGCGCTGATCGAAACCGGCAGCGCCAAGCTGCGCATTTTCCGCGCACCGGAGTTCCTGGCCATGGCCTTCATGCTGGCCGTGCTGGGGCTGCTGGTGCGCCTGCTGCTGGGGAGCTAGGGCCATGCCGCCAGAAGCCGCTCCGGTCTACGCCACGGTCTCCGCCCAGTTGATCCATTTGGCGGCGGCAGTACTGCTGCTGTTGTCCTTCGCCATGCTGGCGCAGCGGCGGCTGCTGTCGCTGGTCAACCTGTTCGCCGGGCAGGGCGCCGCCCTGGTCGGTTCGACCCTGGTGGTGGCGTACAGCACCGGCCAGCACCACCTGTACTTCTCGGCGGCGTTGACGCTGCTGCTCAAGGTGCTGCTGCTGCCCTATGTGCTGCACCGGCTGGTGCGCAGGCTTTCGCTGCAATGGGATACCGAGACCCTGGTCAACATCCCCACCATCATGCTGATCGGCCTGGCGGTGGTGATTTTCGCTTTCGGCCTGGCGCAGCCGCTGGCCGAGCTGGCCAGCACAGTGACGCGCAGCACGCTGGGCATCGCCATGGCCGTGGTGCTGCTGTCGTTCCTGATGATGATCACCCGGCGCAAGGCGGTGTCGCAGGTGATCGGCTTCCTGGCGATGGAGAACGGCCTGTTCTTCGCCGCCACCAGCGCCACCTACGGCATGCCGATGGTGGTGGAGCTGGGCATCGCCCTCGACGTGCTGGTCGGCGTATTCATCTTCGGCATCTTCTTCTTCCACATCCGCGAGCAGTTCGAGAGCTTCGAGCTGCGCCACCTGGAATCGCTCAAGGAGGACTGATGCCCCTGCTGATCCTGCTGGGCCTGCCCTTGTGCGGCGCCGCGCTGCTGGCGCTGGCGGGCGAGCGCCGCTGGGCGCCGGAGGCCAACGTCGCCGTCAGCCTGGGCACCTTCCTGGCGGGCTGCGCGCTGACCGCGCGGGTCATCAGCGCCGGCCCGATGCTGGTGTGGAACGAGCAGTTCTTCATCGACCCGTTCAATGTCTTCCTGGTGGCGCTGACCGCGTTTGTCAGCTTCACCACGGCGCTGTTCTCGCGCACCTACATGCGCATCGAGGCGCACCACGGCAAGCTCAGCCGGCGCGGCCTGCGCCTGTACCACAGCATGTTCCAGATGTTCATGTTCACCATGCTGCTGGCGCTGCTGACCAACAACATGGGCATCCTGTGGGTGGCGATGGAGGCGGCCACGCTGTCGACCGTGCTGCTGGTGTCGCTGTACCGCACCCCGGCCAGCCTCGAGGCCGCCTGGAAATACTTCATCCTGTGCGGCGTCGGCATCGCGCTGGCGCTGTTCGGCACCATCCTGCTGTACTTCGCCGCGGAAAAGGTGCTCGGCGCGGAGGGCATGAGTGCCCTGCTATGGACCCACCTCAACGCCGTCAAGGGCCGGCTGGAAGTGACGGTGCTGGCCATCGCCTTCGTCTTCCTGCTGGTCGGCTACGGCACCAAGGTCGGGCTGGCGCCGCTGCACAACTGGCTGCCCGACGCCCACGCCGAGGGCCCGACGCCGGTCTCGGCGGTGCTGTCGGGGCTGCTGCTCAACGTCGCGCTGTACGCCGTGGTGCGCTGCAAGGTGCTGGCGGAGGGCGCCACCCACTCGGCCCTGCCGGGCCGCATGCTGATGGCCTTCGGCCTGCTGTCGGTGGTCATCGCCGCCTTCTTCCTGTGGCGGCAGAAGGACATCAAGCGCTTGTTCGCCTACTCCTCGATCGAACACATGGGCATCATCACCTTCGCTTTCGGCATGGGCGGGCCGGTGGCCGACTTCGCGGCGCTGCTGCACATGACCGTGCACTCGCTGACCAAAAGCGCCATCTTCTTCGCCGTCGGCCACGCCGCGCAGAAGGCGGGGACGCAGCTGATGGAGCAGATCCGCGGCCTGCTGGTGCTGTCCCCCACCGTCGGCTGGGGCCTGATGCTCGGCACGCTGGCGATCCTGGGCCTGCCGCCCTTCGGCGTGTTTTCCAGCGAATTCCTGATCCTCACCACCGCCATGCACGAGCATCCCTGGGCCACGCCGCTGCTGCTGCTGGCGCTGGGCGTAGCCTTCGGCGCCATCTTCAGCCGGGTGCAGCCGATGGTGTTCGGTGAAACCAGCGTGCAGCCGTTGCCGCACCCGCCGGCACTGCTGCCGGTGTTCGCGCACCTGTCGCTGGTGTTGGTGCTCGGCCTGTGGATTCCGCCGGCCCTGGCGCAGTGGTACCGCCTGGCCGCGGCGATCATCAGTTAGTCGCATGAGACCGCAACAGCAACAGCAGCCCGAGGCGATCCGCGGCGCCGTGCCGGCCCGGCGCATTGGCGTGCCGGCGGAGCAGTGGCTGCACACCGTGGCGCTGCTGCGCGAGGCCGAGGCGCGGCTGCTGGCCTTGTGGGCCAGCGACGAGCGCGACCGCAACGGCGACTTCGCCATATACGCGGCGCTGCTGAAGCCGTCGCGCCTGGTGCTGCTGGAGCTGCGGGTGCCGGCGCAGGCGCCGGTGTTCCCCAGCATTGCCGCGCTGTATCCCGGCGCGGTGCGCATGGAGCGCGCCGTCCACGACCTGTTCGGGGTGCGCGCCGAGGGTGACGACACGCGCCCCTGGCTGCGCCACGGTGCCTGGCCGGCGCAGCAGTTTCCGCTGCGCCGCGAGTTCCAGGCCGGCGCGCAGTTTCCGCCGGAGCCGGATTCCTACCCGTTCGTGCGCGTCGAAGGCGACGGGGTGCATGAGATCGCGGTCGGGCCGGTGCACGCGGGCATCATCGAGCCGGGTCATTTCCGCTTTTCCGTGGTCGGCGAAAAGCTGCTGCGCCTGGAGGAGCGGCTCGGCTACGTGCACAAGGGCATCGAGAAGCGCTTCGAGCAGCTGTCGCTGGAGCAGGGGGTGCGCCTGGCGGCGCGGGTCAGCGGCGATTCGGCGGCGGCATTCTCGTGGGCCTACTGCATGGCCCTGGAAGGGATGGGCGCCGCCGAGGCGCCGCCGCGCGCGCTGTTCCTGCGCGCCCTGCTGCTGGAGCGCGAGCGCCTAGCCAACCACCTGGGCGATCTCGGCGCGCTGGGCAACGACGCCGGCTTCGCCTTCGGCCTGTCGCAGTTCTCGCGGCTCAAGGAGGACCTGCTGCGGCTCAACGCGGCGGTTTTCGGCGCACGCTATCCAATGGACTTCATCGTCCCCGGCGGTGTCGCAGGCGACCTGTCCGCCGCGTCCGCGCTGCAGCTGCTGCAGCAAGGCGAGCAGCTGCAGCGCGAGGTCGGCGAGCTGCGCCGCATCTATGACGAGCACGCCGGCGTGCAGGACCGCTTCGGCGGCTGCGGCAAGGTTGCGCCGGCGCTGGCGCGGCAGCTGGGCCTGATGGGATTCGCCGGTCGTGCCAGCGGCACCACGCGCGACCTGCGCAACGACCTGGCCATTCCACCCTACGACCGCCTGTCGCTGAAGACGGCGGGCCGGACCGAGGGCGACGTCGCGGCGCGCGTTGCGGTGCGTTTCGACGAGGTGATCGAGTCGCTGCGCCTGTGCCGCAAGATCCTGCAGGAACTGCCGGACGCGCCGGTGCGCGCAGCGCTCACGCCGGTGGCGGAGGGCGAGTGCTCGATCGGCCTGATCGAAGGCTGGCGCGGCCCGGTGTTCGTGGCGCTGGAGGCGGGGCCGGGTGGCAGCGTCCGCCGCTGCCATCCGCACGATTGTTCCTGGCAGAACTGGCCGGTGCTGGAGCACGCCGTGATCGGCAACATCGTGCCGGACTTCCCGCTGATCAACAAATCCTTCAATCTGTCCTACAGCGGCCAGGACCTGTGAGCGCGCCATGCTGAGCCTGCTGAAGAAGATCGCCGCCATCGGCATCGTCACCGAAACGCTGCCGCCCGCCGCCGGGCCGCCGCGCGAGTCGTTGCAGGAGGAGCTGTACCGCGTGCTCGGGCGGGCCCTGTGCATCCGCCAGGTCGATGCCGGCTCCTGCAACGGTTGCGAACTGGAGATCCACGCGCTCAACAACCCCTACTACAACATCGAGGGCGCCGGCATCAAATTCGTCGCCAGCCCGCGCCATGCCGACCTGCTGCTGGTGACCGGGCCGGTGTCGCGGCACATGGCCGAGGCGCTGCGGCGCACCTACGACGCCACGCCGGAGCCCAAGCTGGTGGTGGCGGTGGGCGATTGCGGCTGCAGCGGCGGCATTTTCGGCGAGAGCTATGCCAGTTGCGGCCGCGTCGCCAACGTCATCCCGGTGGATGTCACCGTCACGGGCTGCCCGCCGGCCCCGCTGGCCATCCTGCAGGGCATACTCGCCGCGGTGCGCGCACGGCCCGCCTGAACCGCTGCGCGCCACCGCTTCTGCCGATCCGTCCGCGCGCGCATTGATCTGGGTCAATGCGCTTGATCGGCCCTTGAGCTATAAGCAGTTGCAATAGTACCGGCCGGCGCGAAGCACGGGCGCCCGGTCCGGCCACAGCCAGCAGCATCGCCGCTCAGGGCAGCCATGGCGCCAGGCAGGCGACGGATCGAGGAAGGGAGATGACGCTTTACCACGCGCGGCTGAACGTCGCCAGCATCCGGGCGGTTCGGCAGCAGCCGGCGCAGCTGTGGCAGCTGGGAACACTGCAGACCTTCGACCACGCCGAACTGCTCAGCGCCGGCAACGGGGCGGAATGGTTGCTGCGTTGGCCCGACGTCGACGCCGTCGCGGAGCCGCGGCCGGTCACCCGCCCTACTGGCGCCACCGGCGCGGATCCGGGTGACGCCAGCGCCGGCCGCCTGCCGCTGCCGCTGCTGATGGCGCTCGACGGCCGGCACGCCGACGAGCCGGCCGACACGGCAATCGACTATGGCCGGGGTGCCGCGCGCATTTTCTCACCGGTGGCGGTGCGGGAGCTCGCGGCCGGCCTGCGCGACATCGCGCAGCAGGAGTTGCGCGGAATGCTCGATGCCGCGCAACCGGCAACCGCCGATGGCGGCGCCGCGCCGCTCTATGTCGCGCTGACCGCTTTCGAGACACTGCAGCATTTCTATACCAGGGCGGCGGCCTACGGCCAGTACGTCCTCATCGTGGGTGCTTGAAGCGCGGGCCGGCGCCGCGGCTCAGCCGCGTTGGGGGATGCCCAGGCCGCGCTGCACCGCCGGGCGTGCCAGGCAGCGCTCCAGCCAGGCGGGCACCTGACGCAGGCTCTGATAGTCGACCAGCTCGCCCGCGCCGTAGAAGCC
>CAYVKA010000093.1:0-398 GCA_964451925.1 uncultured Nevskia sp. | reverse complement strand
GAAGCCGACCAGGTTGCGCACCCAGCCGAGCGTGGCGATATCGGCGATGCTGTAGTCGTCCCCCATGATCCACTGCCGCCCCTGCAGGCGCGTCTCCAGCACCCCCAGCAGGCGCTTGGACTCCGCGCTGTAGCGCTGCAGCGGCCGCTTGTCTTCCAGCTCGCGGCCGGCGAATTTGTGGAAGTAGCCGACCTGGCCGAACATCGGGCCGATCGCCGCCATCTGGAAAAACACCCACTGGATGGTTTCATAGCGCGCGGCCGCCTTCGCCGGCAGCATCCGGCCGGTCTTCTCGGCCAGGTACAGCAGGATCGCGCCGGATTCGAACAGCGCCAGCGGCTTGCCGCCCGGGCCGTCGGGATCGACGATAGCCGGGATCTTGCTGTTCGGATTGATGG
>CAYVKA010000092.1:0-18411 GCA_964451925.1 uncultured Nevskia sp. | reverse complement strand
CTGCGCAAAAATGACCTCCGTCGCAGCGACCCAATGATTGTCAACAGACCCTAGTACGCAGGCGGGATAAGCAAGGCAGACTCCAACTGGGATATCGGTCTAGGCCTCCAGCGCCGCCAGCTCCTCCGAGGCCGCCAGCCACTCCTCTTCGATCCGGCCCAGCTTCTTCTTCAGCTCGGCCTGTTCCTTCAGCAGCTTGGCTGCTTCGCCGCTGCGGCTCGGCTCGTACAGCGCCGGGTCGGCGACGCGGGCGTCGAGGGCGGCCAGGTCTTTCTGCAGGCGCGCCATCTGCGCGTCGAGCTTCTTGATCGCGTCCTTGCGCGCGCGCACCTGCTCGCGCTGGTCGGCGGCGGCGCGGCGCCCGTCCTTGGCCGAGGGGCGGTTGCCGCCGCTCTTGCCGGAGGACTCCCGGGTGCTGTCGCGGGTGCCGAGCCAGCGCGCATAGTCGGCCAGATCGCCGGCGAATTCCTGGCAGCGGCCGTCCGCCACCAGCCACAGCGAGTCGCAGGTGCTGGTCAGCAGGTGGCGGTCGTGCGACACCAGCACCACGGCGCCGGCGTAGTCCATCAGCGCGCTTTCCAGCGCGTGGCGCATGTCCAGGTCGAGATGGTTGGTCGGCTCGTCGAGCAGCAGCAGGTTGGGCTTCTGGTACACCACCAGGGCCAGCGCCAGGCGCGCCTTTTCGCCGCCGGAGAACGGCGCGATGGCCTCGAAAGCGCGGTCGCCGCGGAAATTGAAGCCGCCGAGGAAGTCGCGGAACGACTGCTCGCTGGCCTTGGGGTCGAGGCGCCGCAGGTGCAGCACCGGCGAGGCCTTGGGATCGAGCTGCTCCAGCTGGTGCTGGGCGAAGTAGCCGATGCGCAGGTAGGGGTCGCGCATCATGCCGCCGCTCAGCGCCGGCAGTTCGCCGGCGAG
Organism: uncultured Nevskia sp.; assembly: GCA_964451925.1. Lineage (GTDB taxonomy): Bacteria > Pseudomonadota > Gammaproteobacteria > Nevskiales > Nevskiaceae > Nevskia. The sequence continues at coordinate 17,496 of CAYVKA010000092.1, read as the reverse complement.
GGTGCGTACCAGGGTCGATTTGCCGGCGCCGTTGGGGCCGAGCAGGCCGATGCGCTCGCCCGGCGCGATCAGCATGCGCAGCTTGTGCAGGATGGTCTTGCCCGGGTAGCCGGCGTCGACCTCGTCGAAGCGGATCAAAGGCGAGGGCAGGCGCTCGGGAGTGGGGAATTCAAAGGAGAACTCCGAGTCCACGTGCGCCGGCGCCACCAGCTCCATACGCTCCAGCTGCTTGATGCGGCTCTGCGCCTGGGTGGCCTTGGTGGCCTGCGCCTTGAAGCGGTTGATGAACTTCTGCAGGTGAGCCACCTGGCGCTGCTGCTTGGCGTGGGTGGCGGTCTGCAGCGCCATCTTCTCGGCGCGGATGCGCTCGAATTGCGAGTAGTTGCCGGTGTACAGCGTGGCGCGGGTGCCTTCCAGGTGCAGCGTGTGGGTGGTCACCGCGTCGAGGAACTCGCGGTCGTGCGAGATCACCAGCAGCGTGCCGGGATACTCCACCAGCCACTCCTGCAGCCAGATCACCGCGTCCAGATCGAGGTGGTTGGTCGGCTCGTCGAGCAGCAGCAGGTCGGAGCGGCACATCAGCGCCCGCGCCAGGTTCAGGCGCATGCGCCAGCCGCCGGAGAAGTCCGCCACCGGGCGTTCCTGCGCTTCCGGCGAGAAGCCCAGGCCGTGCAGCAGGCGTGCGGCGCGGGCGCGGGCGGCGTAGCCGCCGATGGTGCCGAGGCGCTCGTGGATGGCGCCGATCTTGTCGGCGTCGTGCGCCTCCTCGGCGATCAGCAGGCGCTTTTCCAGCTGGCGCAGCTCGACATCGCCGTCCAGCGCGAACTCGATGGCCAGGTCCGGCAGCGCCGGGGTTTCCTGCGCCACGGTGGCTATGGCCAGGTTCTTCAGCACCGAAACGTCGCCCTTGTCGGCATGCAGCTCGCCCAGGATGGCCGCGAACAGCGTCGATTTGCCGGTGCCGTTGCGGCCCACCACGCCGGTGCGCCAGCCCGGATGGATGGTGAAGGAGGCGTTTTCCAGCAACGTGCGCGCTCCGCGCCGCAGCGTGGCCTGGTTGAGAGTGATCATGCGGGCATTTTAGCCCGCCGGGCCGCCGTCTTGTGCACAGCAACAAAAAAGCCGGCCCCTGTTTGCCCCGGGGCCGGCATTGCTGCAAGCGGCTACTGCTTTTTGTTTTTCTAGTGCTTGACCAGTGAATCGCGGAACTTGATGTAATCCGCCGCCGCCTGCGCCGGCGCTTCCAGCATCGGCAGGTGGCCGATGTCCGGCATGATGACCACCTGCGAATTGGGCAGCAGCCGGTGCAGCACTTCGGCGCCGGAGTCGTGCAGGGCGCGGTCGTGGTCGCCCCACACGATCAGCGCCGGCGTCTGCAGGTTCTTCAACTGCGGCTCCAGCGGCGCGTCCTTGACCAGCAGCGCGAATACCTGCCGGTTGTAGTCGTAGTGCTGCGCCGCGTGCTGCGCCAGCACCGAGATCACCGCGTGCGGCACGAACGGCCGGTGGACGAAGACGAAGTCCAGCAGCTGCGTGTATTCCTCCGGCGTCTGCGCGATCAGCGGCACGCGGCCGCCGCTCTTGACGATCTTGCTCAGGTCGCTGTCCTGCGCCGTGGACACGCCCGCCGGGGCCAGCAGCCACAGGCTGTCGACCTGCTCCGGGTGCGCCGCGGCATAGGCGCCGGAGATCCAGCCGCCCATCGAGTTGCCGCCCAGGTCGAAGTGCTCCAGGCCCAGCGCCGCGGCGATCTGGTTGACATAGACCACCTGGTGCTCGATGTCGCTTTCCGCCGGCGAGGGCACGGTGCTCTCGCCGTAGCCGGGCAGGTCCACGGCATAAACATGGAAGCGCGGCGCCAGATAGCGGGCGACGCGGGTCCAGTTGTCCTTGTCGGCGCCGAAGCCGTGCAGCAGCAGCAGCGGCCTGCCCTGGCCGCCTTCGAGGTAGGCCACGGTGAAGCCGGGGATGTTGATCTCCTTGCGCTGCAGGCCGGAGACGCTGCGTTCGGCCTCGAGTGCCGCCGTGGCGAAGCGCTGCGGGAAAGCGTAGTCGAACACGCCGTACACCACCGCGATCGCGGCGGCCAGCAACGCCAGCCGCTTCAGCACTTTGCCCATCGTCAGCCTGCTCCTCTCGTAGCGGCCGCGGGGCGCGGCCGGTTTGTTTGGCCGCGATTCTGGAGGGCGGGGCGGGTCTTGGCATTTGCCCGCGCGACAGTGCCGGGCGGTGCCCGGCCAACCGGCGACGCCCGGGACTACGCCGGGGGCGCCGCTTTACGCATCAGGTTTTCCTGCGTCACGCTGGCCACCAGGCGGCCGCCGCGGTCGAAGATCAGGCCGCGCGACAGGCCGCGCGAACCCTGCGCCGAGGGCGAATCCATGGAATACAGCAGCCAGTCGTCGGCGCGCACGTCGCGGTGGAACCACAGCGCATGGTCGATGCTGGCCACGGCGGTTTGCGGGTCGACGAAGGACATGGCGTGCGGCCGCAGCGCGGTGGACAGCAGGTTGAAGTCGGAAGCGTAGGCCAGCACGCAGCGGTGCAGCATCGGATCGTCCGGCAGCTGGCCGGCGGCGCGGAACCACAGGTTCTGCGTCAGTCCGCCCACTTCCGGCTGCAGCGGATTCCACGGCTGCACCGGACGGAACTCGATGGCCAGCGCGCGCAGCATCGCATCCCGCACGCGCGGCGGCGTGTCCGGCCGCGCCTGCACCCATTCCTGCGCCAGGTCGTACTGCGAGCGCAGCGTTTCCGGCGCCGGCACCTGCGGCATGCTCATCTGGTGCTCGACACCCGGCTCCGGCCGCTGGAACGAGGCGATCATCGACAGGATCGGCTGGCCGTGCTGGATCGCCTGCACCCGCCGCGCGGTGAAACTGCGGCCGTCGCGCACCCGGTCCACTTCGTAGACGATGGGCAGGGCCATGTCGCCCGGGCGCAGGAAGTAGGCGTGCAGCGAATGCACCGCCGACTCCTGCACCGTGCGTCCCGCCGCCACCAGGGCCTGGCCGATGACCTGGCCGCCGAATACGCTCTTGCCGCCGAGATCGCGCGACTGGCCGCGGAACATATTGTCTTCCAGGGCTTCGAGGTCGAGCAGGGAAACGAGATCCTGGAGCACGCGGTTCATCGCTGGTCCTTCCACAAGGTTGAGGCACGATCGGGGAGTCCGGCCTGGAACGACGGTAAGCCGGCTTTCCAGGCCATCGCTTTTGGCGCCCGCGCTGACTATCATCCGCCACCGGCGGGGCCATCCGCCGGATCACATTATCCCGCAACCAAGGGCAAAACATGCGGAAACTTCCGACCACCCGGGCCGGATCAGGGCCGGAGGCGGTGGACCAGGGACGGCGCACGCTGCTGCAGGCCGGCCTGTTCGGCTCCCTGCTGCTCGGCGCGGCCGGCGTCACGGCCACCTTGAGCGGCTGTGCCACGCGCACCGAATCGGCCGCCGCCGGTTACAAGGTGCTGCGTGACGCCGACCTGCCGCTGCTGCGCGCGGTGGTGCCGGGCGTGCTCGGTTCGCTGCTGCCGCCGTCCGGCATGGAGCGCGACCGCCTGCTCGACGACCTGCTGCACCGCATCGACCTCAGCGGCTACCGCCTCGGTGCGCCCTCGCAGAAGGCGCTGCTGCAGCTGTTCGACCTGCTCAACCTGCGCCTGACACGCTGGGCGCTGACCGGTGTCGGCTCCTGGGAGGATTCGGCCACGCCGCAGGTGCAGGCCTTCCTCGAACGCTGGCGCACCAGTTCGATCGGCGTGCTCAACGCCGGCTATCGCGCACTGATCAAGCTGGTGGCCGGCTCGTTCTACGGCACGCCCGCCGGCTGGGCCGCCGCCAACTACCCGGGTCCGCCGCCCGGCCCCTATCAGGTGTTCAACAGCTAATGGCCATCGACGACATCTATACCAACGGCATCGCCGGCGGCTGGAAAATCACCGACGCCTCGACCCTGCAGCAGGACCAAACCTACGAAGCCGACGTCGTCATCATCGGCAGCGGCGCCGGCGGCGGCACCAGCGCGGAAATCCTCAGCGCGGCCGGCCTCAAGGTGCTGATCCTGGAGGAAGGCCCGCTGCAGACCGCGGCCAACTTCAAGGACATGAACGACGCCCGCGCCTACGGCGAGCTGTACCAGGAGGGCGCCGGCCGCGCCACTTCGGACGGCGCCGTGGCGATCCTGCAGGGCCGCTCGGTCGGCGGCACCACCACGGTGAACTGGACCTCCAGCTTCCGCACCCCGCCGCACACGCTGCAGTACTGGGCCGATACCTTCGCCCTGAAAGGCGGCAGCGAGGCAGAGATGGCGCCCTGGTTCGCGCGCATGGAGGAACGGCTCGGCATCGCGCCCTGGACGGTGGCGCCCAACGCCAACAACGCCGCGCTCCGGCTCGGCGCCGACAAGCTCGGCTGGGCCGTGCACGTCATCCCGCGCAATGTGCGCGGCTGCTGGAACCTGGGCTACTGCGGCCTGGGCTGCCCGACCAACGCCAAGCAGTCGATGCTGGTCACCACCATTCCCTCCGCGCTGAAGAACGGCGCGCAGCTGTTGTACCGCGTCTCGGTGCGCAAGCTGCAGTTCGTCCAGGGCAAGGTCGGCGGCCTGAGCGCCGTGGCGCTGGCCGCGGACGGCGTCAGCCCCAGCGGCGTCGGCATTACCGTCAAGGCGCGCCATTACATCCTGGCCGGCGGCGCCATCAACAACCCGGCGCTGCTGCTGCGCTCGGGCGCGCCCGATCCCTACCAGCGCATCGGCAAGCGCACCTGCATCCACCCGGTGAACCTGTCGCTGGCCATCATGCCGGACAAGGTGGAGGGTTACTACGGCGCGCCGCAGTCGATCTACTCCGACGAACACCAGTGGAAGCACGGCGCCACCGGCCCCGCCGGCTACAAGCTCGAAGTGGCGCCGATGCAGCCGCTGCTCGGCAGCGTCATCTTCGGCCGCTACGGCGAGGAGCTGAAGGCCGGCATGGCTCAGCTGCCCAATATGCAGTCGATGCTGGCCTTGCTGCGCGACGGCTTCGACGAGCACAGCGCCGGCGGCGAAGTGGCGATCGACGGCAGCGGCGCGCCGCTGCTGCACTACGACTTCAGCGACTACCTGTGGGACGGCTTCCGCCGCGCCTACCTGAGCATGGCGGAGCTGCAGTTCGCCGCCGGCGCCAGGCAGGTGATGCCGCTGCACATGGACTCGCGGCCCTACGGCAGCTGGGACGAGGCCAAGGCGGCGATCGCCGGCCTGCGCTATGCCAAGCAGCGCCTGCCGATCTTCACCGCGCACCTGATGGGCGGCTGCGCCATGGGCGAGGACGAGAAGCTGACCGTGGTCAACAGCGACGGCCGCTTCCGCCATGCCGACAACCTGTCGATCATCGACGGCTCGGTGTTCCCCACCAGCATCGGCGCCAATCCGCAGCTGTCGATCTACGGCTTCTCGTGCAAGAACGCGACCAAGCTGGCGGGGGAGCTGAAGGCATAGCGCGTTTCATCCCGGGCGCAGCGCAGGTCCGGCATCCACGCCGGGCCCTTCGCCGCGCCCGGGCGACAGAAAATCAAAACTTGCGGTCCACCGGCGCCGGCGGCGTCCATTGATAGATCCAGGTTTCGCTCAGCGGCTGGCCGTCGCTGCGCAGGAACAGGCGCAGGTTGATCGGTTCCAGGGTGTTGTCGGTGGGGCGGATGTCGAACATCGCGCGCCAGCCCTTGATCGACTGCAGCGGCCGCGCCGAGGCGATCTCCACCTTGCCGCGCGAAGCCTCGATCACCGGCTCGACCCTGGCGTCGGCGCCCAGCATGTCGAGATTGCCGCCGGCGAAATCCACCGCGAAACGCCACGAGAAGTGCCGGCGTTTCTGGCCGACGACGCCGCCGATGCCGTCGCGCGTGGCCCGCACCGTGGCCAGCTTCGGCCCCGTCGGCGGCGTGCGGCACCAGTACAGCCGGTAGCCGAACAGCAGCTCCTGCCCCGGTTGTGGCTTCTGCGCCGGGTTCCAGAAGGCGACGATGTTGTCGTTGGTCTCGTCGTCGGTCGGAATCTCCACCAGCATCACCGCGCCCTTGCCCCAGCCACCGCCCTGCGGCCCGGTGCGCGGCTCGACCCACAGGCTGGGGCGCTTGTCATAGAACACGCCGTCGTCCTGGTAGTGGTCGAAATCGCGGTCGCGCTGCAGCAGGCCGAAGCCGCGCGGGTTGTCGTCGAAGAAGGAGTTGGTGCGCACCTCGGGCGGATTCACCAGCGGCCGCCAGATCCATTCGCCGCTGCCGGTCCACAGCTGCAGGCCGTCGCTGTCGTGGATCTCCGGCCGCCAGTCGTTGGCGCGGCGCCGGTCGTTCTCGCCGCACTGGTACATGGCGGTGAGCGGCGCGATACCGATGCGCTCGATCGGCCGGCGCGGATACAGCGCGGCGTCGATGTCCATCAGCAGCGTGTCGCCCAGCGTCATGACGAAGCGGTAGGCGCCGGTGACGCTCTTCGAGTCGAGCAGGGCGTAGACATTGAAGCTGTCCGAGCCCGGCGCCGGCCGTTCCAGCCAGTAGTTGGTGAAGGTCGGGAATTCCTCGGGATCCAGCCCGGAGTCCACCGCCAGGCCGCGCGCCGACTGGCCGTACTGCAGGTCACCGTCCACGGCGCGGAAATAGCTGGCGCCCTGGAACGCGGCCACGTCGCGCACCCAGTCGGTGTGGAACAGCACGCGGAAGCCGGCGAAGCCCAGCTCGCCCGGCAGCGAGCCGCCGCGGATGCCGCTGTCGCCGTAATCGAACATCGCCGGGTCGTAGGCCAGTTCCTGTGCCTGGCCGTTGACCACTTCGTAGATCTGCACCGGCGTGGTCATGTGCCAGCCGAGGTGGAAGAAGCGCACCTGCTGGTTGAGCCCCTGCTCGCGCCACAGCGAGCGCTCGTCGCGGAAGCGGATGGCCTGCCACTGGTCCCAGCTGAGCTTGCCCAGCTTGTCCGGCACCTGCCCGGCGCGCGGCTGGTACGGCTGGCCGCTCAGCGCGCGCGCCTCGCCCTTGAGCCAGGCGTAGTCGAACGGCTGCGGCTGCCCCAGCTTGCGCAGCTCCGCCCGGGCCGGCAGGCCCAGCAGCAGCGCCGGCGGGGCGAGGCCGAAAGCGGAAAGGGCCGCGGCGGATTGCAGAAGGTCGCGTCTGCGCATGAAAGGCTTGCGGGTTGGTCGGCGTGTACAGCGAACAGACATAATAGCCGCATGAAGCGTTCAATCCTCGGCCTCTACGCCGGGCAGGTGCGCCCGATGCCGGGCGACGGCCGGCCCACCGCCATCTTCAAGCAGCCGCAGAACGGGCCGGTGGCCATCGGCTGGGAAGGCATGGACTCCGACGTGCAGGCCGACCGCCGGGTCCACGGCGGCGCCGACAAGGCGCTGCACCATTTCCCGCTGGAGAACCATCGCCGCCTGGCGCAGCAGTTTCCGGAGCTGGCGCAGCAGTTCGTCGCCGGCGCCATCGGCGAGAACATTGCCACCGAAGGACTGGATGAGGCCACGGCCTGCATCGGCGATGTCTACGCGCTCGGCAGCGCCCGCATCCAGCTGTGCCAGCCGCGCTCGCCGTGCTGGAAGATCGACGCCAAGTTCGGCCGCGAAGGCATCAGCCAGTACATCGCCGAGCACGGCATCGCCGGCTGGTACTACCGGGTGCTGGCCTGCGGCGAGGCGCAGGCCGGCGACGACTTCGTCCTGCTGGAGCGTAATGCGGCCGCCGTGCCGCTGGCGCAGCTGTGGGACGCCGCGCGGGCGCGCCGCCCGGACCCGGACAACCTGCAGCGCATCGCCGACACCCCGGGCCTGACCCAGGCCTGGCGGCATAAGCTGCTGCAGCGCATCGACTGGCTGCGCCGCAACAGCGGCACCTGATCCCTCCGCCCGTGAAGCAGGCTTTGCCCGATCTGCCCGTCGCGGAGGCGCTGCCGGCGCTGCGCCAGGCGCTGGCCGTTTCCGGCCAGGCGGTGCTGGCGGCGCCGCCCGGCTCGGGCAAGACCACGCTGGTGCCACTGGCCCTGCTCGACCAGCCGTGGCTCGCCGGCAAGCGCATCCTGATGCTGGAGCCGCGGCGCATCGCCGCCCGCGCCAGCGCGGCGCGCATGGCCTGGCTGCTCGGCGAGAAAGTCGGCGAGACCGTCGGCTACCAGATCCGCTTCGAGCGCAAGGTCTCCGCCGCCACCCGCATCGAGGTCATCACTGAAGGCCTGCTGACACGCCGCCTGCAGGCCGACCCGGAGCTGCCCGGCGTCGGCCTGGTGATCTTCGACGAGTTCCACGAGCGCAGCCTCGATGCCGACCTGGCGTTGGCGCTGACGCTGGATGCGCGCGCCAACCTCAACGACGCGCTGCGCCTGCTGGTGATGTCGGCCACGCTGGACACGCAGCGGGTCTCGGCGCTGCTGGGCGGCGCGCCGGTGGTGGAGAGCGGCGGCAAGCTGTTCCCGGTGGACGTGCGCTACGCGCCGCCGCGATCCGGCGCCGATCTGGATGCCGCGGTGGCCGAAGGCGCGCTCAGGGCACTGTCCGAAACCGAAGGCGACATCCTCGCCTTCCTGCCCGGCGGCCGCGAGATCCGCGGCGCGCAGCGGGCGCTGGAGGCGCGGCTGGCGGGGCGCGTCCATTTGTTCCCGTTGTTCGGCGACCTGTCCAGCGCCGAGCAGGACGCGGCGCTGCAGCCGGCGGGCGACGGCCGCCGCAAGATCATCCTGGCCACCAACATCGCGCAGACCAGCCTCACGGTGGAGGGCGTGCGCACGGTGGTCGACGGCGGCTATGCGCGCGTCGCCCGTTTCGACCTCGGCGCCGGCGCCAACCGCCTGGAGACGCAGCGCATCTCCCGCGCCAGCGCCGATCAGCGCGCCGGCCGCGCCGGCCGCCTCGGCCCCGGCGTCGCCTACCGGCTGTGGAGCCGCGACCAGCAGGCGCAGATGCCGGCGCACGACACGCCGGAACTCCTCGCCGCCGATCTGTCGCGCTTCGCGCTGGAGCTGGCCGTGTGGGGCGCCGACGTGGCGCAACTGGCGCTGCTCGACCCGCCGCCGGCGGCGTCCTGGAGTTATGCCCGCGAGCTGCTGCTGGCCCTGGGTGCCATCGACGGCGCCGGCCGCATCAGCGCCCACGGCCGCGAGCTGGCGCGGCTGCCCACGGCGCCGCGCCTGGGCCACATGCTGCTGGCGGCCAAGCAGCTGGGCTTGGCCACGCCGGCCGCGTGGCTGGCCGCGGTTCTGGACGAGCGCGAAACCGGCACCGACCTGGAGCAGATGGTGCGGCAGTTCCACGGCGGCCGCGCCGAGCCGGGCGCGCAGCGCCGCGTGCGCGAGGCGGTGCGGCAGTTCCTGCGCATTGCCGGGGTGGAGGAGGGCAGGGCCGATGCCGCCGCCGACGCCGTCGGCCGGCTGGTGGCGCTGGCTTTTCCCGAGCGCATCGCGCGCCGCCGCGCCGAGCAGAACCCGGCGCTGCGCGGCGGCCGCGACGCCATCTACCTGTGCGCCGACGGCGGCGAGGCGCGCCTGCCGCAGCACGATGCGCTGGCCCAGTCCGAGTGGCTGGCGGTGGCGCACTGGGACCCCGGCGTGCCGCGCCGCATCCGCCTGGCCGCGGCGCTGGGCGAGGGCGACGTGCGGCGCGACCTCGAGCCGCGCATGACGCCGCACCACGAGGTGCGCTGGGACGTGCAGAGCGAAACCGTGGTGGCGGAGCGGCAGCGCCGGCTCGGTGCCATCGTGCTGGAGCGCAAGCCGCTGCGCGAAGGGGCGGGCGAGGCAGTGCGCGCCGCCATGCTCGAAGGCGTGCGCAGCCTCGGCGTGGCCGCGCTGCCCTGGAGCGAGGGTGCGCGGCAGTGGCAGGCGCGGGTGTTGAGCCTGCGCGCCTGGCGGCCGCAGGATGGCTGGCCGGACGTGTCCGACGGCGCGCTCGCCGCCACCCTGGATGACTGGCTGGCGCCTTACCTGGAGGGCGTGACGCGCCGCGACCATCTGGCGCGTCTGGACCTGATGTCCATTCTCAACGCCATGCTCGACTATCCGCGCCAGCAGCAGCTGGCGCGGCTGGCGCCGACCCAACTGGAAGTGCCGAGCGGCTCGCACGTGGCCATCGAATACCTGCCGGATGGCGCGCCGCCGGTGCTGGCGGTGAAGCTGCAGGAGCTGTTCGGCCTGACGCAGACCCCGGCGGTCAACGAGGGCCGCAACCGCGTCTCGCTGCACCTGCTGTCGCCCGGGCGCCGGCCGATCCAGGTGACGCAGGACCTGGCCGGGTTCTGGGCCCGCACCTATGCCGAGGTGAAGAAGGAACTCAAAGGGCGCTATCCGCGCCATCCCTGGCCAGACGATCCGCTCACCGCGCCGCCCACGGCGAGGGCCAAGCGGCGGCAATAGGAGATTGGTCAGATATTTCTGTACAGACAGAAATTTCCTGCTATGCTGCCCGCCATGAAGCTGAGTCCGGCCACCGAGAAGTTCGTGTTGCACTGGGGCGAGATGGGCACCCGCTGGGGCGTCAACCGCACCCAGGGCCAGATCCACGCCCTGCTGTACCTGTCCGACCGACCGCTGCCGGCCGAGGAGATCGCCGAGACGCTCAGCGTGGCCCGCTCCAATGTCAGCACCAGCCTGAAGGAGCTGCAGAGCTGGGGCCTGGTGAAAGTGGTGCATCAGCTCGGCGATCGCCGCGACCATTTCACCGGTGTTCAGGACGTCTGGGAGATCTTCTTCCTGATCCTGGAGGGGCGCCGCAAGCGCGAGATCGACCCCACCACCAGCGTGATGCGCGACTGCCTGGCGCAGGCGCAGGCCACCGCCGACCCGGTGCTGCCCAAGGTGCGCGCCATGACCGATTTCCTCGACCTGATGCTGGAAGCGTACGAGCAGGTGAAGCAGATTCCGCCGCCGGCCCTGGTGCAGCTGCTGAAGATGGCCAGCCAGATGCAGGGCGCGATGTCGAACAAGCCGAAAGTGGGGTGAAGTGTTTTTTTGCTCAGTTATTTCTGTTATGACAGAAATAACTGTAATAACGGTTTATTCAAGGAGGTGTGCCATGAACGAAGAAGTAGTGTTCCTGAGTGAAATCGGCCTGGCCGCGATAGTCAGCCTGGGGGTGATCGTCTACCTGCGCGGCATCCTGCGCGGCATGCTGCTGGAGATCTGCGACCGGCAGCCGCAGCGCGCCGAATTCTGGGTGCGCATGCTCGACGTGATGATGCTGATGGCGCCGCTGATCCTGGTGATGCTGTTCTGGAATGAAAACGACGGCGTGATCGCCCTGCTGCGGCGGACCCTGCTCCTGGTGCTGATCGGCCAGTTCATCTCCGTGGCGGTGGTGGCGCGCACCATCTGGAGCGTGGTGCCGCCGCAGTGGCTGCCGCCGCCGCTGAACGCCTCCACCCCGGTTTCTCCTACGCAGGATGTGAACTGACTCTTGCCTTGAGCCACGGGAGAACTCCATGAAAGCGATCAACACACTGGCGTGTGGGCCCGCTCAAGGCGCCGCTCTGCTCGTTGCGGCAGTGCCCGACTTCGAGCGCCTGGTCGGCGCTCCCGGCTGGCGGCGCCTGGCCGGCGATATCCGCCGGCGCTTCAGCGAGAAACCGGAGCCGGGACAGCCGATCCGCTACGCCGGCGTGATGCACGCCGTGCAGTGCTCGCTGCTGGGCCTGTTGCTGGCGCAATGCTGCCGCCTGATCGGCACGCCGTTCGCGCCGTATCGTGGCACCGACGTTCCGGTCGGCATCAGCCTGGTGCACGGCGGCGACGCCGACTCCATCGTCTGGGATCGTGAATACCACTATGCCGGGCGCGCGCCGATCCTGGTGCGCTCGGTCAAGGTCAGCACCCCGGATGGCTTGCTCGAATGCGTCGGCCATGGACTGGGCATGCGCCTGGCAGTGTTCGAGCGCGATGGCGCTCTGCACTTTCTCAGCCTGCGTTATTTCTGGCGTGTCGGCGGCAAGACCTTTTGGCTGCCGCACCTGCTCAGCCCGGGCACCGCCCATGTCGTGCACACCGATCTTGGCGGCGGGCGCTTTCGCTTCACCATGGATTTCCGGCATCTGCTGTTTGGCAGCCTGTTCCACCAGGACGGGGTGTTCCAGCGCGAAGGAGAGGCCTGATGGATACGATACTGCTGCTGTTCACGCTGCAATGCGCGCTCGGCGGACTCGACAACCTCTGGCACCACGAGCTTGAGGTTGACCTGCCGCACCGGCCGGGCGCCACGTTCGAGCTTCTGCTGCATGCTGCGCGGCAATTCGTCTATGCCGCGATCCTGCTGGCGGCCGGCTGGAGCCGCTGGCAGGGCGCATGGTGCGTGGCATTGCTGGCGCTGCTGGTCGTTGAAGTGGGCATTACCTTGTGCGACTTCGTGGTCGAGGACCGTACCCGCCGGCTGCCGGCCTCGGAGCGCGTGCTGCACACCCTCCTGGCGCTCAATTACGGCGCGGTCCTCGCCTGTTGGGCGCCGCTGCTGGGCGACTGGCTGCGCGCACCGACAGCGCTGATTGCGCAGCGGCATGGTGCCTGGTCATGGCTGATGGCGCTGTTTGCCGCCGGGGCCTTGCTCTGGGGCTTGCGCGACCTGCTGGCGGCATTGCGCCTGCGCCGGCCGGCCTGGCAGCTGCGCCCGATCCAAGCTGGCAGCACGTCGCAGCCACGCACCGTGCTGATCAGCGGCGGCACCGGCTTCATCGGCCGCGCCCTGGCGCGCCGGCTGGTCGAGCGCGGCGACAAGGTCATCGTCCTGACGCGGCGGCTGCATCACGGCTGGGATCTGTTCGGGCCGGCGGTGGAACTGATCCAGTCGCAGCGGGAGCTGGACGCCGACCGGCGCATCGACGCCATCGTCAATCTCGCCGGTGCGTCCATCGCCGCCGGTCCCTGGACCGCGCGGCGTCGTCGCAAGCTGGTGGGTAGCCGCATTGGCGTTACCGCCGAACTGACCCAGCTGGTGGCGCGACTGCAGCAGCGGCCGGAAGTGCTGGTGAATGCCTCCGCCATCGGCTATTACGGCGAGCGCGGCGAGGACGCGCTGGACGAGGGCGCCGCGCCGCAGCAGCGCTTTATTTCCGAGCTGTGCCGTCGCTGGGAGCGCGCTGCCGCGGGCGTTGAGCATTGGGGCGTGCGCGTCTGCCTCCTGCGCATCGGCCTGGTGCTGGGTCAGGATGGCGGTGTATTGCCGCCGATGGCGCGCGCCGCGCGCCTGGGTGGCGGCACAGTACTGGGCGACGGCAGGCAGTGGCTGTCGTGGATTCATCTCGACGATTTGCTGCGTCAGATCCTGTGGCTGATCGAGCGCCGGGACCTGTCCGGGGCTTTCAATGCGGTTGCGCCCGCGCCGTTGCGGCAGCGCGAATTTGCCGTGGCGCTGTCGCAGCAGTGCGGCACCCGCCTGCGCCTGCGGGTGCCCGCCTGGCTGTTGCGCATACTGGCCGGCGAAATGTCCGATCTGTTCCTGATCAGCCAAAAGGTATTGCCGCGCCGCGCCGAAGCGGCAGGCTTCTGCTATCGCCAAGCGCGGCTGGAGCAGGCCCTGGCCGACCTGTTGCCGTCCGGCTCCGCCGCATCGGCCGCGGCTCCGCCTCTCGGCGGCAGTCCGCGATGAAGGACGAAACGCCCACTGCCGTCCTGCCCTGGTCCGGTCCGCGGAACACCGCGTGCAAGAGGATTGAGAATGGGCGGTACGTGTTCTGCGTGCGCTTCGATCCGCCGCTGCCGGGCGGGGTGCCGGAGTATTCCGGCACACTCGAAGCTGCCTCTGCGTGAAAGCGTTGCAGATGCAGATCTGCCCGAGCTATTTGAGACTCGGGGTTGGGGCCGGGGCGGCATCCCAGTCCAGCCACAGCCGTCCGTCGCGGTAGGTGCGGCCACTGGCCTTGAGCGCGGTGTCGCTGTTGTCGAGCTGCGCGTGCACGTTTGCGGCGGGGGCCAGCAGCGCATCGCGGCCGTGGACGAAACTCTGCTCGCGCACGATCAGCAGATAGGCCTTGTCCAGCTGCAGGGCGCGCCGGCGCGAGGGTACGACGAGGTCGCGGATGTCGCCGCCGCCGCCCGGCGCGGCGCGGCGCACGCGGGCGGTGTCGAGACGGCCGCCGGGGAAGAAGCGCTGCAGCATTTCGCCGTTGGCGCGGAACTCGTCGCCGCCGCCGACGCGCCGCAGGTAACGCAGGATCTCCGGCTCGGCCGAGCCGGCCTGCGGCACGTCCTCGATCCCGGCCAGGTTTTGCGGCCCCCAGCCGGCGGCACCGGGCACTTTGCGCGGCAGGCTGAAGGTCTGGTCCACCGTGACGCCGATGCCGGTATGGCACCCCATGCAATAGAGCTGCTCCTCGCGCGTCTGCAGGCGCAGGCGGCCGGCGGCGTCTTCGATATAGCCCTGCAGGCGCCAGCCGAAAGCGTTGGTCTGGCCACTGTAGGCGGTGCCGCTGTAGTGCGGCCGGCCGCCGATGTCGCGCTCGCGCGCTTCCTCGTCATAGCGCCATTGCCGCGTTTCGGCGTTGAGCTGCGTGCGCTTGACGGCGTAGCGCAGTTCCTTGAAGCGCGCCGCCATCAGCTGCGGCGCGTCGGGATCGAGATAGCGCACGCTGTGCAGGAATTCGGTGCCCTGCGGGTAGTCGTAGCGCCGCACCGGCTCGCCGGCGGCGGCGCCGGCATAGTGGACGGGCAGGCCACGGATGCGTAGTGCGGTGCCGAGGTGGCCATCGCCATCGAGGTCCAGGCCGGCGGCGGCCTCGTCCACCGGCTCGATGCTGCGGCGCAGGCGCGCGTCCGGCTGGCTGTCGGGGACCGCCATGGCAGCTTCGAGGATCGCCAGGTTGGCTTTGTACACGGCGCGCGAGGGATTGCCGGCGGCGTCCTGGCGGAACGGCGGCGGCAGGCGGATCAGCACATCGTCGGCGGAGCCGTTGGTGGGCCAGAAGGTGCCGGGGAAAGGCTTGTAGCGGAAGGCGCGCCAGTCCGAACCGTCGCGGGCGAAGCCCTCGGCGTCGAAGCCCTGGCGGTAGTCCAGGTCCGGCACCCAGCCCTGGTAGCCGGGGTGCTTCAGCAGAGCCGGGCGCAGCGCGGCGTAGTTGTCCTGGCGGATGTAAGACAGGATTTCGGCGTCGCCGACGTGGGCGAGGGCCGCGCGGCGGTCCTGGAATAGGTTGGTCCAGTGGTTGGCGCGGCCCGCTTCGCTGAAATCGTAGCGCTGCTGCAGGCGCCAGTCGTCGGTCTGGTTGAGGCCGTTGCGGCTGGTGTGGCAGGTCCAGCACGGGTTGGAGCGCGCCCCGGTGCGGGTGTAGCACTGCGGCGGCACGCCGGCTTCGACGTTGCCGATCAGTCCTTCCGCCGCGGCGGCGGCCAACGGGTCATAGGTTTCCGCCGGAGCGCCGGCCCGCGCCGCCATGGCGGCGCACAGCAGCGCGGCGCCGAGCCGGTGCGGGAGGTTCATCCCGCCAGTTTAGGCTTTTGCCCGGCGTGCGGATCGCGCCGGCGCGCTTATTTCTTGGCCGGGAACACCGGCATGGTCTGGGTGTAGATGTCGCTGCCGAAGCCGGCCTGGCCGCTGGCACCGGCATAGCCCAGATACTGCAGGCCGAAGATGTCCTCGACGCTGCGCAGCATCGAGTAGTGGTTGTAGGAGGTGGTCGTCACCGTGCCCGGCTTGATGAACGGCGACACCAGCACCGCGCCGACCTTGCCGCCGCCGAAGCCGAGCAGGCCCGGCAGCAGCGCGTTGGGGCCGGGGCCCTCGCCGCAGCAGGCCGAGGAGTCGGACTGCAGGCCGTTGGACTCGTCGAACGTCACGATCAGCAGCCCGTCCTGCTGGAACGCCGGCGAGGCCAGGATCTGCGGCACCCACTGTTGCAGGAAGGTGTTGACCGAGGTCAGTCCGCCCGGCTCGCCGTCGGCGCAGGGGGAGTCGTGGCCGTCATGGCACAGGTTGGGGGTGATGAAGGTGTAGTTGGCGGTGGTGGAGACGCTGCTCAGGTCGGACTGCAGCCCGCCCAGGCCGACGACGTGGCTGCCGCAGGCGGCCTGGTCGTCGATGATGCTGTGGAAATACACGAAGGGGTCGTGGCGCGTGGCGTATTGGTCGGTCTTGGTGGCCACCTGGGTGCCGTCCTTGGCGCCCACCGCGGGGTGTCCGCAGGTGGCGCTCTCGCGCGTCGGGTCGTTGCCCATGTCCTCCATGTAGGCTTTCCAGCTCAGGCCGGCCTTGCCCAGCTGGTCGGAGACGGTGGCGACGCTGGTCGGGTAGACGCAGCCCAGGCCGGTCGCCTGGCCATCGGTGCCGATGGTGGTGCCGGTGAAGTTGCTGAAGGTCTGGCAGTCGAGCTGGGTGTCCAGGTTGGGGCCCTGGCCGCTGATCATGGCGATGTAGTTGTCGTTGCTGTTGTGGCCGATGCCGTAATAGTTCTTCAGCAGCGCGCCCTTGGCCGGCAGCGTTTGCGACAGGTAGGGGGCCGCGGTGCTGCTGCCGAACGAGTTGGTGTAGTCCTCGTTTTCCAGGATCAGCACGAAGACGTGGCCGATCTGGCCGGGCGCGGTCTGCGCCGAAGTGCCGGCGCTGCTGCTGTCACTGCTGCCGCAGCCGGCGACGGTGGCGGCAGTCAGCAAAGCCGCGCACAGCAACAACCCCAAACGCTTTCCCTGGATCAGCATGTCTGAAAAGTTTTTTCTAAAGTGGCCAACTAGCCACGGTAGTTAAAGCTTATTGCAATTTCTTGACCAGCTACCGGCCGCGCGAAGCGGGCTTGCGCGGCCGGCCCCGGCGCATTATTTTTCCTGCCCTGCGACCCGGGCGCCCTGTTTTGGCTTGACAGCGGAGCCCTGGTCCAAAACAATATGTGGCTCAGCTCACGCGAACGAACATTCTCGGGAGGGGTACTCAAGCGGCCAACGAGGGCAGACTGTAAATCTGCTGGCTAACGCCTACGTAGGTTCGAATCCTACCCCCTCCACCACTGATGCAGTAAGGTGGTACAGGCTGCGAAGCGGTTTGAGGCAGGCGGGTGTAGTTCAATGGTAGAACTCCAGCCTTCCAAGCTGGTAGCGTGGGTTCGATTCCCATCACCCGCTCCAGTTTGCGGAATCAGGAAGAAGTCGGTCCCCGCGGTAGAGTGCAGTACAGGCGGTCAGTAGGTTTTGCGCCCACCTAGCTCAGTCGGTAGAGCACACCCTTGGTAAGGGTGAGGTCGCTGGTTCGATTCCAGTGGTGGGCACCAGATTTTGGTGCAGGTTGTATGTGCCGCCAGATTTGAGGGAGGCCGGAGTTCGAGGAATCGGACCAGCGACCTCAAATACGACGAATCGCATGGCGTCGGCCCTGCCGACGCTGGTTCGATTCCAGTGGTGGGCACCAGATTCTTGAAAGGCACCGCCAGCCCGGCGGTGTTTTTGTTAGTTTTCGGTGGTAAAAGCCCCGCATTGCATTGGTTCGAAAATAGAAGGCACGGAGATCAGCGATGGCCAAAGAGAAGTTTTCGCGAGTAAAGCCGCATGTGAACGTGGGCACGAT
>CAYVKA010000091.1:0-18511 GCA_964451925.1 uncultured Nevskia sp. | reverse complement strand
CTCCTGCTCGCGCGCCGCAATGGTTTGCGCCTGCGCCGCCGCGCCGGCTTGCGCGGCGGCGGCCATGGCGCGCTGCCGTTCGGCGGCCGGGCGCACGGCGAGCCAGGCCAGCAGCGCGCCGAGGGCCGCGGCGGCGGCGGCGATCAACAGCAGGGACAGGTTCATGCGCCGATTTTACGGCCTGGGCGGCGCCGACGCGCCCGACTCAGCCGACGGTCAGCAGCTCTTCGTAAAACGCGCCGATGCGCCGCAGGCGGTCGACCAGATGGATTTCCAGGATCCAGTGACGCTCGCGGCCGAGCGGGTCGAGTCCGCGCATCGGCGTATGGTTGCCGGCATCGGCCCAGGCCACCGCGCGGTCCACCGGCAGCGCCTTGTGCGGGAATTCGCCGATCAGGTGCGCCGCCAGCTTGCCGCCGAATTCCCAGCCGGCCTGCTGCGCCAGCTGCCGCACATGGGCGTAGAGCTGGCTGCCGGTGATGTGGGGGTGCTGCTTGAAGTGCTGCTTGGCGGCGGCGAAGGCCGTGGCGGCATCATCGCGCAGGCGCAGCTTGTGGGGGTCGTTGCCGAGCACGTAGGTGCGGCCGAAGTCGGCCTCCCAGGCTTCGAATACCGGGCCGAGGTCGACAAACAGGATGTCGTCCCCGCCGATGCTCAGGTCCGGCGGATTCTCGTCGTAGGGCTCCAGCGTATTGGGGCCGGCGCGGACGATGCGCTTGTGCCAGTTCTGCTCGATGCCGAACTCGCGGCGGCCGAGCTCGGCGATGTCACGGGTCAGCTGCGATTCGGTGATGCCGGGGCGGATCAGGCTTTCGCCGATGCGCTCGAACAGGGCCGCGGCCTTGCTCTGCGCCTCGGCAAGCGCGGCAACGCGCTGGGCTTCGGAGTGCATGGGAACAGGGGATGAAGTGGAATATGCGGATGGTAGCGCAAGCGCAGGATACCGCCGGTCCGCGCGCCGGCGACGGATCGGCGACCGGCTTACGCCACCTTCTTGCGCGCGAAACTGAGCAGGAACTCCATCTGGTCCGCCATGATGCGGCGGTTGCTCAGGATCAGGTACTCGGCCAGGTTGGGCGTATACGGCACCGCCAGCAGCTTCATGCCGGCTTCTTCCGGAGTGCGGTCGTCCTTGCGCTGGTTGCAATGGCGGCAGGCGGTGACGCAATTCTCCCAGGCGCTGGAGCCGCCGCGGGAAGCGGGTACCACATGGTCGCGCGTCAGCAGGCCGGGGGCGAACTGCTGGCCGCAGTACAGGCACAGGTTGTGGTCACGCTGGAACAGGGTGCGGTTGGTCAGCAGCGGGGCGCAACCCTGGAAACGGCGCGAACGGTCGGCCACGGCGATGATCGAGCCGATGCGCAGCTGCGAGACACGGCCGGTACGGGCGCAGGTGCCGCCGTAGATGACAAAACGCTCCTCTCCCGCTTCCCAGCACACGCGCTTGCGGGCGTAGAGGGTGGCTGCTGTCTGCCAGCGAATCCAAGCGACTGGCATACCACCCTTGTCCAGCTTGAGGATCGATGGAATCATCGTGATGCCAACTCTAGCGTAATTCCTGCCTTTTGTGTTTCAAATGCGATAGTTGCACCAATTTGCGCAAGTTTCGTGACAAAACAGGGCGGAAGCCGGCCCGGCCGCCGGGCGGTACCGGCTAAACTGTTTCGCCGCAGCCGCGCCGGAGCAGCCCTGCCCGCCGGCTCCCCCCAAGCCACAGGATCTCCCCATGCGTATCCTCCATACCATGCTGCGCGTCGGCAATCTCGACCGTTCCATCGATTTCTACACCCAGGTGCTGGGGATGAAGCTGCTGTCGCGCCAGGACTACCCGGACGGCAAGTTCACGCTGGCCTTCGTCGGTTATGACGAGCGGGTCGACGGCAGGCAGGTCGGCGACGCCGAGATCGAGCTGACCTACAACTGGGGCGTGGAGCGCTACGAGTTGGGCAACGCCTACGGCCATATCGCGCTGCAGGTGGACGACGCCGCCCGCGCCTGCGCGCTGACCCGCGAGCGCGGCGGCAAGGTCACGCGCGAAGCCGGACCGATGAAGCACGGCACCACGGTGATCGCCTTCGTCGAAGACCCGGACGGCTACAAGATCGAATTCATCGAGCGCAAACCGCTGAAAGCGGCGTAGGATTCCGGCCCGCGCCGTTCTCCCCCGCGCGCAAATCTGCGAAGATCGGGGGATGGGGGCTCAGACGGCGATCACCGCGACGGAAGCGCACATCGCACCCCGCTGGACCCTGCGCAAGGAGTCCGGCGTGGTGGAGCTTGCGCTGGCCGGCGAGTGGACGCTGTACAGCGGCCTCAGCGGCATCCCCGAGGCGGCGGCGGCGCAGATCGACCTGCAGGCCGGGCAAAGCCTG
Organism: uncultured Nevskia sp.; assembly: GCA_964451925.1. Taxonomy (GTDB): domain Bacteria; phylum Pseudomonadota; class Gammaproteobacteria; order Nevskiales; family Nevskiaceae; genus Nevskia. The sequence continues at coordinate 16,139 of CAYVKA010000091.1, read as the reverse complement.
CGCATCGACACCGGCGGCATCACCCACTGGGACAGCACCCTGCCCGCCTTCCTGCTGGCGCTGGCGGAGTACTGCCGCGGCCACGGCGGCACGCTGGACGCCGGGCGCCTGCCGGCGGGCCTGCGCACGGTGCTGAAAATGGCCGACGAGCTGTCGCCACCGGCATCCTCACGCCCGCCGCGGCCGGCGCCGCTGCTGCGCCGCGTCGGCCAGCGCACCCTGCAATACACCGACAGGGCCGGGGACACGGTGACGCTGCTGGGCGAGGTGGTGATCGCCATCGGCCAGCTGCTGCGCGGCAAGGCCACGTACTACCGTGCCGACGCCTGGGCGGTGCTGCAGGCCTGTGGCGCCGAAGCGCTGCCGATCGTCGGCCTGGTCAACGTGCTGGTGGGCGCGATCATCGCCTTTGTCGGCTCGGTGCAGCTGCAGCAGTTCGGCGCCGGCGAACTGCTGGCCGACGGCGTGGCCATCGCCACGGTGCGCGAGATGGGCGCAGTGATCACCGCGGTGGTGCTGTCCGGCCGCACCGGCGCCGCCTTTGCCGCGCAGATCGCCACCATGCAGGGCAACGAGGAGATCGACGCGCTGCGCGTGATGGGCGTGCCGGTGGTGGAGTTCCTGGTGCTGCCGCGGGTGCTGGCGCTGGCGCTGATGACGCCGCTGCTGTATCTGTACGGCTGCGCGCTGGGCATGTTCGGCGGTTTCCTGGTCGGCACCGGCATGCTCGACCTGTCGCTGGCCTCGTACACCGAACGCACCATCAACGCGCTCAATTCCCACCACTTCATCATCGGCATCAGCAAGAGCCTGGTGTTCGGCGCGCTGGTGGCGCTGGCCGGCTGCTACTACGGCCTGCGCGCCGGCCGCAACGCGGCGGCGGTGGGCCAGGCGACCACCTCGGCGGTGGTCGCCGGCATCGTCGGCGTGATCGTGATCGACGCCATTTTTGCGGTGTGCGCCAATGCCCTCGGGGTCTAAACCGGCCATGGAGGTGATGTGCCGGGTCGAGGGCCTGTGCATGTCCTTCGACCGCCGGCTGATCCAGACCGGCATCTCGTTCGAGGTGCAGCGCGGCGAGATCTTCACCATCATGGGCGGCAGCGGCTGCGGCAAGAGCACGCTGCTGCGCCACATGATCGGCCTGCTGCAGCCCAGGATCGGCAAGCTCTACTACGGCGCGCAGGACTACTGGGACTGCACGCTGCAGCAGCAGGACATGATCCGCCGGCGCTTCGGCGTGCTGTTCCAGGGCAGCGCGCTGTTCAGCGCCATGACGCTGTTCGAGAACGTGGCGCTGCCGCTGCAGCTCTACACCGAGGCCAACGCGGTGGAGACGCGCGCGCTGGTGCGCTACAAGCTGGGCCTGGTGGGGCTGCGCGGCTACGAGGAGTTCTACCCTTCCGAGATCAGCGGCGGCATGCGCAAGCGCGCCGGCCTGGCGCGCGCGCTGGCGCTGGACCCGGAGATGCTGTTCCTCGACGAGCCCTCCGCCGGCCTCGACCCGATCAGCTCGCGCCGCCTCGACGACCTGATCCTGCAGCTGCGCGACGGCACCGGCGCCAGCATCGTGGTGGTCAGCCACGAGCTGCCGAGCCTGTTCGCCATCGGCGACAACGGCATCTTCCTCGACGCCGACAGCAAGCGGCCGATCGCGCACGGCTCCCCCCGGGAGATGCTGGCGCATTGCGATCATCCGTCGGTGCAGGCCTTCCTGCGCCGCGAGCCGGTGAAGGACGCCGGCACGCACGACAAAGTGGTGCAAGATGAGTGATGGCTTGAAAGACGGGAACCGGGAATGGGGAATCGGGAATCGCAAAGGCGCGTCACCCCCGATTCCCGATTGCCTATTCCCGGTTCCCGCCGCAACAACAGGTAGACAGACATGAAGAAGGCCAACCCGGCGCTGATCGGCGGCTTCGTTGTCGGCGCGCTGCTGCTCGCCGCGGTGGCGGTGCTGACGGTGGGCGGCAACCAGCTGTTCGAGCGCAAGACCCAGGCGGTGATCTATTTCAGCGGCGCGGTCACCGGCCTGTCGGTCGGCGCGCCGGTGAACTTCCGCGGCGTGCGCGTCGGCCAGGTCACCGACATCAAGCTGCAGTTCGACGCCAACAACCTGGCGGCGCGCATCCCGGTGTACATCACGCTCAATACGCGCAAGGTGCGCATGCTCGGCGGCAAGAAGCTGAGCGTGGCCGACGTGCCGTTCGAGAAGTTCATCGAGAAAGGCATGCGCGCGCAGCTGGCGATCCAGAGCCTGGTCACCGGCCAGCTCGACGTCGAGCTGGACTTCCAGCCGGACACGCCGGCGGTGTTCGTCGGCGAGGACCCGGAGGCCAACGAGATCCCGGCGATGCGCTCGGACTTCGACACCTTCCGCGACCAGCTGTCGCAGCTGCCGCTGCGCCAGGTCAGCGACGAGCTGCGCGAGACCATGCAGGCGGTGCGGCAGCTGGCTGTCACCGCCAACACCGAGCTGGGCGCCACCGCCAACTCGGCGCGGCAGACCACCGACGCGCTGACCAAGGCCATCGTGCAGCTGCAGGGCGACACGGCGCGCACGCTGGCCTCGGTGCAGAAACTCAGCGGGCATGTCGACCAGGCGGTGACGACGCTGTCGCCGCAGCTCAACGACACGTTGCAGACGGCGCAGAAGGCGCTGAAGGACGCCGACGCCACGCTGGCCCACACTTCCGAGCTGACCGCGCCCGGCGCGCCGATGCGCGCCGACCTGGAGCAGGCGCTGCGCAACCTGGCCGTGGCCTCCGAGGCGCTGCGCAACTTCTCCGAAACCATCGACCGCAATCCGCAGGCCCTGATCACCGGAGTGCAGAAATGACCGCTTGTTCGATGCGCCGGCTGCGCGACGCCGCCTGCCTCTCCGTGCTGGCGCTGCTCGCCGGCTGCTCCGCCGGACCGCCGCCGCGGCTGATGCTGCTGAGCAACGACGTGGCGCTGCCGGCGGCGCTGCAGCCGGTGCAGCGCCCGGTGCTGGTGGTGCGCACCGTGACGCTGCCGGAATACCTGGACCGCCGCGCCATCATCTACCGCAGCTCCGACGCCGAGCTGAAGCGCTTCCCCGACGTGATCTGGGCCGAGCGCCTGGGCGAGAGCCTGACGCGCTGGATCGCGCTGCAGCTGGCGGCGGAATTGCCGGGGTACCAGGTGCAGGCCTTCACCTCCGACAGCGAGAAGTCGCCGGCCCTGGCGCTGAACATCGAGCTGCAGAGCTTCGAGCCGGACGCCCTGCCCGGCGCCGCGACAGCGCTGCACCTGCGCGGCGCCTGGCATCTGTCCGGCAGCGCCATGCTGGACGGGCGGCTGGCCGCCGATGCGCCGATGGAGACGCTGGATGCGCCGTCCACGGTGGCGGCGATGCGCACCGCGCTGGCCCAGGCCAGCGAGGCCATCGTGCAGCAGCTGCGGCAGTTGCCGCCGCCGGGGAAATAGCCGCCGGCGTAGCGCCGGGCGCAGGTTCCACGGCCCTTGCGGCGGGATGCGCCGCCTCAGTGGAAGTTGATGAAGAAGCTGCCCGAGTAATAGCGCCCGCTGTCGCCGCGGATCTCGGCGAAATTGCCCGGCGCCAGGGGCTGGTCGATGACCTGGTCGCCGTAGATCTGGCGCGTGATGTTCTGGATGCCCAGGCTCAGGCCCCAGTCGCCGTTGGCTTCGTCGGCGAAGACCACGCGCGGATTGACGACCAGCGTGGATTTCTGCAGCTGGCGCGGATCGTCCTCGGAATTCAGGTAGCGCTGGCCCTGATACAGGATGTCGGTGGCGGCGCTGACGCTGACCGCGTGCGGCAGGTGCAGGAAGGTGTAGGCCGGGGTCAGCGTGGCGGTCCATTGCGGCGCGAACGGCAGCGGCTGGCCGGTCAGGTTCTTGCCGCAGCCGCTGCGCGCCTGGCCCGGCGTCTTGCCCTTGTCCGGCGGGCAGGTGCACTGCGGCGGCGGCGGGGTGGAGCCGACCTTGCCGCAGTCGAAATCGCCCGGCGCCGGGCCGTTCGGATAGTAGACATAGCGCGCGTCCGCGAAGCCGAAGGAGCTGTACAGCGACATGCCGCGGATCGGCAGCAGCCACATCAGGTCGGCCTCGAAGCCCTGCGAGTGGGCCTCGGCGGCGTTGACGATGATGACGTTGGTGCCCTGGAAGGTGGACACCTGCAGGTTGCTGAAATGGGTGTGGTACAGCGACAGCGAGCCGCGGATCGGGCCGTCGAGCAGGCGGTCCTTGATCTTGAAGCCGCCCTCCACGCTGTTGGCCTTTTCCGCGCCGTACTCGATGCTGTTGGGATTGAGCGGAATGCCGTTGAAGCCGCCGCTCTTGTAGCCTTCGGCCCAGGTGAAATAGCCCTCGATGTGCTTGCTCGGCTGGAACTTCAGGCCGGCCTTGGGCGAGAAGTCGGTTTCCGTGCGGTGCAGGGCGTTGGCTCCCGAGTCGTTGAAATCCGTCTGGTCAGCGATGGCCTTGATGATCGGGCTGGCCGAGAAGCTGTGCGGCTGGCCCTTGCGGTTTTCCTTGGCGTAGCGCAGGCCGGCGATCAGCGACCAGTGGTCGAGGAAATACCATTCACCCTGGCCGAAGGCGGCGTAATCCTTGGTACGCTGGTCCAGGCCGGAGATGGCGTACTGCGGCGGGATCAGCGGCTGGCCGATGACCTTGTTGATGGTGTTGAGCAGCAGGTCGACGGCATTGCCCAGTCCCTGGGCGGCGGGCGCGCACAGCGTCACCGAGATGTTGTTGGAATCGCAGCCCGCCGCGAGCACGTACTTGAGCGTCGCACCCAGGTCCTCGACCATGAAATTGTCCGAGGTCTTGAGGGTGTAGTTGTCGTAGTACAGGCCGGCGACGAAATTGGCTTCGTGGCCGAGACCGAAGAAGTCCTCGCCCACGCCGCTGACGCGCAGCTCCTGTGTCACCTGGCGCTCCGGCTCGGTTTCCGCCAGCGAATCCTTGATGAACGGCACCGGGCTGAAGTCGCCATCGAGGTCGCGCGAGCCGATCAGGTTCTCGGCGATGCTGCCGATGGAGGTGATCTTCAGCGACTTCATGCCGCCCGGGTGGCCGAGGTCGCCTTCGAACGTGAGGGAGGCGCCGCGGGTGCTGGCGTTCTCGGTGGCGTGCACGTCCTCCGACAGGAAGTTGTTGACCACCGGGTTGAAGCGCGGGTCGTAGCTGGTGTCCAGCGCTCGCATGTTGGGACCGACAATGAACAGCTGCTGCTTGTTGAAGTTCTGCACGTTGTAGGCAACGAAGGCGCCGAAGTCCATGGTCCAGCCGGCATGCGAGTCGTAGCGGAAGCGCATGCGGCCGGAATCCTGCTGCTGGTTGCCTTCCTGGCGGTGGAGGAAGGTGTTGGTCAGCACGCCGCGGTCGCCGTGCTGGAAGTTGCCGCTGAAGCGCAGCGCGGCGTCCGGGCCCAGCGGCAGGTTGAGCACCGGGCGGAAGGCGAGGTTGCCGCTGCTGCGCAGGTCCACGTCGCTGCGGATCAGGCGCTCGCCGTCCGGGGCGTTGGTGGTGATGTTGAGCAGGCCGGCGGTGACGTTCTTGCCGAACAGCGTGCCCTGCGGACCGCGCAACACTTCGTAACGATCGAGATCGCCGAAGAAGGCGCTGAGGTATTCGGGGTAGGTATAGACCACGCCGTCCACCACCACGCCGACCGAGGGGTCCAGGCCGGGCACATCGTTGAGGGTGCCGAAGCCGCGCACCAGCAGCTGCGTCGACGAGGTGGAAACCTGCAGGTTGGTATTGGCGGTGTAGCTGGACAGTTCCTGGAAATCCCGCGCGCCGGTGCTGCGGATGTAGTCGCCGCTGACCGAGGTGACGGAAGCCGGCACCTGCTCCAGGGTCTGCTTGACCTTCTGCGCGGTGACCACCACTTCCTTCAGCTGCTGCTGGCCGGCGGCGTCATCGGCGCGCGCCGCGCCGGCTAGGGCCGCCACCGCGGCCGCCAGAAGCCATGCACACTTACCCGCTCTCCGCCGCCCGCGAAGTCCCGAAGCCATCGCCCTCCCCCAGCTGCCGTTGGATAACTCTGTGGTCTTATGTGAAACGTGAAACACCGGTCTGCGCCGGCTGCACTTCAGAACCGCGTGACGGCCGGCCTCAGTCGCAGTTGGCCTGCATCTTCTTGCTCTGCTGCTGCAGCCAGGCCATCAGCCCGGCGAAGCCCTTCTGCTCGTAGAGCAGGTTGTACTGGGTGGAGCGCAGGGCCAGGTCACTGACGCCATCGGCGATGACGTTGATGATGCGGAAATTACCATCCTTGCCGCGCAGAATATAGTCGAAGGCCACGCTGTCCCCGCTGCCCGGCTGCAGGCGCGCGTGCACCAGCTGGTCGCCGTTGGGCAGGGACTGGGTGTCCTGGGTGGTGAAGGTCTCGCCGCCGAAGCTGTTGAACTGGCTGGCGTAGGTGACCACGGTGATTTCACGGAATGCGGCGATCAGCTGGGTGCGCTGCGCCTCCGACAGCTCGCTCCAGTGCCGGCGCATCACGGTCTGGGCGATCAGCGGCACGTCGAACCCGGCGTCGATCACCGGCTGCAGGTGCTTGATGCGGCCGTCGCAGCCGTATTCCTTGCCGTGCTTCATGTTGTTGAGCAGGGCGGCGTGGATGCCGTTGACCACGTCGGCCGGAGCGCCGGCGGCAAAAGCCGCGGGAGCGCACAAAAGCAGTCCGAAAAAAAGCGACAATAGAGGGGTTCGCAAGAGTCGCAAAGCGTTCTCCGTGAAACGGGGGATGAGGCTGTAAGCGGCCTGGAAGCCGCCGCCACAAGCCTTTTGACTGTTGCTGCGAATATTTAGTTTACACCAGTCCGGTCGCGCTTCGGCGTGGCGGGGCCGGCAAAACCTTTGAATTGGACCTCGACCCAGGCAAGAACCCATGGCGCAGAGCAAGCAAACGGAATCGGTCCTCGGCGGCGCCCTGCGCGCCTGGGTGGACCTGATGCAACGGCGCGCGCGTTGGGTGCTGGCCGTGGCGGTGCTGCTCGGCGCCGCGCTGGGCCAGTATGCCTACACCCACCTGAGCGTCGACACCGACCCGGAGAACATGTTGTCCGCCACCCTGCCCTGGCGCCAGGCGGAGCAGCGCATGGACCGGCTGTTCCCCGATCTGGACGAGGGCCTGGTGGCGGTGATCGACGGCGCCACGCCGGAACAGGCGGACGCGGCGCAGGGCCGGCTGGTGCAGGCGCTGCGCGCCCAGCCCGGGCTGTTCCCCGAAGTCTATGCGCAACAGACCGATCCTTATTTCCGCCACAACGGCCTGCTTTACCTGGATACGCCGGCGCTGCAGAAGATGGCCGATGGGCTCAACCAGGCGCAGCCTTTTCTGGGCGCGCTGAGCCATGACCCGAGCCTGCACGGCCTGTTCACGCTGCTCGACCGCGCCGCCAGCAACCCGGGAGCCAGCGGCGGCTTCGACCTGTCGCCGGCGCTGGGCCAGGTGGCGCGGAGCGTGGATGCCGCGGTCGCCGGCCGCAACCAGCCGCTGTCCTGGCAGTCGCTGATGGGCAGCGGCGTGGACCTGGGCGACGCCACGCGGCGCTTCGTCGAGATCAAGCCGAAGCTGGATTTCAGCCAGCTGTTCCCCACCGAGGTGGCGATCAACGCCTTCCGCGCCACGGTCGCCGGGCTGCAGCTCGGGCCGGCACAGGGGGTGACGGTGCGCCTGACCGGTTCCAAGGCGCTGGAGCACGAGGAGCTGAAGATGGCCTTCAGCGGCGGCTTCAAGGCCTTCGCCGTGGGCCTGCTGATGGTCATGGTGCTGCTCTACCTGGCGCTGCGCTCGGGCCGTCTGGTGGTCGCGGCCATCGTCACGCTGCTCTACGGGCTGCTGCTCACCGCCGGCTTCGCCGCCGCGGCGGTAGGCCACCTCAACCTGATCTCCATCGCCTTCAGCGTGCTCTACGTCGGCCTGGGCATCGACTACGCGCTGTACCTGTGCATGCAATACCGCGAGTTGCTCGGCGGCGGCATGGCGCAGCAGCAGGCGCTGCCACGCGCGGGCGCCGATGTCGGCGGCTTCATGATGGTCTGCGCCGCCACCACCTCGCTCGGCTTCTTCGCCTTCGTCCCCACGCCGTTCACCGGTATCGCCGAACTGGGCATCATCTCCGGCGCCGGCATGTTCATCAGCCTGGTGGTGAGCCTGAGCCTGCTGCCGGCGCTGATCAGCCTGTTCCCGCCGGATGCGGCCAAGGTGAAGCTGAGCGCGCCGGACCAGGGCGTGCTGGGCCGCGTGCTGAACTGGCCGTACCGTTACGCCCGCGCCATCTGGATCGGCGCCGCCGTGCTCGCCGCCGGCTCGCTGCTGCTGGCGCCGAAGGCGCGCTTTGACTACGACCCGATCGACCTGCGCGACCCCAACAGCGAGTCGGTCAGCACCTTCCGCGACCTGCTGCGCGATCCCAACATCCCGACACTGACGCTGTCGGTGCTGGCGGCGGACGCGGCCCAGGCCAAGGCGCTGTCGGAGAAGCTGGGCGCGCTGCCGCTGGTGCGGCACGCCATCTCGCTGCTCGACCTGGTGCCGGACGGCCAGGACGCCAAGCTCGGCATCGTCGGAGACCTCAACCTCAGTCTCGGCCCGACGCTGATGGGCAGCGGCCCGCTGAAAATCGCCGCGCGCGACGACGACTACGCCACCATCCACCAGCTGGGCGCCGCGCTGCCCGCCTACATCGAGCAGAGCAAGGACCAGCCCGCCACCGCCGCCGCCGCGCAGAAGCTGCTCGACGCCATCCACCAGCTCGACAGCGCCTGGCAGCAGGGCGACAGCGCCGCACACGAGCAGCTGCTGGGACGGCTGCGCGACAACCTGCTGTCGGCCCTGCCGGCGCAGATCGAGGGCCTGCGCGACGCGCTGCAGGCGGCGCCGGTGACCGAGCAGGATCTGCCGGCGCAGATCACCCGGCGCTGGAAGAGCAGTGACGGCCAGTACCGCATCGAGATCTGGCCGAAGGAAACGCTGGACGGCCCCGGCCCGATGGAGCGCTTCGCCGCCCAGGTGCGCGGCGCCGCGCCCAACGCCACCGGCAGCGCCATCGGCTACATCGAGTCCGGTCACGCCGTGGTCGATGCCTTCAGGCAGGCCTTCATTTACTCCTTCATCGCCATCACCATCCTGCTGCTGGTGCTGCTGCGCAGCGTCGCCGACATGTTGCTGGTGCTGATCCCGCTGCTGCTGGCCGGGCTGCTGACCGTGGCCGGCTCGGTGCTGTTCAACGTGCCGTTCAATTTCGCCAACGTCATCGCGCTGCCGCTGATCCTCGGCGTCGGCGTGGACTACGGCGTGTACCTGGCGCAGCGCGGCCGTGTCGCCGCGTCGACCCAGGTCAACCTGCTGCACACCGGCACCGCGCGCGCGGTGCTGTTCGGCGCGCTGATCACCACCGCCAACTTCGGCGACCTGATGCTGGCGCGGCATCCGGGCATCGTCAGCATGGGCATTCTGCTGACGGTGGGATTGAGCATGACGCTGATCTGCGCCCTGGTGTTGCTGCCGAGCCTGCTGGCGCGGCGGTATGGGGCGCCGAAGGGCTGAGTGCCGGCGCCTCCCGGCCCTCTCCCCATTCACGGGGAGAGGGAAAACACAGCCCCTGCCACATCACCCGCTGCCCGCTACTGCATCACGACCTGCTTGGTAAACCAGGCCCTGCGGATCTTCACCCCGCACTCCACGCTCTCGATATAGGCGCTGCCCGACAGCTTCTCCCGCGCCAGCACGCCATAGGTACTCTTGTCCGCCGCGATCCACGGATAGAAGCCGAACGCGCCGGGGCTGCTGAATGCGCCATCGTCGCCGGGCGCATCCTCGATCCAGTGATCCAGGCTGTAGTGCCAGTCCTCCTTGGCGGGGCTGAAGCTGGCATTGGCGCAGCTGCCGGGCAGCGTGCACACCGGCGAGTAGTCGAGAAACTGCTTCATGCGCAGCTGGCCGGAGACCACCTTGCGCAGGAAGGCGGAGTAGGCCGACGGCGGCCCTTCCAGGCCGCCGGCAAGCTGCGGGTGGCCGTAGCTGAGGCCGCCGATGCCGAGGGTGCCCATGATCTCCTGGGTCAGCCCGTCGGAGTCGAGCCCGCCAAGGCCCATCTCCACCGCCAGCTTCTGGCTGTGGCCGCCGCCATAGGAAAACCTGCCGATATCCTGCGGCTTGACCTCGGCGTTGGAGCCGGCGGTGAGGCAGCCGTCAACCTTGCGGGTGAACACGCACTTGAACGGGTTGAACGAGCTGCGGCCGGATTTCATCTCCAACGCGGCCACCTGCTCCGGCGTGGGCTGGGTGCTCTTGCCGATCTTCTCCAGGAAGTAGGCGCCGAACACCCACTTCGAGGCGGAGGCCATCTTGATGGCCTTGTCAGGGCCGTAGCTGGAGCCGACGCTGCCGCTGCCAAGCACGCCGGTGGCGTCGCCGATCTCCCAGTAGAAGTCGCCCAGGGTCTTGCAGGCGGCGGCCTTCTGCGCGGTCTGCAGCGCGGCGCTGATGCGCGCCGGGTCGGCGCCCTGGGCCGCGGACAGGTGCGGGGTGAAGGCGGCGACGAGGGCGAGCGCGCCGAGCAGGCGCAGGCGGGGTACGGACGGGGCGGACATGGATTCCTCTACCTGGGGTGGGCAGTGAAATTCATTGTAGCCCGGGGCGCGCTGGGCGCGTCCCGGGCTACACCTTGCCGCCTGCTACAAAAGCTGCAACCGCCTGCCGCTTCACCTCGCCATCAAGGGTTGGCCGCCACCTGGGTTTCGGCCGCCTGCCCGACGCCGCCGAGCGCCTTGTAGATGGCCACCACGCCGACGTTGACCGCGGTCTGCGCCTGGGCCACGTCGTCCTCGGCTTCGAGCTGGGTGCGCTGCGCATCGAGCAGGGTGAGGAAGTCGGCCACGCCTTCGCGGTACTGGATCTGCGCCAGCTCGGCGGCGCGGCGCGAGGCCTCGGCCTGCTCGGTGAGGCTCTTCAGCCGGGTCTGCTGCTTGCTGTAGGCGACGAAGCTGTTCTCGGCGTCTTCCAGCGCGGCCAGCACGGCCTTCTCGTAGCTGACGGCGGCCTCGTCCGACTGCGCCTTGCTGGCACGCAGGCGCGCCTTGACCGAGCCGAAGTCGAGCGCGGCCCAGCTCACCGAGGGCATGACGGACCAGGCGCGGCCGTCGTTGCCGGCGTTGGCGCTGAACAGGCGGCCGACGTCGCCCGAGAGGAAGCCGACGAAGCCGGTGACGTTGACCCGCGGGAACAGGTCGGCGGTGGCCACGCCGACGCGGGCGTTGGCGGCGGCGAACTGGCGCTCGGCGGCGCGCACGTCCGGGCGCCGCTGCAGCAGCGCGGTGGTGTCGCCGATCGGCAGGGCCTTGGCCCAGGTGCGCACCTGCACCGGCTTCAGCTCATCATCCAGGGCGCCGGGACGCTGGCCCAGCAGCACGGCCAGGCGGTAGGCGGACTGCTTCTCGGCCGCTTCCAGCGGCGGGATGCCGGCCTCGGTGGCCTTGAGGCGGGCGCGGCTCTGCTGCACGTCCAGCTCGGTGACGCGGCCGGCGTCGTAGCGCAGCTGGGTCAGCTGCTGTGTCTGGTCCTCGCTGGCCAGGTTCTGCCGCGCCACGTCGAGGCGGCGCTGGGTGCCGCGCAGCTCGAAGTAGTTGCGCGCCACTTCCGCCGCCACGGTGACCTGGGCGTCGCGCAGGTTTTCCTGCTGCGCGCCGAGGTCGGCGCGGGCCGCTTCCACCTGGCGCCGCACATGGCCGAACAGGTCCACCTCCCAGGTGGCGTCGAAGCCCAGGCTGTAGCTCTCGGTGTTGAAGCGGGTGGAGCCGAAACCGGGCTGCTGCTCGTCGGAGTGCGAGTAGGCGGCCTGCAGCGGCACGTGCGGCGCCAGGTCATACTGGTTCTGCACGAACACGGCGCGCGCCTCGCGCACGCGGTCGATGGCGATGCGCAGGTCGAGGTTGGCGGCCAGCGAGCGGCTCACCAGGCTGTCCAGTTCGGCATCGTCGAACTGGTTCCACCAGGCGGCCTCCGGATTCTGCGCGACGAACTGCGGCGACTGCGTGTTGATCAGCGCGGCCGGTGCGGTCTGCGGGGCGTGGTAATCCGGCCCCACGGCGCAGGCGGACAGCAGCAGGCCTGCCAGGGCCGCAAGGATGGATTTGTTCATGGGATTCTCCTGATGACTCAAGAAGCCAGGGCCTGGACGCGCAGATCGACGGTGTCCAGAGCGGGATAGTCCGTGTAGCCTTTCGGCCCGGGGGTATAGAGGGTGGCGAAGTCCACCGGCGCCAGCTCCGCGCCCTGGCGGAAGCGCTCTACCAGGTCGGGATTGGCGATGAAGGGCTTGCCGTAGATGATGGCGTCGGCGGTGCCGGCCGCCAGCGCGGCTTCGCCGCTGGCCTGGTCGAAGCCGCCGTTGCGCATCAGCGTGCCGCGATAGGCGGCTCGGGCGATGCGCGCCAGCTCCTGCTCCTGCGGCGCGTCGAAACTGGCGTGGCGCAGGTCGAGGAAGGCGGCGCCGCGGCGCTCGAACTGCTCCGCCACATAGCGCACCAGCGCGGCGGGGTTGGAGTCCACCATGTCGTTGAAAGGCACCAGCGGCGAGATGCGCAGGCCGACGCGGTCGGCGCCGTAGACCTCGATGGCGGCGTCCACCACTTCGAACAGCAGGCGCGCGCGGTTTTCCAGCGAGCCGCCGTATTGATCGGTGCGGTCGTTGACGCCGTCGCGCAGGAACTGGTCGAGCAGGTAACCGTGGGCGCCGTGCACCTGCACCGCGTCGAAGCCGGCATCCCTGGCGTTCTCGGCAGCGGCGCGGAACAACTCGACGATGCCGGCCAGCTCGCCGGGTTCGAGACGGCGCGGCGCCGGGTAGTCGTACTTGCCCTGCAGGGTCTGGATCTGGTCGCCGCGGATCGCCCGGTCGGTGGACGACACCGGCTGCACGCCGGCGTTGAGCAGCGGATGGGTGGCGCGGCCGGGGTGCCAAATCTGCAGCGCGATGCGGCCGCCGGCGGCATGCACGGCGTCGGTCACCTTGCGCCAGCCGGCCACCTGCTCGGGGCTGTAAATGCCCGGCTCGGCGATGAAGGCCGAAGCGTCGCCGGCGGTCATGGTGGCCTCGGCGATGATCAGGCCGGCGCCGGCGCGCTGCGCGTAGTACTGCGCGATCAGCGCACCCGGCACATGGCCGGCCTCGGCGCGGCTGCGCGTCAGCGGCGACATCACCACGCGGTTGGGCAGGCGCAGGGCGCCGGCCTGGACGGGGGTGAACAACAGGTTCTGTTTCGACACGTCTTGAATCTCCATTCACTTCTTTTTTGCAGCCCGGGAAGCGCGGCGCGCTTCCCGGGTTACAGGGAGCCGCTTACCAGGGCAACGTTTCACCCAGATGGATGAATGCGCCGCTGGGACCGTCCTCGCCCAGCAGGGCCAGCTGCACGCTGGTCCTGGCGCCGTCGACGATCTCCATCGGCGCCGCCGCTCCGCCCATGTCGGTCTTGACGTGGCCCGGGTGGGCGGCGTTGACCTTGATCTTGCTGTCCTTCAGCTCGTAGGCCAGCTGCACGGTCCAGGCGTTCACCGCCGACTTGGAGACGTTGTAGGCCGGCACCTTGAAGTCGTAGATCGGCGAACCCGGCGTGGCGTGCAGGGTGTTGGAGCCGAGGATGCTGGACAGGTTGACGATGCGCCCGGCCGGCGATTTCTTCAGCAGCGGCAGGAAAGCCTGCGTCGTCGCCACCAGGCCGAACAGGTTGGTGTCGAAGGTCTTGCGCCAGGTCTCCAGCGTCTGCTCGGACGGCTTCTTGTCGTAGGCGTCGAGCAGCACGCCGGCGTTGTTGATCAGGATGTCGAGGCGGCCGTGCTTCTTCTCCACCTCGCGCGCCGCTTCGCCGATGCTGCCCAGATGGGTGACGTCGATGGCCAGCGCCTCGGCCGCCAGGCCCTCGCCCTGCAGCTTGAGGGAGGCTTCCACGCCTTTCTTGCGGTCGCGGCTGCCGATGATGACGTGCACGCCGCTGCGGGCCAGCTGGCGCGCGGTCTCGAAGCCGATGCCCTTGTTGCCGCCGGTGACCAAGGCAATCTTTTCGCTCATTGCAATCTCCTTACTCTTTTGTGCTTCAGTGGGAATGCGCCACGTGCGCGGCCGGCGCGGCGCCGGCCGGGGCGCCGGACAGGCCATCCGACGCCAGGGGTTTGCGGCGCGAACGCAGGTACTTGCGCACCAGCAGATAGAACAGCGGGGTCAGCAGCAGACCGAAGAAGGTCACGCCGAGCATGCCGGAGAACACCGCCACGCCCATGGCGTGGCGCATCTCGGCGCCGGCGCCGGTGGAGGTGACCAGCGGCACCACGCCCATGATGAAGGCCAGCGAGGTCATCAGGATCGGGCGCAGCCGCAGCCTGGCGGCGTCCAGCACCGCGCGCAGCGGCTTCTCGCCGTGGGCCTCGCGGTCCCGGGCGAATTCGACGATCAGGATGGCGTTCTTGCTGGCCAGGCCGACCAGCACGATCAGGCCAATCTGGGTGAAGATGTTGTCGTCGCTGCCGGCCAGCTGCACGCCGGTGATGGCCGAGAACAGCACCATCGGCATGATCAGGATCACCGCCAGCGGCAGGCCCAGGCTCTCGTACTGCGCCGCCAGCACCAGGAACACCAGCAGCACCACCAGCGGGAAGATCAGCAGCGCGGTATTGCCGGCCAGGATCTGCTGGTAGGTCAGCTCGGTCCACTCGAAGGTCATGCCGTTGGGCAGCTCCTGCTTCGCCAGCCTCTCGATCGCCGCCTGCGCCTGGCCGGTGCTGTAGCCCGGCGCCGGGCCGCCGTTGATTTCGGCGGTGGGATAGCTGTTGTAGTGCATCACACGGTCCGGACCGGAGGACTGCTTCACGGTGACGAAGCTGCCCAGCGGGATCATGTCGCCGGCGGCGTTGCGGGTCTTCAGGCGCACGATGTCCTCGGCCTGCAGACGGAAGCGCGGCTCGGCCTGGGCGTTGACCTGGTAGGTGCGGCCGAACAGGTTGAAGTCATTGACGTAGAGCGCGCCCAGGTACACCTGCATGGTGTCGAACAGGTCCTGCAGCGACACGCCCTGCGACTTGGCCTTCTCGCGGTCGACGTTGGCGTCGATCTGCGGCACGTTGACCTGGTAGCTGGAGAACAAGCCGTGCAGGGCCGGATCGGCGTTGCCCTTGGCGATCAGGTTCTGCGTCTGCTTGTACAGCTCCTCGAAGCCGAGGCTGCCGCGGTCCTCGATCTGCATGCGGAAGCCGCCGATGGTGCCCAGGCCCATCACCGGGGGCGGCGGGAACACGGCGATGAAGGCGTCCTGGATCTTGCCGAACTTCTGGTTCAGCGCACCGGCGATGGCGCCCGCCGACAGGTCCTTGCTCCTGCGCTCCTCGAACGGCTTGAGGGTGACGAAGACGATGCCGGAGTTGGGGCTGTTGGTGAAGCCGTTGATGTTGAGGCCGGGGAAGGCCACCGCGCTTTCGGCGCCGGGCTGCTTCATGGCGATGTCGCTCATGCGGCGGATCACGTCCTCGGTGCGGTCCAGGGTGGCCGCGTCGGGCAGCTGGGCGAAGGCCACCAAGTACTGCTTGTCCTGCGGCGGCACGAAGCCGGTGGGCGTGCGCATGAAGCCCCAGCCGGTCATGGCGATCAGGCCGACATAGACGATCAGCGCAATGGCGCCGGCGCGCAATACCCGGCCGACGCCGCGCACGTAACCCTTGGAAGCGCGGGCGAAGAAGCGGTTGAAGGGGCGGAACAGCCAGCCGAAGGCGCCGTTGATGATGCGTGTCAGGCGGTCCGGAGCGGCGCCGTGCTCCTTCAGCAGCACCGCCGACAGGGCCGGCGACAGGGTCAGCGAGTTGAAGGCCGAGATCACGGTGCTGATGGCGATGGTCAGCGCGAACTGCTTGTAGAACTCGCCGGTCAGGCCGCTGATGAAGGCGGTGGGCACGAACACCGCGCACAGCACCAGGGCGGTGGCGATGATCGGGCCGGTGACCTCGCGCATGGCCTGGCGGGTGGCCTCGATCGGCTTGAGGCCGTTCTCGATGTTGCGCTCGACGTTCTCCACCACGACGATGGCGTCGTCGACCACGATGCCGATGGCCAGCACCAGGCCGAACAGCGACAGGTTGTTCAGCGAGAAGC
>CAYVKA010000090.1:0-18804 GCA_964451925.1 uncultured Nevskia sp. | reverse complement strand
CTGCGCGAAAAGGCAAGCCGCGGCAGGGCAGGGACTTGTTCAGAGGTTCCCTAGGCGGCACCGCCGCCGCGCGGGCCGGATTCTGGCTCTAGAATGTCCGGGCGGATGGGGAATCCAGGCCCACACCCCGAGGCGCGGCGCACGGAAACAGCGATGACCAGAGACGAGTACTACATGAACATCGCCATGGCGGTTCGCAAGAAGGCGAACTGCCTGGGGCGCCGGGTGGGGGCGGTGATCGTGCGCGAGAACCGCATCATCTCCACCGGCTACAACGGCACGCCCGAGGGCATGGTCAACTGCATCGACGGCGGCTGCGTGCGCTGCCGCGACCGCGACACCTACAAGGCCAGCGTCGGCTACGACGTGTGCATCTGCGTGCACGCCGAGCAGAACGCGCTGATCACCGCGGCGCGCTTCGGCAACGCGGTGGAGGACGCCATCGTCTACTCCACGCTGCGCCCCTGCTTCGACTGCACCAAGGCCATGCTGCAGGCGCGCGTCACCTCGATCCGCTACCTGCACAACTGGCAGCACCCGATCGGCGAGCTGCAGGACCAGTACCAGCTGCTGCAGCAGAAGCTGCGCGGCGGGGTGCATCCGGTGGAGATGGAAGACCCCGAGGCCGACTGGGCCAATAACCGGATTATTTCCCTTTCCTAGCAGTCACTTGCGGTTTTCTTTTAAAGGAATTCCGCATGCGGGTCGAGGGCCTGGATCAGCGCCTCAGGCCGGTTTTCCGCGACCCTGGGGGCAAGCGGGTCGGGGTCTCGCGCCACGACTGAACCCGGCCTTCAGGGGCCGGAGAAAAAGTCCCACTGCACCTGGGTGGCGTCGAGGTTCTGCGAGGTGGTGCCGAGCAGCAGCGTCGACGGCGTGACCTCCGAGCCGGGCCAGTTGTGGCCGCCGTTGACGATCTCGTAGAGCATGGCGGCGCAGCCCGGAATGCGGTGCAGGATCACGCTGGTGCCGTCGTTGACCAGGGTCGGCAGGGTGGTGTCCACCTCGGCGCCGCTGCAGGCGTCGGTCTGCTCCCATTGCGCCAGGGTGGTGGTGGCCGGCTGCAGCACGCCGAAGCCGTTGTAGTTGACCTGGCCGTCCTTGGTGCCGGCGATGATCATCATCTTCAGCGGCGTGCTGGTCTGGCAGCTGGTGGTGGTGAGCTGCGCCGCCGCCACCATGCCAAAGCCGTTCAGCAGCGCGGGCTTGGTGCAGCCGAACAGGTCGGCCATGAAGCCGCCTTCGGAATAGCCGGTCATCGAGATCTTCGAGGCGTCCACCGGCAGGTTGGCGGTGGCGTCGCCGATCACGTCGGTGAGGAAGGCGATGTCGACCGCGGTGTTGCCGTTGCCCGGCAGGCCGTTTTGCCAGCTGGAGCCCTGGTGGGCGGGGAAGGCCATCACCACGCCCTTGGCGGCGTGCGCCCCGGCGTAGATGAAGTTGGCCATGAAGGTGGGATTGCCGTTGAGGTAGTCCAGCACGATCATCAGCGGCACCGGCGAGGGCGGCGCCGGGTTGGGCACCACGTACAGCACCATGCGGCCGTCGACGGTGCGCACGAAGCCCTGCGAGCCGGCCGGCAGCGCCAGGATGGACGGCGGCGGCGAGCCGGAAAACACCCGCCCCGGCGCGCCGCCGGAGGAACTGCCGGACGATCCCGAAGAGCCGCCGGAGGAACCGCCCGAAGACCCGCCCGTGACGCCGGATGAGCCGCCGGACGAGCCACCGCCCGAAGAACCTCCGGAAGAGCCACTGGAAGAGCCGCCGGACGAACCCCCGGAAGAACCGGAGGAAGCGCCGGACGAGGCGCTGCCCGAGGACGAGGCGCCGGCCGCGCCGCTGGACGAGGAGGCGCCGGAGGAGGTGCTGCCGGACTGGCTGGACGTGGCCACGGAGGCGCCGCCCGTCGCCCCGGAGCCGCCGCAGGCGGCTAGGCCGCATGCCGCCGCGGCGGCGAAGGCCGCCAGCCAGGATCTTGTCCCCTTGCCCATGAATCTCCCCGAAATGTGAACCGCCCCGCACCCCGTTGCGGAAACTATACCCTGCCCGCCGGCATGCGCGCCGCAAACGGCCAACCGCCCGCTTGTAGCGCGGCAAGATGACAACTGTGCAAGCCGGCCGGGCCTTTTTGCGCGGCGTGGCTCAGCCCGGCGCGGCGCCGTCCGGGCCGCAGCCGAACAGGCGCACCTCCGAGTCGCTGCCGGCGAGCCGTCGGAAGCCCTCGAAACGCAGCCCGATGTGCTGCAGCAGCCGCGCCGAATCGGCGTTGTCCGGCGCGGTGATCGCCACTACCCGTTGCAGGCCCAGCGCGCTGCGGGCGTAGGCGAGCGTCGCCGCCGCGGCTTCGCGCGCATAACCCTGGCCGCGGTATTGCGGCAGGAAGGCGAAGCCGATGTCCACGTCCGGCAGCGTGTCGCGCTTGATCAGGCCGCACAGGCCGATGGCGGTGCCGCTGCCCTTGAGCGCGGCCAGGTACAGGCCGTGGCCCAGGCGTGCGTACATCGCCGCCGGGCCGTTGCGGATGTAGGCGCGGGCGTCGTCCAGCGTGCGCACGCCCTTGTCGCCGATGAAGCGCAGCCAGTCCGGGTCGTTGAGCAGCACGAGGATGAAGGGCGCGTCGGCGGGGTCGAGGCGGCGCAGCAGCAGGCGTTCGGTTTCGAGGACGTTCAAGGCGGCATCCTGGGCTGGAGCAGGTGACCGCGGGTGGCGCTCACCGGGCGATGCCGCAAGCGTAGCGCATCGCCGGCGGTGACTGGACGCGCCCGCCGCCGGTCAGTCCGCGGCGTCCGCCGGCGGATGGAGGCCGCGCCCGGCGCGGCCGGACCTTTCAGCACGCTTACGGCGGCGGCGGGCTTCCGCCGCTGCTGATACCGCAAGGTACGGATTGCCTTACAATCGGCACCGGTGCCGCGTGCGGCGGCCGCTGCCGGCGTAACCGTCCGTATCGAAAAGGCAGCCGGGCCGCGCCGGGAAGAGGATCGCTTTAATCCTTTTTCCGCCGCGCGGCATCCAACGCCGCAGGAAGGAAGGTCCAGGCCCTGGCGTGCGCGCCGGCCGGGCGCCGCGGGCGCGCCGCATGCGCGCCGCGATCGAACAAGGACCGCATGCCGTGCATCACGGATCGACACAGGAGGAGGCGTCCACACCGTCATGAGCGATGGCCCCGAGTTACCCACGTCAACGCGGCCGCGCGCCCAGCAGGGGCGCGACGCGGCTTCCCCCGGCGACATTGCTCAGGGCCGCCCGCGGCCGCTGCAGCGCATCGAGCCGGTGACGCTGCACGGCGTGCATGTGCGCCTGGAGCCGCTGTCCGCGCTGCACCGCGCCGACCTGGCCGAAGCGGTGCGCGACGGCGAGCTGTGGCGGCTGCCGCAGGGCGGCGTGCCGGCGCCGGAGCAGGTCGGGGCGCTGGTCGAGCAGCGCCTGACCGAGCAGGCGGCGGGGCTGGGCCTGCCGTTCGCCGTCATCGGCAGCCTGCAGCGCCGCGCCATCGGCATGACCGGCTACCTCGGCATCGACCCCGGCCGCCGCCATCTGGAGGTGGGGCCGACCTGGTATCGCGGCAGCGCGCAGCGCACCGCGGCCAACACCGAGAGCAAGCTGCTGCTGCTGGGTCACGCCTTCGAGCGCCTGGGCTGCGCCATGGTGCGCTTCCGCGTGCCGGCAGCCAACGAGCGCGCGCGCCGTGCGCTGGAGCGCTTCGGCGCGCGGCCGCACGAGGCCCCCATAGCGGCGTGGAGCGGCGACAGCCTGCCGCCGGAGCAGCTGCTGTACCGCGTCGCCGACAGCGAGTGGCCCCTGGTCAAGGCGCGCCTGCAGGGCCTGCTGCTGCGGCCGTATCCGGACTACACCGCGGCGGCCTGGCCGAAGGCGCGCGGCACGCCGGTGGGCTGACCGCGGTGGAGCGGCGACTGGCCGAACCCGGTTCGCCGGCGTGCCGCGCTTAGCCGTGCCGCACGCGGCTCTGCCGCCGGCCGGTTTCCCCGGCGGCGGCGGGCACCGCCCTGCCGCGTCCGCGCGGCGCAACTGGTTATAGTGGCGCATCGGGCGCGAGTCCCATCCAGTCGCGGGAGTTCACTTGATCAGCAGCAGCAAGGTGGTGTGGGCGTGCATGGGCCTTTGGGCGCTGAGCGCGGGCGCGGCGGAGATCGCGCCGGACCCGCTGGCGCGGGATATCTTCAAGCAGCTGATCGAGATCAACACCTCGCACTCGGTGGGTGACACCACCGCGGCGGCGCAGGCCATGGCCCAGCGCCTGCGCGACGGCGGCTTCGCCGGCGAAGACGTGCAGGTGCTGGTCGGCCCCAACCCCAGGCGCGGCAACCTGGTGGCGCGACTGCGCGGCAGCGGCGCGCACAAGCCGATGCTGATCATCGGCCACCTCGACGTGGTCGAGGCGCGGCGCGAGGACTGGAGCACCGATCCCTTCGTCTTCACCGAGAAGGACGGCTACTTCTACGGTCGCGGCACGCAGGACATGAAGGACGCGGACGCCATCGCCGTCGCCGCGCTGGTGCGGCTGAAGAAGGAAGGCTTCGTGCCGGACCGCGACATCATCCTGGCGCTGACCGCGGACGAGGAGGGCGGCACCGACAACGGCGTCGACTGGCTGCTAAAGAATCACCGCGACCTGGTGGACGCGGAATTCGCCATCAACCCGGATTCCGGCGGCGTCGACTCCGACGCCGGCAAGCCGGTGACCTTCAACCTGGAGGCGACCGAGAAGCTGTACGCCGACTACCAGCTGCTGGTTACCAACCCCGGCGGCCACAGCTCGCTGCCCAAGCCGGACAATGCCATCTACCACCTGGCGGACGCGCTGGGCCGGCTGGAGAAGCAGCCGTTCCCGTTCGAGCTGAATGCGGTGACGCGCGCCTGGTTGCAGTACATGGCCGGCGTCGAGAGTGGCCAGCGCGCCAAGGACATCAAGGCCGTGCTGCGCACCCCGGCCAGCCCGGCCGCCGTGGCGCGCCTGTCGCAGGACGCGCGCTACAACTCCACGCTGCGCACCACCTGCGTCGCCACGCGCCTGGAAGCCGGCCACGCCAACAACGCGCTGCCGCAGCGCGCCAGCGCCATCGTCAACTGCCGCATCCTGCCCGGCCACTCGCCGGAGGAAGTGCGCCAGGACCTGATCCGCGTCTTCGCCAATCCGAAGGTCGCGGTGCGCTGGATCGACGTCACCGACGACCAGCCCAAGGACGCGGCGCCGACCACCAAGGCGATGAGCCCGCCGCCGCCGCGCACCGACCTGATGGCGGCGCTGCGGCAGGTCAGCGACGGCCTGTGGCCGGGCATCCCGATCGTGCCGGAGATGGAGACCGGCGCTTCCGACAGCATCTATACCATGGCCGCCGGCATGCCCAGCTACGGCTTCTCCGGCACCGCCATCGACCGCGACGACGTGCGCGCCCACGGCCAGGACGAGCGCCTGCGCGTCAGCTCCTATGACGAAGGCATGGAGTTCTATCTGCGCTTCCTCAA
The DNA here is from genome assembly GCA_964451925.1 of uncultured Nevskia sp. Classification (GTDB taxonomy): domain Bacteria; phylum Pseudomonadota; class Gammaproteobacteria; order Nevskiales; family Nevskiaceae; genus Nevskia. The sequence goes on along the minus strand of CAYVKA010000090.1, from coordinate 13,320 downwards.
GGCGATGACCGGCGGCAAGTAGGCTTCCCCCACACACCCATGCAGGAACTCCCGATGTTCAAGCGTCTGATCGTGGCCTTGACCCTGATCTGCTGCGCCGGCGCCGCCGCCGCGCAGGACAAGTGGATCGAAGGCAAGCACTACTTCCGCCTGGCGCAGACCCAGCCCACCTCGACGCCGGGCAGGATCGAGGTGCTCGACGTGTTCTCCTACGCCTGCCCGGCGTGCAATGCCTTCCAGCCGACGCTGGACAAGCTCCAGGCGGCGCTGCCGCCGGAGGCGCAGATGGCCTACCTGCCGGCGGCGTTCAACCCCAGCGAGGACTGGCCGGTATTCCAGCGCGCCTTCCTCGCCGCGCGCGAGCTGGGCGTGTCGGAGAAGAGCCATGACGCGATGTACCAGGCGGTGTGGGGCAAGAGCGGCAGCCTGCCGATCACCGACAAGCTGACCGGGCGCCTGCTGCCGCAGTCGGCGCAGCCGACCATCGAGACCGTGGCCGGTTTCTACACCGCCTACGGCGTCAAGGAGCAGGATTTCCTGGCCATGGCGCGCTCCTTCACCGTCGACGCCAAGATCCGCCAGGCCGAGGCGCAGATGCTGGCCGATCAGGTGGACAGCACGCCGACGCTGATCGTCAACGGCAAGTACCGCGTCACTCCCAGCGCCGCCGGCGGCTACGCGCAGACCATCGAGCTGGTGCAATACCTGGTGGCGCGGGAGAAGGGCGGCAAGTAGCGGGCGGCGCGGGCGGCCGGCGCCTGATCTATGCTTGGCGCCGTGCCCAGGCCGCTGACATCCCGCCGTGCATTGCCGCCGCCGTGGCGCCGCGGCGTCGCGCTGCTGCTGGCGGTGTTGGGCTTCGCTGCCGCGGCCGGGCCGGCGGGCGGCTGGACGCCGCCGCAGCAGCCCGATCCGGCGGCGATCCTGGCCGAGGCCCAGGCCGACACCGCGGCCGGGCGCTACGCCGAGGCGCTGGCCAAGCACGTCTGGTTCCATGAGCACGCCCTGGACTACGCCGAGGGCCTGTATGGCGTGCGCCTGTCCTCGGCGCTCGGCGACTGGGTGGCCCTGGGGCGGCGCTATCCGCCGGCGCTGGAGCGGCTGCTGGCCGAGCGCGAGGCCGCCGCCGACCACGTGCGGCGCGGCGACGGTGCCCGCGGCTATTTCAACGAGGTCGTCGCCATCGACCACGCGCTGGCCGACGACGCGGCCACGCGCGCGCTGTTCCTGTGGCTCGACGCCAACCGCAACGAGGTGGCCGCCCAGGTCTACGACTTGGCCCAGGCCGCGCTGGTACGGGCCGGCGACTACGCCCTGTGCGGCAAGTACCTGCAGCCGCAGAAGACCCTGCAGGCCATGCTCGACCAGTACCGGGTGATGACAGCGCTGGCCGATACCGCCGAACGCCCCGACCAGGTCCGCGCCTTCGCGCAGAAGACGCTGGCCAACCGCGCCGGCCTGCTGGTCGCGCTGCTGGTGCGCAACCATCGCAAGGACGAGGCCGACGCCATCGCCGCCCAGGCGCTGAAGGAGTGGAACGACGCCGGCTTCCGCGCGCAGTTGCTGGATGCGCTGGCCGGGCAGGTGCCGCAACCCTGGCCGTTGTAGTTTTTTGCGTGCGGCCCCGGTTCGCAGGCCGACGTTCTTGTCATTCTGAGCGCAGCGAAGAATCCGGCCGTGCGCCAAAGCCAGATTCTTCGTGGATCGTCGTCATTCCCGCGAAGGCGGAGTCCAGTTTTGCGAAGGCCGGAAATCAAAACTGGACCCCCGCCTTGCGCGGGGGTGACGAATTGATCAGAGACTCCCTGGAGCATTTTCGATTCAGGCGCCCAACCAGGATGAGCCGCCCAAGGCGGCTCATCGCCTCTCCCCGTGGGAGAGGCCGCGCCGTCAGGCGCGGGTGAGGGACGCAGGTTCCGCCTGCGGCACCGCCGCTGAACAGTGCGTCCCTCACCCCTGGCCCTGTCCCACCGGGAGAGGGGAAAACCGGCAGGCACCTCAGCTAAAAATCCCCTAGCCGAGCACCTGATCCAGTGCCGCCAGCAATTGGTCGATGTCCTGCGCCGAGGTGTAGTGCACGAAGGACAGCCGCAGCGCGCCGCGCCGCGGGTCGACGCCCAGGGCTTCGAGCAGGCGCACCGCGTAGAAGTGCCCGGCGGCGGCCATGATGCCGTGGCGCGCCAGCAGCGGCACCAGCTCGGAGGGATCGCGCTGCAGCGGCACGCAGGCGATGGTGGCGGCGCGTTGCGCGGCGTCGGCGGGGCCGAGCAGGCGCACGTCCTTGCGCTTCTCCAGGTAGTCCAGCACGCGCGCCAGCAGCGGCCGCTCCGCCTCGCGCAGCAACTGGCGCACGCGCTGCGGCCGGCCGGCGGCGTCGCCGCCGCCGTGGTGCGCGTCCAGCGCGTCGAAGTACTCGGCCACGCCGCGCGCGGCGGCGACCTGCGCATGGTCCGGCCCGGCCGGCACCAGGCGCTTGCGGCTGTAGTCGCCGTTGAAGTAGTGCCCTTCGTTGCCCAGGCGCTGCAGCAGCGGCCGGCGCACCGCCATCGCGCCGAGGTGCGGGCCGAAGGTCTTGTACAGCGAGAACAGCAGCACATCCGCGCCCAGCGCGTCGACGTCGGGCAGGCCGTGCGGCGCGTAGGCCACGCTGTCCACCACGCAGATGGCGCCGGCGGCGCGCACCTTGGCGGTGATCTGCGCCACCGGGTTGATGTGGGCGACGATGTTGGAGCAGTGCGAAAAGGCCAGCAGGCGGGTGCGCTCGCCCAGCAGCCCGTCCAGCGCGGCGGGGTCGAGCTGGCCGCTGGCGGGATCGACGCGCCATTCGCGCAGCGCCACGCCGTTCACCGCCAGGCGGCGCCACACGCCGTTGTTGGCCTCGTGGTCCTGGTTGGTGACGATGATCTCGTCGCCCGGGCGCAGCAGCTTGCCGATGGCCTGCGCCAGCACGTAGCTGTTCTGCGAGGTGGAAGGGCCGAAGTGGATTTCGTCGGCGCCGACGTTGAGGTATCCGGCCAGCCGGGTGTGCGCGGCGTCCATCCACTCGCCCGCTTCCTGCGAGGCGGGGTAGGGATAGTAGGGTTGCAGCTTGAGCCGCCGGTAATACTCGCCGAGCCGCTCGATCACCGGGCGGCAGGCATAGGAGCCGCCGGCGTTCTCGAAGAAGGCCTGGCCGGACAGGCTCGGTTCGGCGAAGGCCGGGAATTGCGAGCGGACGAAGTCGAGATCGAGCGGAGTCAAGGCGGCAGGCCGGTAGGGTGGCGATGTCCTTAGCATCCACCGGCGCCCGCCTCGCATGCAATCCTTCCCGCAGCGGGCCTCAGACGTAAAGCGCGTCGCGCACGTCCTGCGTGAACGGCCCGATCATCCCTTCCAGAGCGGTGTTGGTCAGGGCCACCACGCTCAGCTCGCGCTGCGGATCGACGAACCAGCTATGGCCGTAGACGCCGCCCCATAACCAGGTGCCGGGCGATTGAGGCGTCTGCGCCGCGGCGGGATCGACCAGCACGGCGCCGCCGTAGCCGAAGCTCCAGCCGGGGCCGAGCTCGTTCACGGGCAGGGCGCCGGTCTGGTTGCGCATCATCCGGGCGGTGGATTCGGCCGACAGGATGTTGCCGCCGCCGCCGCGGAGGGTGTCGAGAAAGCGCAGCATGTCCGGCGCCGAGCCGACCATGCCGGCGCCGCCGGAAGGGAAGGCCCGTGCGTCGAAAGCGCGCGCCGGCGAATAGACCAGGCTGGTGCCCTCGCCGAAGGGGATGGCATAGCCTTCCGGCATCAGCGCCGGCTCGACCGCGGTGTTGGCATAGGCTGCGGCCAGTCGCTGGGCGTCCACCACGCTAAAGCCGGTGTCGCGCATGCGCAGCGGCCCGGTCACCAGGCGTTCGATCGCCTGCGGCAGCGGTTCGCCGCTGGCCTGCTCGATCACCGCGCCGAGCACGTCCAGCGCCACCGAGTAACGAAAGGCAGAACCGGGAGCGAAGCTCAGCGGCATGCCGGCGATGCGCCGCACATTCTCCTCCAGGCTCAGTTCGCCGGAATGGCGGATGCCGTCGCCGATGCCGGCCTGATGGTAGGGCGCATGCGCCGGCTCGCTGAAGGTGTAGCTCAGGCCGGCGGTGTGATTGAGCAGATGGTGCAGGGTGATGGGCGGCGTGCTGCCATCGGCCAGTCGCGGCTGGAACTGCGGCAGCCAGCGGCTCACCGGCTGCTCCAGCGCCAGCTTGCCTTGTTCCGCCAGCGCCAGCACCGCGGCGCTGACGATGGGCTTGGTCAACGAGGAATAGCGGAACAGGGTGTTGATCTGCATGGCCTGCTTCGACTCGCGTTCGGCGTAGCCGGCCGCGCGCTGGTACAGCAGCCGGCCGTGCTGCGAGGCCAGCACCACGGTGCCGACGATGCGCTGCTCGGCCAGCGCGCGGTCGATGGCCTGGTCGAGCGACTGGCCGACGGGGTTGCGGCGGGAGGGGGAGGTTTGAGTGTTCATGCGGGCTCCACGGTGACGACGTGGGAGGTTGCGGCGGGCATCTGCCGCGGGGCGGTTGAGGTGCCGCGGCGCAGGTGTGCGGAGAAGCCCAGCGTACCCGGCGCGATGGTGTCTTTCAGGACCTGCCGTTCGTCGTAGTCGCCGCCGTTCTGCATGCGGTAGGGCAGTGGCGCGTCGGTGAACAGGCGGCGCAGGCGTTCGCGGTAGACCTGCGCCAGCTGCTCGTAGGCGGCGGCATCGATGCCGCGGGCTTCGTACACCAGGAAGGGCGGCAGCACCTCCATGCCCGGGTAATACAGGATGCCGTGGTGGATGGGGAACAGCAGTTCCTCGATCGGCCCGTTGACGCCGCGCGGACCATAGTGCGGTTCGCGCCCGCCCATGGTGACGCTGAGCATGGCGCGCCGGCCCTGCAGCGTGCCTTCGCCGTAGCGCTCGCCCCAGCGGCTGCCGCTGTGCTGGCCCACGCCGTAGCCGAAGCCATAGGCATAGACCCGCTCGAACCAGCCCTTGAGAATCGCCGGCAGGCTGAACCACCACAACGGGAACTGGAAGATCACCGCATCGGCCCACAGCAGCTTGGCCTGCTCGGCGGCGATGTCCGGTGTCTGCGTGCCGTTGCGGAAGGCATGGCCGGATTCGTGGCCGTAATCGAGGCGCTCGGGGTGCTGAAGCGCGCCGAAGTCGGCCGCGTCCGCCACCGCTTTCCAGCGCATGGCGTAGAGATCGGACACCTGCACCTCGTGTCCTTCCTGCCGCAGCGTCTCCACCGCAAGGTTCTTCAGCGAGCCGTTGAGCGACTGCGGCTCGGGGTGGGCGTAGACCATCAGGACTTTCATCGACTGCTCCAGGTGGAAGTGATGGAGGGCAGCGTAAGTCCGTCGGCCGTATTGATAAATAGCAAAGATTACATAAGATTGATAAGCTCAAACGATGAATGTGGAAACCCCCTTTCTCGATGTGCCGGCGTTCCTGCGCGTGGTCGAGCTGAAGAGCTTCACCCGCGCGGCCGACGCCCTGGGCACTTCGCAGTCGGCGGTTAGCCAGGCGGTGTCGCGCCTGGAGAAGCGTCTCGGGGTATTGCTGCTGCGGCGGACCACGCGCAGCCTCAGCCTCACCGCTGAAGGCGAGCGCTTCTTCGCCCGCAGCCGCGACCTGCTGCTGGAGCTGCAGGACGCCGAGGCCGAGCTGACCATGCAGCAGGCCACGCCGCGCGGGCCGGTGCGCATGACCGCACCGGGCGCCTATGGGCGCATCGTGCTGTCCGCGGCCCTCGGCCGTTTCATGCTGCGCTATCCGCAGATCGAGCTGGAGATGCAGCTCGGCGACCGCCCTGTCGACCTGGTGGAAGAAGGTTTCGACCTGGCGGTGCGCCTGGGGGAACTGGCCGACTCCAGCCTGGTTGCGCGGCAGATCGGCGTGGTACCGATCGGCTACTTCGCCAGCCGCGCCTGGCTGCGTCGCCACGGTGTGCCGCAGACGCCGGACGATCTGCGCCCCGAGCACACCCTGGTCTTCACGCGCCCCACCGGCGAGGTCTATCCCCTGAAATTCCGCGGCCGGGATGGCCGGCCGATGCAGCGCACCATCCGCTCGCCGCACCGCTTCGGCGATGCCGAGGTGCGCTGCGAGATGGCGGCGCAGGGCGTCGGCGTGGCCATTTTGCATACCTTTGTGGTGAAACAGGCGCTGCAGCAGAAGCGCCTGGTGCCGATATTGCAGGACTGGTGGCCGGCGCCGACGCCGGTATTGTGCCTGCGCCCGCCGGGACGCCTGGTGCCGCAGCGCACGCGCCTGCTCATCACCGAACTGGAAGGCGTCTGCGGCGCGCCGGGATAGGATCGCCTCGCGTCCGCTTGCGGCCTGCACGCCGTTTGCACACGCGCTGCGTATGCTGCTGCGCCTGCCTTCCCCGATTGCACCCATGCAAAGCCCCGTCCTCCCGCCGCAGCCCGCGCGCGCGGCGCCCGGCTCGCGCCTGCCCGGCCTCGACCATCTGCGCGCCCTGGCCATCGTGCTGGTGGTGGTGTTCCACTGCGGCCTGTTCGGGCATCCGCACTGGGTCGGGACCGTGGGCGCCTTCGGCTGGAGCGGGGTGGACCTGTTCTTCGTGCTGAGCGGTTACCTGATCGGCGGGCCGCTGCTGGGCCGGCTGGCGGCGGGCCGGCCGCTGGCCTTGCGCGAGTTCTACGTCAAACGCCTGCTGCGCATCGTGCCGGCCTACCTGGCGGTGCTGCTGCTGTACTTCACCATCCCCGCCTTCAAGGAGCGCGGCCAGCTGCCGCCGTTGTGGCGCTTCCTGAGCTTCACCCAGAACTTCGGGCTGGACCTGCGCAGCGGCAGCGCCTTTTCCAATGCCTGGTCGCTGTGCGTGGAGGAGCAGTTCTACCTGCTGCTGCCGCCGCTGCTGCTGGCCCTGGCGCTGCTGCGGCCGGGGCGCTACGCGGCGCTGCTGCTGCCGGCCCTGTTCGGGCTGGGGCTGTTCCTGCGCTTCTACAGCTGGATGCTGTTCGTCGAGCCGCTGGCGCGCGCCAACGACCCCGGCCTGTGGCAGCCCTACTTCGAGTGGATCTATTACCCCAGCTACACGCGCATGGACGGGCTGCTGTGCGGCGTCGGCCTGGCGGCGCTGCAGCGCTTGCGCCCGGCGCTGTGGGCGCGCCTGGCCGCCTACGGCAATGCCTGGCTGCTGGCCGGTCTGGGCCTGCTCGCCGGCGCCGCCTGGCTGTGCCGCGAGCTGGTGGATTTCGACGCCGCGGTATTCGGCTTTCCGCTGATTGCGGTGGCCTATGGCTGTCTGGTGCTGGCAGCGCTCAGCCCAGCCTGCGTGCTGAGCCGGCGGGGTTCGCGGCTCAGCGCCTTCCTGGCCGCGATCTCCTACTCCCTGTACCTGGTGCACAAGCCGCTGATCCATCTGACCCAGGTGCTGCTATCCGGTTACGGCTGGGCCGCCGACGGCAATGCGGTGTTCCTCTGCGGCCTGCTGGCGGCGCTGCTCGGCGGCTGGCTGCTGCATGTGCTGGTGGAGCAGCCCGGCTTGCGGCTGCGCCAGCGCCTGCTGCGGCGCGGCCCGGGCGGTACGGCGCAGCCCGCCGCCGGCTGAGGCCGGCGGGCACCTCAGGGAAAAACAGCCCAGCCGCGGCGCGGCGGCGGCGTTTGGCACTGTGCTTGCGTTGCAGGCAGGGGAGCCGGGCCGGTCTTGCAAAAGCGCGGCCGTGGTGGGCTAATCAATCAGGGGCCTTCGCGGACCATACGCGGGGGATCGCGGCAGGCGTGACCGGCTCAGCCGGCGCGCTGGCCGCGTTGCACGACAAGACTCAGGGGAACATGATGCCAGGGACCATCTCGATGCCGGCGCCCGCCGCCGGCCGCCGTCGGCGCCTCGCCGCCACACTGTGCGCCGCGCTGGCGCTGCCGCTCGCTGCGCACGCCGGCTGGGACGCGACGCTGTCCCGGGCGACGCCGCTCGACGCTTCTGCCGGCCTCGCGCCGGTGCCGGCGGAGCAGCGCATCAATGTGCACCTGAGCCTGAAGATCCAGAACGCCGCGGCGCTCAACACGCTGCTGAAGAACCTGTACACGCCGGGCAATCCGCAGTACGGCCGCTATCTCACGCCGGCGCAGTTCGCTGCCGCCTTCTCGCCCAGCCCGGCGCAGGCGCAGAAAGTGGCGGACTACCTGCGCGGCGCCGGCTTCAGCAACGTGCATGTCGCCAGCAACCGGCTGCTGGTCAGCGCCACCGGCAGCGCGGCGGTGGTGCAGAAGGCGTTCAACACGCGGCTGGCGCTGCTGCCGCGCAACGGCCGCATCGTACGCGCCAATCTCACCGACCTGCAGGTGCCGGACTCGCTCGGCGGCATCGTGCTCGCCGTGCTCGGCCCCAACAACATGGCCGAGTTCAAGACCGTGCTGGAGCAGCAGCGCGAGCGCAACGTGTTCCCGCCGCTGACGCTGAAGGCCTCGCGCGCGCTGGCGGCGGCGCGCGGCGCGCAGGCGGCCAGCGCCGGCCCGGCGCAGGTCATCACCGCGTTCCCGCCCACCGCCTGGGACGTGGCCTACGACGCCGGCTCCTCGCCGGACGGCTCGCAGGCGGCCATCGCCATTTCCACCTACGGCAGCGAGGACACCGTGGTGGTCGACGACCTGCGCCAGATGGAGCGGCAGTACGGCCTGCCGTATGTGCCGGTGGAGGTGCGCGAGACCGCGGCCTTCAGCACGCCGACGCCCAGCGGCAGCGGCGACGATGAATGGGACCTGGACACCCAGTCCTCCACCGCCATCGCCCACAACGTCAAGAAGCTGATCATCTACGCCACCGAGAACACCTCGGACCTGGTCAGCCAGTACAACGAGTTCGCCGCGCGCGGCGACGCCGTGGCCGGCAACATGTCCTATGGCACCTGCGAGCTGGACGCCTCCACCGGCCTGCTGCTGCCGGACATCGCCTCCTCCGACCAGGCTTTCCAGCAGGCCATGAGCGAGGGTCTCAGCTGGCATGCCTCCACCGGCGACGACGGCGGCGTCTGTTCGCCGATCAACGCCCTCGGCGCGCCGCTCGCCGGCATCCCGCTGCTGGCCAACTACCCGGATTCCTCGCCTTACGTGGTGGCGGTGGGCGGCACCTCGCTGATCACCGACGCCAGCTACAACTACAGCTCGGAGAGCGCCTGGCTGTCCGGCGGCGGCGGCATCAGCGTGCTCGAGGCGCCGCCAGCCTGGCAGACCGGCATCGTGCCCTCGGCGGCGCTGAACCTGGTGCCGGCGCTGGACCTGCTGGCGCAGCTGTTCGGCGGCACCGGCGCCGGCCGCGGCGTGCCGGACATCGCCATGGACGCCGGCATCTACCTGCCGGAAGCCGCCATCGCCTCCTCGGCCGACACCATCGTCGCCGGCACCCACTATGCCGTGGTCGGCACCAGCCTGTCCTCGCCGCTGGCGGTGGGCGCCTGGGCGCGGCTGCAGAGTGCCCACTGCAACAGCCTGGGCTTCGCCGCGCCGGCCTACTACGCGCTGGACACGACCGGCGGGCTGATGTCCACCGCCAAGGGCTTCCACGACGTCACCACCGGCACCAACGGCGACTACGTCGCCACCACCGGCTGGGACTACACCACCGGCTTCGGCAGCATCGACCTGGCCGCGGTCAACGCCGCGCTGCCGGCCGCCGCCGCCAGCTGCAACGCCGTGCCGGCGCCGCCGCAGGCCAGCCTCAGCGTCGCCACGGCCAGCGGCGCGGCACCGCTCAGCACCGCCTTTGACGCCAGCGGCTCCATCGACCCCAATGGCGATACCATTGAGTACTACACGATCGACTTCGGCGACGACACGCTGCCGCTGCAGCAGACCTCACCGCAGTTCGCCGCGCACCGCTACGCCAGCCCCGGCGTCTACAGCGCCAGCCTGACGGTGCGCAACGCGCACGGCGCGGTCAGCGCGCCCGCGACGCAGAGCGTCAGCGTCGGCGGTGTGCCCGCGGTGTGCAGCGTGCCGGGCAAGACCCTGGTCACCAGCCCGCCGGGCAGCTCCAGCATCCCGCTGCCGGTGCCCATCGTCGGCGGCCTGCTGCCGCCGGTGCCGGACCCGCTGCCGGGGCAGGACCTGCTCTCGGCCAGCGTCGCCGAGCCGGCCGCCATGCCGGGCAAGCTGGTGTTCACGCTCAAGGTCAGCTCCCTGTCCAGCGTGCCGCCGCTGACGCGCTGGGCGGTGTTCTTCACGCTGCCGGGCGACACCACCGCCTACTACGTGGCGATGAACACCGACTCGGTGGTGCCGGCCTTCGTCTACGGCCAGCGCGGCAGCCTCGGCGGCGTCAAGATCAGCGCGCTGGGCCTGCTGACGCTGTACAACGACCTGGGCACGCTCGACGCCGCCAGCAACTACACCGCCGACGGCACCATCACCCTGGTGCTGGACAAGCCGGCGCTCCATCTGGCCACCGGCGAGACGCTGCAGGCGATCCTCTCCACCACCGCCATCCTCATCGACCTGCCGCCCAGCATCACCGGCGCCAGCACGCAGATCGCGGTGGGCGAGACGGTGGATGCGGCCAGCACGCGCTTCGGCTACACGCTGGTCGGTGACGGCGCCTGCGCCAGCGGCACGGGCAGCAGCTCCGGCGGCGGCTCGTCCGGCGCTTCATCCGGTTCCTCCTCCGGCGGCGGTTCCGGCAGCTCGTCGTCGGGCAGTACCTCTTCCGGCAGCTCATCGGGCAGCTCATCGGGCAGCGGTTCGGGCAGCAGTTCGTCCGGTAGTTCTTCCAGCAGCAGCTCGTCGGGTAGCAGCTCTTCGGGCGCCGGTTCCTCCGGGGCCTCCTCCGGCGGCAGCGGCGGCACCATCGGCGGCAGCTCGTCCTCGGGCGGCGTGTCCTCCAGCGGCGCCTCGTCGGGCGGCACCGGTTCCAGCGGCGCTGGCGGCTCTTCCAGCGGCGCACCGTCCGGTAGCAGCTCCTCCGGTGCCGGCTCGGGCAGCAGTTCTTCCGGCGGCGGTTCGGGTGGAGGCGGCGCTTTCGGCCCGCTGGTCCTGCTGCCGCTGGGACTGGCGGCCTGGCGCCGGCGCCGCGGCAGGAGCTAGGAAACAGAAAGCCGGCGGCTGGCGGCCCGGGGCCGCCGGCCGCCGCGGTAGGGGCAGGGCAGGTTGGCGCGAGCGGCGGTCCGGACCGGTCCATGAACTTCGCGGACCTGCTCGGACTTCGGGCCTCACTGCGGCGGAGGCGCGGGTTCCCGCGCCGCGACGACCTGGCGCCCTTACCTGACGCCCTGGGCGCTGCCGGCCTTGCCGGGCAGGCCGCCGCCAGGCGCCTGCGGCTGCGGCGCGGCGCCGTGGTGCGGCGTGTTGCGGATGCGCCGCACCAGGTACCACACCACCAGCAGGTTGATCAGCAGCGCCGCCAGCTTGGGCAGCGTGGCGTGATGGGCCAGTTCCCACAGCTCCAGCGGCACCAGCAGGGCGGTGCTGAGCACCGTCACCCATTCGGCCCAGCGCTTGCGCCGCAGCAGGCCGATGCCTTCCACCACGAACAGCGCGGCATAGGCGAACACGCCGATGCCCAGTTCCTTGATGCGGTGCGGCCCCAGGCCGGTGAGCGAGTTGAGCAGGTGTTGCGCCAGGTGCTGCTGCTCGGAGCCCAGCGGCAGCAGCGCCGTCCAGTCCTCCAGCGCCTGCGTGATGTCGGGGCGCAGCAGCTCCAGCGCCGCCACGCCGGTGGCGCACAGCACCAGGGCCTCGAACAGCTTCAGCGCCGCGATCGCCTGGAGCATCATGGCGCCGCGCGGCGCGGCCTGTGCGGACGCGGATTGCTGCGCCGCCGTTGGGGAATGGCCGGTATTCATGGGCCGCCAAGTTAACATTTTCGCGCCACCCCGACCTGTGATAAAAGAGGCCGCCATCGGCGCGGACCGGCCGTGCGTCGGGCACCGCGCCGCCCCTTCACCGGGCGCTCCAGATCCCCCTGAATCCGGCCACACAGCCGCCGTTGCGGGCCATGACAACAGCAAAACCGAGCCGCGCGCGGCTTACCCCAACCACGCGCCTGCGGCCCAATGCCGACAACTGGCTGCTGTGGCTGCTGGCCGCGGTGGCGCTGGCGTTCGCGCTGCTGCGCCCCTTGCCGGCGCGCGCCTGGACCGGCCTGGTCGACTGGCCCACGCTGGGCGCCCTGGCCGGGCTGCTGCTGCTGACCAAGGGCATCGAACTCAGCGGCATCCTGCAGCACGGCGCCAGCCGGCTGCTGGCGCGGGTGCACGATATGCGCCGCCTGGCCCTGCTGCTGGCGGCGTTTTCCGCCGGCCTGGCGGCGCTGGTGACCAACGACGTCAGCCTGTTCCTGCTGGTGCCGCTGACGCGCAGCCTGGCGGCGCAGGCGCGCCTGCCGCTGGCGCGGCTGGTGACGCTGGAGGCCCTGGCGGTCAACGCCGGCTCGGCGCTGACGCCGATCGGCAATCCGCAGAACCTGTTCCTGTGGCAGAGCTCGGGCATCGGCGTCGGCGCCTTCGTCGCGATGATGGCGCCGGCGGTGGCGGTGATGCTGGCACTGCTCGGCCTGACGGTGCGCTGGCTGGTGCCACGCCAGCGCATCGAGCTGGTGCCGCCGGAGGATGTACAGGCGCTGTCGCGGCGCTGGTTCGCCGTCTCCGGCGGCCTGCTGCCGCTGTTCCTGCTGGCCCTGGCGCTGCACCAGCTGCTGCCGGCGCTGGTCGTGGTCGGCGCGGTCTATGCGCTGGGCAACCGCGCGGTGCTGGCGCGCGCCGACTGGATGCTGCTGGCGATCATCGCGCTGATGTTCGTCGACCTGCGGCAGCTGGCCGAGCTGCCGGCTATCAGCGCCTGGCTCGGCTCGCTGCCGATCGGCCAGGGCTTGGGCGCCTACCTGGCCGGCATCGCCAGCTCGCAGCTGATCAGCAACGTGCCCGCCGCCATCCTGCTGCAGCGCCAGGTGCACGACCTGACGGCGCTGGCCTACGGCGTCAGCGTCGGCGGCTTTGGCTTCTTCATCGGCTCGCTGGCCAATCTCATCGCCCTGCGCCTGGCGCAGGCGCAGGGCGGCTTCGCCGAATTCCACCGCATCGCCGTGCCGTTCCTGCTGGCGGCCGCTGTGGCGGTGGGCTTGCTGCTGTTGCCGTAGCGCGGCGGCTCCGGGCTGCCGCTTTAGGGTCTGTTGACAATCATTGGATCGCTGCGTTGCAGCTCCCCGCTTTTATAACAGCGGGCGCGTCAGGCAAGGCGGAGGACCTGGCCATGGTGATTCCATGGCCAGGTCTGACAACGCCGCCTGGCGCGATTTTGAGCGCAACCCCCACGAACATGGTGGGGGACGGGGCCATTTTTGCGCATCGCTACGC
>CAYVKA010000089.1:0-19045 GCA_964451925.1 uncultured Nevskia sp. | reverse complement strand
GAGGCGGCCGGGAGGGATGCAGCCGCGCTCGGGGACTCGCCGGATCACGTCTCTACTGCTGCCCGTTGCTTCCCTTCGGCGTCCCCGCCGCCGCCGGAGCCGTCGAAACGGCCGACGGAGCCGCGGCGGGAGTCGGGGAGGAGGAAGGCTGCGCCAGGGCGGCACAGGAGAGGAGCAGAAAAGCCAGTCCGTGGAAGGAACGAAACACGCGAAGCATCGAAGGGCCCGAGCAAACAGCGGTGAATCCTGACAACTTCACAATAGGATACGCCGCGAATGCGCAGCCGTCGCTGGAGAAATGGTGGCCAGTGAATATTTTTTTCGCGGCGGGTACGGGCGAGTTCGCGTGAGACTTCGCCGGCGCGATGGCGGCGTGGTGTGGCTGCGGGCGGAGCGAAGCGGCGCGCCGGCGCCGGATCCTGCGCTTCGCCCGGGCTGGCCGGGCCGGCAACCGTTGCCGGGCAGCGGCCCTTCAGCCGGTATCGCCCGGCAAGGGCGGGGGCTGGCTCAGCAGCTCATGCCGCCGGCCGGCTTGGTCGAGGCGGCGTCGAAAATCTTTTCGGCGTTGGCGGCGAGGAAGTTGCGGAAGATCAGCGGGCGGCCGTCCTGCGCCCACAGCGGCGTGCCGTCGGCGTCCTGGGCCTGGGCGCGCTCGATGATCTCGACGAACTGCTTTTCGGTCTGGGCCACGCCGACGGCGCCGTCGGCTTCGCGCACCGGGGTGTCCATGGTCGCGGCCAGGGTGGCGGTCTGGCGCAGCTTGGTGCCGGGGGCGCCCTGGATGGCGGGCAGCATGCGGAAGCCCTGCGCCTGCATCGCGGCGGCCATCGCCTCGATGCCGGGGAAGCCGGCGGCGCGCACGTCGATGGTGACGTGGTTGAAGTCCGGCCCCAGCGCCAGCGCGCTGGCGGCTTCGCCGGAGACGGCGGCCACCGCCTGCAGCGTGCTGCGCTTCAGCGGCGGGCCGGGCCGGCTCATCAGCTGGCCGACGAAATGGGTGACGAAGGCTTCGGCGTCCGCCGCGGCCAGGCCGCCGGCGGCCTCGGCCTTGTGGATCAGGGCGAGGAAGCGGGCATGGTCGGCGGCGGCGATCTGCTCCATGCAGTCGTCGCGGATCAGCGCGGCCACCTCGGCGGGGTAGGCGTCCAGATCGACCTGGCTGACGAAGATCTTGAACTGGTGCGCGTCGTCGCCCACCGCCTGCAGGTCGAACGACACCAGCTTCTTCGCCGGGAAGGCGTAGTCCAGCTCGCGCCGCAGCCCCAGCACCCGCGCCGCCCGCACGAACAGCGCCCGAACCTGCGGGTCGGCGGTGCGGATGGCGCCGTGGTCGTTGAGGAAGGTGCCGCCGTTGCCGGCGACCAGCTTCTGCAGGCGCACGAAGTCGGGGACGTTGCGGGCGAACTTGTCGGTGGCCGCCTCGACGAACAGGCGGCGCAGGGTGCTGGGTGAATGGAGGCTCATGGTGGAGACCATATATGGAATGGTGGAAGTCTAGCGGATGGGGGTGGGTGCCTGAACCGTGGGGGGTGAACCAATGGGCGCCACCTGCTTTTCCCCCTCTCCCCATGCCTATGGGGAGAGGGCAGGGGTGAGGGGCCGGCCGCGCCGCTTGAGCGGAGTGCGCGCCCCTCACCCTGACCCTCCCCAAGTGCGTGGGGAGAGGGGATTCAAACCGGGACCGCAGCGTAGGAACGCGCCGCCTGCTCAGGCTCCGCGCAGGGCCTCGGCCACCGGTTGCCGGATCGCCTTGAGCGCCGGGAAGAAGCCGCCGATCAGGCCCACGGCGAGGGCCCAGGCGAGGCCGCGCAGCACCAGGTCGGGGGTCACGGCAAAGCTGAAGGCGACCTGGGTGAAGGAGCCCTGGTTGAGGGTGGTGGTGGTGAGGCCGTCGAACAGCAGCCAGGCGATGCCGGCGCCGATGGCGCCGCCGAGCAGGGCCAGGCTGACCGCCTCGGCCAGCACTGACACCAGCACCGGCAGGCCGGAGTAGCCGATGGCGCGCAGCGTGGCAATCTCGATCTGCCGCGCCGCCACGGCCGAGTACATGGTGTTGAGCGCGCCGAACACGGCGCCGAAGGCCATGATGATGGTCACGGCCAGGGTGAAGACGTTGATGCCCTCGGTGGTCTGCTGCGACTGCGCGGTGTAGTAGTCGCGCTCGCCCAGCACGTCCACCTGGAACTGCGGGTCGGCGGCCACCGTGGCCTGCAGCGCCTTGAGGCCGGCGGCGCCGGGCTGGGCCAGCTGCGCCAGCACGGAGGAGGCGCCGGGCCGGCCGAAGGCGCTGCGCGCGGTGTCGGCGTCGGTCCACAGCTCGGTTTCGTGGGCGTCGCCGCTGGAGTCGAAGACGCCGACCACGGTCCACTCCGAGGCGCGGAATTCCAGCTTGGAGCCGACGCTGAGGCCGCTGAACTGGCGCGTGGCGGCGCGCCCGGCGATGACCTCGCGCAGCCCGGGCTGGAACATCCGGCCCTCGACCAGCTTCACCTCCGGGCGCAGCGCCATGCCCGGCGGCTCGATGCCGCGCAGCGCGACGTTGACGTCGCCGCCGTTGCGCTTGAGCTCGGTGATGACCACGATCTCGGCCGAGGACAGCGGCTTGCCGGCGGCGTCGCGCTGGATGCCGGGCAGCTCGCGCAGCAGCGGCATCACGTCCGGCCCCATGTAGGACGACAGCTCGGCGGTGACGCCGCCGGAGAGGATCAGCGCGCGGCGGTTGTCGCCGGTGCCTTTCAGGGTGTGCTCGAAGCCCTTGGTCATCGACAGCATCGCCACCAGCACGCCCACCACCAGGGCGATGCCGATGACGATCACCAGCGAGGTGATGAAGCGCGCCGGAATGCTGCGCAGGTTCATCCAGGTCACGGCAAGCGTCTGTTTCATGGGCTCACCTCACCGCCAGCGCATCGACAATGCTGAGAGTCCGCGCGCGCCACGCCGGCAGGATGCCGACCAGCAGGCCCAGCACGGCCACCGCTGCGGCGGCGAACAGCCACACGCGCCAGTCCGCGCTGAGCGGCGGCAGGCTCAGCGGCAGCCGTGCCAGCAAGGCCATCAGCGCCAGCGCCAGCAGCATGCCGGCGATGGCGCCGAGCAGGCACAACAGGTAGGACTCGGCCAGCACCAGCGTCAGCACCGAGCTGTTGGCGAAGCCGATGGTCTTCAGCACCGCCAGCTCGGGGATGCGCTCGCGCACCGCCTGGCTCATGGTGTTGCCGCTGATCAGCAGGATGCTGAAGAACACGGCGCCGACGATCAGGTTGAGGATCAGCCCCAGGTTGCCGATCTGGCGCAGGAAGTTGAGGCTGAAATCCTTCTCGGTCTGGGTCTTGGTCTCGTCCGGCGAGTTCTCGAACAGGGCATCGACCTTGCGCTCCACCGCCTCGGCCTGGTTGGGGTCGCGGATGCGCAGCACGAAGATGCCGGCGCCGCCCTGGCCGTTGAGGCGGCCGTCGTCGAAGTAGTCGTAGCGGATGTACATATTGCCCTTGCGGGCGCAGGAGTCGGCAGTGACGTCGTCGAAGATGCCGGCCAGGTCGAAGGTCCAGGCGCGACTGCCGTCCTTGTGCTGCCAGATCTGGCTGGTCAGCGGGATGCGGTCGCCGATCTTCCAGCCGTAGCGCTCGGCCAGCTGCCGCCCGGCGATGGCGGCGGTGCGCGAGCTGGTCCAGGCCTGGTACTGCGCGTCCGGCAGGCGGCATTCCTGGAACACCTTGCGCCAGCGCTCCGGGTTCACCGCGAACTGAGGGAAGAAATTCTTCGGGTCTTTGTAGACGCCGCCGAAGAACTGCGAGTGCGACACCGCCGCCACTTCCGGCAGTGCCTCCAGCTGCGGCAGCAGGCGCATCGGCAGCGGGTTGGTGAACGACACGCGCGCCTGCGCGATCAGGATCGGCGCGTTGAGGTTGAGCGAGCCGCCGCTGAACAGGGACTGCGCCGCCTGCAGCAGGCCGAGCAGCATGAACGCCGCCGTCAGCGCCAGCAGCGTGAAGATGGTGCGCGCCTTGCGGCGCCACAGCGTGGCCCACAACAGAGGTACGTATTTCATCGCGCCTCCCCCTTGTGCCCGTGCTACCGCTCAAGCCCCATCGGCCCGTCATCTCCCGCCGCGCGCGGGACCACCCTTGCGGCAGCGGCCTGCCGCGCCATGCGTTCCCGGGCTGTGCCCCCGCCTTACACTACGCCGCGCGCAGCGCCGCCGCCACCGGCAGGCGCGCCGCCCGGATCGCCGGGAACAGGCCGCCGAAAATGCCGATGAAGCAGGCCCAGACGATGCCGGAGACCAGCAGGTGCGGCGACACGCTGAGGTGGAACACCACCTGGGTGAAATTGGCGCCGAGAGTGTTGACGGTGTTGCCGTTGAAGAACACCCAGGCCGCGGCCGCGCCGGCCACGCCGCCGACCAGCGACAGCAGCAGCGCCTCGACGAACACCGACACCACCACCGCGCCCGAGCCGAAGCCGATGGCGCGCAGCGTGGCGATCTCCAGCGCCCGCGCCGACACCGCCGAGTACATGGTGTTGAGCGCGCCGAAGATGGCGCCCACGGCCATGATGCTGCCGACGCCGAAGGCCAGGAAGTTGAGCAGCTTGTTGAGCTGCTTGGACTGCTCGGCGTAATACTCCGGCTCGCGCTTCACGTCCACCGTCAGGGTCGGGTCGGTGGTCAGCTTGTCCTTGTAAGCGGCGAAGGCCGCGGGCGAGTCCAGCAGCACCGTGACCGACTGGAACAGGTTGCGGCGGAAGGCGGACAGCACGGTCTCGATGTCGCCCATCAGCTCGGACTCGTGCGCGTCGCCGCCGCTCTCGAATTCGCCGACCACGGTCCAGTCGGTGTTGCGGAAGGTGATGTGGCTGCCGATGTCGGTGCCCTTGAACTGCGACAGGGCCGAGCGGCCGACGATCAGCTCGCGCACCGCCGGCTGGAACATGCGGCCGGCGATCATGTGGATCTCCGGGCGCAGCTCGAAGGACTTGGCGCCGACGCCGCGCACGGTGACGTTGGCGGCGGTGCCGGTCTTGCGCTGCGGCAGCGCCACCACCGCCACCATCTCGGCCGAGGCGATGGGCTTGCCATCGGCGTCCTTCTTCACGCCGGGCGCGTCCATGATGGTGATGGTGTTGTCGCGCGAGATGGTGCTGGACAGCTCGGCCACCGAGCCGCCGCGCAGCACGATGGCGCGGTCCGGCCGGCCGGTGTTGGCCAGCGTCTTGCTGAAGCCGTCGACCATCGCCAGCACCGACACCAGCACCGCCACCGTCACCGCGATGCCGATGACGATAACCCAGGAGGTGCCGACACGCTGCGGGATGCTGCGCAGGTTCATGGCGGTGATGGCTGCGGTTTGCTTGAACATGGGAACTCCCCGCTTATCTGAACAGTCCGGGCCGGGAATGGCCCGGTGCTTGACCGGACCTCATCCGCGAAGCGCCTCGACGATGTCGAGCCGCTTCGCCCGCCACGCCGGCACGATGCCGGTGATGAAGGCCAGCAGCAGGGCCACGACGAAGCCCTCGACGATCACCGGCGGCGGCAGGCTGACCACGCCGATGACGTCCTTCAGCCCGGGGAACAGGGCCCAGGCGATGAGCAGCCCGAGCACGGCGGCGAGCACGCATAGCAGCGTCGATTCGCACAGCACCAGGGTCAGCATGGCGCCGTCGGAGAAGCCCAGGGTCTTCAGCACCGCCAGCTCCGGCACGCGCTCGCGCACCGACTGCATCATGGTGCTGCCGGTGGCGAACAGCAGCGCGAAGAACACCGCGAACAGGATGTAGGTGACGATCATGTTGATGTCGCCGATCTGCTTCAGAAAGGCCTGCTGGAATTCCTTCTCGGTCTCGGTCTTGGTCTCGTCGGTGGAGTTGGCGAACAGCCGGTCCACCGCCGCCGCCACCTGCGCCGACTGCGAGGGGTCCTTGACCTGGATGATGTACCAGCCCACCGAGCCCTTGCCGAAGCTGCGGCCCTCGTCGAAATACTTGTAGTTGAAGAAGAAGGCGTTTTCCTGCGAGCGGTTGCTCGGGGTTTCGTAGATGCCGACGACGTCGAAGTTCCAGTCCGAGGTGCCGTCCGGCTTGGTCCAGATGGTGGAGTGCAGGGGCACGCGGTCGCCCACCTTCCAGCCGTACTTGCGCGCCAGGTCAGCGCCGATCACCGCGCCGGTGCGGGTCTGCTGGAACGCCGCCAGCTGCTCCTTGGGCAGGATCAGCTCCGGGTAGACCGCGAAGTAGCGCTCCGGCTCCACCGGGAAGGTGAAGATGAAGTTCTTCGGGTCCTGGTAGTAGGGGCCGAACCAGCTGGCGTGGGCCACGCGCGCCACGCCCGGCAGCGCCTCGATCTGCGCCAGGTCGGCGTAAGGCAGGTTCTCGGTCAGCGCGATGCTGCTGGTGGTGATCAGGCGGTTGACGTTGGCCTTTTCCACCGCCTCGTTGAAAGCCGAGTTCACGCCCTGCAGCATGCCGAACAGCAGGAACGCCACCACGATCGACAGCAGCGTGAAGATGGTGCGGACCTTCTTGCGCCACAGCGCGGCCCACAGCAGCGGAAAGTATTTCATGACGGCCTCCGTGCCATCAGGCGTGGGCGTTGCCTTCGACCAGCTGGCCCTTGTCCAGGTGCAGCTGGTGGCTGGCGAAGTCGGCGGCCTTGGGATCGTGCGTCACCATGACGATGGTCTTGCCGTGGTCCTTGTTGAGCATCTGCAGCAGGTTCAGGATCTCGTCGGCGGTGGTGCGGTCGAGGTCGCCGGTCGGCTCGTCGCAGACCAGCAGCGTCGGGTCGGCCACCAGCGCGCGGGCAATGGCCACGCGCTGCGCCTGGCCGCCGGACAGCTCGGCCGGCTTGTGCTTGGCGCGCTCGGCCAGGCCCACCACGGCCAGCGCCGCCTGCACGTTCTGCTTGCGCTGCGCGGCGGACAGGTTGGTCAGCAGCAGCGGCAGCTCGACGTTGCGCTCGGCGGTGAGCATCGGCATCAGGTTGTAGACCTGGAAGACGAAGCCGACGTGGCGCGCGCGCCACTTGGCCAGCTGGCCGCTGGACAGCTGGTCGATGCGCTCGCCGGCGACGCTGACCTCGCCCGAAGTGGGCCGGTCCAGCCCGCCGATCAGGTTGAGCAGCGTGGTCTTGCCCGAGCCGGAGGGGCCCATCAGCGCGACGAAATCACCTTGGGCGATCTCGATGCTCAGGTGGTGCAGCACCTCCACGGCCTGCTTGCCGCGGGTGTAGGTCTTGACCACGTTGCGCAGGGATACGATGGCGGACATGCGTGTCACTCCTCAGAAGGTGCCGCGTCATTCAAGTCCATCGTCATTCCCGCGCCGGCGGGAATCCGGATTTGCCGTGGCGCTTCGCATCCCTGGCAAGAAAACCGGGTCCCCGCCTGCGCGGGGGCGACGTTCCGAATTGGCCGTTACTGCTGAATCTTGATCTTCGCTCCATCCGCGAGCCGGGCGAAATCGCCGACGGCGACGCGCTCGCCGGAGGATAGTCCGGACAGTACGGTTTGGCCATCGCCGCCGCGCGCGCCGAGCTTCACCGCGCGGCGCTCGACGGTGTCGTCGCCGCGGATCACGTAAACCGTGCCGGCGTCGCCGCTGCCGGCCTGTACCGCCTCGGGCGGCAGCAGCACGCCCCTGGGCGGCGGCGCGCCCGCCGTTTCCGGCGGCGCCTCGCTGAGGAAGGCGACGCGCGCGCCCATCTCCGGCAGGATGCGCGGGTCCTTCTGCCTGAAGCCGACGCGCACCTTCACCGTGGCCTTGCTGCGGTCGGCGGTGGGGATCACGGCGATGACGTAGGCCGGGATTTCCCAGTCGGTGTAGGCGTTCAGCCGCACCGAGGCCGGCTGGTCCGAATGCACGCGGTTGATGAAGCTCTCGTTGACGTCGACCTCGACCTCGAGCGAATCCATGTCGACGATGGTGCCCATGCCGGTGCGGGTGAAGCCGCCGCCGGCGGAGATCGGCGAGACGATCTCGCCGGGCTGCGCATCCTTGGTGGTGACCACGCCGTCGAACGGCGCGCGCACCACGGTGTCGTCGAGATTGCGCTGCGCCACGCTCACGCCTTCCTGCGTCACCTTGACGTTGCGTGAGGAAGTGGCGAGCTGCGCCGTCAGGTTGTCGTAGTTGGTGCGCGCCGTGTCCAGGTCGGACTCGCTGACGAAATGCTCCGCCACCAGCCCCTGCACGCGCTTGTAGTTGCGCTCGGCGTTGCCCTGCTGCACCCTGACCTCGGCCAGCGCGGCCTCGGCATAGCGCAGCTGCGCCGTGGCCTGGTCGAAGGCGGCGCGGATGTTGGTGTCGTCGAGCAGGCCCACCACCTGGCCGGCCTTGACGTGCTGGCCTTCCTCGATCAGCACCTGCACCACCTTGTCGGTGATCTTGGCCGAGACCGTGGCCTGGCGGCGCGCCACCACGTAGCCGGAAGCGTCCAGCAGCGAGGCCCCGGCGGCCACGCCCGGCGCGGCGCCCTTGAGCGGCTGCGCCGTGACTTCTTTCACCGGTACGCCGGACGGCCGGCTCAGCCACCAGCCGGCGAGCGCGGCCAGCAGCAGCACCAGCAGGCCCAGGGCCAGCCACTTGAGCCAGCCACGATCGGCCGGCGGCGGCGCACTGCTCCGGTCAATGCGCAGCTGGTTGAGCAGCGCCGATTTGTCGTTCATGCGAAAAGTGGAGTTCCCCGTTGGGCCCTAGCATATCGGAACGACCACCCCGCCATGCAAGGCTTTGGGATGAACCGTGAAGGAGCTGTTATACGCCGGCGGCGTCAACCGTTATTGTAAAAAAATGACCGCTGGGCAGGCCGCCGGCCGGCTCCCGATCCGGCGGCCGTTGTCATCCGCGGCGAGACGGTGACGCGATCTGAAAGCGGGCGATGACACGGAGCCATCGCCGCGGCGCAATTCCTTACCCGCCCCTGGCCGCGCTCAGCTTGGCGTTGGTGAGTGAAAGGCGGTAAATCAGCGTCTGCGTGAAAATCTTGTAGAAGCGCAGCTGGCAGTCGCTGCTGACCTGGTCGAGCAGGGTGGAGCTGACGCGCAGCGCCAGTACCGGCGTGGCTGCGACCACGGTGGCGGTGCGGCGGGTGGCGGTGAGGAAGCCGATCTCGCCGAAGCAGTCGCCCTTCATCAGGGTGTCGATCGGGGTGTTGCCCTTGCGCACCTCGGCGTTGCCGCGGGCGATCAGGTAGAACGCGCTGTCGATCTCGCCCTCGCGCACGATTTCCGCGCCCTGGGCGTAGTTCAGCAGGTGGCTGGCGTTGAGGATCTCGGCGATCTCGTCGTCGCTGAAGGAGTCGAAGAAGCGCAGCGAGCGCAGCGAGTCGCGGTTCTCGCGCCGGCTCAGGTTGGCATCGGCCTGCTTCAGCCGCTCGAAGATGCGCAGCAGGTCGTTGGCCAGCTCGCGGCCGCTCTGGTAGCGCTGCTCCACCTTCTTCGCCAGCAGGCGGTTGACCAGGGTGCTCAGCTCGCGCGGCAGGTCCGCCCGCTTGGCCTCGACCGGCGGCACCGGGGCGTGGCGGATGGCGGCGAACAGGTGCAGCAGGTCCGAGCCGGTGTATGGCGTTTCGCCGGTCAGCAGCTGGTACATCACCACGCCCAGCGAGTACAGGTCGCTGGCCGGCTCCAGCCGGCTGCGCTGCACCTGCTCCGGCGACATGTACAGCGGCGAGCCGACGGCGTTGCGCTTGGGGTCGACCACCGCGGCCGGGTCGTTGACCTCGGCCACGGAGAAATCCATCACCTTGGGCACGCCGTCCTGCGTCAGCATGATGTTGGTGGGCTTGATGTCGCGGTGGAGCACGCCCTTGGAGTGGGAGTAGTCCAGCGCCTTGGCGCACTTGAAGATGATGTCCACCACCTTGTCCAGCGGCAGGCGCGCGCCGTTGCGCACGCAGGAGGGCATCAGCGTGTCGCCGTCGATGTACTCCATCACCAGGTAGTTCATGCCGTCTTCGATGCCGGCGTCGTACAGCGAGACGATGTGCGGGTGGCTGAGCATGCCCGCGGCGCGCGCCTCGGTGAAGAAGGCGCGGCGGATCGATTCCTCGTCGTGCGAGTGGTCCTCGGTGAAGCCGCGCGAGGTCTTCACCGCCACGTCGCGGCGCACGAAGGGGTCGAAACCCCGGTAGACGAAGCCGCAGGAGCCCTTGCCGATCAGGCCCTGGATTTCATACTTGCCGATCTTTTCCGGCATCGGCGGCTCTTCGCCGCCATGCCGGGTATTCAGACCGGGGAGTGTTGCATCGACCATGAGCGCCGCTTGGACTGATAATTCACTGAATTATTAGCTATTTCCGGGCCAATTGACATGCGCGGGGCCGGCGCGGCCCGGCCGCGGGGGGGTCAATGGGCGATATGCAGCCCGCACTCGCGCTTGTCTTCGGCCTTGGTCGGGTCTTCGTAGTCGAAATTGTTGGGCAGGCCGTGCAGCTTGAGGTAGTCGTTCATCTGCTTCGACGACCAGTGGAACACCGGCGACACCTTGATGATGCCTTCCTGCGACAGCGTCACCGGGCTGAGGCTGGCGCGGTGCTCGGTCTGGTCCTTGCGGATCGCGGTGAACCACACTTCCGGGCGCATTTCGGCGATGGCGCGGCCGAACGGCTCCAGCTTGACCTCGCGGGTGAACGCGGCGTGGCGCGGGTCGTCCGGGGTGGGCACTCCGCCCTCCAGCGCCTCGCGCATGGCGCGGCTGCGGCGCGGCAGGTAGGTGTGCAGGTTCAGGCGCAGCCGCCGCGTCAGCTCGTCGGCAAAGCGGTAGGTGGCCTCGGTGCCGTAGCCGGAGTCGACCATCACCACCGGGATGTCCGGCCGCACCTGCGTCACCATGTGCAGCAGCACCGCCGAAAACGGGCCGAAATTGGTGGTGACGATGGTCCGCCGGTTCAGCCCATAGGCCCAATCGACCAGGGCCCGCGGCTGTGCGCCGAGTTCGCCGTTGATCCGTTCCAGGTCCTGCGCGGTGACCATCTGTCGCTCCTTGCAGCCGATTGGCGATTGTATATGGGGCGGCTGCGCCGCAACTCAAGAAACCCAGGGTGAACAAACCCTTGTACGTCACGGTTTCTTAACACAATAGGAGCATGCTAGCGGCGTGGAAATGCAGGAGTCGCCGTGGCCAAGCCGCTGAAACAGGACAAGCAACAGCCCCATCGCTACCGCACGATCTGGCTGTCCGACGTCCATCTCGGCACGCCGGGCTGCAAGGCCGAGTTCCTGGTCGACTTCCTCAAGCGCAACGAGTGCGAGACGCTGTACCTGGTCGGCGACATCATCGACGGCTGGAAGCTGCGCAGTTCCTGGTTCTGGCCGCAGGAGCACACCAATGTGGTGCGCAAGATCCTGACCCGCTCCAAGCGCGGCACCAAGGTGTTCTACATCACCGGCAACCACGACGAGTTCCTGCGCAAGTTCGTCGGCTTCAAGCTGGAGCTGGGCAACATCCGCGTGGTCAACGAGATGGTGCACACCACCGCCGACGGCCGCAAGCTGCTGGTGCTGCACGGCGACTTCTTCGACGTCATCACCCGCTACCACAAGTGGCTGGCGCTGGCCGGCGATTTCGCCTACGAGACCACCATGGCGGCGAACTTCTGGTTCAACCGCGGCCGGCGCCTGCTGGGGCTGCCGTACTGGTCGCTGTCGGCCTACGCCAAGGACAAGGTCAAGGGTGCAGTCAACGTCATCTCGCAGTTCGAGGACGCGGTGGCGCGCGAGTGCGAGCGCCGCGGTCTCGACGGCGTCATCTGTGGCCATATCCATCACGCCGAGATCCGCCAGCTGCACGGCATCACCTACCACAACTGCGGCGACTGGGTGGAAAGCTGCACCGCGCTGGCCGAGGATTTCAACGGCAAGCTGTCGATCATCCGCTGGGTCGAGCTTGGGCACCTCAACGAGGCGCCGAAGGTGGCGCCGCTGAAGCGCGCCACCACCATCGCGGCATAGTATCGACCCTGATCCGCACCTGGCCATCCACGGCCAGGATTGTTGAAATAAGCAACAGGTCCTCCTGCTTTTGAAGGGCTGCTGCGCGATTGCGGGCACTGTTTTGAATTCCGCTGGTCTAAGGCCCCAATAAGGCCGGAAATTCAAACAGCAGCCGTGCAGTCACCGCCTCCGCCCAGTTTCCAGGTCAGTCCCCCGCTCAGTTCCGCTGATGCGCTGTTCCTCGATTTCGACGGCACGCTGGTCGAGCTGGCGGAGCGGCCCGATCTGGTGCAGATTCCGCCCGAACTGCCGGCCCTGCTGGCCGGCGTGGCGGCGCTGCTCGGTGATGCGCTGGCCATCGTCAGTGGCCGGCGGCTGGCGTCGATCGACCAGCTGCTGGCGCCGATGCGTTTCAGCGGCGCCGGGCTGCACGGCGCCGAGCTGCGCACCGATCCGCGCGACACGGCGCCGCCGCTGCAGCCGGTGCTGGACGGTGCGGCACAGCGGCTGGCGGCGCGGCTCAATGACGACACGGCGCTGTGGCTGGAGCACAAGGGCGCGGCGCTGGCGCTGCACTACCGCGCCGCGCCGCAGCGCGCGGCCGATGCCGAGCGCCTGCTGCGCGATGCCGTCGCCGGCCTGGACGTGGCGGTGATCGCCGGCAAGTACGTCTTCGAGGCGCGGCCGCGCCACGCCGACAAGGGCGCGGCGCTGCGCGCGCTGATGCAGCAGGCGCCTTTCGCCGGCCGCCGGCCGGTCTACGTCGGCGACGACGCCACCGACGAGGACGGCATGCGCGCCGCGCAGGCGCTCGGCGGCCTCGGCGTCAAGGTGGGCCACGGCGACAGCGCCGCGGCGCTGCGCCTGGCCCATCCCGCCGCGGTGCGCGCCTGGCTGGCCGGGATTGCGCGGCCGCCGGCCGACCCGGCTGCGGTGAAGGAGGGGCGGACGATTTCCTAGAAGTTGCTGAAGGAGCGCGCTGGCCGGACGCGGCGCGCGGTTTGAACAGTCCGGGCCAGGACGGCCCGGCTCTTGTCAGGACGACAAATGAAACGACTCCCAGCCGCCTCATCGCTGGACCTCGGCGTCATCGGCAACTGCGCCTACGGCGCCCTGGTCGACCGCCATGCGCGCATCGTCTGGTGCTGCCTGCCGCGTTTCGACGGCGACCCGGTGTTCCACGCCCTGCTCGGCGGCGAAGCCGGCGCGGAGCAGCCGGGCTACTGGTCGATCGAGCTGGAGGGCCAGTCGCGCAGCGAGCAGTTCTACCGCGACAACACCGCGCTGCTGGTGACACGGCTGTACGACGGCAACGGCGGCGCGGTCGAGGTGGTGGACTTCGCCCCGCGCTTCGCCACGCGCGGCCGCATGTTCCGCCCGCTGCAGCTGGTGCGGCGGGTGCGCCCGCTGTCCGGCGCGCCGCGCGTGCGGGTGCGGCTGCGGCCGCGCTTCGACTACGGCGCCACCGCGCCGCAGCTCAGCCACGGCAGCAACCACATCCGCTACGTCGGCGCGGCGACCACGCTGCGCCTGACCAGCGATGCGCCGATCGCCTACGTGCTGGCCGAGACGCCGTTTCTGCTGGAGCAGCCGCTGAACTTCCTGCTCGGCCCGGACGAGACGTTGCGCGAAGGCGTCGGCCAGGTGGCGGCCGAGTTCGAGGAGGCCACCGAGCGCCACTGGCGCGAATGGGTGCGGCGCCTGGCGCTGCCGTTGGAATGGCAGGAAGCGGTGATCCGTTGCGCCATCACCCTCAAGCTGTGCACCTTCGAGGAGACCGGCGCCATCGTCGCCGCGCTGACCACCAGCATCCCGGAAGCGCCCGGCACGCAGCGCAACTGGGACTATCGCTACTGCTGGCTGCGCGACGCCTTCTTCGTGGTGCGCGCGCTCAACCGCCTGTCCGAAGTCGAGACCATGGAGCACTACCTGCGCTACCTGGCCAACCTGATCGTCGAGCCGGACGCGGTGGAGCACCTGCAGCCGGTGTTCGGCATCGGCCTGGAGCGTCAGCTGACCGAGCGCGAGGCGCCGCAGCTGCCCGGCTATCGCGGCATGGGGCCGGTGCGCATCGGCAACCAGGCCTACCAGCACTTCCAGCACGACGTGTACGGCAACGTGGTGCTGGCCTACAGCCAGGCGTTCTTCGACCAGCGCCTGCTGCGCCCCGCCGGCGGCGTGGAGTTCGCCCGGCTGGAACGCATGGGCGAGCGCGCCTACGCCGTCTACAGCACGCCGGACGCCGGCATGTGGGAGCTGCGAACGCGGGCGCGGGTGCACACCTCCTCGGCGCTGATGTGTTGGGCCGCCTGCGACCGGCTGGGCAAGATCGCCGCGCACCTGTCGCTGTCGGACCGCGCCGCGCTGTGGAACCGGCGCGCCGACGAGATCCGCGTCGCCATCGAAGCGCGCGCCTGGAACGCCGAACTGAACAGCTTCGCCGAGAGCTTCGGCGGGCGCGACGTCGAGGCCGGCCTGCTGCTGATCGGCGAGGTCGGCTTCCTGCCGCCGCAGGACCCGCGCTATGTCGGCACGGTGGCGGCGGTGGAGCGCCGCCTCAAGCATGGCGACTACCTGTTCCGCTACCACGCGGCGGACGACTTCGGCGCGCCCGAGACGGCGTTCAACATCTGCACCTTCTGGTACATCGACGCCCTGATCCGCCTGGAGCGGCGCGATGAGGCGCGCGAGCTGTTCGGGCGCTGGCTCGGCCACCGCAACCATCTCGGCCTGCTGTCCGAAGACCTGCACCCCGGCACCGGCGAACTGTGGGGCAACTACCCGCAGACCTATTCCATGGTCGGCATCATCACCGTGGCCACGCGCCTGTCGCGGCCCTGGTCGGAGGCGGTATGAGACCTCTTGTCTCACCCGGTACGAAAAGGACTGCGGGTGCATGGGGCTCCTCCACGCTGCCCGTGGTGCGCCCATGAGCGCCGGTCGCATTGTCGCCGTCTCCAACCGCGTCGGGCCGCTGCGCGGCGCGGCGCGCGCCGGCGGCCTGGCGGTGGCCCTGGTCGAGGCGCTGCGCAAATCGCGCGGCCTGTGGTTCGGCTGGAGCGGGCACATCGCCGCCGGCGAGGGCTCTACCCACTACGAGAAATTCGGCAGCTTCAACCTGGCCACCATCGACCTGACCCCGGCCGAGTACGAGGACTACTACAACGGCTTCGCCAACCGCTGCCTGTGGCCGCTGTTCCACTACCGCATCGACCTCACCGTCTACGACCGGCAGTATTACGAGGGCTACCATCGCGTCAACGTGCGCTTCGCCCGCGCCCTGCAGCCGCTGCTGCAGGAGTCGGACCGCATCTGGGTGCATGACTACCACCTGATCCCGTTCGGCCAGTCGCTGCGCGACATGGGCTGTGAACAGGCCATGGGCTTCTTCCTGCACATCCCGTTCCCGTCGCGCGAGGTGCTGCTGACGCTGCCGCACCACGGAAAGCTGATCGAGTCGCTGTTCGCCTACGACCTGATCGGCTTCCAGACCGAGCGCGACTGCGAGCGCTTCTTCGACTACGCCGTCAACGAGATTCCCGGCACCGAGCTGCGCGGCGACGTGCTGCATGCCTACGGCCGCAGCGTGCGCGCCGCCGCCTTCCCCATCGGCATCGACGCCCGCGACTACGCCGACTTCGTCTACAGCGAGGATGGCCAGCGCCAGTGGATGCGTTCCAGGAACGCGCTGCGCGGGCGCACCCAGATCATCGGTGTCGACCGCATGGACTACACCAAGGGTCTGCCCGAGCGCTTCGCCGCATTCGAGCGCCTGCTGCTGGACTACCCGGACGCGCACGGCCGCGTCGAATACCTGCAGATCGCCCCGCCCACGCGCGAGGGCGTGCAGGCCTATGCCGACATCAAGCAGCGGCTGGAGCAGATGGCTTCGAACATCAACGGCCGCTACTCGGAAGTGGACTGGACGCCGCTGCACTACATCCATCGCACCCTGTCGCGGCGCGCCCTGGCCGGCCTGTACCGCGCCAGCAAGATCGGCCTGGTGACGCCGCTGCGCGACGGCATGAACCTGATCGCCAAGGAATACGTCGCGGCGCAGGACCCGGAGGATCCGGGCGTGCTGGTGCTGTCGCGCTTCGCCGGCGCGGCGCGGCAGATGCAGGCGGCGCTGATCGTCAATCCATACGATACTGTGGGCGTCGCCGAAGCCCTGCAGACCGCCCGCTATATGAACCTGGAAGAACGTCGCAAGCGCCACGCCGAGCTGATGCGCGGACTGCTGAAGGAGGATATCGTCGCCTGGCGCGAGCGCTTCGTCGCCGAGCTGCGCGCCGCCGTGCTGGAGCGCGTCGCATGATCCTGGTGGCCGATTTCGGCGGCACCCGTGCGCGCGCCGCGCTGGCCTGGCGCGAGGGCGAGCGGATCGTGCTGGAGCGCCTGCAGGCCGAGGTGCTGCCGGCCGAGCTGGCGCCGGCCACCTGGCTGCGCCAGTACTACGTGGCGCAGGGCAAGCCGGCGCTGCGCGCCTGCGTCGCCTGCGTCGCCGGGCCGGTGGAGCGCAGCGCCGACGGCGGCAGCCGCATCCGCCTGACCAACCGCCACGGCGAGCTCGACACCGCCACGCTCGGCGCCGCCTGCGGCACGCGCAAGGCGGTGCTGCTCAACGATTTCGAAGCGGTGGCCTACGCGCTGCCGGCCCTGCAGCCGGACGAGCTACACCTGCACGGCGCTGCCCTCGGCGCCGGCACGCGCCTGGTGCTTGGCCCCGGCACCGGCCTGGGGGTTGCCGCCTGGCTGCCGGCCGGCGGCGGTGTGGTGCTGGCCGGCGAGGGCGGCCACGCGCGCCTGGCCGCCGGCAACGCGCGCGAGATGAACCTGCTGGCACGGCTGGCCGATCACGAGGGCTTCGTCGCCGCCGAGGACGTGCTGTCCGGGCCGGGCCTGCTGCGCCTGCATCGCGTGCTATGTGTCGAAGCCGGCCTGGCGCCGGCCTGCCAGGATGCGGCCGAGGTGTGGCAGCACTGGCTCGCCGGCAATGCCATCGCCCGCACCGCCGTGGCCCTGTTCACCACCTTCCTGGGCCGCTACGCCGGCGACCTGGCGCTGGCCTTCGGCGCCACCGGCGGCGTCTGCCTGGCCGGCGGCATCGTGCCGGGCTGGGGCGAGCACTTCGATGTCGCGCGCTTCCGCGAAGGCTTCGAGGCCAAGGGGCGTTGCCGCGACTACGTCAGCGCCATCGCCAGCGCCACCATCGTCCGGCCCAATCCTTCATTGCTCGGCATGGCCACCCATGCCCTGGTGGTCGCCAAGAGAGGGCGTCCAGCCAAGGCGTAGGCCTCCCCCTGCTGGCGGAGGCCTTGTTCCGGGGTGGCGGCGTGAAGACGGCTATGACTGCAACGTTCTGCCGTAAGGCGGCTGATGGATGCCAGGTTCGCGGCGCGCATTCAGGCGCCCGCCCGCCAGCCGGTCGATCATGCCGGCGTTGGCGCAGAAGTCGAAGCGCCCGGCGGCGTGCGCGCCGGCCGCCGCATCGCACTGCGCATGCGCACTGCAGTCACGGCAGCGGGTCAGGTGCTGCCGCAGGTTGTCGCTCGAGGTGACGCGCAGATAGGCGGCGGGGTCGATGCCCCGCAACTGCAGCATCCGCATCAGGCGAGAACCCTGGAAACGCCTGCCCAGCCGTGCCGGCAGGCTTGCGCTGATGACGTCACCGGACATCAGCACCGACAGGATCACGGTGGTGCCGACAAACAGCACTCCGATGAACCAGCTCAGCTGCGGAAAAGATTCGTAGTTACTCATCGATACACTCCATCGGCATGGCGGACGACCCGCGTCGTCCGCGCCGATGGCGCCGGGAAAACGGTTCCCCCATCGGCGATTCAAAGCATAGGCCGATGGGTGCCGCGGGCATTGACCTGAGTCAATGGCGGGCCGGGGCAGGCCCGGCGGCCTGCCCCGGCCCGGCGGGCTTCAGGCCTTCCCGGCCAGCTGCGCCACGATCGCCGGGTTCTCCAAGGTCGAGACGTCCTGCGTGATCTCCTCGCCCTTGGCGATGGAGCGCAGCAGGCGGCGCATGATCTTGCCGGAGCGGGTCTTGGGCAGGTTGTCGGCCAGGCGGATGTCGTCGGGCCTGGCGATGGGACCCATGCTGTGGGCGACGAAGTTCTTCAGTTCCTTGACCAGCTCCTCGGCCTCGGCGCCGGTGGGGCGCTGGCCCTTGAGGATGACGAAGGCGACGATGGCCTCGCCCTTGATGTCGTGCGGCCGGCCGACCACCGCGGCCTCGGCCACGCGCGGATGCGCCACCAGGGCCGACTCCACTTCCATCGTGCCGAGGCGGTGGCCGGCGACCTTGAGCACGTCGTCGACGCGGCCGAGGATCCAGTAGTAGCCGTCCTTGTCGCGGTGGGCGGAGTCGCCGGCGACGTAATACTTGTTGTTGAACTGGCCCCAGTAGGTCTTGATGTAGCGTTCGTTGTCGCCCCAGATGGTGCGCAGCATCGACGGCCAGGGCTTGGTGATGACCAGGTAGCCGCCCTGGTCCAGACCGGGGATCAACTCGCCGGACTCGTCGACGATGTCGGCGAAGATGCCGGGAATCGGCTGCGTGCAGGAGCCGGGCTTGAGCGGCGTGGCGCCGGGCATCGGCGACATCATCACGGCGCCGGTCTCGGTCTGCCACCAGGTGTCGACGATCGGCAGCTTCTCCTTGCCGATGACGCGGTGGTACCAGATCCAGGCTTCCGGGTTGATCGGTTCGCCCACCGAGCCGAGCAGGCGCAGCCGCGACAGGTCGTAGCGCCCCGGGATCTGTTCGCCCATCTTCATCAGCGCGCGGATCGCCGTCGGCGCGGTGTAGAAGATGCTGACCTTGTGATCCTGGCAGATCTTCCAGAAGCGCCCCGCGTCCGGCGTCATCGGCCCGCCTTCGTACATGACGATGGTGGTGCCGTTGGACAGCGGGCCATAGCAGACGTAGCTGTGGCCGGTGACCCAGCCGACGTCGGCGGTGCACCAGAACACGTCATCCTCGCGCACGTCGAACAGCCACTGCGTGGTCTGGTGTGCGCCGAGCAGGTAGCCGGCGCTGGAATGCTGCACGCCCTTGGGCTTGCCGGTGGAGCCGGAGGTGTAGAGCAGGAACAGCG
>CAYVKA010000088.1:0-19240 GCA_964451925.1 uncultured Nevskia sp. | reverse complement strand
ACGCCGGCGGCCGCGCCGGCCCACGCCGCGGCGCGCGACTTCGGCATCGGCTTCCTGACCAATGCGCTCAACGTCAAGGCCATGCTGTTCTTTGTCGCGCTGTGCTCGGCGGTGATCAGCGGCGCCGCTTCGGTGCCGCTGCGCCTGGCGCTGGGCGCCTGGATGATTTTCGCCACCGGCCTGTGGTTCTGCTTCGTCGCCTGGACCCTGGGCCACCCGCGCGTGCGCGCGCGGCTGCAGGCCTACGGCCACTGGATCGACCGGGTGATGGGCGCCATCCTGTTGCTGCTGGGCGGGGCCATGCTGTTGCAGGGGCTGGCCGGCGGAGCGACGCATCCCTGACATCGGCGGCGGCGTAAAGTGGGGCACCAGCCGACGCGGGAGAACGGGATGAGCGCTGCAATTCAGGTCGTCGCGGAACGGGGCATCACGGTCGAGGAAGTCGAATTCCCCAGCCAGGGCGTGACGCTGCGCGCCGGGCATTTCCTGCCGGCAGCGGGCCCGGCGCAGGCGCTGAGCAACGCCGCCGGCCTGCCCTGCGTGGTCATGGCCCACGGCCTCGGCGGCACTCGCGCCGCCGGGCTGGAGCCGTTCGCGCGGCGCTTCGCCGCCGCCGGCCTGCATGTGCTGTGCTTCGACTACCGCTGTTTCGGCAACAGCGACGGCGAGCCGCGGCAATGGATCAGCGTGCCGCGGCAGCTGCAGGACTGGGCCGCGGCCATCGCCCATGCGCGCAGCCTGCCGGGCGTCGATCCCGCGCGCATCGCGCTGTGGGGCAGCTCCTTCTCCGGCGCGCATTCGGTGGCGGCGGCGGTGCGGGATGGGCGGGTGGCCGCGGTCAGCTCGCAGGGCGCGATGATGGACGGCTTCGCCGCCTTGCTCAACCTGCTGCGCCAGGCCGGCGCCGGCCATGTACTGAAGATGACCGCTTATGGCCTCGCCGACGCCGCGCGCGGGCTGCTCGGCCTGGGCCGCGTCACCATGCCGGTGGTTGGCGCGCCCGGCGAAACCGCGGCGCTGACCACGCCGGATTCCAAGCCGGGCTACCTGCGCATCGCGCCGCCGGACTGGCACAACCTGATCACCTGCAGCTGGGCGCTGGACCTGGCGCTATACCGCCCCAATACCATGACCGCGCGCCTGCCCTGCCCGGCGCTGTTCTGCATCGCCACCGAGGATCGGGTGGTGCCGCCGGCGGCGATGGAGGACGGCGCGCGACGCAGCGGCGGCAAGGTGGAGGTGAAGCGCTATCCGATCGGGCACTTCGATATTTATGTCGATGAGGGTTTCGAAAACGCCTCACGCGATCAGACGGAGTTCTTCACGCGGGTGTTGAAACCGCAATAAATCCGTGGAACCGGGGTTCGGGAGGCAGGCTTGCAACGACTCCCGATTCCCGATTCACTGCTCCCGTCTTCACGTCGGCTTGGCAATCGCCCGCCACAACATCTCGAACAGCACATTGGCCTGCTTGGTCAGCGACTCGCGCTGCCCGCGGTGGAAGTACATCTGCACCAGCCGGAACATCACGCCGAAGATGTAGTCGAGCAGGATCTTCTCGTCCACCTGGTCGTTGAGCACGCCCTTGGCGCGCCCCTCGCCGAGCACCTTGATGAAGGTGCCGAACAGCTCCGGGTTCTGGAACGTCTCCTGCTTGCGCCAGGTGTTGAGGTAGACCGAGCTCATCACCAGCTGCATCACCTTGGGATTGCGCTCGAAGAAGTCGAGCGAGACCCAGAACACCTTGCGGAACTTCTCCTTGTAGTCCTCGATGCCCTGCAGGTGGTCGATCATGCGCGAACCGAGCTTGCCCAGCCAGGTGTCGAGGCTGCTGAACAGCAGCGCCTCCTTGCTGCCGTAGTACTTGTAGATGGTCTGCAGCGAGACGTTGGCGCCGCGCGCCACCTCGATCAGGCCGACGCGGTGGAATTCGCGCTCGGAGAAGATATCCAGCACCGCCTGCTCGATGCGCAGGCGCGTATCCGGGTCCAGCGCCGAACGGTCCGCCAGCGCCGGCATTTCACGTTCCGGCTGTGCGCCGGGTTCATCCAAAGCCATGCCTAACCTCACAATGCTGATCAAGGTGTAATGATAGTTACTTGCGCCGGACTTCAGGCGCCCGACTCCATACGCATGCGTATTGACGCGACCATGGCATAGAGTTATGCTCGGCTGGTCAAAATTTCAGCGCGGAGTGCAGCACCGCCTTTGCCGTTCGCCCGATTCCGGCCATCTGGCGCAGCACAAGAGTAATAAAGATTACCGCCACCTTCAACCCCTCTCTTCCAAGGATCGCCCCATGACTGAAGCCTTTGTTTACGACGCCGTGCGCACGCCGCGCGGCAAGGGCAAAAAGGACGGCAGCCTGCACGAAGTGTCGCCCGTGCACCTGCTCGGCAACCTGTTCCATGCGGTGCAGCAGCGCAACCAGCTCGACACCAGCCAGGTGGACGACGTGGTGCTGGGCTGCGTCACGCCGGTGGGCGAGCAGGGCGCCGACATCGCGCGCACCGCGGTGCTGTATTCCGGCTGGGCCGAGAACGTGCCGGGCGTGACGCAGAGCCGCTTCTGCGCCTCGGGCCTGGAGTCGGTGAACCTGGCGGCGATGAAGGTGATGTCCGGCCAGGAGGACCTGGTGGTGGCCGGCGGCGTGGAGAGCATGTCGCGCTGGCCGATGGGCTCGGATGGCGGCGCCTGGGCCATGGACCCGCGCATCAACCACCAGCTCGGCTTCGCCCCGCAGGGCATCGGCGCCGACCTGATCGCCTCGATCGAGGGCTTCTCCCGCCAGGACGTGGACAGTTTCGCGGTGCGCTCGCAACAGCGCGCCAGCAAGGCGCGCGAGGCGGGCTACTTCAGCAAGTCGGTGATCCCGGTCACCGATCTCAACGGCATGACCGTGCTGGACCATGACGAGTACATCCGCGCCGATACCACGGTCGAGGGCCTGTCGACGCTGAAAGCCTCGTTCGAGCAGATGGGGCAGATGGGCTTCGACGCCACCGCCCTGCGCAAGTACACCACGGTGGAGAAGATCAACCACGTGCACCATGCCGGCAACTCCTCCGGCATCGTCGACGGCGCCGCGCTGGTGCTGATCGGCTCACCGGAGAAGGGCAAGTCGCTGGGCCTGAAGGCGCGCGCCCGCATCCGCTCGGTGGCGGTGATCGGCAGCGAGCCGACCATCATGCTCACCGGCATCGCCCCGGCGGCGCAGAAGGCGCTGAAGAAGGCCGGCATGACGGTGAAGGACATCGACCTGTTCGAGATCAACGAGGCCTTCGCCGCGGTGGTGCTGAAGGCGGTGCGCGCGCTCGACATCGACCTGGACAAGGTCAACGTCAACGGCGGCTCCATCGCCATGGGCCATCCGCTCGGCGCCACCGGCAGCATCATCCTCGGCACCGCGCTCGATGAGCTGGAGCGCAGCAACAAGTCCACCGCGCTGATTTCGCTGTGCGTCGGCGCCGGCATGGGCATCGCCACCATCATCGAGCGCGTCTAAGGAAACCACAGGCACTATGACCATGGCCGAGAACAACACCGCAGTGCGCTACGAACAGGATGCCGATGGCATCGTGACCCTGACCCTGGACCTGCCGGGCCGTTCGATGAACGTGCTCGACGAAACCCTCACCCGCGGCCTCGCCGAAGCGGTGGAGCGCATCGGCAAGGATGCCGCCGTCAAAGGCGTGATCATCACCTCCGGCAAGAAGGAGTTCCTCGCCGGCGCCGACATCGAAGGGCTGTACAAGAACACCGACGTACAGTCGGTGTACGACATGGCCGAAGCCTACAAGGGCATCCTGCGCCGCCTGGAGACGTGCGGCCGGCCGGTGGTGGCGGCGCTCAACGGCACCGCACTGGGCGGCGGCCTGGAGCTGGCGCTGGCCTGCCACACCCGCATCGCCATCGACAATCCCAAGGCCAAGTTCGGCCTGCCGGAAGTGAAGCTGGGCCTGCTGCCCGGCGGCGGCGGCACGCAGCGCCTGCCGCGCCTGATCGGCATCCAGGCCTCGCTGCCGCTGATGCTGGAAGGCAAGGAGCTGCGCGCCGACCAGGCCAAGCAGCAGGGCATCCTCAACGAGCTGGTCAAGGACGGGGCCGAACTGCTGGCGCGCGCCAAGGCCTGGATCGCTGCCAACCCGAAACCGGTGCAGCCCTGGGACGACAAGAAGTTCAAGTGGCCGGGCGGCGATTCCAAGTCGCCGGCCAATGCGCAGATGTGGGCCATCGCGCCGTCGATGGCCGATGCCAAGAGCCAGGGCAACTACCCGGCGCTGACCAACATCATGAGCTGCGTGTTCGAGGGCGGCATCGTCGACTTCGACAGCGGCTGCCGCATCGAGTCGCGCTACTTCGCCAACCTCGGCGTGAGCCAGGTGTCGAAGAACATGATCGGCACGCTGTGGTTCCAGCTCAATGCCATCAACAAGGGCAAGTCGCGGCCGGAAGGCTTTGAAAAGTCCAGCGTGAAGAAGCTCGGCATCCTCGGCGCCGGCATGATGGGCGCCGGCATCGCCTATGTCTCGGCCAAGGCGGGCATGGACGTGGTGCTGCTCGATTCGACCGCCGAGGCTGCCGAGAAGGGCAAGAGCTACTCCGCCGGCCTGCTCGACAAAGCCGTCAAGAAAGGCCGCGAGACCCCGGCCGGCAAGGCCGTGTTCCTCGACCGCATCAAGCCCACCACCGACTACAAGGACCTGGAAGGCTGCGACCTGGTGATCGAAGCGGTGTTCGAGGATCGCGCCATCAAGGCCGACGTGACGAAGAAGACCGAGGCCGTCATTCCGGCCAGCGCGACCTTCGCCTCCAACACCTCGACCCTGCCGATCACCGGCCTGGCCAAGGCCAGCCTGCGCCCCGACCAGTTCATCGGCCTGCATTTCTTCTCGCCGGTGGACAAGATGCCGCTGGTCGAGATCATCCTGGGCGAGAAGACTTCCAAGGCGACGCTGGCCAAGGGCTTCGACTACGTGCAGCAGATCAAGAAGACGCCGATCGTGGTCAACGATTCGCGCGGCTTCTACACCTCGCGCTCGTTCTCGACCTATGTGATGGAAGGCCTGGCCCTGCTGCTCGACGGCCAGCATCCGCGCGCCATCGAAATGGCCGGCATCCAGGCCGGCATGCCGGTGGGCCCGCTGGCGGTGCACGACGAGGTGTCGATGTCGCTGTCGCTGCACGTGATGGAGCAGACCCGCAAGGATTTCGCCGCCGAAGGCAAGACCTACGTCGCCCACCCCGGCGAAAAGGCCGTGCTGATGATGGTCAAGGAGCTGGACCGTCCGGGCAAGAAGGCCGGCAAGGGCTTTTACGAGTACCCGCAAGGCGGCCAGAAGTTCCTCTGGCCGGAACTTGCCAAGTACTTCCCGCTGTCGAAAGAGCAGATGAGCCAGCAGGAGTTGATGGACCGTTTGATGTTCGCCCAGGCGAACGAGGCGGCAAGGTGCTATGAGGAGAAAGTGGTCATGACCGTGGCCGATACCAACATCGGCTCGATCTTCGGCTGGGGCTTCGCGCCCCACCAGGGCGGGGCGCTGCAGTACATCAATGCCTACGGCGTGGCCCGATTCGTCAAGCGCGCGGAGGAGCTGGCGGCCAAGTACGGGCCGCGCTTCAAGCCGGCGGCAGTCCTGGTCGAGATGGCCAAGGCCGGCAAGACCTTCGCGTAACGCATGTTACTGACGCGCCGCGCGGAACGGCGCGAAATGAAACAGACCTTGGAGTGACGCCATGTTTGGATTGTTGATGAACTGGATGAAGGCCAACAAGATCCTGCCGCAGATCTCGGATACCGAGCGGCAGGCGCTGGAGGCGGGCAAAGTGTGGATCGA
This sequence comes from uncultured Nevskia sp., assembly GCA_964451925.1. GTDB lineage: Bacteria > Pseudomonadota > Gammaproteobacteria > Nevskiales > Nevskiaceae > Nevskia. The sequence goes on along the minus strand of CAYVKA010000088.1, from coordinate 13,403 downwards.
CGGCGGCTTCTTCGCCGGCAAGCCGGATTTCAACAAGATCCTGGCCGAGAACTACAACAAGCTGCCGGCAGAGGAACAGGCCTTCCTCGACGGGCCGGTGGAAGAACTGTGCCGCATGGTCGACCGCTACGACATCGGCCGCACCAAGCGCATCCCCGAGGAAATCCTCGAGTTCATCAAGAAGTCCGGCATGATGGGCTTCCTCATTCCGAAGCAGTACGGCGGCAAGCAGTTCTCGACGCTGGGCATCAGCACCATTCTGGCCAAGATCGGTCCGGTCAGCGCCACCGTCGGCACCTTCGTGGTGATCCCCAGCTCGCTCGGCGCCGCCGAGTTGATCATCCATTACGGCACGCAGGAGCAGAAGGACCACTACCTGCCCAGGCTGGCCGCCGGCGAGTACGTGCCCTGCTTCGGCCTGACCGAGCCGACCGCCGGCTCCGACGCCGCCTCGATCAAAGCCGAGGGCGTGGTGTTCAAGGATACGGACGGCGAGACCAAAATCCGCCTCAACTTCCGCAAGCGTTACATCACGCTGGCACCGATCGCCAACCTCGCCACCATCGCCTGCCACCTGCACGACCCGCACAACCTGCTGGGCAAGGGCGAGAATGTCGGCATCACCTGCGTGCTGGTGCACCAGGGCACGCCGGGCTTCAGCAACGGCGACCATCACGACCCCATCGGCGACCCGTTCTACAACGGCCCGCTGCTCGGCAAGGACGTGGTGGTGCCGCTGAAGAACATCATCGGCGCCGCCAGCGGCGCCGGCCAGGGATGGCGCATGCTGATGGAGCAGCTCGCCGGCGGCCGCATGGTCAGCCTGCCCGCGGGCGGCGTCGGCGGGGCCAAGGCGGTGGCTGCGGTGGTCGGGCCTTACTCGATGGTGCGCCAGCAGTTCGGCATCCCCATCGGCCGCATGGAGGGCGTGGAGGAGAAGGTCGGCAAGATCGCCGGCCTCACCTACATGCTCGACGGCGCCCGCATCTTCGGCTGCTCGGCGGTCGACGGCGGCATCCAGCCGCCGGTGGTGTCGGCGGTGATGAAGGCCTATACCACGGAAATCGCGCGCGAGCTGACCAGCGACGGCATGGACGTGATGTCCGGCGCCGGCGTCATGCAGGGCCCAAACAACATCCTCGGCATGGGCTACAAGTCGGCGCCGGTGGGCATCACGGTGGAAGGCGCCAACATCATGACGCGCACCCTGATGATCTTCGGCCAGGGCGCCACCCGCTGCCACCCCTACGCGCTGAAGGTGGTGGAGGGCGTGGAGAAGAACGACGTCGCCTTGTTCCGCAACAACCTGGTGGGCTGGATCGGCCACTTCGCGCTCAACATCCTGCGCAGCTGGGTGCATTTCCTCACCCGCGGACTCAGCGCCGGCGCGCCGGTGGGCGGCCCCACGGCGAAGTACTACCGCCTGCTCGGCTGGAGTGCCACCCGCTACGCGGTGCTGACCGACCTGGCCATGTTCACCATCGGCGGCAAGCTCAAGGTGCGCGGCAAGCTCACCGGCCGCTATGCCGATGCGCTGGCCTGGCAGATCCTGGCCACCGGCGCGCTGCGCCGCTGGGAGGCGGAAGGGCGCAAGGCCGAGGATCTGCCGCTGCTGCATTACTCGGTGCAGTACGCGCTGGCCAGGGTGCAGGAAGCCTTCGCCGGCATCTATGCCAACTTCGGCGGCGGCCCCCTCGGCTTCTGGCTGCGCAGCGTCGGCGCGCTGCTGCTGCGCCTCAACCCGCTCGCCCATCCGCCCGGCGACCGGCTCAGCCATCAGGCGGCGCTGGCGATCCAGTCGCCCAGCGAGCAGTACCGCCGCCTGACGCGCGACGTATTCGTCTCCAAGGATGAAAGCCTCGGCGTCGGCCGCCTGCTCAAAGCGTTCAAACTGGTCAGCCAGGCGGAGCCGGTGCTGGCCAGGATCCACGCCGCGCAGAAGGCCCGGCAGCTGCCGCGCGGCAACGCCGAGGAGCTGACGCAGGACGCCGTCAACAAGAACCTGATCAGCGCCGAGGAAGCCGCGCTGCTACGCAAGGCCACCGCCGCGCGGCTCGAAGCGATCGAGGTGGACGTGTTCACACCGGAGCAGTATTTCGGCGTGATCGGCAAGAGCGGCGGCCTGCTGCTCGGCGAAGCGCCGCTGAAGCGCGCCGCCAACGGCTGAACGCGGCGATCGGAAACAAAGCCCGCCGCATGGCGGGCTTTGTTTGGCCCGGCGCCACCCGGGGAAGCCTGACTGCCTGGCCGCCGGGGATCCGCACCAGCCGCACCGGCTACAGCTTCATGTCTTTCTGCTTTTTGGCGCTTTCGCCCGCGTGGCCGTGGGCGCCTTCGTCTTCGATTGGGCCTGATTGCAATCCACGGCGGCGCGGACCAGATTCTTCAGGGCACGCTCATCGAGCTGGTCGCCCTCGAACAAATCGATCGCCCGCCACATCTTGCCGTCGAGGCCCGCGTTGAAGAGCCGCTCCGGGTCCGGCAGGCTCGCGCCGCGGTAAAAGGTGATTTTCACCTTTCCTTTGTGGGCGTTGGCGACGGCGATGATCCCGTCACGGGACCATACCGGGCTTCCCATCCACTTCCATTCCTCAATGATCCCGCGGTCGGCTTCAAGGAAGCTCTTGCGGACGCCGGCGAGCGTCTTGCCACGCCAGTCGGTGAGTCCGGCGATCAACTGGTCGATGTGTTCGGATGCGTTCACTGGTTACTAGGCCCTAGTCCGACAACTTGAAGTTGATCGGCATGCTCAGGTCCACCTCGGCGTTGCCGGGCTGGTAATCGGCGGGCAGCGGCGCGAAGTGGCGGATGCGCGAAAACACCTCCAGCGCTTCGCGGTTGAGGTCGTCGTAGGCGCTGCGCTGCTGCAGCTCGGCTTTGGCAATGGAACCGTCGCGGCGCAGCTTGAGCCGCACCAGGATGTCGCCTTCCTCGCCGGACTGCAGCGACTTGGGCGGATAGCGCAGGCTCTGCTGGATCGCCGCGGTGGCGCCGCGATACCAGCCGACGGGCGGATCGCTGCTGGCGCGGCTGGCCAGGGCCGGGCTGGCCAGGGCCACCTGAGGCGCGCTTTGCGCCTCCTTCTCCTTGCGCAGCTGCTCGACCTCCGCCTGCAGCTGCTTCAGGTGTTCGGCCGCTTCCAGCTCGGCATCGCCCGGCGCCGGCGCCGCGGCAGCGGAGGCGGCAGCGGCGGAAGACGCGGGCGCGCTGGCCCGGCCGGCCGCCGGGGCGGCGGCGCGGGTCTGCTGCAGCGCCTGGTCGTGCTGCGCCTGCAGCTGATCGCGCGCCTCTGCCACCTTCCTTTCCTTGGCCATCAGGTCCAGCGCCAGGCGGTCCAGGCTGGGGCCGACCTGCGCCGGCGCGGCCTCGGCGGCGGGCGCGGCGGCGTTCGCGGCAGCGGGCAGCGCGGCCTGCGCCGAAGGACGCGCCGGCTGCGAGCCGTCGCCGGGCGTGCCGGAAGCGGCCGGGGGACGCAACGCGAAGTAACCGCCCGCCGCAGCCGCAACCGCCGCCACGCCGATCAGCAACGGCAGCCGGGAACGCGGCGGCGACGCGACCGCCATGGCCGGCGGCAGGCGGTCCGGTTCGGGCGCCGCCTCGCTCTCGCCCTGCAGGGCGCTGCGCCAGGCCGCGACCGATTGCGGCCGCTGCTCCGCCGGCAGGCGCAGGGCCTCGTCGATGGCAGCGGCGAGTGCGTCGGAGCAGCGCACCCGCGCGCTCATCGCCACCGGCGGCAGCGCCGGGCCGCCGGCGCGGCTGCGCGCATCCGGCGGCGCCTGACCGGTGACGACGCGGTAGGCGGTGGCGCCCAGCGCATACAGGTCGGTCCAGGGGCCATGCGGACCGGCCATGAAGAATTCCTCCGGCGCGGCGTAGGGCGGCGTACCGGCGCTGAACACGGTGCGCGCCTTGAAGCGGATCGGTGCGCGCAGCACGCCGAATTCGCCCAGCACGGCGCTGTCGTCCGGCCGCACCAACAGGTTCTGCGGCCGGATGTCCCGGTGCAGCAGGCCCACCGCATGGGCCTGCTCCAGCCCGCTCAGCACCGGCGCCAGCAGCCGCCGCAGCTGCGCCTCGCTGAGCACGCCCTGGCGCTCGACGATGGCCTCCAGCGTTTCCCCGGCGACGCGCTCGCATACGTAGTAGCCGGTGCCGTTGGCCTCGAACTGCTTGAGCACCCGCACCAGGCCGGGGTGATTGAGCTTCTGCAACAGCACCGCCTTGTCGAGGAAGCTGCGCAGCCAGAAACGCAGCGGCGTGCGGTCTTCCACTTCGCGCGCCCGTACTACGCCGTCTTCGCGCACGGCGAACTCCTGCGGCAGGAACTCCTTGATGAGCACCTCGCCGCCCGCCCCGTCCCGCGCCAGATAGCTGATGCTGTACCGCCCCTGATCGAGCACGCCGGCGATGTCGTAGACATCAAGCCGCGTGCCCGCCGCCAACGGCGGCGACGCTTGCCCAGTACTCATGCCACCCCCTTCCCGGCCGCGCGCCGCCCTATGCGGACGGTCGTGCGGTTGCCGCTTCCTTGCTGGAACTGCGGCATGCTGCCTGTGGATGTGCCGATGCCAGCCTGGGCCATGCCCCCTGAGTGAAGCCGGTGGCCCGGCGCGTCGGTACCTGTATGCCAATATTTCTGAACTGCAACAATCCTGCCGTCAAGTGGCAATGTGCCCGTCCGTCGTAAAGTTTCGTACGTCGCGGCTGCGAAACGGGCCGCTGCGGGCCATTCCGAGCGAGGCGGGCGGCGTTTGGTTAGGATGGCGCACTCAGGGGCGGGCTTGACCAGGGCCGGCCGCCCCGTGGATTCCCTTCAATGCCTCCAAAAAAAGCCGAGGAGACGATGAGCCAGACGCTGAACCCGGTGCAGATGCTGCTCCACAAGGCACAAACCACCCCGAACGCTCCCTATCTGCATCAACCGCATCACGGTACCTGGCGGACCTACAGCTGGAGCGAGGTGGCCGAGCAGTCGCGGCGCATGGCGGCGGCGCTGCAGGCGCTGGGGGTGCCGGCCGGCAGCGCGGTGGCCATTACCGGCATGAACACCGCGCACTGGTTCATGGCCGATTTCGCCGCCGGCATTGGCGGCTATGTCGGCGTCGGCCTGTATCCGAAGCAGTCGGAGGACGCAGTACGCTTCATTCTGGGGCACTGCGAGGCCAAGGTGGTGTTCGTCGGGCCGATGCCGGACATGGACAGTTTCATGTCCTGCCTGCCCAAGGACGTGATCCGCATCGCCCTGCCCTATCCGGGCGTGCCCGAATGCGAGCATAGCTGGGACCAGCTGACCGCCGGGCACGCGCCGCTGGCGCAGCCGGCGCCGCGCCAGCCGGACGACCCCTGGAGCCTGATCTACACCTCGGGCACCACCGGCAACCCCAAGGGCGTGATCGTCACCGAGCGCAACCTGATGTTCACCATCGCCGGTGCGGTCAAGGCCATGCCGGCGCGCCCCGAGGGCGAGCATTTCCTGTCCTACCTGCCGCTGGCGCACGCCTTCGAGCGCGGCGCGGTGGAAAGCGTCAGCGTCTACATCGGCGCCCAGGTGTGGTTCCTGGAACAGCTGGAGAAGCTCGGCGACACGCTCAAGGAAGTGCGGCCGACGCGCTTCTACGGCGTGCCCCTGGTGTGGACCCGCATCCAGGGCCAGATCCTCAAGCAGCTGCCGCAGCAGAAACTCGACAAGCTGCTGCGGATTCCGCTGCTGTCCGGCTACATCAAGCGCAAGGTGCGCAAGGGCCTGGGCCTGGACCGCTGCTGGCTGCGCGTCAGCGGCGCCGCGCCGCTGCCCCTGCCGGTGCTGAACTTCTACGGCAAGCTGGGCATCGACATCTACCAGGGCTACGGAATGACCGAGAACTCGATCTATGCCACCGTCAACCTGCCCGGCGCCAACCGTGCCGGCAGCGTCGGCAAGCCATACGCCGACTCGCTGATCCGCATCGGCGAAGGCGGCGAGATCCAGAACAAGCACCCCGGCGTCACCCCCGGCTACTACAAGGACCCGCAGAAGACCGCCGAGCTGTTCACCGCCGACGGCTGGCTGCACACCGGCGACGTCGGCCGCCTCGACGAGGACGGGTTCCTGTACATCACCGGCCGCGTCAAGGAGATCTTCAAGACGCTGAAGGGCAAGTACGTCACCCCGGCGCCGATCGAAGGCGCCTTCAGCAGCAACAACGACATCGACCAGATGTGCCTGGTCGGCTCCGGCCTGTTCCAGCCGGTGATGGTGCTGTCGCTCACCCCCGACGCCAGGAAGAAGCCGCGCGAGCAGGTGGAGAAGGAACTGGTCGCCACCATGGAGCAGGTCAACGCCACGCTGGAGCCGCACGAGGCGATCGCCAAGATCTTCATCACCCAGGACGCCTGGAGCATCGACAACAACCTGATGACGCCGACCATGAAAGTGCGGCGCAACGAGGTGGAGAAGCGCTTCGGCGAGGAGCTGCACGCCTGCGAGAACCGGCGCGATGTGAAGGTGGTGTGGGAGTAGCGCCACCGCGCGACCACCGGCTGCACCGCGGGCGGCCACAGCGCCGCCTCGACTGAACCTCTCCCCGCAGGCGGGGAGAGGTCCGGCTTCAAGCCCCGGTCAAGCCCTTGTCAGGCCGCTGTCAAGCCCGTGGCTACTTGCTCTGCGGGGCGGCGGCCTTCGGCGCTGGCGCCGGCGCCGCGGCGCCACCATCGTCGGCGGAATCGCCAATGCCCAGGTCTTCCGGCGGCGGGTTGCCGTCATAGACCAGCGCCTGGCGATGCTGCAGGTAGGCGGTGCGGATGAACAGGTAGGTGTCGAACTGCGACTCCAGCAGGCTGTCCGACGGCAGCGCATTGGCGCGCACGTTGACGGGATTGAGCACGTAGTCGACCAGGTAATGCGGCAGGTCGTAGCGGCCCGGCACGTAGTGCGCCGGGGCGGTGAAGATGTCCACGCCCTTGCCGACCAGATCGCGGTTGTCGCTCGGCCCGACGAAGGGCAGCATCAGGTACCAGCCCTCACCCACTCCCCAGTAACCGAGCGTCTGGCCGAAGTCCTCGTCATGCTTGTTGAGGCCGACGCGGGTGCCGACATCGACCAGTCCGCCGACGCCCCAGATGCTGTTGACGACGAAGCGCCCGGTGTCCGAGACGCCCTGGCGGAATTTGGCCTGGAAGAAGTCGTTGACGATGGTGGTCGGGTAGGTCAGGTTGGAGAAGAAGTTGGTGACGCCTTCGCGCGCCCAGCCCGGGGTGACCGCCACGTATTCCTTGGCCGCCGGCTTGAGCACGTACTGGTCGGCCTTGGAGTTGAAGGTCCACATGGCGCGGTTGACCGGCTCCAGCGGGTCGGCGGGATCATCGGCCGGGCGATGCGCGCAGCTGGCCAGCAGCACGGCGGCGAAAAGTGCGCAGCGACGATGCAATCTGCCCATAAGGACTCCTTACTCGAAATGCAAAATCTGGTCGATGCCGAAGAACCGCGCCAGCTGTACGATCTGCCCGCCGGCGCCACGGATGCTCAGACGCTGACCGCGCGCCTTGCTGCGCCGGCTCAGCTCCAGCAGCAGCGCCAGCCCGGCGCTGTCGGCCTTGCTGACGCCGCCGAGGTCGAGCACGCCGGTGCCGCCGAGCGCGCCGGCCTGCGCCAGCAGCTGCGGCACGCGGGCGAAGGTCAGCTCGCCGCTCAACGCTGTCGTGGCGCCGCTCATGGCCGCTGCGTTCCGCCGCGCTTCACTTGGCGGGCTGCTGCTGGTTGGTGGCGGTAGCCGACTCCGACTTGAACTGGCCGTTCTGCATCCTGGCGATCACGTCGTCCAGGCCGGCGCGCTTGATCTCGGAGTTGAGCTGGGTGCGGAAATTCAGCACCAGCGACACGTTCTCGACCGTGATGTCGTAGATCTTCCAGTCGCCGTCGGCAACGTGGACACGGAAGCCGATCGCATAAGCCTGGCCGTTGTCGCGCGTCAGCGAGGTGTTGACCGCGGCGTCGGTGGCGTTCGGCGCCATCCGCGGCGGCATCCAGTTGATGGTCACCGAGTTGTAGTTGTCGAGCATGGCGTTGGCATAGCTGTGCACCAGCATGTCCTTGAACGCGGTAGCGAAGCGCTCGCGCTGATCCGGCGTGGCGCTGCGGTAGTTGGCACCCAGCACCAGGCGCGTGATGCCCGGCACGTCGAAGCGCGGCACCACCACGTCGTTCACCGCCTGGTAGAACTTGGCCTGGTTGGCCTTGTACTCGGCGTAGTGCTCCTTGATCATGCCGCGGATCTGATCGGTGGTGGCCTTGAGCGCGACATCGGGCGCCTGCGCCGGCGCGGTGTCGGCCTGCGCGGCGGCCATGCCCAGCGCCAGGGCCAGAGCCAGCAGGGGACGGGACAGAAGCTTGATCATGACGGACGACTCCATTCCTTGAATCCTTACTTAGACTTCGGCGCCGGCGCAGGAACCGGCGGGGCGGCACCCTGCGACTGCGCGGTGTTGTTGTCCTTCTGCGTCATCGAGGTCAGGAACTGGCCGATCAGGTTCTCCAGCACGAAGGCCGACTGGGTGAACTTGATCTCGTCCCCGTTCTTCAGCGGCTTGTCGTCGCCCCCGGCTTCCAGGCCCACATATTGTTCCCCGAGCAGGCCGGAGGTCAGGATCTTGGCGGTCGAATCTTCCGGGATATTGGACTGGCGGCCGTCGATTTCAAGGGTGGTCACCGCCTGGAAGGTGCTGGGATCGATGTCGATGCCCTTGACCCTGCCGATCTTGACGCCCGCCATCCGCACCGAAGCGCCGACAGCGAGGCCGCCGATGGTGTCGAACTTGGCGCTGACCTTGAAGTTGTTGCTGCCGCTGCCGACCGTGTCCAGGCTGGCGACGCGGAAGGTCAGCAGGAAGATCGCCGCCACGCCGAGGCAGACGAAAAAGCCGACCAGTATTTCCAGCGCTCTCGATTGCATAACCCGAATCCTCAACCCGGCCCCGATCCCGGGGCATTAAAACGGACGTGAACGCCAGGGGCCGGGCGAAGCCGCCAGGCCACACCTTTACCGAAACATGAACGAGGTCAACACGAAATCCAATGCCAGCACCACCAGTGAGGACACCACCACGGTGGAGGTGGTGGCGCGCGACACGCCTTCCGAATTGGGCGCCGCATGATAGCCCTGATACAGCGCGATCCAGTTCACCGCCACGCCGAACACCAGGCTCTTGATCAGGCTCTCGACGATGTCGTGCGGGTGCAGGCTCTGGTGGATCTGCGCCCAGTAGGAGCCGTCGTCAACACCGAGCACCACCACGCCGATCAGGTGGCCGCCGGCGACGCCGATGGCCATCAGCGAGAAGATCGAGGCCAGCAGCGGCATGGCGATGATGCCGGCCAGGAAGCGCGGCGCGATGACCCGCTTGATCGGGTCCACCGCCATCATCTCCATGCCGGACAGCTGGTCGGTGGCCTTCATCAGTCCGACTTCGGCGGCCAGCGAGGAGCCGGCGCGCCCGGCGTAGAGCAGCCCGGTGACCACCGGGCCCAGCTCGCGGATCACGCCGAAGGCCACCACCACGCCGAGCACCGAGGTCGAGCCGAACTGCACCAGCGTGCGATAGCCCTGCAAGGCCAGCACGGCGCCGATGAAGGAGCCGGAGATGGCGATGATGACCAGCGACAGCACGCCGATCATGTACAGCTGCTGCAGCACCAGCCGCGGCCGCAGCAGCGCCGCCGGCAGCGCCGCGATGATGGTGAACAGGAACAGCGTGGCCTCGCCCAGGCCGCGCAGGAAATCGCTGAGGATCTGCAGCAGCTTCATGCGCCGGCGCCTCCCAGCAGGTCGGAAGCGTAGTCGCGCGAGGTCTTGTAGTTGAACGCCACCGGCCCGTCCGGCTTGCCGTCGAGGAACTGCCGCACCATCGGCGACTCGCTGGTGCTGATCTGCTCCGGCGTGCCGTGCGCCAGCACCTTGCCGCCGGCCACGACATAGGCGAAGTCGGAGATCGACAGCACCTCCTGCACGTCATGCGACACCAGGATCGAGGTCAGGCCCAGCGCTTCGTTGAGGGTGCGGATCAGGCGCATCAGCACGCCCATCGAGATCGGGTCCTGGCCGGTGAACGGCTCGTCATACATCACCAGCGCCGGCTCCAGCGCCACCGCGCGGGCCAGCGCCACGCGCCGCGACATGCCGCCGGAGATCTGTTCCGGGTACAGCTGCGCCGCGCCGCGCAAGCCCACCGCCTCCAGTTTCATCAGCACCACGTCGCGGATCATGCTTTCCGGCAGGCCGGAGTGCTCGCGCAGGGGAAAAGCCACGTTCTCGAACACCGTCAGATCGGTCAGCAGGGCGCCGTTCTGGAACAGCATGCCCATGCGCTTGCGCATCTCGAACAACTGGCCGCGCGACTGCTTGTGCACGTCCACGCCGTCGAACTCCACCGTGCCGGACTGCGGCCGCCATTGCCCGCCGATCAGGCGCAGCAGCGTGGTCTTGCCGGTGCCGCTGGGCCCCATGATGGCGGTGACCTTGCCGCGCGGGATGTCGATGTCGATGTCGTCGTAGATCACGCGCGGCCCGAAGGCGAAGCGCAGGCCGCGCACGCGCACGAGGGTCTCTTGGCCGTTGGAGGTCATGCTGGCAAACCGGATGGCTGGATGCGCGGGGGGCTTGGGTATGCGGGCCGTGAGCAGGGACCGTAGTCCGGTCATTCTACGCGATTGACGCAGGTTAGAGCCGCCGGCAGCCTGCCGGTTCCCCTGCGCGCAAATTTTACTGTGACGCAAGCCCCAGATTATTCAACAAGGCCGGCTCCAGGTCACGCATCACCTGCACCACTTCGGACGGCCCGCCCAGCTCGGATACCTGGGTCATGCGCATGCCGCTCAGGCCGCAGGGATTGATGCGGCTGAACGGCTCCAGGTCCATGGCCACGTTCAGGGCGATGCCGTGATAGCTGCAGCCGCGGCTGACGCGCAGGCCGAGCGAACCGATTTTTCGCATTTCGGTGGCAGCGCCGTCCCAGGCGCGCTCGACATAGACCCCCGGCGCATCGGCGCGCGCCCGCGCGGCGATGCCGTAGCCGGCCAGTGTATCGAGCATGGCCTGCTCCAGCCGCCGCACCAGTTCGCGCGGGCCGTAGCCGAGCCGGTGCAGGTCGAGCAGCACATAGACCACCGCTTGGCCCGGGCCGTGATAGGTGACCTGACCGCCGCGGTTGCTCTGCACGATGGGGATGGCGCCCGGCGCCAGCACATGCTCGGGCTTGCCGGCCTGGCCCTGGGTGAACACCGGCGGATGCTCGAGAAACCACAGCTCGTCCGGGGCTTGCGGGTCGCGGACGGCGGTGAACTCGCGCATCAGCCCGTAGGTATCGGCATAGTCGCGCAGGCCCAGCCGGCGCAGCAACGGTGCGGTCTGCGCCATGGGCCCCGGGCTTACAGCGACAGCACCACGCCCGGGTCGGCGCCGATGGCTTGGGTGATGCGGGTCAGGTGTGCTTCGTCCTCGGCGATGAAGATCAGCGTCAGGCACAGGTAGTTGCCGTTGGCCGAGGAGCGGCGCTCCACCTCCAGCACCGCTTCGGGCTGCAGGTGGGAGCGCACCAGGGTCTGCAGGCGGTCCTCCACCTCGGCATCGGGGCGGACGAAGACCTTCACCGGGAAGGAGCAGGGGTAAACCAGACCGACGGGCGCGGGAGTCTTGGTATCCATGCGTTCCAATATGGGGCTTGCGGCTTCGGGTTTAAAGACGGGAAACGGGAACGGCAGGGGAATGGGGAATGGGGAATCGCAGAGGCAAAAGCAGCCAGGCTTCAAGCGGCTCTCGACTCTACGATTCTCAAATCCCGATTCCCGATTCCCGATTCCCAATTCCCTATTCCCGTCTTACATCCCCAGCCAGAGCTTGATCTGGTCGATCAGACGGTGCCAGAAGCCACCGGCCGGCACGTCCTTCAGCGCCACCAGCGGCACGCTCTTCAGCGGCTTGCCGGCCAGCAGCACGGTGGCTTCGCCGACCTTCTGCCCGGCGCTCAGCGGCGCCACCAGCTTGCCGCTGATCTGCGGCTGCACCTGCAGCTGGCTCTTGTCGCCGGCCGGCAGGGACAGGTACACCGGGTCCAGCGTGCCGACGCCGACTTCGCTGTCGGCGCCCTTGTAGACGCGCACGCTCTGCACCGGCGCAGTGCTGCCCAGCACGCTGGCGGTATCGAAATTGCGGAAACCGTAGTTGAGCAGCTCGAGGTTGGCCTGCTCGCGGTAGGCCCAGCTCTTGCCGCCCATCACCACCGAGATCAGGCGGCGGCCGTCGCGCTTGGCCGAGGCCAGCAGGCAGTAGCCGGCGGCTTCGGTATGGCCGGTCTTGATGCCGTCCACCGAGGGGTCCTTCTCCAGCAGGCCGTTGCGGTTGGGCTGGGGCTTGGCCACGCCGTACTTGAATTCGCGCTCGGAGAAGTACTTGTAGTCCTCGGGGAAATTGCGGATCAGCGCGCTGGCCAGCGTCACCAGGTCGTGGGCGCTGGTGTAGTGCTGCTCGTTGGGCATGCCGCTGGCGTCGACGAAATGGGTGTTGCTCATGCCCAGTTTCTGCGCGTACTGGTTCATGATCTGGGCGAAGGCGTCCTCGCTGCCGGCGATGTGCTCGGCCAGGGCCACGCTGGCGTCGTTGCCGGAAACGATGATGATGCCGCGCAGCAGGTCCTCGATGCTGACCCGGCTGCCCAGGTCGAGGAACATGCGCGACTCGCTCGAGTCCTTGCCCTCGGACCAGGCCTTCTGGCTGACCAGGGCGGTGTCGCTGAGCTTGAGGCGGCCTTGCTTGATCATGTCGAAGGCGATGTAGACCGTCATCACCTTGGTGATGCTGGCCGGCTCGACGTGCATGTCGGGGTTGAGGCTGGCGATGATCTCGCCGCTCTGGAAGTCGAGCAGCGCGTAGCTCTTGCCGTCGATCGGCGGCGGATCGGGAGCGGCCGCGATGGCCGCGCCGGAGAGGGAGAACAGGGTGACAGCAATGCCGAGCAGGCCGGATTTGAGATTCATCGACTTAGGAGCGGTTCAACAGGGGGGAATGAAACGGGAAGGTGCGCCAGGAAAACCAGAGGCGGCAAGCGCGCGCATTTTAGAGCCTGCCGGTGAAGAAATCGCGTACGGCCGGCACTATTCCAGCACCGGCACCGCGGGCATCTGCAACTCGCTCAGGCGCCGGCGCACCTCGGACAGCATGTCGCTGTCGAGGAACGGGCCGATCAGCACGCGGCTGACGCTGTTGCCGTTGCGCATGTCGTTCTTCAGCAGCACGTTGGAGATGCCCAGGCCGTTGAGTTGCTCGCGCAGCGTCACGGCGTTGATCGGATCGTTGAACAGCCCGGCCTGCAGGAAGCGCGCCAGCGGCGTGCTGGCGCGGGCCGGCACGCTGACCACCGGCGCCGCGGCCGCCGGG
>CAYVKA010000087.1:0-19276 GCA_964451925.1 uncultured Nevskia sp. | reverse complement strand
CGGCGCGGCGCGGCGGCGGCGCGGCTTCTCCGGCGCGGGCTCCGCCGCGGCGCCGGCTTCCGGCTCGACGCTGACCACCGGGCCTTCCGCGGCCGCGGCAGCGGCCGTTCGCGCGTTCTCGCGGCGCTGGCGGGCTTGCCCCAGCAGGGTCTGCACCAGCGCCATCACGCGCCCTCCCAGGGCGTCCAGCACGGTGATCCAGGAAAAGATCATGGCCAGCGGCAGCGCGGCGGCGAACAGCGTCAGGAACAGCAGCGTGGCGCCCACCTGGTTCAGCCCGCGGCTGAGCAGGTCACTGAGCAGGCTGCCGGCGATGCCGCCGCTGCCCTGCGGAATCCAGCGCCCGGCCGGGCCCATGTACATCGCCGCCAGCGCCGACAGGCTGAGCAGCGCCAGCACCCAGGCGATGCCGCGTACCCAGGCCGGGAAATGCGAGGTGGACTCGCGCCCGCGGAACAGCCGCAGGCCGAGCCACAGCACCGACCAGGGCAGCAGGAAGGCGACGTAACCAACAAAACTGAGCAGGCCGTTGGCCAGCCCGGCGCCGACGCTGCCGGCGAGGTTGCGCGAGGCGCCGCCCATGCCGGAGGACGACCAACCGGCGTCGTCCGGATGGAAGCTGATCAGCGCCACCAGCAGGAACAGCGCCAGGCCGGTGCAGGCCAGGAACGCCGCTTCGCGCGGCAGCCGCTCGATCCAGCCGGCCTCCGCTGCCGGGGCGCTGGCAGCGCGCGCGCGCGGGCCGACCGGCTTGGCGGCTTGTTTCTTGCTTTTGAACAGGGAAAGCACCAGATACAGGCTCGTCTGAGAGAGGTTCGGGTCGATGTGCGGATTGACGATGGCAGCGCCACCGGCCGTGGAAAAGTATAGCAGTACCCCCCCTGCCGTCCGGCTGAACCGGCCGCTCGTCCCGCTGCACCGTGCCACCCTTCAGAAGGGCTTGAATTCCGTCGCTAAACCTTCATGCTTGAGCAGTGTCCAAACCGTGAGGGTGAGTTCGGAGGCAACATGAGCACGGAAATCCGTCACTTCCTGTTGACGCAGGGCGGCGAAATCCGCGAGTTCTCGTCGGACGAAGCGGCGCTGATCGCCGCCGGGGCCAACAAGCTGCCGGAATTCGCCGAGCGCCGCATGCGTTATCTGCAGGTGTCGTGGAGCGACGAGCCGGCCGCCGAGATGCGGATCCAGACGGCGGGCGCCGCCATCCGCTTCGACGCCGAAGGCCGCCTGTCCGAGGCGACGCCGGCGGGCGAGGAGGAAAAGATCTCCCGCTTCGAGCATGACACCTGCGTGCAGTGGGCGCTGCGCGAGGTCGCAGTCGCGCCTTTGACGTTCCACTGAGCCGGCGTGGCCCTGCGCGTCCGCCATCTGGAACGCGCCTCGGCCCTCCCCGCCGCGGTCTGGGATGCTTTTTTCCCGGCCGACTATCCCTTTACCCGCCATGCCTTCCTCAACGCGCTGGAGCAGCATGGCTGCGCCACGGCGGAGACCGGCTGGAGCCCCTGCCACGCGGTGCTCGAGGACGAGGCGGGCAGCGTGGCCGGGGTGGCGCCGCTGTACCTGAAGAGCCACTCGTACGGCGAGTTCGTGTTCGATTTCTCCTGGGCCGAGGCCAGCCAGCGCATCGGCCGGCGCTACTATCCCAAGCTGCTCAATGCCGTGCCGTTCACACCTTCCACCGGTCCACGCCTGGGCGCGCGCGACGACGCGGCGCGCACGGCGCTGGCCGAAGCGCTGCCGGCGGTGGCGCGCGCCAACCGCCTGTCCTCGCTGCACGCCCTGTTCCTGCAGCCGCCGGATCTGGCCGCGCTGGGCGCCGCCGGCTGCCTGGAGCGCAACGACGTGCAGTTCCATTGGCACAATCGCGGCTATGCTGATTTCGGCGCGTTCGTGGCGCGCCTGTCCAGCGACAAGCGCAAGAAGCTGCTGCGCGAGCGGCGCCGCGTGGCCGAAGCCGGCCTGCGCTTCGAGGTGCGTCCCGGCGACGCGCTGGATACCGCGGGCTGGGAGCGCGTCTACGAGCTGTATTCCAACACCTACGAGGAGCGCGGCCAGGCGCCGTACCTGAGCCTGGAATTTTTCCTCGACTACGGACAGGCGGCGGGCACGCCGGTTAGACTGATCCTGGCCTACGACGGAGAGCGGCTGGCAGCCGTGGCGATCACTGTGCAAGGTGGCGATACCCTCTACGGGCGGCACTGGGGCGCGGCTCAGCGCTACCACAGCCTGCACTTTGAAACCTGTTACTACCAGGGCATCGACTGGTGCATCCGCCAGGGGCTGCAATGCTTCGATGCCGGCGCGCAGGGCGAGCACAAGCTGGCGCGCGGCTTCGAACCGGTGCACACGCGCTCGGCCCACTGGCTGGCGGACCCGCATCTGCGGCAGGCGGTGGCCGCTTCGCTGCAGCGCGAGCGCGCCTGGGTCGGCGAGCGCGGTGAGGCGCTGGCCGGGCACAGCCCGTTCCGCCGCGACGAGCCGTTGCAACTGCAGGACCAAGACCCGCTGCTGGCGGAGCCGGCCGATGGATAACCCGGTACGCCTGCACTGGCTGGACCCGCGCGACCCGAACCAGCCGTTCCCACCACCGCACCGCGCCATGCGCGACCCCAACGGCCTGCTGGCGATCGGCGGCGACCTGTCGCTGCCGCGCATGATCCGCGCCTACTCCTGCGGCATCTTCCCCTGGTACAACCCCAACGAACCGATCCTGTGGTGGTGTCCGGACCCGCGCGCGGTGATGGCGCCGGAGGACTTCCACGTCTCGCACTCGCTGGCCAAGCGCCTGAAGAAGGACGACTACGCGGTGACGCTGGACTGCGCCTACGAAGCGGTACTGGAAGCCTGCGCCGGCAGCCGCCGCAGCGGCCACGGCACCTGGCTCGGGCCGGACATGAAGCGCGCTTACGTGGAGCTGCACCGCCACGGCTTCGCCCATTCGGTTGAGGTGTGGCAGGAGGGGCGCCTGGTCGGCGGGCTGTACGGCGTTGCGCTGGGCCGGGCCTTCTTCGGTGAATCGATGTTCAGCGCGATGGCCGACGCCTCCAAGCTGGCGCTGTACCATCTGAGTCGGCAGCTGCGCGCCTGGTCGTTCGAGCTGATCGACTGCCAGGTCAGTTCGGCGCACCTGCAGACCCTGGGCGCCACGGAAATCCCGCGCGAACGCTTCCTGGCGCGGTTGCGCCTGGCGCTGCAGGACGCCGGGCGCACCGGCCCCTGGCGGTTCGACATCGCGGTGCCGGACCAGCGCCGGCACCGGCCCTTGCTGCCGCACCTGCCGGGAGCCGCGGCATGAGCCCCGCGCTCCTTCGCCGCGCGGTTCGCGCATGAAGCTGCAGAGCCTGCGCCTGCTGGTCGGCAGCTCGCACAGCTGCGGCTACCTGCCGCAGCGCAGCGCGCGCAGCGCCTTCGTCGACCCGGCGTTTCCGCTCACCGACGGCCTGTATGGCGCCCTGCTCGACCAGGGCTTCCGCCGCAGCGGCAACTACGCCTACCGGCCGATGTGCCATCTGTGCCGCTCCTGCCGCTCGGTGCGCATCGCCGTCGATGAATTCCGCCCCGACCGCTCGCAGCGCCGCTGCCTGCGCGACAATGCCGACCTGGCCCTGCGCGTGGTGACGCGCCTGCACGACGAGCACTACCAGCTGTACCGCCGCTACCTGCGCGCGCGCCACGCCGGCGGCGGTATGGACCCGGACGACAGCGAAGCCTTCCGCGAATTCCTCGGCTGCAGCTGGGGCTGCACCGAGTTCTGGGAGTTCCGCCGCGAGGGCGAGCTGCTGGCGCTGTCGGTGGTCGACCGCATTCCGCAGGGCTATTCGGCCGTCTACACCTTTTTCGCTCCGGAATTGCCGGCCCGCAGCCTGGGCACCTACGCCATCCTGCGCCAGGTCGCGCAGGCGCAGCAGCAGCGCCTGCCCTACGTTTACCTAGGCTACTGGGTCGAGGGCAGCGAGAAAATGGACTACAAGCGCAGGTTCCAGCCGCTGGAGGTGCTGCAACCGTCCGGCTGGGCGCGGCTGCGGCGAATTGCCGCAGGGGATGGGTTCGCGGATAATGCCGCCTCCGAGTAACCCCTGGGGGCCGTTTTTCGGCTTATGGCCAAAGAAGATCACATCGAAATGCCCGGCACCGTCGTCGAGACGCTGCCGAACACCACGTTCCGCGTCAAACTCGAAAACGGCCACGTGGTGACCGCGCACATTTCGGGCCGCATGCGCAAGAACTACATCCGCATCCTCACCGGCGACAAGGTGACGGTGCAGCTGACGCCCTACGATCTGACCAAGGGCCGCATCACCTTCCGCGACAAATGACGGGCGCCTGCGGGCGCAGTTCATCCCGAGCAAACGCGGTGACGGATAAAACAAAGCCCGCTTGAAGCGGGCTTTGTCGTTTGCGGCGCAGCGCTCAGACGGCTTCGGCGGCAGCCGGTGCCGGCTTCTCCCGCGCCACCATGTCGAAGGCCAGCTTGCCGTCCTCGCCGACGCGCACCGTGACCCGGCCGCCGTTGGCCAGCTTGCCGAACAGCAGTTCCTCGGCCAGCGGGCGCTTGAGGCTTTCCTGGATGGTGCGGGCCATCGGCCGGGCGCCCATCTTGGCGTCGTAGCCGTGCTCGGCCAGCCAGTCACGGGCGTCCTGCTCGACTTCCAGCTGCACCTGCTTGGAAGCCAGCTGCTCTTCCAGCTGGATCAGGAACTTGTCGACCACGCGGGCGATCTCCGGCCGGCCCAGCGGCGCGAACGGCACGATGGCATCGAGGCGGTTGCGGAATTCCGGCGAGAACATGCGACGGATCACCTCCAGCGCGTCGGTGGTGTTGTTCTGCTCGGTGAAGCCGATCGAGCGGCGTGAGGACTCTTCCGCGCCGGCATTGGTGGTCATCACCAGGATGACGTTGCGGAAATCGGCGGCGCGGCCGTTGTTGTCGGTCAGCTTGCCGTGGTCCATCACCTGCAGCAGCAGGTTGAACACGTCCGGATGGGCCTTCTCGATCTCGTCCAGCAGTACCACCGCGTGCGGGTGCTTGAGCACCGCATCGGTCAGCAGGCCGCCTTGGTCGAAGCCGACATAGCCCGGCGGCGCGCCGATCAGGCGCGACACGGTATGCCGCTCCATGTACTCGGACATGTCGAAGCGGATCAGCTCGATGCCGAGCTGGTTGGCCAGCTGGCGGGTGACTTCGGTCTTGCCCACGCCGGTGGGGCCGGCGAGCAGGAAATTGCCGATCGGCCGGTCCGGGTTGCCCAGGCCGGAGCGCGACAGCTTGATGCAGGAGGCCAGGGTTTCGATCGCCGCGTCCTGGCCGAAGATCACCAGCTTGAGGTCACGCTCGAGGTTGGCCAGCCGGTCGCGGTCGTTGTTCGACACGCTCTTCGGCGGGATGCGCGCGATCTTGGCGATGGTTTCCTCGATGTCGCGCACCTGCACGGTCTTGCGCCGCTTGCCCTCGGGCAGCAGGCGCAGGCGGGCGGCGGCCTCGTCGATGAGGTCGATGGCCTTGTCCGGCAGGTGGCGGTCGGTGATGTGCCGCGCCGACAGCTCCACCGCGGAGCGGATGGCGCCGCTGGTGAAGTGCACCTGGTGGTGCTCCTCGAAGCGCTCGCGCAGGCCCTCGATGATCTTGACGGTGTCCTCGACGCTGGGCTCCGGCACGTCGATCTTCTGGAAGCGGCGTGACAGGGCGCGGTCCTTCTCGAAGATGCCGCGGTATTCCTGGTAGGTGGTGCTGCCGATGCAGCGCAGCTCGCCGCTGGCCAGCATCGGCTTGAGCAGGTTGGAAGCGTCCATGACGCCGCCGCTGGCGGCGCCGGCGCCGATGATCATGTGGATCTCGTCGATGAACAGGATCGCGCCGGGGGTGCGGCTCAACTCGGTGATGACGCCCTTGAAGCGCTTCTCGAAGTCGCCGCGGTACTTGGTGCCGGCGATCAGGCTGCCCAGGTCGAGGCTGTAGACCACGCCGTTGCGCAACAGCTCCGGCACCCGGCCCTCGGTGATCAGCCAGGCCAGGCCTTCGGCGATGGCGGTCTTGCCGACGCCGGCCTCGCCCACCAGCAGGGGGTTGTTCTTGCGGCGCCGGCACAGGGTCTGCATCACCCGCTCCAGCTCCAGGGCGCGGCCGATGAGCGGGTCGATCTGCCCACGCAGGGCGCGCTCATTGAGGTTGACGGCGAACTGCTCCAGCGCGCTCTTGCCGCCGGGCTTGCCCGGCTCTTCCTTCTCCTCCGTCTCGCTGGAGGCTTCCGGAGCGGCGGGCTGGCTGTTCTTGGCGATGCCGTGCGAGATGTAGTTGACGATGTCCAGCCGGCTCACGCCCTGCTCGTTGAGCAGGTAGACGGCATGGGTGTCCTTCTCGGCGAACAGCGCCACCAGCACGTTGAGGGTGGACACGCGCTTCTTGCCGGAAGCCTGCACGTGGTAGATGGCGCGCTGCAGCACGCGCTGGAAGGACAGCGTCGGCTGCACTTCCTGGTTGCCGGCGGCTTCCTTGTTGGAATGGATGTTCTGCGCGATGTAGTCGCGCAACGCCTGTTCCAGCTTGTCCAGGTCGGCGCCGCTGGCGGTCAGCACTTCGCTGACGTTGGAATCGGACAGCAGCGCCAGCAGCAGGTGCTCGACCGTGAGCAACTCGTGGCCGTCGCTGCGGGCCGCGAGAAATGCCGCATCCAACGCTTTTTGCAGTTCATCGCTGAGCATGTGTGCTCCTCATCCTACACCGCACCTTTATGGGGTTAGCCTCGGGCTTTTGCAACCTTGGCGCAAGAGCATTATTGCCCATGTTTATTCCTTGCAAATCCCGCACCAGCGGCCGGCGGGCGGCGCCAGACGCCAATCCGCGGCGCAAAGTGCCGGAAAACGGACGCTGCGGGGGCGACCGGAGGAAGACTGCCACCGACAGCCGGCGGCGGCGCCGGCCATTTCAGGCCTTTTCCATGACGGTCAGCAGGGGGTGCTGGTTCTTGCGGGCGTAGGCGTTGACCTGGGC
Organism: uncultured Nevskia sp.; assembly: GCA_964451925.1. Taxonomy (GTDB): domain Bacteria; phylum Pseudomonadota; class Gammaproteobacteria; order Nevskiales; family Nevskiaceae; genus Nevskia. Next base: position 12,288 of record CAYVKA010000087.1, on the reverse strand, counting down.
CACCTTGGTCTCGGCGATTTCCGCCGGGTAGATGCCGGCGACGCCGCGGCCGGTCTGGTGGACCTGCAGCATGATCTGCACCGACTGCTCCCGCGTCAGGTGGAAAAACATCTGCAGCACCTGCACCACGAACTCCATCGGCGTGAAGTCATCGTTGATCATGATGACCTTGTACAGCGGCGGCGTCTTCAGACGCGGCTTGGCTTCCTCGACGACGAGGCCGGTGCCGATATCGCGTTCACGCTCGCTCATGACAACAGTGTAGCGAATTGCATTGTCTTCACAAATGGGGGCGGCGCGGCCCGCTTCAAGTCCGGCGGACGCGCCGGAATGCCCTGAAATCCATAAAAAAACCGCGCCGGACGGGCGTCCGGCGCGGTTTTCAGAGCGGCTCCTCCAGGGAGGCCGCCTGACTGAAGCGACCACTCAATACTGCGGGTTCACACCATTGCAGTTGTTGGTGTAGGTGCCATCGACACCGGCGCTGATCAGGAACTCCATCACGCGGCTGTTGCCGTTGTCGGTGACGTAGATCTGCTGCCCGTCGTTGGACACCGCCACGCCCTGCGGGTTGTACAGCACGTTCTGCGCCGGCAGGGTGTTGGACTGGTTGTTCTGCTGGTTGCCGGGCTGGCCGTTCTGATCGGTGTCGTTGTAGGCGGTGTGGGTGAAATCCTGCTGGCCGAACACGTACTTGGCCGAAGTGCCGTTGGTCTGCGACACCAGGAACTGCAGCACGCGGTTGTTCTGCGTGTCGCCGATGAACAGGTTCGAGCCGCTCAGCGCCACGCCGGTGGGACCGTTCAGGCCCTGCTGGCCGGAGCCGGAAACCTGCGAGGCGAACTTGGTCTGGCCGTAGACGAAGGCGGTGGAGATGTCGTTGTTGGTGCTGGGCAGGCTGTACCAGTACAGCACGCGGTTGTTGCCGGTGTCGCTCACCAGCATCTGGCTGCCGTCGGTCCAGACGTCGGTCGGCGAGTTCATCTGCAGGATGTAGGTGGTGCCGTTGTAGCCGTCCACCTGGCCGCTCACCACCGTGTTGAAGTCCTTCTCGCCGACTTCGAGGTCGGCCGGGGTGCCGCTGACGGTGGGCACCGAGTTCCAGATCATCACGCGGCTGTTGCCCTTGTCGACCACCATCAGCTGGCCCTTGGAGGTGATCGCCGCGGACGTCGGACCGTTGACGTTGCACTGCGAGGGCTTGCCGTTGGTGCCGGCCGGGCACAGCGAGCTGCTGAAGCCGGTGTTGTTGTTGCTGACGCTGGCGGTCGCGTTCGGCTGGCCGATGACCACGTCGGGGGCGACCTGGTTGCCGGAGGCGCCGGTCGGCGCGCTGTTCCAGATCAGCACGCGGTTGTTGCCGCGGTCGGCCACGACCAGCTGGCCGCCGCCGCCGATGGAAGCCTTGGTCGGGCTGGACAGGCCGATGCCGTAGGTGTTGTTCGGCACGGTGGCGGTGCCGCCGCTGTTGCCCTGCAAGGTGGCCTGGCCGATGGCGAACTGCGCGTTGGCCGAATTGATCGCGCCGGACGGCACCGGGCTGAACGCCAGCACGCGGTTATTGCCGGTATCGGCGATGTACATGTACTGGCTGTTGCTGTAGAGGCCGACCGAGCCGGTCGGGCCGGCCAGCGTGGTGCCCGAGGTTCCGGTGGCGGGGTTGACGCTGTAGCTGCTCTGCCCGATGAGGCCATCCGCCATCGGCAGATTGGGGCAGAACGGGTTGTTGTTGCCGCCGCAGGCGGCGACACCGGCCACGACGGCGGCGGCCATACCGAAGCCGAGAACCGCCTGACGGCTCAACAGACGGGCGCCTAGGAGCCTGTCGATGGACTGTTTCATTACTTCAACCCCTTAGATCAATTGTGCGATGTGGTTGCAAAATAGCCAGCCCCGTCAACGCGGCGCTTGCCCGGTTGACCGCTGGCGGAGGAATTCGTTCAAAACCGTTACGGCGGCCACTCATTTTTCCGTAACATCGACAGGACTTCATCGGCCGCCGGCTGTCGAGCCAACCTCTGACCGCCGATGATACATGACGGCGCGCAAGCGCTGTAGTACCACCGGCATTGTAAATATCTGTTGCGCAAGGCCGGCCGGCGGCCGGCCGCGCCGCCCCTACTTGGTCTTGAACACCGTGGCCCCGTCCCAGTCCGGCGGCGGCGGGTGCAGCCGGTTCTCTGCGATGCGCTCCAGATACAGCTCGTACAAGGGATGCGGCCGGCCGGAACGCGACAGGCCGAAGAACTCGCGCTCGGCCTCGTCCCAGCGCTGCGCGCGGTAGGCGCGCAGCGCCTGGCGCAGGCGCGTCAGGTCCTGGCGCAGTCCGGCGTCGACCTCGTCCTTGGGGCCGAGCGGCTCGTAGATCGCCACCGGCTCGTTCTTGCCCTTGACCTTGACCAGGTCCAGGTCGCGGAACATCCATTCCGGCGCGCCGGCGCGGGTGGCGTCGCTGCAGATCACCGCCACGCCGTATTCCTTGGTCAGCCCTTCCAGGCGCGAACCAAGGTTGACCGAGTCGCCCAGTACGGTATAGGCAACGCGGAACTCCGAACCCATGTTGCCGACCATCATCGGGCCGGTGTTGAGGCCGACGCCGATCTGCAGGCGCGGCCAGCCGCGCGCGTCGAACGCGGCGTCGAGCTTGGCCAGGGCCTTGGGAAACTCGACCGCGGCCTGCAGGGCGTGGAAGGAATGGGTGGAGTCCGACAGCGGCGCGCCCCAGAAGGCCATGATGGCGTCACCCATGTACTTGTCGATGGTGCCGCGATGGCGGAACACTACTTCGGTGAGCACGCCGAGAAACTCGTTCATCAGCTGCGACAGCTCCTGCGGCTTGTCGCGGAATTTCTCGGAGATGGTGGTGAAGCCGCGGATATCGGAGAACAGCACCGTCATGTCGCGCCGCTCGCTGCCCATGGAAATCTTGTTGCCGCTGGCGGCCATCTCCTCCACCAGTTCCGGCGGAATGTACTGGCCGAACTTCTTGGCGGTATCGCGCGCCCGCCGCGACTCGCCGAAGTAGCCGTACAGCATCTGCGCCAGGAACAGGCTCAGCGTGAACACCACCGGGATGCCCAGCGGCGCGATGAAATTGCCGCCGCTCCACAGGCCGAAACCGAGCAGGATCAGCGCCACGATGATGCCCAGCACCAGCAGGGTTCCGGGCAGCGGCGACAGGCGTGGATAGACCAGCGCCATCAGCGCCGCGATCAGCAGCAGCATGGTCACCTCGATGCCGATGTAGTACGGCGCCTTCTGCTTGATGCTGCCGTCGAGCAGGCCGGAAATGATGTTGGCGTGGACCTCCACTCCGGGGAAGATCTTGGATATCGGCGTGCTGCGGAAGTCGATCAGGCCGGCCGCGGTGGTACCCACCAGCACCACCGCGCCCTTGAGCACCTGCGCATCGGCGGTGCCGTGCAGCACGTCCGTGACGGAGACGTAGGGGAAGCTGCCCTGCGGGCCGCGGTAGGGCACGTAGACCGCCGCGCGCTCGTCCACCGGCGCCACCGCCGAGCCGACGCGCAGCCGCTCCAGGTGCAGCGAGGTCTTCACGTCCGGCGGCTCGAACTCCAGCGCCACCGGCGCGTTGCCGAGCGCCAGCTGCGCCACCGCCAGCGGCATCGAAGGGTAGACCTGCCCTTGGTACTCGCGCAGCATCGGCACGCGGCGGAAAATGCCGTCCTCGTCCACGCCCGGATTGTCGAAAAAGCCGCAGCCGGCGGCGGCGCTCTGCAGCGGCGCGACGTTGCCGCCGTAACCCTGCGCGCGGTAGAAGTTGACCTCCAGCAGGCGCCGCTCCTGTGCGTCCATCGCCGGGGCGCAGATGGCGCCGGTGGCGGCGCCCTCCCCGGCCGGGACCGTGTCCTTCATGAACAGGCCCAGCACGACCGGCTTGCCGCTGATCGCCTCGGCAAAGGCGCGGTCGCCGTCGAACTTGTCGCGCAGCGCCGGCAGGCGCTCGGCGAACCCGGGCAGGTCGGCCAGCGGACCGCGCGCCAGCGTATCCAGCAGCGGCAGGCCGGAGGTGGGGTCGGCATCCTCGAAATCGACGTCGAAGCCCAGCGCGCGGATGCCGTAGTGATCGAACAGCTGATGCACCAGCTCGCCGTATTTGGCGCGCGACAGCGGCCAGCCCTCGGCGGCCAGCGTGCGCTGGTCCAGGTCGGCGATGACGATGCGCTTGTCGACGGTGTGGGGCAGGGTCAGCAGCAGGCGCGCGTCGTAGCTGAACGCCTCCATCTCGTCGAGCAGGGTATGCCCGTACCAGCCCGCCGTCTGCAGCAGGAACAGCAGGAACACCAGCGCGCTGATCCCCAGCCGGACCCAGTTCTTGTGCGTCATCCCCTCCCCCAGCACCAGTTTTTGCCGCCAATCATGGATTTTCCGCACGCCCCGGCGGTATTGCCTACCCCCCAGAAATGCCGCCGGCAATGAAACCGGAACTTCATGCACCCCGGCTGCACCTTAACGGAAAGCTCCGGCAGCCTCCAGCCGCAGACACACCCTGGGAAGTGCAGCGGGCCGCATGCCGGCGGGCATGGACGATCGAGCGCCGCCCCCGCGTCCGCGATCCCGGTGCCGGCCGCGCACCTTGGAAATGTTCCTGCAACTGAACGCGGCTAGGCTGCGCGGCCGGGCCAGGACCCCGGCCCGATCCACCCGGCGCGACAGCGCGCTGAGCCATTTTCACCTAAACCGATGCGGCAGTACCCGCAGCCTGCAAACGCCCGCTATGATGCTGAAATGAGCTCTACCACCACCCTGCGGGACTGGTCCACCCTGCCCAAGTCCCTGGCACCGCTGTACCAGCGCTACGCGCGCTGGCTGCCTGCGGCGGTCGATCTGGTGCTGGCCGTGGTCATCGCGCGCCTGCTGGCGCAGCTGGTGTGGGCGCTGATGCCCACTCCGGCGGCGGCGGCCTGGCGGGCAGCGCCAGCGGTCGCCGCCGCGGCCAACCCGGCCAATCGCCTGGACCTGAACCGCATCAGCCAGGCGCAGCTGTTCGGTCAGTACCAGGCGCCGGCCAATACGGGCCTGGACCGGATCCGCAACGCCCCCGACACGCAGCTCAACCTGACGCTGCTGGGCATCCTGGCCAACAGCAAGAACAAGGCGGCCTCGCGCGCGCTGATCTCCGGCGGCAGCGAGGAAAAGCCGTATTCGATCAACGATGCCATCGCCACCGGTGTGACGCTGACCGCGATCTTCCCCGACCGCGTGGTGCTGTCGCGCAATGGCCAGCTGGAAACGCTGCGCCTGGACAAGAGCCAGCCCAATTCCAGCGACGCTCCGCTGGCCGTGGCCAGCAACGTCGGCGGCGACAGCGGCGCCACCGAGTCGCTGGCGCAGATCCGCGCGCAGATGCTGGCCAACCCGGCCAAGGCACAGGACTACATCCGCGTGCAGCCGGCACCCAACGCCGGCGGCAACGGCCAGATCGGCTACCGCATCTATCCGGGCCGCGACCGCTCGGTGTTCGCCGCTTCCGGCCTGCATCCGGGCGATGTGGTGACCTCGATCAACGGCGTACAATTGGATGATCCTTCCAAGTCGCTGCAGCTGCTCAGTGACCTGAGCCAGGCCAACCAGGTAACGCTGACCGTGCAGCGCGGCGGCGAATCGCAAACCGTCAACGTCAATCTGAGCCCCTAAGCACATGAGTCAGCGTGAGTTTTCGTTCCGCCCCTTCCTGGGCGGCTTGATCCTGGCGTGCTGCGGCGGGCTCTCCGGCGGCGCGCTGGCGGAGAAGAACGGGGCCGAGGTCACGCTGAACCTGAAGGACGCCGATATCTCCACGCTGATCGCCACGGTCAGCGAGGTCACCGGCAAGAACTTCGTGGTCGACCCGCGCGTCAAGGGCAAGGTGACGGTGATCTCGTCCAGCCCGATGGACGCCAACGCGGTCTACGCCACCTTCCTGTCGGTGCTGGAAGTGAACGGCTTCGCCGCCATTCCCTCCGGTTCCTCGATCAAGGTGGTGCCGGAAGCCAATATGCGCACCGAGGGCGGCGGCTATGTCAGCAGCGGCGGCGGCCTGGCCGGCGACGACATCGTCACCCGGGTGTTCGACATCCACAACGGCTCGGCCTCGCAGCTGGTGGCCATCCTGCGGCCGCTGGTGGCGCAGTCCGGGCACCTGGCGGCATACACCTCCAGCAACAGCCTGATCGTTTCGGACCGCGCCTCCAACGTGCGGCGCCTGGAGACGCTGATCAGCCAGATGGACCAGAACGGCGACCGCAACGTCGAGATCGTCCACCTCGACAACGCCGCCTCGGACGACGTGGTCAAGGTGCTGACCACGCTGGCGCAGCAGGCGCGCCAGGCCGATCCGGGCGCGGTGCAGACCACGGTCATTTCCGACCCGCGCAGCAACAGCGTGCTGCTCGGCGGCGACCGCTCGGAACGCGAGAAGCTGATCGCGCTGATCAAGCAGCTGGACCAGCCGAGCAACAACAAGGGCGACACCCAGGTGGTGTACCTGAACTACGCGCTGGCCGAAAACCTGGCGCCGCTGCTGATGGGCAACGCGCAGCCGAACCGCTCGTCCAGCTCGAAGAGCGGCTCGATGTTCGGCAGCTCCTCGGGATCGACCTCGTCGTTCGGCAGCAGCAACGTCAGCACGCCGGTGTCGACGCCGTCGCCGAGCTCGAGCGCGTCCCTCGGCGGCAGCTCCAGCAGCAATCCGGACCTGCGCGTGCTGGCCGACCGCGACACCAACGCGCTGATCATCACCGCGCCGCCGAAGATCATGCAGCAGGTGAAGAACATCATCGCCCAGCTCGACATCCGCCGCTCGCAGGTGCTGGTGGAAGCGATCGTGGCCGAGGTCAGCGCCGACAAGTCGAGCCAGCTCGGCATCGACTGGATCGCCTACAAGCCCAACACCATCGCCGCCGCCGGCATCCTCAATTCCTCGACCACCACGGCGCTGTCCAACCTCAGCAACCTGGCCAGCTCGGGCCTCGGCACCGGCACCAGCGGCACCAGCCTGACCAACAACAGCGCGCTGATCGGTGCCGCCGCCGGCCTGGTCGGCAGCGGCGGCACCGCCCTGGTCGGCACGCGCGGCTCCGACGGCTCGATCTTCGGCGGCCTGATCAAGGCCCTGGCCAGCGACGGCAACACCAACATCCTGGCCACGCCCTCGCTGGTGACGCTGGACAACGAGGAAGCCAAGATCGAAGTCGGCCAGTCGGTGCCGGAACTGACCGGCTCGTTCGCCAATACCGGCACGGTCAGCAACGGCGCGGTCAACCCGTTCCAGACCATCGACCGCCAGGACATCGGCCTCAAGCTGGGCATCACGCCGACCATCGGCGAGGGCAACACGGTGCGCCTCAAGCTCGAATTCGAGAATTCGACCATCGCCAGCGGCGCCAGCACCGTGGGCACCGCCCAGCTGGTCACCAACAAGCGCACAGTCAGCAACACCGTCAGCATCGAAGGCGGCCAGATCCTGGTCATCGGCGGCCTGATCGGCGACCAGGTCAACGACTCGGTCAACAAGATTCCGCTGCTCAGCGACATCCCGCTGCTCGGCGGCCTGTTCAAGTCGCGCACCATCAGCCGCAGCAAGCAGAACCTGATGATCTTCATCCATCCGAGCATCCTGCGCGAGCGCACCGAAGGCGACTACTACACCAAGCGCAAGTACGAGGACACGCGGCGCTCGCAGATCGACGCCTCCAACGGCCCGGTGCCGCTGATCGGCGGCCGCCCGCCGGTGCTGTATCACTACGACGACTACCTGCAGAACAGCAACCTGCCGCCGGATCTGGCCACACCGCCGCCGTCGGCCGGCCGTGGCCGCAGCGTCGCCCCCGGCGCCGCCGCCCCTGCCGCTCCCGCGGTGCCGCCGGAAGTGCAGGTGCCGCCGCCTCCACCTTCCGCTCCCACCGCCGACAGCAACAGCGCCGCGCCGGTCATCAAGTAAATACCGATGGAGATGCAAGCGACTACCGCCGAGCTGCGCCGGCCGCCGTTCGCCTTCGCCAAGCGCCACGGCCTGATCGTCGCCAGCGAACTCGGTGACGCGGTCGAGCTGGTGTGCAAGAGCGGCGTCAGCCTCGATTCGATCCAGGAAGTGCGCCGTTTCCTGCGCCGCCCGGTGCGCCTGCGCACGGTGCCGCCGGAGGAATTCGACGCGCTGCTGCAGCGCACTTATGAAGGCCAGACCGGCGCCAGCGCGGCGCTGGCCGACGGCCTGACCGAGGACCAGGCCGATCTCGACAGCCTGTCCGCCGCGCTGGCCGAAGCGCAGGACCTGCTGGAGTCGGACGACGACGCGCCGATCATCAAGTTCATCAACGGCCTGCTGGTCGAGGCGATCAAGGAAAACGCCTCGGACATCCACATCGAGACTTTCGAGAGCCGTATCACCGTGCGCTTCCGCGTCGATGGCGTGCTGCGCGAGGTGCTGTCGCCGCCGCGCTCGCTGGCGCCGAAGATCGTGTCGCGCGTCAAGATCATGGCCAAACTGGACATCGCCGAAAAGCGTCTGCCGCAGGACGGCCGCATCAGCCGCGCCTTCGGCGGCCGCAAGGTGGACGTGCGCGTCTCCACCATTCCCACCGGCACCAACAGCGAACGCGTGGTGATGCGTATCCTGGACAAGCAGGCCGAGCGCCTGGACCTGGAGCATCTGGGCATCGACGAGGTGCAGATCGCCACGCTGCGCCGCATCATCCACCGCCCCTACGGCATCATGCTGGTCACCGGCCCCACCGGCTCGGGCAAGACCACCACCCTGTACTCGGCGCTGTCGGTGTTGAACGACCGCAGCCGCAACATCATGACGGTGGAAGACCCGATCGAGTACTACATCGACGGCGTCGGCCAGACCCAGACCAATGCGCGCGTGGAGATGACCTTCGCCCGCGGCCTGCGCGCCATCCTGCGCCAGGACCCGGACGTGGTGATGGTCGGCGAAATCCGCGACCTGGAAACCGCCGAGATCGCGGTGCAGGCCTCGCAGACCGGCCACCTGGTGCTGTCCACGCTGCACACCAATACCGCCGTGGGCGCGGTGACGCGCCTGCGCGACATGGGCGTGGAGCCGTATCAGCTGTCGTCGTCGCTGGTCGGCCTGATGGCGCAGCGCCTGGTGCGGACGCTGTGCAAGCACTGCAAGCAGCCCTACACGCCGCGGCTGAGCGAACTGGAGCAGCTCGGCGTGCCGCAGCAGAAAGACCTGATCCTGTACAAGCCGGTGGGATGCCCACAGTGCCGCCACACCGGCTACCTCGGCCGCAGCGGCATTCACGAGATCATCGAGGTGGACCGCCGCATGGAGTCGCTGATCCACGACAACGCCTCCGAGCAGGTGCTGGAAGCGGCCGCGCGCGAGCGCAGCCCCGGCATCCTGCAATCCGGCCGCAACAAGGTGCTGGCCGGCCAGACCACGCTCAGCGAAGTGCTGCGCGTGACGATTGAAGAGTAGGCGGGAATCGGGAATGGAGAATCGGGAATCGCACAGGCGTGCACGCGGGATTACTTTGACGATTCCCCATTCCCCATTCCCCATTCCCGCATAGCTCATGGCCGCGTTCGAATTCACCGCGCTGGATGCCGGCGGCCGCAACAGCAAGGGCCTGATCGAGGGCGATACGCCGCGCCAGGTGCGGCAGCTGCTGCGCGAGCGCGGGCTGACGCCGCTGGACGTGCGCGAAGTCGCCGCCGGCAAGGCGCAGCAGGGCGGCAGCTTCAGCCTGAAGCAGGGCGGCAGCCTCAACAGCACCGAGCTGGCGCTGTTCACACGCCAGCTGGCCACGCTGACCCGTTCCGGCCTGCCGCTGGACGAGGCGCTGACCGCGGTATCGCAGCAGAGCGAGAGCAAGCGGGTGCAGCGCGTCACGCTGGGCGTGCGCGCGCGCGTGGTGGAAGGCAACACGCTGGCCAGCTCGATGGCGGAATTCCCCGGCGCCTTCCCCATCCTGTTCCGCGCCACCATCGAGGCCGGCGAGCAGGCCGGCCAGCTCGACAACGTGCTGGAGCGCCTGGCCGACTACGCCGACCGCGGCCAGCAGCTGCGCAACAAGCTGATGCTGGCGCTGATGTACCCGGTGATCCTGACCTTCGTCGCCATCGGCGTGATCGTGGCCATGATGACCTACGTCGTGCCCAAGGTGGTGGGCGTGTTCGACAGCATCGGCCAGGAACTGCCGGGGATCACGCGCGGCCTGATCGCGGTCAGCGACTTCCTGCGCAACTACGGCATCTACCTGGCGATCGGCATCGCCCTCGCCGTCTTCGTCTTCAGCCGCGCCATGCGCAACGAGGATTTCCGCCGCAAGGTGCACCGCCAGCAGCTGCGCCTGCCGCTGATCGGCAAGCTGGTGCGCGGCGGCAACACCGGCCGCTTCCTGCGCACGCTGGGCATCCTGTTCGGCAGCGGCGTGCCGATCCTGGAAGCGCTGCGCATCGGTTCGCAGGTGGTGACCAACCTGCCGATGCGCGAGGCGGTGGATGCCGCCGCCAGGCGCGTGCGCGAAGGCGTGGCGCTGAACAAGTCGCTGGCCGAAAGCCGCCTGTTCCCGCCGATCTCGCTGCACCTGATCGCCTCCGGCGAAGCCTCCGGCAAGCTCGACGAGATGCTCGACCGCGCCGCCACCAATCAGGAGCGCGAACTGGAAACGCTGGTGGCCGCGATGGTCGGCGTGATGGAGCCGATGGTCATCGTCATCATGGGCGGCGTGGTGCTGACCATCGTGGTGGCGATCATGCTGCCGATCCTGGACCTGAACCAGCTGGTGAAATAGCCGCCGCGCCCGCGCCTGCGGGCGGCAAGGCGCGATTCATTCGGTGACGGGCTGCCGGCGTTCCATCGCCGTTGCCGGCGCGGTGTCCGCCAGCGGATTTTCCGGCAATGCTTCGGGCGCGACGCGCGGCGTGACGCGGCGGTACAGCAGCCAGCAGGCCAGCCCGGCGCCGCTCAAGGCCACCGAGCCGAGCGCCAGCGACAAGCCGTCACGCGAGGCCGCCGGCGATAGGAGGCCGCCGACCAGGGTGCTGGCGGCGATGGACATGGCCGCCTGCACCGACGCCGCCGCGCCGCGCACGGCCGGGAAGCGGTCCAGCATCAGCAGGGTCAGCGTCGGGAAGGCCAGCGACACGCCGATGCCGCCGATACCGATCGGCAGCACGAACCAGGGCACGGCGGGACGCAGCACGCTGTTGAGCAGCAGCGCCAGGGCGGCGCCGCTGAAGATCAGCCCATAGCCGATCGCCACCGTGCGCGCCGCGCTGAGCCGCCCGGCGAGGCGCCCGGACAGGCCGGCGCCGAGGCTCATGCCGCCGATGGTGGGCAGGAACAGCCAGGGGAACTGCCGCTCGTTCAGGTGCAGCAATTCCAGCACCACCACCGGCGCCGAAGCGATGTACAGGAACAGCGCGCTGAAGTTGAAGCTGGCCGCCGCCGACAGCAGCATGAAGCGCGCGTCGCCGGCGATGGCCAGATAGGTGCGCGTCAGATGGCGCAGGTCGATCGGCGTGCGCCGCTCGCGCGGGTGGGTCTCGGGCAGGGCCAGCAGCGAAGTCAGCACCAGCAGGAGGGTGAAGGCGCCGAGCACCCAGAAAATCCAGCGCCAGCCGGCGAAATACAGCACCCAGCCGCCGACGATCGGCGCCAGCGCCGGGGCGGCGCCGAAAATCAGCGTGACCTGCGACATCAGGCGCTGCGCATCGGCGCCGGCGTAGCGGTCGCGGATGATGGCGCGGCCGACGATCATGCCGGCGCCGGCCGAAACGCCCTGCAGCACGCGGAACGCCAGCAGCCAGTGGAAGTCCGGCGCCAGGGCGCAGCCGCAGGTGGCCAGCAGGTACAGCAGCAGCGCGTAGAAGATCACGCCGCGGCGGCCGTAGGCGTCCGACAGCGGGCCGTGGATCAGCGACATCACGGCAAATGCCCCCAGGTAGACGCTGAGAGTCTGCTGCATCGCCACTGCGCCGATGGAGAATTCGCTTTCCATGCGGCCGAAGGCGGGGAAGAAGGTGTCGATCGAAAACGGCCCCAGCATCGCCAGGCCGGCCAGCAGCAGCGGCAGCAGGCGCGGGTTGGCGCGGTACCGGTTCACAGATCGGGAGGCGGGAGGCAAGAGGCGGGGGGCGCAAGCGCTCCCGTGAAAATCTGTCTCAGACAGATGCTCGGAATCCGAGGACTTTCAGAATACATGCTGGCAGCCCGGCCCCAGGCAAGGCTTCAGCGGTTGCACCTCCCGCCTCTCGCCGCCCGCCTCCCGCCTCACGTCGCTATTTCGCGGCGGCGGCGGCAACCGGCGGCAC
>CAYVKA010000086.1:11173-19584 GCA_964451925.1 uncultured Nevskia sp. | reverse complement strand
GCTGCACTACGCGCAACGCGGGTTCGTAACGTACTACGCGCTCTGGCGCTTCGTAACAGTTTCAGTGCAACTTTCCTACGTTTCCTGCTTTTCATATAATTCTCTCCATTGCTTACATTTCCGGTGTTATATGCATATCTTACAACAGTGCCACCTGAAGCAGAACAGGCATGAGCAACATTGGTGGTTGGTTGTACGGTTGTCTATGCTTGTACGGTTGTATTTTATAGCTTGTCAAGATGAGTGATCCTGTCAAGATGACACTTTCATAGCTATATTACTATGTCAAGTTGGCAGTTTCACCTATAAGGACAACGTTACAAGTAAAAAAAAGATGGCAATTCAATATAATATAGGTTGATTTATCGCCGATAATATTGTACAGTGTATTCTATACTTTATATTAACTATCCCCAATGAAGGATACGTAGTAAAATAAGGAGTACAGATGAAGTTAAAAGAGATCAGAGAGTCAAAGGGTTATTCCCAAATGGACATAGCCAGGTTATCAGGGTTATCACTGGGATCTATCTCTCGGATGGAAAATGGAGGTGTTGTTAATAGGATTAGTTTTACATTAGTTTGCAGCGTTTTAGGTGTCAGTCCCAATGAAGTGACAGGGGTAGTGGTTCGAGGTGGTAAAAGAAACGTTGCATAACAGGGGGTTGGTAGTGGAGGCGATAATGGGTAAGGAGCTAGCCACAAGCCAATATAGCCTAGCTCCCTGTCTTGCAATATTCCTTAGGAGGAATATTTTATATGGTTACTATACAACGGTTTGGACCTGGTAGTCAATCAAGATACAACCGTTTTGGTTTTTTGGAAGAAGTTTATGAGATATCCAACAAAAAACTAAATGGGGATAATAAAACTTTTCTGTTTGGCCTCTTGCGTGACTTTGCAGAAAGAGGTATTTATCCAACCACTCTTAGTATAGTCTGGTATCCCAAATTAGAAAAGTATACGGGAATACCTGAACGTACATTAGTAAGAATTGTTGGTGAGCTAGTTGCCTCTAAAGTGTTGATTAAGGAAAACAAATGGGAAAGGAATAGAAAAACACACGAGACAAAAAAACGTACACTTTTGGCTGTTACAGAAAGTTTTCTACTAGACCCATCAAACATTTTGATAGCCACTGAGGATAGCAACTGGGGTGGCTCTCGTACGCCAATACGCAGGCACAAAAATTGTGGTGGAGAGGTAGTCAATCTTTGTACAATGTGTGGTCAAACACACATTCCTGACTCTGAAATTTACCTTCAATATGTTGACGAATTGTCAACATCTCAGGATGAATTGAAGAAACAACAATTGCAACAACTTGATGCAATTGCAAACCAATTTGAACCTACTGTAGATGCCCACGATATTCCTGACCACCTTTATGATATCCATGGTCCAGCAATTCTAGAAAAGCCACTATCAGAACTCCAGCAAGCAATGAAACTTACCAGGGAAGAATACGAAGGTGTTTCCCCTGAGGATCTAGACGAAGCTGCACGCCAGATAAAAGAGATGAATGACAAGTACAAAGGAGGGTTCTAATGGAAGTTACACGCTTAAGCCTGTTCAAGAAAGAACTGCTAGGGAAAGTTACAGAGAACTTCGCGCGAATTTGTTATCGTTGGAACTTTGGTTGCTGTCAGTCTCTTAAGTCAGGAAAAGTCATGCAACGGTATATAGTGGGCTTCTCTAAACAAGTGTCTCACCTTGATGATAGCCAGGCTAACACAAATACGTTTGTTGAGTTTTTATACGAAGGGACGGAATAATCATGGTAATAAAGCGAATATATCATTCAGCAGAAGGATATCCAGAAATTACAGAGTGCTCACCATGTAGGAGAGAATTAGGAAGAAGCAGTAAAGCAGATATTGTCATGGAGGAAGAAGAGAAGCGCGAAGGATTTTATTCTCATGGTTTTAAGGGGTTGTGTGCAAACCATGCAGAAGTTTATGGTTCTGATGAGTCTGGGAACCTTAAAAATGGTGGGAAAGTGAAACTTAACGAGGTAAAATCATGGTGGTAACATCCCCCCCTACCGCGCTTACACACGCAGTTATCACTGACCTGGGTGCTCATACCCGTGAGGGCCTTCTAATGCCATTTAAAAGGCCCTTAAAGCACATTTCAGAAGTAGAGATGCTAGGGAGAAGAGTGGGAGTGAGACACTTCTGGATTATGCCTGGTACTCATATAGACGATTTAGGATGGGATTTCCTAAAAGATATGCCTGGTTACAAAATCTTTCAGCCAGGCAAATCGGACGGCTCTGGTCCTACGTCAGCTACAGTTAAAAAAGATGGAGGTCAAGAAGTCTTTGTTGAATGGCCAGCAGGAAGCAAATGGAACTGGGAGGTTACTGCCTATCAGGACATTATAGACACCCTGGATTATCTTTCTCAGCATATCCAGTCTGACCTGATAGCTTATTCCCCGCAATACATCGGCAAGAAGCGGCTACGACAGGACTACGAAGCAACTAATCGCCTTCAGTCTCGTTTATCAGACCCTAATTATGACCTCTCAAAGCTCCCTTTCAGGCAGACAAAACCAGAGTTATTCTTTGTTTCTCCAACGGTTTTGAGGCGGGCGCGTGCTGGCATGTATGTTGTGTCCTACGATAAGAATAGTGCCCACCCGTCAGCCGCACAGTCTATGCGTACGGGCTATGGAGATATAGCCCATCTAGACGCATTAGGATCCCTTCTAACCCCTAAACAGGCGGGTATTTACAGGGTATCTTTCGAGATCAACAATTCAAAGTTCGATGGCAATTTGCTTCCGGTTATTATCCCCGATGAGTGGGTTACCCTGGACGTTCTTCTCTATGCAAAGAAGCAAGGCTATACAGTAGATATTAAAGAAGCCTATGTTTTCAAGGAAAATTATCAGTTCTTCAAAAGGTGGGTGCCCTACTTCTGGCAAATACGCCAGGCGCTAAAGGATGCTGAACGTTATCCGAACGAGATAGCCCGTGATAATGCACTTGAGACGATTAAGAGCATTATGAATTTTACCATAAGTGCTTTGAAAGGGCATCCGAATTGGTGGGCGGATATGGTGTCACTATCGAGGGTTGCGAGATTGGCTAACCTGGCAAAAGTGGAGGAAGAGCAAGGGAAGACACCCTTGTATGTTTATGCAGACGATGTTGCCTATGTAAGCCCATATGATTGGACACCAGAAGGGGCTATACCTGGAATGACAGCACGATCTACTGAATTAGGGGGATATAAGCATCGTTATTCTTTGCAATTGTCATCAGAAATGTTGAGCAAATTACGAGCATTTGCAAGCGAAAAGGGTGATCGTCCTCAAGCAATTGCGGGGAAAGTTCACGGGTATTTGAAGAAGATTGCTGAAGAGAAAGGGGTGCTACGTGGCTAATATCCTTGTAGCTTGCGAGTACTCAGGGATTGTTCGTGATGAATTTATCGCTCGTGGTCATACTGCAATCTCCTGTGATTTATTGCCAACAGAGTCTCCTGGTCCTCATATCCAGGGGGATGTAAGAAAGCTAGATTTATCTGGATATGACTTGGTTATAGCACATCCCCCATGCACCTATCTAGCGTCAAGTGGTGCTAGATGGTGGGCGGAACGTCAGCAGGAACAGCAAGAGGCATTAGAGTTAGTAGAGTGGTTTTTCCATCTGCCAGTTAAACGTTTGGCCCTTGAAAATCCCGTAGGCATAATTAGTACATTGATCAGGAAACCAGACCAGATTATCCAGCCCTGGATGTTTGGAGAAGGGGAAGTAAAAACAACCTGTCTATGGTTGAAAAACGTTCCACCTTTGATGGCTACGGTAGTTTCAACTGGTAGGTATCAGCGTTGTTGGAAAATGCCGGCGAGCAAGGATAGAGGGAAAATGAGAAGTAAAACCTACAAAGGTATAGCAATGGCGATGTCGGAACAATGGGGGTGTATCGATGCCTAGAGACTACTTTAGCAATGCAGTCAACGAGCTATCAATTCCTGTTCGCACGCAACGGGAATTCATGCAGCACTTCAAGGATACCTACGGTGAAAAGAACTGGAAACGAGAGGCTACAGCCTACATTGCAGGTACGCGAGATAGCAAGTCAACAGCCTACAAATCAGCCGCCCGTAACTTCCAGGGTGGACGTGATGTAAGGCCAGGTATAGGTCGAGAGACAGCCAAATGGAGAGACTTAGGCAAGGAATTCCCCCGCCAGATCAGGAAAGGAGATAGCATCACTATTCACTTTGAAGGGAAGCAGAAAGGGAACAGGGGAAAGAAAGATCGTGATAGATCATGGGATGTCACATTGACAGGAGAGAAGGCGAGAGAGTGGGTGAACAATCCATCGTTTGATGTGTTGTGGGATGAGATAGGGATTGAATTAGGGATTGAGGATGAAGCAGGGGATATTGATCCCGATTATGTGTTAACAGGTGTGCATGTTTCTGCTGCATAGGAGAAAGCAATGAATCTAAATGAAGTAGAGAGTGTTTAGCTTGTCGCGTATCGAGCGCGACAAGCCACAAAAGATTTTAGACCTGACACGGAATTGATCTTTCATAAAGGAGTATATCATGTTTTCATTTCATCGTGCACCAGAACCAGGCAATATTGAAGAGATTGCAGACTATGCCAATAGTGTTTGTGATGCATCGCAATATCCCCCTGACACTATTCAGATGGCTGTAAATTTTGCTGAGAGAGAAGCAAACATTCATTTACCGGATGAAGAGGGATATTCAGTGCGAGATAGAACCGTCTATCTCGGAGTGGCTTTGTATAACATGGCATCGAAACTGATCGATTGACGATGATGTTATTCTACCTGTAGATTATGTCCTATCCTTAGATTATGTCCTATCCTGCTTCACTTTTCCCCTGCTTCCCAACAAGCAGGGGTTTTTCTATCTGGACTTTGTTTACTTCCTCCACAGGAATAGTTGATAGTCCGGTATGTATCCCTAGCAACATTAAGCTATAGGCCATGCCCGTACTGACAACCATGTAGCATATTGGACTTACCTGTTGACCCGCAACAATCTGATAAGCACCTATAAACAAACAGACCAGCAGACATAGGAAGATGAAGATATTTGCTAGTAGTCTGGTAAGCGCAGAGCTAGTAACAAAATCTTTCATCAGGACCAACCATTAAGTTGTAACGCGCAGAATGCTTGCACCACGTTATAATCAGCCACAGTACCAGCAGTAGCTGGCAGCACAGTTAACCCTGTGGCCGATGTCTTCATGATACTCCCCATTCCCGAGGCTGCTACCTGAGTGCCAAACACGGTGTCAGCCACCGTATCGAGAAATGCCAGCCAATACTTGCCAGGTGACAAGAGTAAATTGGCGGTAAGGGATTTAGTAAACATCCCAGTAGTGGCTGCAATAGCGCCCGTGTGTCCTAGCAGATTGCCAGGTATAAAGCCTGCCCCTGACGCGTCATAAATTCCCATGTCACAATTCCCCGTTGGTGTCCCTGAGAATGCGGTTCTCATCTGTGAGACAGTGACAGGAACAGATACTTGAAAGCTGGCAAAGACAACCGATCCCGCTACGGCTGGTCCTGTTCCTGCGGAATTGGCAGCAAAGCTAAAGCCTTCGTTTTGCAGGATGAATGGTGCTACTTGTGGGAAGAATAATGGCATTTTATGTTAACTCCGTTATTCTAGCGTTGCCGTTGGCAGCACTCCATATTCCCGCTATTGCTCCCTGATATACGGGCTCTGTTGGCATTTCAAAAAAGCTATTAGCAGGGACTTGAACGGTATATGCAGACGTGCTAGACGTGGCTGCGTAGGCCAGATAGAGTATTGCGGTTGAGTCATTGAAAAAGTACGCGCCTTTACGTGCGGTGTTACTGGCTAGAAGAGATACGGTACTTGCTGAACTGGCTACGCTAGTTAGTGTGGCTGTACTACTAATAGGAGGACTTGACTGCTTTACTGATAGATTGCCGTTTGCATCGACTGTTGCTTTCCGCCACGGGAACGTCCCATCGGATAGTTGCACTTCACGTTTTGTTGTGTCTGCGAGGAATACTTGATTAATGGCCAGAACAGCCGAGCTTGCGGGATTAGAAGCACCTGCTATGGTTGTGAACTTGAGAGGCAAAGTATTGACGTTTGGCCCGAGTGTGCCTGTGACGATACTGGCAACAGTTGCATCTTGACCGTCGATTGTCCAATACATTCGATCTCCACGAAAGTATAGGCTATAGATATGTGCGTTTGCGTCAGTTGGTTGTTTCCCTGTACCTGTAGCTGTTGACAAATCCGCAATCTGATTGCGTGTGCCACCTGCATAACAGACAGCGTACATTTTGCCACCTATGGCTAGCTCAAAGCCAGCAAAGTCTGTGAGAGGAGCAGCAGCAGTTGGTGTCCCTGGTGATGTGCCTAACCCCCATGCCATATAGGAGTTTGCTATGTATGGACTAGGTAAATTGATCGAAGCCTGGAAAAGTAGCCAACCTGGATTAACTGGAGGGAAGGTCACAGCCGATTGCAGAAAGCTATAGCCGTTTGCAGTCGTGCCAGTGCCTAGCGTGATTGTTCCATTTGAGACAGCAGCCGCTACACCTCCCCCTGCTGCTGTTGGTGCAGCCCATCTGTTGGTGGTGTCTAGCGAACCGCTACTCGCGTCGTCAAGAAAAAGCTGCGTCGGCTCTTCTGCGATTCTTAGCTCGTTTCCAGCAAAGACGTTAGCAAACACAGGATTGCCTGATGGCCCAGATATGGCTTGAGCTAAATGGTGAGCGCCATCCGTTTGTACGGCTTCCTGTGTTCCTGTGTTTGGGTTTTGCCCGTAAATCGGGCTAAAGTCACTCATAGATTGCTCCTATTGATAGTACCCTGTCAGGTTAAGCGATGCGCGTGACGTGCTCCCCGAGATAGCGGCGACACTAGCTGATACATTGATACCTCCCCCTGCGGCCGCGCTTACAAGCGCATCTTGCCCAAACCAGCGTAGGTTAAGCTGTGTATCTGTTGCGGTCTTTGTATGCCCTTCGTAGGTCAGGGTGTTGATTAACCCTGAAATAGTGAGCGTCCACCCGTGGGTTGTGCTCTCCTGGTCAATGGAGAGATCGACACCAGTGGTATAAAAACTGACATTGGTAGGGACACCTGGAGGCGTACCAACCACACCCACAGACATCCCTGCTGTCAGATTAGCCACAGTGGTCGAGGGGAGCGCTTGAGCCACAATGTTAACACCAGGGGAGATTGTTCTCGTTAGAAAGTAAGGATAGTTTGACCCTGCTAACTCCCCTTCTAAGTATTGGTTGACGGTAATGGTATTGACCATTCCGAGGTCAGTCAAGACGTAGAACGGTTGGGCTTTAATTTGGAAGATACCACCACCAATAGGAGTGGGATAAATCTGGACTTCGCCAGCCACCTGATAGCATTGTCCGTTGTTTGTCTGAATGATCAAGAGCATATTTGAATCGTTGATAACTTCAGTGAAGCCAGACTGTTGAAGCAGGTTAAGGGTTTGCTGTTCGCCAGCTACAGGGATATATGATGTAACAACTTGCATTAGGCTATCTCCGCAGTTTCCATAGCTTCTTCTGTCGTGGCATTTTTACCTGTGTCATGAGGTAGTTGAACGTTTACTGTTGTTTGCTGCTTACCACGTACGAAGGCCCATGCAACGAGCAATAGGAGGATAATACCTGTAACAACTAACCCCGTCCTGATGGCGATATCTTGCCAGTCTATGACACTTGGCAATCCTAAAAACTGGTCAAGGCTAGGGATGATATTTGGCAGTTGCCAATTGAATATCCCTGTACCCATTGCGTTAGCATTTGCTGCTTGCTGTACCGCTTGATCTGATGCTTTTGCTTGCTGAACAGTGGCATTCCCTGCTGAACTACTCGCAATGGCAGAGGAACGGTTTGAAGTGGTAGCACTACTTGTTGAGGTTTTCTTTGTAGATGTGGTTTTCGTTGGTATGGTTGGAGTCGTTTTTTTTGTAGTAATGTTTGTTCCTGCCATCATTTCCCCCGTTTCCCTGGTTTCCATCCCGTCCTACGCAACGTACCATAAATGTATGCTGCTTTCCGTTTCCCCGTCAGACCTTTTTAGTGGCTTCTTTCTTTAATTTCTTTGGCATGTTTACACGCTAATTGGTTTTCCGGTAGTGTAGTATGTGCCGTGTTTGTAGACAAACCCTTTACCTTTATTATTTTTGTTGTAAAGGAGAACGTTCCCCTGCTTGGCACTGCCGTTACTACCAGGAAAGTACTTTTGTTGAACGCTTAACCAGCTTTGTCCAGCCTTAGGGGTGACAGTATGTGGGTGAGCCGCCTTTCCTGATTTGACTTTGCTTATTGGTCCGTTACTATTGCTTGTCCCGTGTTGTGTGCCGTGGTTTACCCCATGGCTACCCGTGGGTTTTTTTTTAGAGC
>CAYVKA010000086.1:0-11073 GCA_964451925.1 uncultured Nevskia sp. | reverse complement strand
CCCCACCAGATTTGGTGCCCCCACCAGATTTGGTGCCCCCACCAGATTTGGTGCCCCCACCAGATTTGGTGCCACCACCGGATTTGGTGCCACCGCCGGATTTGGTGCCACCGCCGGATTTGGTGCCACCGCCAGATCCATCATCAGATTTAGAGCCGTTACCCGACTTTGTAGGAACGTAAGGCCAGTAGTCCAGGTTTTCAGCCGCGCCAGGCGCGTACCAGGAAGGATAGCCACCTGTTCCGACAAGGGAGCTAGTATCAACAGCACCACCCGCGCCAGTAGTAGACATGTCTGTCGTGCTAGCGGGTTGTTGCTGTTGCTGAGAGGAATTATTACCATTCATAAAGAGCAAGAGAACTACGCCAGCAACACCCACTCCCCCAACAATCCATAGCGTTTTATGTTTCTGAAAAGATCCCGAGAGACCATTTTCTTTCTTAGATCCCTCTCCATTATGACCCTCTTTACTTCCTTCGCGCTTTTCTTCATCCTTTTCTTCATCAGCCATTTGCTTTCCCCTTTGTGTGGCCACTGCTACCACTATGCACCGTTGGATGATTTGTGTGATGACCACTTACAGTATGCCCGTGTGTACTCCCCCGTGGGCTTCCTCCATAGCCTTTGTGGTCATTTGGTGTTGTGTGGTCATGTTCCTTTTTCTTCTTGTTTTTATCCTTGCTCTTGTCCTTGTCTCCCTGATGGTGTGTTTTAGGTTTACTAGGTGTACCGCTAGTAGGAAGTCCAGGCCAGAACAACGGTTCGGTCCCTGTTGAAACATCGGTAGGATTCGGTATGAACGGTTCTGATGGCTGGACGACTGTATTTGTCCCTTGCTGTTTTTTCTGGTTTCCTGACCCAAGGAATAGAACAGTTACGACTAGACCAGCAGCAGCTATACCTAACCCCCAGTACATAGCGCTCTTTTGCTCTTTTTTATCTTCGCCCCCGTGATGTCCAAACGCATGATGGGAAGGATGATGGGCATGTTCTTGATCAGCCATAACTACTACTCCTATGGCAAGATTTCATAAGCCAGCATGCCAGCTAATATCCATTTATTATCTATGGACAATGCAGCAATGACCACAATAAAAGCCCAAATGACGATAGCAGCTTTTAGCCCTGTCGCGGTGAAATCACGGGCAAAACTACGTTGGATATCTTTGATAATGTTGTTCATCAGGCATGTCCACTGCTATTAGCCCACAGAGCTTGTTGAGCGGCTATAATATCCGCACTTTGCTGAACACTCATTTTGTACACAAATGGGCCGCCATTTAAGGCCCATTGTTGGGCGAACTTTGTTTCTGGACTGTACTGTGTCCAGAACATTTTTTGTGAAACGCTACCGTATATATGAGGACCAGCCGCGCCAATACCTACATACGGGTCCGGTAAACGATTCCCCCAGTAGGTGTTGTTATACCATTTGTATTTGTCTGATAAGGCTTTGGGCCATGTGTACGCTTGCGTGTATATATCGTTCCGGCCCGCTTCTAATGGAAGCGGGCTATAGGTCAGATAGTCCAATGGTGCAATACTATCGCCCATGGGGTCCCAGGACTCAGGATTATCTCTCTCGGCTGTTTCTATCTCGGTGTCTCTACGCCAGAACTGCCACCGCATATGCTACCCCCCTGTCGATCCAGCACCAGTGAGGATTTTACTCTCAGCAGTGACAAACGAGCTAAGAGAACTAACCGCAGTAGCAAAGCCGCTAGCATGCGTGATAACGAGAACTGCAAACAATCCTAAGAGCAAGTAAGTGAACATGTCGAGAAATGTTGATTTCATTTCATGCTCCTTTAGAGAAGCTTCTTAAAGAACATATGAATGAGAACAGCCAGGCCAACAGCAACGATAATGCTAGGCCAATCAAGCGCCTTAAAATTCATGGTGTGATACTCCTTAATCTTGAACTATTATTCATCAGCCACAAAAGCCACAACATAGCGAACAATCCAGCAGCTAAGTTCCCCGTGTCTTCTGAAATGTTGGCAAACCACGATGCAAGAATGATAAGCAGAAAACCGACAATGAATTGCAACAACACTGGATGGCTACTACTAGTCTTTGCTGTAGCTTTTGCTGTCGTACTCTTTTGAGTTGTTGTTGCTTTTGCGTTTGTGGCGGCCATAGCTTATCCATTCCAAATGGTTTGGCCGATATGAGCCAATTGACCAGACATAAAGTTGGAAAGAAGCAGTAAAAGCATTCCTCCCCACAACACAAATTGAGCCTGCCACCGCATACCGGAAATGTTCATAGCTATCCTCCAAATTCCCATGGGAGCCACGAAGGCCACCACGACGGAGCATTGCTCACGTATTGCTGATAGGTAGGTGAGATAGGAACACTCTGGACGGGATAAACACTTCCTCCCGTAATCACAGTGACGTGCTGTCCAGGTTGTGTTTGTCCTGTTTTGTTGGTAGCTACATTTGTTCCTCCCCCCGTGACAGGCACATTTGGAGTAACCTTGGGGGGAGTGCTCCCCTGGTTGGCTGTTGTTCCTGGTTTGGCAGGAACAACATAGCCTCCCTGTTGCTGTGTTGGTGTAGTTGCATTTGGTGTGGCTGTCACGGGCGTTGTAACAATTTGCTCGTTTGGGAAAAACTGATTCCAAACAGCTTTATATGTTCCCCTTGCTCCGAGGATGATCAACGCTATAGCGGACACAAACACAAGCAACTTTTCCATTCTTTATCCCCGCCAGTGTACGTGTCTTAGCCCAAGTATTCCGACTACCAGGAAAGCAAGCGCCCAAAGTACAGGACTTTTGACAGGGTTAAACGGTTCAGCGGCCGCTTCAGAGGCGGTACTGCTAGTCTCTATTCCCGTGGTATAGGGGTTACCCCCACCACTAAACCAGGAAACAGGTGGTGGCAAAGTAGGCGTAGCTGCTCCCCTTCCTTGGTAGTAGGGCACATATGCTGGACTAGGGAATATTTGCGTGTTTGTCAGCTCTGGTACGAGCTGACCGTTTACAGGCTGACTACCATAAACAAGTTGCATAGACATGAGAAACCTCCTAAACTGGCTTCTAGCCTACACTTACATAACGCAACGCTTCAATCAGCAGAATCCCGTAAGAGCCAGCATTCTGTTGACCTGTAAAGTCAATGTGCAGGACACATCCGCTCGTTGTGAGCGTGTTGAGGGCCATTGCGTTTGTGACCAAACCGTCGTCAGTCAATGCCCAGTCCCACACAAGCACACCCTCAGGCATCTCCAGGCCATGCTGGCGATTGAAGCGGTTTTGCATGCGGGCCACGGTGTCCTGATTTTTGAACAGTCCGCTACCATAGATCACATCGCACTCTTTGACGCTTGTGATTGGCAATGGTCCACCTACTGCTCCTGTTCCCAGTGTCGGGTCCCACATCACAAACGCCGCGGACAGGATTTGCCCGATCTGTGGGATAGCAATATCCATACTTGAAACAGTACCTATTGCGAACCTGCGAAAATCGCGGCTGTACTGCCAATTGAAGACAGGTGGTGTGTCGTTGATACCTGCAGGCTGATAGATGGCTTTCCTGCGAAAGCCAAGTGTAGTGGTACCAGATGCGCTTGTGAGTGTTACTCCATTATTGGTGAGGGCAGCAGTATCACCCTGCGCACCTATAATCTGGTTCATGGTAACGGCTGGCTGAATAATACGGTTAGTACCGGACATAAGCTGTGGACAGACCCATGCCTTGATAGGAGTAGCTTTGTGGGAATACAGTCGTCCATCTTCCTCCAGGTCGTAGTAGGAATTAAACAAAATGCCTGGTGCCAGGTCAATGACGAAGTTGGTAACCTGTGGCGTGCCTGACGTTGGAAGAGCGAACGTACTATCAGAAGTCAACTGGTTGGACTGGTTTGTACCGTTGACGTTCTTGATACTCCATTGGTCCATGAATTGTGGAATGAAACCCCATTTGGACGGGCGGATGGCTTGCATAATTGCGGCGTGAAACCCATCAGGGTAGTTGATGCTGTTGAACTGGTTCTGAAAGTTCAACTGGATAGGACCGACGTAGTTATATGGAAAACGGGCGCTACGAACTGGCGTTCCTGCACTCCATGTCGTTGTTGTGCTATTTGAGACCTCCATCTGCCAATTCATGACAATGTCAGTCTGCTTGAAATTGCCTGGAAAGTTCGCAGTATTCTGATTGCCTGAACTCTGCGATACTGTCGTTTGATCTAGATTTTCCTTTTGTTCCGTCCATTGCGTGATGCCTGGTAGTCCAAACAATGAGGAAGGAGGAACAGAACCAGGCGCGCCTTGCAATACCTGAACTGGTACAGGCCCTTGATTTGGGTCCATAGACATATACATCACTCCATTTGCTAGGCCTTGCTACCCACGCATTGTTACCCCGATATCACCCAATATCACCCGACATAATGCGCGACTAGCAAGACTCAGAAAACAAAACTACTATAAGAAAGAGAATTAAGGATGTTGGACGAGCGCGGCCAGTCCGTTCCATCCTAGCTCTTTAGCGCCCCAAGTTAATGCGGCTTGCATTCCCAGGACGGCCATTGTGATAAAGAGGACAAACAAAAGTGGATGGTCCCATGCTTTTAAGTTCATGTACGTTTCTCCAAATTGAGTACATATTCCCTTCCCGACGGCTGTGCAAATCTTTTAAATTTGTCCCAGTAGAAAAAAGCGTGTTCTTTTTGCGGTACTACTACATCCTTTGGTACTCCCATCGAATAGACTTTTTTCATATCTTCGTGATAGTCGAGGGCAAACAAATATAACCTGTCAGCCTCAGTCATCACGACGGTTGGGATGTAGCTTGGTCTTTGGGACCCAGCCATGAGAGCGACGTTAAGTTCCCTCCCGCTTCGTGCAGCTTGCCAGAAGATACCCCCTGCCCCGCTTCGTCGGACTTCAAAGAAGTCTGCGAGTTCATCGACAACAACGAGTCGAGGTATATGGTCTGAATAGTCACGATAGAAGCTAATCGCCACATATTCCAGAGCGCGTAGATCAACAATATCGCCAGGACGGCACTGTGCAATTGCAATCCTGCTTTTCGCTCTCCATACTGCGTCGAGTTGCTGCTTTGGCTCTGCGTCAAGTTCGATTCGGTATGAACCATGAATGTATTCCCCCCGTGACCAGTTTCTATAGGACCTGTTCGCCGTCGTCCCGTTCGTGTTCCATTGCGCGCGGAAGCGTGGCTTGCTGTCGATTATCAATGCTCTTGAAGTCGGGTAAAGAGCTAGGTATCTCTTCAACAGGATGTCTAGGAGGGTCGATTTGCCGCTTCCAGTCCTGCCCAAAATCATGCTCCGACCCGCTAGCGGAGGTGACAAGACTTCTTCTGTTGATGGCTCTTGCTTCAGCTTCTGCATATTCTTGCTTCCTGGTTATGGCGATAGGGTCATGGGCTTCATCCTGTCTTAGCAACTCCCCTACCTGATAATGCATGTTGGCAAAAAAAGCGTGCGCTTCGAGTGGATCGCCAAACAAAATCTTGTGGATATGTTCACCAAAGCCAGGGACAAATTTAAGAGCCTGAACAGGGACATTGTTTTTTGTCAGCATTTCAAGGATGAAATTTTGTAGGAAGGATCTATCCGGCTGTGTAGTTCCCCCATCCTGCGAGTTGTCCAGAGTTGACAGTTCCATTGAATTCATTTCTGGTTTCTGTTGCTGAAGGCGTTGGTACGCTTTTAGCCTGTCCAGTACTCCCATAGCTTTCCCCTTTGAAGTTTTTTAGTGTGTCCAGAACACGATAGACATACATAACGGCGGCTGTTCCTAAACCGATATAATCGCCAGAGTTGACCAGACCTGACTTGACGCTCTCCGGTAGACTGCTTTTTGCCAGCAGTCTAGCGCCTGGTGTAGCGAAAGCTTCGACTTCTTCGGGGGTGAAGGCTAGCTCTTCAGCAAGCCACGTGGGCAGTGTCGTCAACCAACAGACAATTAGTGCTAATAGAAGCGATGTTACACCCAGGGATTGCAGCAAAAAATCCCGATACTGTTTTTCTCCCTTGATTGGCTTACGTTCAATCCGGTCCTGTTCAGCCCTTTCGACCACGAGTGAAACGGGTTCTGTTGGGTTTGAAGAGTTGGGGTTCTCTTGGAGTTGTGGCTGTGACTGTAATGGTGATTGGCTGGATTGTTTCACTCGTGCTTGCTTCGTCTTCCCTGCTTCCTTCCATGTCACCCACTGTTGCCCTGGTTTCGCTCTCGCTAGCGCTTCTTCCTTCGTCGTTGCTGTTGTCGGTTTGCTCATCCTCTACTTCAACCCCTTCCCCATCTTCTTCTAAGACTTCTTGATTTTGTTCTATCTGTTCTTCTATAGCGGCTGTTTCTGCCATCGCAAACACAGCTTGCTCTGCTGACTGATTAGCGATTGTGGCGGCCATCAAGCTATTGGTTGTAGCATTTTCGCTTTGTTGTGCGGCTATTTCTGCTCTCGCGGCTGCATTCTCTGCTCTTGCAGCTGCGCTTTCAGCAGTCTCAGTACAGCCGCTAGCAAGGATCAAAAGTTGCTCTATTCTCTGTTCAAGTTGTGCAATCTGTTCCTCAATTGACAACTACCATACTCCCTTATCTGGCAACTCAATCCCTAAAAGCTCTAAACCGAGAATGCCAGCAGTGCCTTGCACAATCTTTCTCTGATCTCCATTGTTGAGTAACATCCCATTCCCTGGCAATTGCATAATGGTGTTCCCCTGTGGTAACGGGATAGTTCGCACAGTTCCAAGGGACCCTCCTAGCGTCAGGGTCCCTCCCCCTGGTGCTGTAACGATGGCGATAATTGCTGTAACAAGTTCAAGATTTTGAGATTGAGGGGTAAGCTGTAACGCTGTGGAGTTCTGCATGTAAAGATACTCATCGACGTAAATGGGGATTATACGTTGCATGCTTTTGATAGTCTGCTCTAGCCGTTGCATGTGTGCTGTGAGCAGTGTTTCCAGTCGATTTTCATCGATCTCGACAGGTGGAATAATCCGTTTGTGTGGTACAAGCTCCCTTGCCATCCTCAACCCCTCAATATTCACAATAATCACATAAAGGTTTCTTTATGTGATTATTATAGCGCAATTGTTGAGTATGTCAAATTGACATAACAATAAATGCGGGAATTGTAACGATACACTGTAAATTTCATATATTCATCGCAAAATAGCTAGTAAATATCATGTAAATATGTTACGATGTTACTGTAAGATGGTTGTTACAGGAGGTACTTGAATGAATGATACATTGTGGCGTGACGAATGGATAACCGTTACGCAAGCCGCTAAGGAGGTAGGAGTTAGACCTGGCAAGATGTCTAATTTAGTGAGAGATGGCGCATTAATAACTAAACAAAATCCTATTGACAAGAGACAGGTTCTGGTAGAAAGAAAAGCTGTGTACGAATTGTTTCGTAAGAAATTAACAAAAGAAAATACGCTCTAGAGCCAACTAGAGCGTATTTGTGAAAGATTATTGGAAGAAAATCTACTCGTTAGTGTATAGCGAGTAGGGAGGAGAGTCAAGACATGGATAGTTTGATGGGTGAAGGCTTCATGGAAGCCGTATCACGAAACGGGATGAACTGGATAGGCAAAATTATAGCCGTCCTGGTCATTCTCGGAGTAGCAGCGTTTGGCGATGTGATGTATGTTCGCCTTATGACTAGCGTTTTGCCTAGTGGTCCACTCCTGGTATTGTGCTACATTGGTGCTTTTACCTCATTCTTTGGAACGGTTTATCTTCTTATAGGCAAAACATCATTGTTTACGCCTGGAAAGCAAACCGTTTTTGCGTGGGTGGCATTAGGCGTTGAATTGACCATGATTGCAATGAATATTATTCTGGTTTTCCATGGCGTAGGGAATGATCAATTCCTTAGTGCGTGGGTGTGGATCGCGCCAGCAACCCCCGTAATAAATATGCTTTTCGTGGCTATTCTGTTCTTTCTGGACGAGGAACAGCATGAACGCTACGAAGATAAAATGCTGCAAACACGTCAACGCAAAATGGATCGTCATTATCAGCAGACTCTCTATCACTCTCAAATGGCGCTTAAACATAGGCAACTGGAATACATGACTACTCAGCTAGGGGAAGCTGTGAATAGTCCTGAGAGTCAGGCGTTCATTGAACAGACGGCAAGAGATATGAATGCTAAACTGCTTAGTTCTTTAGCTGGACGAAGCTATAACGCACCTCGTACACCCACGGTTGAAGCTGGTAAAGGTAGTGGATCAGTCCAGCTAGCGCAAACGGCTATGATGGCAGAAACGGGAGGTGTAAAGAGTCAACCTCTACGTCCGTTTCTTGATCCAGCCAAACAGCGCAGAACGGCAAGACGTGCCCGTAGTAAAGCCAGAAAAGGCAAGAAACCAGAGTGAGCCACATAGAACTTGCTCGGAGTGCCCAACGATCATGAGCGCTCAGAACGCCAGTAGGTTAACATGTAGTGACGCTTGTAGACAGAAACGTTACAGGCGATTAAGTAAACTAAAAGGGAAGAAAAATGGATAATATCGAAAGCCAGGACAACATTGTAAAAGAGCGTGAAGAGAGAATCCGCAGGGAGGATAAGTTTGCAAGCGATTATCCTGATGGTTTTAGCCGTTTGGGGGATGAGATCAACGCATTGAAGCAGTATGGGCTCTATTGTGGGGTCTGTGGGCATGGGCTAGGGTGTGAGCATGGTGTTCCATCAGAGTATTACATTTAGCGGTGGGGGTATAATAGAGAGTGCCACAGTTCGTGGCATTTACTACCGAACAGTGCCCCACACTTGGCTAGAACGAACGCTACACAACAAACAAAACACCTCCACAATACAACGGAGGTGTTTTGTTTTGCATTGATTTAAACTTATAATTGTGTTACTATTGATAAGACTTCGTTGCCACCAACGATTGTAGGTGAGCGATTTTTCTTCCACTTGAATCGCTCACTTGTTAACAAAGGAGTTGATGATGATGATTGCAGGGGAAGAACCCACTGTTGAAGAGTTCGGTATTATCTTTTACGATGAAAACAATGAAGTAAACATTTCCGTTCCATTCCATTCCTGTCTGCGTTGTACGTGTGCTAAAGACCGCGTTGCAACGCTCCCCCATGTGTATAGCGTCAAAGCCTGTGGGTTATATTATAGCGAGATCCTGGCGCAATTACAGGCATATAACGCCAGGCTTCTAGCTGTCATAGAGTACCAGATCATAGAGCAGAAAAGAGCCTATGTGGTACTGAAGGTCAAAGGGAATATCCGCTATTTGGCTGGACAGGTAGAATAAGTGTAGAACCGATCATTTACTTATGACTTACCTTTCTACGCAGGTATCGCCAGAAGTCTAGTGAGATATTGTACTAGACTTCTTTTTATTATATATGCTACAATCGATATTGTGTTGGGGAACACATGATACTTGCCGTTCTACTAGATAGCAATGGGATAGAAGTGTACAGCTTGTGTTTCATTGCTATTTCAATTGATCGATGGTAAAATCTTTGTGGACCCGCTTTAGTTGTACTATGTGAACCAGAACTTGCCTGTAAAATCTGGCTATGGGGAAGGCTATAGATAAGAGGTGTGCAATTCATCCACTGTAGTTAGAGATCATAGGGTAGGGTGCAAATCCTCAGTAGACATGTTGAAGAGGGTTGAAACTGTTACGATATGTGAGCAAGCTGCATGGTAGGGCGTGCAGCTTTTTTGTTGGAAGGAGATATGCCTGGTCATGGCTACCAGGCATATCTGGTATATGTAAAAGGAGAAGCTCCAATTACAGTATACATCGGAAGGAGGAGAAAGCATAAAAAGAACAGGATATATTTTAATCGTGTGTCTTGCTATTGGGTTTATGTTCGTTATTTGGGGGATATATCGCTTAGATACTCATACATGGCTAGAAGCAGATATTTTCTCTGGTGTTTGGATGAATATTTTAGCGTTTCAAGTTATCTGTGTTTATAGGAGGAGAAGAAAAGATGAGCAGTCCAAGAGGGAAGCAATGAAAGTTACTATCTTATTAAACGGGATAAATATAGAGAAAGAAGTTGAGCTAGGTTTATATTTGCGTTTTCCTCCTAGTCAGCGTAGTTTTCAGGTGATTATATCTGAGATCGAGGGTAGAGAGTTTGAAATTGCTATAGGGAATGGTGCAACAATACAGGAAGCGGTACAAAATGCCCTTATATATTGGGAAAGAAGAGAGAAAAGTCATGAGTGATTTAACCGTTTATAAGATATTAGATATATTCTGGTATACTCCTGCTGGTTTTCCTGATTGGAGTATTGCCGCTCTTTTACCAGATTTTCAGGTTTACATAGGAATAGCAGCAGTAGAAATAAACGAGATAACAGGGGAATGGAAAGCATATATACATGTAGTGTTAGGGCAAGATGAAAAAGTTGATAAACAGTATATAGCTAGGCATGGTGCAGAATTGAATCCTTATCATGCTGAAAGGTATTTTCCACGATTGGATATAAACAAGTACAAGAAGTACTAGGGAAATGAAGATAATATCTGTTTCAATGGCTATTATACTTATTATTTGTACAATAGCCATTGTTAATTTACATTCAAGTACATCAACAGCAGCCATAATATTTCTAATGTTATGGTTTATTTTAATATACGCATGGATAATAAGAGCAAGGGGGAAATGATGAGTAAACATGATGGTAGAATTGAGTCAAAAGATGATTTTATAGACAAGAGTACAGCCCAGATATTATTGCTCCTTGCATATAATCTTAGGCCAGACCCCGAAGAATTTGTAAATGGTGTAATTAGTATTTTACGAACAAATTTAAATGAATTAATAGAATATCTCAAAGAATTACACGATTTATATGATCTATAAACCTTTTCTGTAGGCACTTATATCTGTACGTACAAGACTGGTTGACCGTACAAGAAACCACCTTTGTTGCTCATACCTGAAATGTTGGTTAGTTAGTATTCTGCAGATTGTACCCGTTTCACCGGAGATGCAAGGAGATGAACGCTGTGCAGTAAAACTAGGAAACGTAGGAAAGTTGCACTGAAACCGTTACGAAGCGCCAGAGCGCGTAGTATTGTGAAGAACCCGTGTTG
>CAYVKA010000085.1:2650-19797 GCA_964451925.1 uncultured Nevskia sp. | reverse complement strand
CCCTTGACGGTGTCGTACATGTGCCAGCGCCAGTCGTCCTCGCCCATGTTGCCGAGCGCGGCGGAGATGCCGCCCTGCGCCGCCACGGTGTGGCTGCGCGTCGGGAATACCTTGGTCAGGTTGGCGGTCTTCAGGCCCGCCTGGGCCAGGCCGACGGTGGCGCGCAAACCGGCGCCGCCGGCGCCGACGACGACCACGTCATATTCGTGATGGACGATAGGGTAAGCAGCAGTCATGTGCTCAGGCTCCGAATGCGGTCTTCAGCACAGCGAAGATGCTGGCCGCGGCAAGGGCGAAATGGGCGAGCTTCACCAGCACGATCGACGACAGCTTGAGCGCCTCGTTGGCGACGTAGTCCTCGATCACCACCTGCACGCCGAGCGCGGAGTGGTAGAACAGCGCGGTGAAGTACAGCACCAGGGCGATGGCGACGTACGGGTTGTGCAGCCACAGCACCATCGTCGTGTAGTCGGCGATGTGGTAACGGGCGATGCTGAACACGAACCACAGCGACAGCGGGATCAGCGCCAGCGCGGTCAGGCGCTGCATCCACCAGTGGTGGACGCCGTCCTTGGCGGAACCCAGGCCGCGAGCCTGAGACAGCGGGGAACGCAGACTCATGACGGTCTCCGGAATCTAAGTGAGGGGAATCAGGCGGAAGGCAGCAGGCAGGCGACGGCCCACACTACGGCGGTGAGGATCAGCGAGGCGGCGACGACGATCCAGCCGCCGAGGTCCACGGACTTCTTCTCGAACGCATAACCGGCATCCCACACCAGATGGCGGATGCCGTTGCACAGGTGGTACAGCAGCGCCCAGCTCCAGCCGAGCAGCAGCAGCAGGCCGATCGGCGTGCGCGCCAGCCAGGCGAAGTGGGCGTAGGCGTCCGGCCCGGCTGCGGCCGACATCACCCAGGCGGCGATGAACAGCGTGCCGACGGCCAGGCCCACACCGGTGACGCGGTGGGTTATGGACAGGAACGAGCTGATCTGGAAGCGGTAGTACTGCCCCAGCATGAACGGCGACAGGGGGCGTGAAGCGGCGGCTTTTGCGGATGGCTTGGCTGACATGGCGATATCCTTGGTTCCGGGCCTTGGTTCTTGGCGTTCTCGAGTCCGCAACAATCAGGAGTGCAGGAACGCGAAGATCCGCGAACCGGACTCAGAAGTCGATACAGCGGCCATTCTTCTCCCAGTCGCCGAAGCGGGTAGGTTCGGTTCCATCCTTGCGTCCGCCGAGTTCGCGCGGCGCCGCGGCGGGCTCGCTAGCGGCAGCGGCCTGCGCTACAGCTTCCGGAGTGACACCGGCTGGGGAAACCGGCGCCTGAGCGGCAGGAAGCTTGGCAGGGATGGAAGTCATGGCCGTTGTTTATCCGTAATAGTGTGACAAAATTCACAGCGGCATGGCAACGACATTGCGAGAAAATAATTTTCCATGAATGCGCCCGCATGGCTTGCGCAACAGGGCCCCGACCTGCTCGGTGAGGGTGAACTGGCGTTCGCGCCAGCGCAGCAGGAAGCCGCCGCCGCACTGGCGCAGACGGTGATCAGCCCCCTCGCCCATCTCGGCGCGATCCGTGCCAGCGGCACCGAGGCCGAGCTGTTCCTGCAGGGCCAGTTGAGCAATGACCTGCGCCGGCTGGGCGCGGCGCAGGCGCAATTATCCAGCTACAACAGTCCCAAGGGCCGCGTGCTGGACCTGCTGGTGCTGCGGCGTGACAGCGACTCCATCCTGCTGGAAGCGCGCCACGACACGCTCGGCGCAACGCTCAAGCGCCTGCGCATGTTCGTGCTGCGTTCCAAGGTCGCGCTGGAGGATCTCGGCGCGCGCTATGCCGCGTTCGGCCTGAGCGGTCCGGCCGCGGCGGAGCTGCTGCGGCAGGCCGGCCTGCCACAGCCGGCGCAGGACTGGGATTGCGCCGACGCGGACGGCGTGACGGTGATGCGCCGTCCCGGCGCCGGCGCGCCGCGTTACAGCGTGCATGCTGCGCCCGAGCGGCTGGCCGCCCTGTGGGGGGAGTTCGCCAGCCAGAGCCGGCCGGTGGGCACGGCCGCCTGGCGCCTGCTGGACATCCTGGCCGGCCTGCCGGCGATCCGGCCGCAGACCGCGGATCATTTCGTGGCGCAGATGCTCAACCTGGACCACCTCGGCGCGATCAGCTTCAGCAAAGGTTGCTATCCGGGCCAGGAAATCGTGGCGCGGATGCACTACCTGGGCAACCTGAAGCGGCGCATGTTCCTGTGCCGGGCCGGTGCCGGCGAGGCCGCGCCGGGCATGCCGATCCACGCCGCCGATGGCGATGCCCAGGCGATCGGCGAAGTGGTGGACGGCGCGCCGCACCCCGAGGGTGGCAGCGCCTTTCTGGCGGTATTGCAGCTTGGCCATGGCGCGGACCCGCAGATTCGCCTCGGAGCGGCGGATGGCGCGCTGTTGCCGGTGCAGATCCAGGTTCTGGCAGCCTGATCTGTTATTCCTTTTCAGAACATCATTCGCACTTTATATTCTTTTTCAAAATATACGCCGGCCAGCAAGATAGCGCCTCCTGACACCCCTTCTGGGAGACGCAAACGATGGACCTGCTGTCCGAGAACCGGGCCTCGCCGCCCGGGTGGCTGAAAAAAGCCCTCATTCCCGCTCTGTTCGCCACCACCGTGCTGCTGCCGGCCCATGCCGGCGCCACCGAACTGCTCAACGTTTCCTACGACCCGACCCGCGAGTTGTATCAGCAGATCAACGCCAGGTTCATCGCCGACTGGAAAGCGAAGACCGGCGAAGACCTGACCATCAAGCAGTCGCATGGCGGTTCCAGCAAGCAGGCGCGCGCCATCATCGACGGCCTGGAAGCGGACGTGGCGACACTGGGCATCGCCTCCGACATCGACGCCCTGCACGACAATGGCGACCTGCTGCCGGACAACTGGCAGTCGCGCCTGCCCGGCGACAGCACGCCCTACAACTCCACCATCGTGCTGCTGGTGCGCAAGGGCAATCCCAAGGGGATCAAGGACTGGAATGACCTGGCCAAGCCGGGTACCGCCGTGATCACGCCCAACCCCAAGAC
This sequence comes from uncultured Nevskia sp., assembly GCA_964451925.1. Taxonomy (GTDB): domain Bacteria; phylum Pseudomonadota; class Gammaproteobacteria; order Nevskiales; family Nevskiaceae; genus Nevskia. Next base: position 16,736 of record CAYVKA010000085.1, on the reverse strand, counting down.
CTCCAGCGGCGGCCGCTGGAACTTCCTCGCCGCCTACGCCTACGCACTCAAGGCCAACAAGAACGACGACGCCAAGGCGCGCGACTTCATCGCCCAGATCTACAAGAACGTGCCGGTGCTGGACTCCGGCGCCCGCGGCTCCACCACCACCTTCGCCCAGCGCGGCCTGGGCGACGTGTTGATCGCCTGGGAAAACGAGGCCTATCTGGCGCAGGACGAGTTCGGTGCCGACAAATTCGACATCGTCGCGCCTTCGCTGTCGATCCTGGCCCAGCCGCCGGTGGCGGTGGTGGACAAGAACGCGAAGAAGCACGGCACCGAAAAAGCGGCCGAGGCCTACCTTCGCTACCTGTACACGCCGGAGGCGCAGGAGATCATCGCCAGGAACCACTACCGCCCGCTCGACCCGAAGGTGGCCGCGGCCCATGCCAAGGACTTTCCCAGGCTGGAACTGACCAGCATCCAGCAGTTCGGCGGCTGGCGCGTGGCGCAACCCAGGTTCTTCGGTGACGGCGGCGTCTTCGACCAGATCTACAAGCCGGCACAGTAGCAACCGTTCCCCCACCCGACGGCCGCCCCGGCTCCACGGACTGGAGCCGGCGGCCGGCGGTTTTTCACAGCACCCGACAAACAGGATCGCTCAAGTCATCATGTCCATTACCGGAGTCAATACCCGCAACCAGCTGCGCGGCACCGTGGTCAACATCCGCCGCGGCTCGGTCGTATCCGAGGTGGAAATCGAAACCGCCGTCGGCATCGTCTCGGCCGTGGTCACCACCAGTTCGGTGGATCGCCTGCCGCTGCGCGAGGGCGATCCGGCGCTGGCCCTGTTCAAGGCCACCGACGTACTGGTCGCAAGACTGGACTGATCATCGCCCGTCCCGAGCGGCACCGCGAGGGATGACGGCAAAACCTAGGAGGGTTGCCAGATGTGCCTGATCCTGCACAAGCCCGCCGGCGAACGCGTTGCAGCCGAGCTGATCGATGCGGCCGCCGCCTTCAACCGCGACGGCTGGGGCATCATGGGCTGGCATCCCGACGGCAGCGAACTGATCGAGCGCCACCAGCAGGTGGACGCGGACCGTATCAAGCGGCGGCTGCACGAACTGCGCGACGCGGAGTTGTGCCTGCATCTGCGCCTGCGCACGCGCGGCTCGGATGCGTTCGAGAACGGCCATCCGATCAAGGTCAGCGAACGCTTTCACCTGATGCACAACGGCACGCTGCGCCTCAAGGCTCGCATCCCCGGGCGCTCCGACAGCTGGCATTTCGCCGTCGACCTGTTGCGGCCGCTGGCGCTGAACTGGCCGGAATCTCTGGCGCATCCCAGCTTCGTGGCGCTGGTCGAGGCCGGGCTGACGCCTGAGAACAAGGTGGTTCTGCTCGATACGCAGGCGCGCCGGCTGGTGTTTTTCAATCACCGCCACGGCGTGGAATTCGAAGGCCTGTGGCTGAGCAGCACGCGCTGGATCGACCGGCGGCAGCTGGCGCTGACGCACGCCCCGCAGCCGCAGCAGAAAACCTATGCCGCCGCGGAGCTCGACTTCCTGTGAGCGCCGCCCTGCCACTCGCCGCCGGGCTGTGCAAGGGGCGCCGCGCCCGCCCGGTCCTGCCGGGCTTCGGCCTGGCCATGGGCTTCACCCTGAGCTACCTGTCGCTGCTGGTGCTGATCCCGCTGGCCGGCCTGTTCGTCAAGACCGCGGGCCTGGGGCTCGACGGACTGCTGCACGTGCTCGGCTCGCCGCGCGTGCTGGCCGCGCTGCGCCTGAGCTTCGGCGGCGCGCTGGTCGCCGCCGCCATCAACGCCGTGTTCGGCACGCTGGTGGCCTGGACTTTCGTGCGTTACCGCTTCCCCGGCAAGCGCCTGTTCCAGGCCATGGTCGACCTGCCCTTCGCCCTGCCCACGGCGGTGGCCGGCATCGCGCTGACCGCGATCTACGCCCCCAACGGCTGGCTCGGCGCGCCGCTGGCAAGGCTCGGCATCAAGGCCGCGTACAACCCCACCGGCATCGTGCTGGCCATGACCTTCATCGGCCTGCCGTTCGTCGTGCGCACCCTGGAACCGGTGCTGGAGGAGGCCGAGAAGCAACTGGAGGAAGCCGCCGCCACGCTCGGCGCGACACGCTGGCAGACGGTGACGCGCATCATCCTGCCGAGCGTGCTGCCGGCCCTGCTCACCGGCCTGGCCCTGGCGTTCGCCCGTGCCGTCGGCGAGTACGGCTCGATCATCTTCATCGCCGGCAACATTCCCAGCGTATCGGAAATCGCGCCGCTGCTGATCATGATCCGCCTGGAGGAGTTCGACTACGCCGGCGCCACCGCGGTGGCTTCAGCGATGCTGGCAATCTCCTTCGCGCTGCTGCTGGCCATCAATCTGCTGCAGGCATGGCGGCAGAAGCGCGGCACCTGAAACTGCGCACATCCATGAAACCCCGTCCAGACCAATGAAAGCCACTTTCGCTGTACTCAGCGGCCTGGCACTCCTCCTGTGGGCGGCTGACGCCGCTGCCGCCGGGCTGCTCAACGTGTCGTACGACGTGGCGCGTTCTCTTTACAAAGACCTCAATCCGGCATTCGAGGCGCAATGGAAGCAGCAGACCGGCCAGACCATCAGCATCGACCAGTCGCACGGCGGCTCCAGCAAGCAGGCGCGTGCCGTCATCGACGGCCTCGATGCCGATGTGGTGACGATGAACAACCCGCTGGACATCGACGCCATCGCCAATGCCGGCCTGCTGCCGCACGACTGGGCCAAGGCCTTTCCCAACGACAGCAGCCCGTCGTGGTCGCCGATCGTGTTCGTGGTGCGCAAGGGCAATCCGTCCGCGATCCACGACTGGCCGGACCTGGTGCGCCCCGGCGTGCAGGTGGTGCTGCCCAATCCCAAGACTTCCGGCAATGGCCGCTACAGCTATCTCGCAGCCTGGCAGTACGCGCGCACCCGTCCGGGCGCCAGCGACACCGATTCGATCGAGTTCGAGAAGAAACTGTTCGCCAACGTGCCGGTGCTGGATGTCGGCGGCCGCGACGCCACCACCACGTTCGCGCAGCGCGGCATCGGCAACGTGCTGCTGACCTTCGAGAGCGAGGCCCGGCTGATCCTGGCCAACTTCGGCGCCGGCCAATATGAAATCGTCATCCCTTCGATCACCGTGCGCGCCGACAATCCGGTGGCGGTGGTGGAGAAGGTGGCGGCGAGCAAGGGCAACAGCGCGCTGGCACAGGCCTACCTCAGATTCCACTACAGCGCAGCGGCACAGGACATCCTGATGCGCAACGGTCTGCGCCCGGCCGACCCGGCGCTGCTGCAGAAGCATGCCGCGGAGTTTCCGCCGCTGCATACCTTCACCGTGGCGCGGGATTTCGGCGGCTGGCCGCATGCGCAGGCGCTGCACTTCGCCGACGGCGGCATCTTCGACCAGATCATTGCGCACAGCCGATGACCTCGCCCCGCTCTACACCGACCGACACCGGCACGGCCGCCGACACGCCGTTCGCACCGCTGCTGCAGACCAATGCAGCGATCGGCGAGCCGCGCCTGGTAAGAGGGCTGCTGATCGGCATCACCCTGCTGTTTCTCGGCGTGTTCCTGCTGCTGCCGCTGGTGGCGGTATTCACCCAAGCCCTGGCCGGCGGCGTGCGCGCGTATTTCTCGGCGCTGGTCGACACGGATGCGCTGTCCTCGATCCGGCTGACCCTGCTCACCGCGGCCATCGCGGTGCCGCTCAACACCGCCTTCGGCGTGGCCGCGGCCTGGGCCATCACCAAGTTCCAGTTCCGCGGCAAGGGTCTGTTGATCACGCTGATCGACCTGCCGTTCTCGGTGTCGCCGGTGATCGCCGGGCTGGTGTTCGTGCTGGTGTTCGGCTCGCGCGGCTGGCTCGGCCCCTGGGTCGCCGGGCACGGCATCAAGGTGATTTTCGCCGCGCCGGGCATCGTGCTGGCCACGGTATTCGTCACATTCCCCTTCGTCGCGCGCGAATTGATCCCGCTGATGCAGGCCCAGGGCAGCGACGAGGAGCACGCCGCGTTGACCCTCGGCGCGGGCGGCTGGAGCACTTTCTGGCACGTAACTCTGCCCAACATCCGCTGGGGCCTGCTCTACGGCGTGCTGCTGTGCAACGCCCGCGCCATGGGCGAGTTCGGCGCGGTATCCGTGGTCAGCGGCCATGTGCGTGGCCAGACCAACACCATGCCGCTGCAGGTGGAGATCCTCTACAACGACTACCAGTTCGCCGCCGCGTTCGCGCTGGCCTCGCTGCTGGCCCTGCTGGCCTTCCTCACGCTGGGGCTGAAGAGCTTTCTGGAATGGCGCCATGGCAGCGAGCTGGCGGCAATACGCCGGTGACAGCGCTGCGCCCCGCCATCCGCGGCGGCGGCGCGGTTGCGGCTTGGGTTGGGGTTGCACCATGGATGGCGGGATTGAAGGCAGTCGGAGAACGAACAGGTAGGCATGATGAACATCAACATCCGCGGCATCAGCAAGCACTTCGGCGATTTCACCGCCCTGCACAGCCTGGACCTGGATATCGCCTCGGGCGAACTGCTGGCCCTGCTCGGTCCCTCCGGCTCCGGCAAGACCACCCTGCTGCGTGCCATCGCCGGCCTGGAGCCGATCGATGGCGGCCGTATCCTGTTCGGCGACACTGACGCCACCCGTCTCAGCGTGCAGGAGCGCCGCGTCGGCTTTGTGTTCCAGCATTACGCCCTGTTCAAGCACATGACGGTGCTGGACAACATCACCTTCGGGCTGCGCATGCGGCCGCGCGCGCAGCGGCCCGGCAGCGCCGAGATCAAACGGCGCGGGCTGGAGCTGCTTGATCTGGTACAACTCGGCGGCCTGGAGGGCCGCTATCCGGCGCAACTCTCCGGCGGCCAGCGCCAGCGCGTGGCGCTGGCCCGCGCACTGGCCATCGAGCCGAGGGTGCTGCTGCTGGACGAGCCGTTCGGCGCGCTCGACGCCAAGGTGCGCAAGGATCTGCGCCGTTGGCTGCGCCAGCTGCACCGCGAGACCGGCTATACCACCATCTTCGTCACCCACGACCAGGAAGAAGCGCTGGAACTGGCCGATCGCATCGTGGTGATGAACCGCGGCCGCATCGAGCAGATCGGCAGCACCGACGAGGTCTACGACTCGCCCGGCACGCCGTTCGTGTTCGACTTTCTCGGCTCCCCCAACGTGCTGCCCGGAGAAGTGCGCGCGGACGGCATCTACCTGCTCGGCGCCAGCGCCCCGATCGAGGCACCGAACGGCTTCCCCCCCGGGCCGGTGGACGTCTACGCCCGCCCCGCCGATTTCCGCGTGGTCGAACAGGACGCGGCGGCGATCGGCGGCCAGGTGATCGAGACGCAGCGTACCGGGGTGCTGGTGCGCCTGTCGGTCAGGCTGGCGGCCAACCAGCAGATGGTGGAGATCGAGATTCCGCACCCGGACCCGGAGATGAAGGTATGGCTGCCGGGCGACCGCATCCGCCTGCGCCCCGCGCATTTCAGCCTGTACCGCGAGCGGCCGCCGCAGCCGGCCAACATCGCCGAGGACCGCTCCGCCGACTACGCCGCGCCGCACAGCCGGGTGCGGGGGCAGTAGCAGGCCGTCCGCAAGCCTTGCCGGAGGCGGCCGCTTGGGCCGATGATACGGTGACCACGGCAGCTGCCGCTGCCGCCAGACACCAGACCCGGAGGAACATGGCCAACAGGAAGCCGACGGTCGCCATCGTGGGCGGCGGGTTCAGCGGCTGCATGGTTGCGGTACACCTGCTGCAACAGGCCCAGCAGGCCTTGCGCGTGGTGCTGATCGACCGCGCCGACGCGCCGGGGCGCGGCGTGGCCTACCGCGACCAGCCCGAATGCCACCTGCTCAATGTCAGGGCTGAGGCGATGAGCGCCTTCCCCGACCGGCCGGACCATTTCCTCGACTGGCTCAACAACGTCTACAGCCCCTGCCATCCGGTCGGCACCACCGAATACCTGCCGCGGCGCATCTACGGCCACTACATTGAATCGGTGCTGGCCGAGGCGCAGCAGGCGGCGCGGCGCGGCGTGAGCCTGGAGTTCCGCCACGATGAAGTGCTGGGCCTGCGCCGCCACGACGGCGGCACCAGCCTGCGCCTCGCCGGCGGCGGACAGCTGCGCGCCGACGCCCTGGTGCTGGCCCTGGGCAATCCCGGCCCGGCCGATCCGCCACTGGCCGACCGCCAGTTCTTCGACAGTCCACGCTACCTCGGGCACGCCTGGTCGACGCCCGGCCTGTATTCGATCCGCCGCGACGAGAACCTGCTGCTGATCGGCTCCGGCCTGACCACGCTGGACTGGCTGGCCGCGCTGCAGACGCTGGGGCACCATGGCCGCATTCACGTGGTGTCGCGCCGCGGCCTGTTGCCGCAGCTGCATCGGGCGGCCGCGCCGCACGCGCTGTCGTTCAATCCGCTGGAGCTGCCGCCGCGGCTGCGCCCCTTGCTGCGCCAGCTGCGCGCCGAGGCGGCCGCCTGCGAGGCGCGCGGCGGCGACTGGCGCGCGGTGGTTGACGCCCTGCGGCCCTACACGCAAAAGCTGTGGCAGCGCCTACCCGCGGCCGAGCAGCAACGCTTCCTCCGCCACCTGCGGCCGTACTGGGAAGTGCACCGCCACCGGGCCGCGCCGCGCATTGTCGAGAGCGTCTACGAGCTGCTGCGCAGCGGTCAGCTGCAGTTGCTCGCCGGCCGCCTGCTCGGCTTCGAGCAGCGTGAACAGGAGGTGGAGGTCTCGATCCGGCCGCGCCTGGGCGGGGCGGCGCTGAAGCTGCAGGTGCAGCGCGTGGTCAACTGCACCGGGCCGGAAAGCAACTACCGGCGGCTGAACCATCCGCTGATCGTCAACCTGCGCGAGCGCGGGCTGATCCAGCCCGACCGCCTCGGCCTGGGCCTGCTCAGCGACGCGCACGGCGCGCTGCTCGACCACGAGGGGCAAGCCTCAAGCTGGCTGCATACCCTGGGGCCGGCACGCAAAGGCCAGCTGTGGGAAACCACCGCGGTACCGGAAATCCGCATCCAGGCGCAGGCGCTGGCGCGGCGGCTGCTGTCGTTGTGCGGGGCGGATGCCAAAGCCGCCGCCCGGCCGGCGCAGGAAGGACCGCAGCCGAGCGTGTAGCGACGGCTGCCGGGGTGCTGCGCGGCCCATCGCCGCCGCCATGCCGGTGCCGCAGGCGGCGGCCTTGGTCGGGCCGGCCTGCGTGGCCCGATCAGCAGCGCACTTCGTTGACGCTTTCCAGGCGGCCAGTCTCGTCGCTGGTTTCCAGGCGCACCGTGAATCCCCACAGTCGCGCCAGGTGGCGCAGCACCTCGTTGGCCTCCTCGGCCAGCGGGCGCTTGCGGGCGCGCTGGTGGCGCAGCGTCAGCGAACGATCGCCGCCGCGCTCGTAGTTGGTGACCTGGATGTCCGGCATCAGCTGGTCGCGGTTGTACTGTGCGGCCAGCAGGCGGCGCAGGCGGCGGAAACCATGCTCGTTATGGATCGCGTCGACCGTCAGGTCGTCCTCGTCCTCGTGATCGGCCACGGCGAACAGATGGAATTCGCGCATCAGGCGCGGCGACAGGAACTGGCCGATGAACGACTCGTCCTTGTAGTTGCGCATGGCGAAATCCAGCACCTTGCGCCAGTCGCCGCCGGCGATTTCGGGGAACCACTCGCGGTCCTCGGCCGTCGGCGCCTCGCAGATGCGGCGGATGTCGCTCATCATGGCGAAGCCCAGCGCATAGGGGTTGATGCCGCCGTAGCCGCGCTGGTCGAAGCCGCGCTGGGTGGTGACGTTGGTGTGCGAAGCCAGGGCTTCCAGCATGAAGCCGGCATCGACCTGCCGCTTGTCGAACAGGCGCTGCAGCAGCGTGTAATGCCAGAACGTGGCCCAGCCCTCGTTCATCACCTTGGTCTGGCCCTGCGGATAGAAATACTGCGCGGTCTTGCGCACGATGCGCACCAGCTCGCGCTGCCATGGCTCCAACTTGGGCGCGTACTTCTCGACGAAGTACAGCAGATTCTCCTGCGGCTCGGCCGGGAACCTCGCGGCCGCGGCCTTCTGCGCCGACGCCGCGTCGGTGCGCGTGGGCAGGGTGCGCCAGATGTCGTCGTACTGGCGCCAGGTGTATTCCTCGCGCTCGCGCTGGCGGTCACGCTCCTCGGCCACCGACAACGGCGTCGGATGGCGATAGCGGTCGACGCCGTGGCTCATCAGGGCGTGGCAGGAGTCGAGGATCTCCTCGACCCGCTCGGAGCCGTACTTCTCCTCGCACCGCATCACGTAGTTCCGCGCGAACACCATGTAGTCGATGATCGCATCGGCGCTGGTCCACTGCCGGAACAGGTAGTTGCCCTTGAAGAAGGAGTTGTGACCGTAGCAGGCATGGGCGATGACCAGCGCCTGCATCGCCATGGTGTTCTCCTCCATCAGATAGGAGATGCACGGGTCGGAGTTGATCACGATCTCGTAGGCCAGGCCGCGCGCACCCTTGCGATAGGCCTGCTCGTTGCGGATGAATTCCTTGCCGTAGCTCCAGTGCGGATAGCCGATCGGCAGGCCGGCCGAAGCATAGGCGTCGAGCATCTGCTCCGAGGCGATGATCTCGATCTGGTTGGGATAGGTATCCAGGCCGAATTCGTTGGCGGCGATATCGTGGATGGCGTGATCGTAGCGCTCGATCAGCTCGAAGGTCCATTCGGCGCCGCTGGAAATCAGGCCGCCGTCCAGCTTGCAGATGCTCATGCCACGGACTCCCGCTTGAACAGTTCGCGCAACACCGGATACACATCGCTGCGTGCAGTGACGCTCTTCATGGCGAAACGGTCGCTGTCGATGCGCTGGTAGGCGTGGGTCAGCGGGCTGGGCCGCCCGGCCTGATCCGGCACCTCGACATAGGCGAAATAGCGCAGCAGCGGCAGCAGCTGGTCGACCAGGCAGGCACGGCTCTTCTCCGGGTCGACGCCGAAAGCGTCGCCGTCGGAAACCTGTGCGCCGTAGATGTTCCACTGATCGGTGGGGAAGCGCGCCACGGCGATCTCCTGCATCAGCTTCAGCGCCGACAGCACCACGGTGCCGCCGGACTTGGTGTCGTGAAAGAAGGTGTCCTCGTCCACTTCCTGGGCGTCGTCGGTATGGCGGATGAACACCACCTCGACCTTCTCGTACTTGCGCGTCAGGAACAGGTACAGCAACGTAAAGAAGCGCTTGGCCAGATCCTTCTTCTCCTCCGTCATCGAGGCGGACACGTCCATCAGGCAGAACATCACCGCCCGCGAGATCGGTTGCGGATCCTTGACCCGGTGGCGATAGCGCAGGTCGATCTCCTCGATGAACGGGATGCGCTGGATGCGCTTGCGCATCGCCTCGATCTCGTCCGCAGCCGCCTGCGCCGACTCCAGGGCCAGCAGCTGCCGCCGCAGCGGCTTGCCGAGGGCGATGCGCCGCGCCATGGCGTTGCGCAGCGAACGCGACACCGACAGGTTGGCCGGCACGCCGCTCGGCGTGTAGCCGGCGCGGCGCCACTTGAAGTCCTTGGCCTCGCCCAGGGCATTGCGCACCAGGTGCGGCAGTTCCAGGTCGTCGAAGAACAGGTTCATGAACTCTTCGCGCGACAGGGCGAAGGTGAAGCTGTCGCTGTCGCCGCCCTCGCCGCCGCCTTCGCCGTTGCCCTTGCCGGAGCCGCCGGTGGGCCGCGGGATCTTGTCGCCGGTGTTGAACTTGCGGTTGCCCGGGTTCACGTACTCGCGATCGCCGCCGCTGCTGCCGTGATGGAAGCTCGGCTCGGAGATGTCCTTCACCGGGATATTGACCTCGCCGCTCTGCTCCATGTCGGTGATGGAACGGCGCGACACGATGTCCGCCACCGACTTGCGGATCTGCTCCTTGTAACGGCGCAGGAAACGCTGCCGGTTGACCGCATTCTTGTTGCGGTCGTTGAGGCGGCGGTCAATGATGATGGACATTGGCTCTCCTACTTCAGGACGACTTGCGCACCCGCAGGTACCACTCGGACAACAGCCGCACCTGCTTCTCGGTGTAGCCCTTCTCGACCATGCGGCCGACGAAGTTCTCGTGCTTCTTCTTGTCCTCGGCGGAAGCCTTGGCGTTGAAGGAGATCACCGGCAGCAGTTCCTCGGTGCTCGAGAACATCTTCTTCTCGATCACCTCGCGCAGCTTCTCGTAGCTGGTCCACTTCGGGTTCTTGCCGCCGTGCTGGGCGCGGGCGCGCAGCACGAAATTGACGATCTCGTTGCGGAAGTCCTTGGGGTTGGCGATGCCGGCGGGCTTCTCGATCTTCTCCAGCTCGCTGTTCAGCGACGCGCGGTCGAAGCTGGCGCCGGTCTCGGGATCGCGGTAGTCCTCGTCCTGGATCCAGTAGTCGGCGAAGGTGACGTAACGGTCGAAGATGTTCTGGCCATACTCGGAATACGACTCGAGATAGGCGGTCTGGATTTCCTTGCCGATGAACTCGGCGTAGCGCGGCGACAGCCAGGCCTTGATGAACTCCAGGTAGCGGCGCTGCGTCTCCTCCGGCAGCTGCTCGCGCAGGATGCGCTGCTCCAGCACGTACATCAAGTGTACGGGGTTGGCGGCGACCTCGGTCTGGTCGTAGTTGAACACCGCCGACAGCACCTTGTAGGCAAAGCGCGTGGAACTGCCGGTCATGCCCTCGTCGATGCCGGCGAAGTCGCGGTATTCCTGGAACGACTTGGCGCCGGGATCGGTGTCCTTCAGGGTCTCGCCGTCGTAAACGCGCATCTTCGAGTAGATGCTCGAATTCTCCGGCTCCTTCAGGCGCGTCAGCACCGAGAACTGCGCCATCATCTCCAGCGTGCCGGGCGCGCAGCGGGCATCGGTCAGCGAGCTGTTCTTGAGCAGCTTGCGGTAGATCTGCAGCTCCTCCGACACCTGCAGGCAGTACGGCACCTTGACGATGTAGACGCGGTCGAGGAAGGCCTCGTTGTGCTTGTTGTTGCGGAAGCTCTGCCACTCGCTCTCATTGGAGTGGGCCAGGATGATGCCGTGGAACGGGATGGCCGAGAAACCCTCGGTGCCCTTGAAGTTGGATTCCTGCGTCGCGGTCAGCAGGGGGTGCAGCATCTTGATCGGCGCCTTGAACATCTCGACGAACTCAAGCAGGCCCTGGTTGGCCAGGCACAGGCCGCCGGAATAGGAATAGGCGTCCGGGTCGTCCTGCGAGAAGGTTTCCAGCTTGCGGATGTCGACCTTGCCGACCAGGGTGGAGATGTCCTGGTTGTTCTCGTCGCCCGGCTCGGTCTTGGCAATGGCGGTCTGGCGCAGCACCGAAGGCTGCACCCGCACCACGCGGAACTGGGTCAGGTCGCCGCCGAACTCGCCCAGGCGCTTCAGCGCCCAGGGGGAGGCGATGCCGGTCAAATAGCGCCGCTGGATGCCGTATTCCGCCTCCAGGATCGCACCGTCGCGCTCGGGTGAAAACAGGCCGAGCGGCGATTCGTTGATCGGCGAGCCTTTCAGCGCATAGATCGGGAAGCGCTCCATCAGCGACTTGAGGCGCTCGGCGATGGAGGACTTGCCGCCACCCACCGGGCCCAGCAGGTACAGCACCTGCTTGCGCTCCTCCAGCCCCTGCGCGGCATGGCGGAAGAAGGCGACGATCTGGGCGATCACGTCCTCCATGCCGTAGAACTCGCGGAACGCGGGATAACGCCGGATCACGCGGTTGGAGAAGATTCGCGACAGGCGCGGGTCGTTGCGCGTATCCACCGTCTCGGCGTCGCCGATCGCGGCCAGCATGCGCTCGGCCGGGGTGGCATAGGCCATGGGATCGTGCTTGCAGAGGCTCAGATACTCCTCCAGCGACATCTCCTCATCCCGCGATTGCAGGTATTGCTTCTTGAAGCTTTCAAAGATTCCTGTCATCTCGATCTCCGGCGAAATCACGTTGCGAAACGCTATCGAATGCCGGCATCTGTCTTACGCAGTTCGTCTAGCCCGCACCTTTCAAAATCACTCCTTCGAGCAAAAGCAACTACTGGACCAACTCGCTCGAACAGCGCCACCAGCAAGGCTTTCGACCATGACGGCAGGGAGGCATCCATCGCCGCCAGCGGCGTTCCGCCGCAACCGTGGCCCTGCTCCTGTATTCGCATGTCCGCGCTTACTGACTGCTGAACGTCGAGCATGTTTCATCATTGCAATCATTAGGAAAGACCGTTTCGTTGCCCCGTGTATTCGCGGCATGGGGCGATACTGCGCGCCACGGCAGGCCGGGCGCCGGAATTCCGACATGCGTAAAGGCGGCGCATGCTGGACGGAGCAATGCGGCAGCGGGCACGCCGCCGAACGGTAGGTTGAAGCGTGGGGAACGAGTCAGCGCCGCTGATTGCCACAGTCCACTGGTCCAGCCTTGCTTCTTAAAGAGCGGCGGGCTCTTCGCGTCTGCCGTGACACGGTGACGCGATTCACTGACAGTGACGGCAAACCGTCACACCGCAACAGCACCAGCAACTCGACAAAGAACGCGAGCACGGCAAACCGGTACCGGGCATTCCCGGACTGGGCATGGACTCGTGGCGGATTGCGCAAAGAACGCGACTGTCTGGACAGGCCCTATGCCTGCCATCGCGGAAGGTCTTCCGCAGAATTAGGCAGAAAACCTCGCTATAAAGTTCCCACTTTACGGGCACGGCGTCAACTAGATATTGTGACCTAACGCTGTTCGAGCCCCTAGGGATTGTGACGACGACGCCCGGGAAGGTGTTAGCACTCACCCCGCCCGGCTGCCAGGCCGGCGCCGCGGACAGCGGCCACATCCCTTACGCGGCGGCGTTTCCGCCCCATCCGCGCGTGGCGGGCCGCGCTCAGGCTTCCGGCCGCATCTGCGGGAACAGCAGCACGTCGCGGATCGAGGCCGAGTCCGTGAAGAACATCACCAGGCGGTCGATGCCGATGCCGACGCCTCCGGTGGGCGGCAGGCCGTATTCGAGCGCGCGGATGTAATCGGCGTCATACAGCATCGCCTCGTCATCGCCGGCTTCCTTGGCCGCCACCTGTGCCTTGAAGCGTGCCGCCTGGTCGTCCGGGTCGTTCAGCTCGGAAAAGCCGTTGGCCACTTCGCGGCCGCCGACGAAAAACTCGAAGCGGTCGGTCACTTCCGGGTCGGCGTCGTTGCGCCGCGCCAGAGGCGAGACCTCGGTGGGATATTCGGTGATGAAGGTCGGCTGTGCCAGCTTGCCCTCCACCGTCTTCTCGAACAGCTCGGTCAGCAGCTTGCCGCACCCCATGTCCTTGCCGACCTGCACGCCCTTGCCTTTGGCATAGCCGGCCAGGTAGTCGCGGTCGCGCAACCGGCCGCGATCCAGGTCCGGGTTCTCCTGCGCCACAGCGTCGGCCATGCTCAGACGCGTGAAGGGCTGGGCCAGGTCGAAATCCTGCCCCTGGTAGTGAAGCTGGGCCGTGCCCAGCACCGCCAGGGCGCAATCGCGGATCATGTTTTCCACCAGGTCCATGGCGTCGCGGTAGTCGGCGTAGGCCTGGTAGAACTCCAGCATGGTGAACTCGGGGTTGTGCCGGGTGGACAGCCCCTCGTTGCGGAAATTGCGGTTGATCTCGTAGACGCGCTCGAAGCCGCCCACCACCAGGCGCTTGAGGTACAGCTCCGGGGCGATGCGCAGGTACAGGTCGCGGTCCAGCGCATTGTGGTGGGTGATGAACGGACGGGCCGTGGCGCCGCCGGGGATCGGCTGCAGCATCGGCGTTTCCACCTCGACGAAGCCGATGCTGTCCAGGAACTGGCGGATGAAGCGCACCGAGCCGGCCCGCACCTCGAAAGCGCGGCGCACGTCCGGATTCATGATCAGGTCGACATAGCGCTGGCGGTAGCGTGTCTCGGTGTCGGTCAGGCCAGCCCACTTTTCCGGCAGCGGCCGCACCGTCTTCACCAGCAATTCCAGCTGCGACACCTTCAGCGACAGCTCGCCGGTCTTGGTCTTGAACACGGTGCCGCTGGCGCCGACGATGTCGCCCACGTCCCAGGTCTTGAACTCGGCGTAACGCTCCTCGCCCACCGCGGCCTGCTGCACGAACAGCTGGATGCGGCCGGACATGTCCTGC
>CAYVKA010000085.1:0-2640 GCA_964451925.1 uncultured Nevskia sp. | reverse complement strand
CGAAGCTGGCCTTGCCCATGATGCGCTTGGCCATCAGGCGGCCGGCGAGCTTGAACGGCTGCGTCTCGCCTTCCAGCGAGGCGGCGTCGCGCGCGCCGTAGCTGCCGTTGAGGAATTCGGCCAGGGTGTCGCGGCGGAAGGTGTTGGGGAACGCCTGGCCGGCCGCACGCAGCTTGTCCAGCTTCTCGCGCCGGTTGGCGATGACGTAGTTCTCGTCCTGCGGCGGCTTCTGTTCGTCGGTCACTTCTTATAGTCCCTGCTTCAGGCTCGCCTCGATAAACGGATCGAGATTCCCGTTCAGCACCTTCTGCGTATCGGCGATTTCCACGCCGGTGCGCAAATCCTTGATGCGCGACTGGTCCAGCACGTAGGAGCGGATCTGGTGGCCCCAGGCGATGTCGCTCTTGGAGTCCTCCAGCGCCTGCTTCTCGGCGGTGCGCTTGAGCAATTCCTGCTCATACAGCCTGGCGCGCAGCATTTTCATGGCGCGGTCGCGGTTCTTGTGCTGCGAGCGCTCGGTCTGGCAGGCGACGACCGTGTTGGTCGGCACATGGGTGATGCGGATCGCCGACTCCGTCTTGTTGACGTGCTGGCCGCCGGCGCCGCTGGAGCGATAGGTATCGACTTTCAGATCGGCCGGATTGATGTCGATCTCGATGTTGTCGTCGATTTCCGGCGACACGAACACACCGGCGAAGGAGGTGTGGCGGCGGTTGCCGGAGTCGAACGGCGACTTGCGCACCAGCCGGTGCACGCCGATCTCGGTGCGCAGCCAGCCATAGGCATAGGGCCCCTCGACGAACACCGAGGCGCTCTTGATGCCGGCGACTTCGCCGTCGGACTGTTCCAGCAGTTCGGTCTTGAAACCCTTGGACTCGGCCCAGTGCAGGTACATGCGCAGCAGCATCTGCGCCCAGTCCTGCGCCTCGGTGCCGCCGGAGCCGGATTGCACGTCCAGATAGGCGTTGTTGGGGTCCATCTCGCCGGCGAACATGCGCTTGAATTCCATGTCGTCGGCCAGCCTGGCGTACAGCGCCACGTCCTTGGCCACGGCGGCGACGGTGGATTCGTCGTTTTCCTCGGCGGCCATCTCCAGCAGGTCCGAGGCGTCCTTCAGGCCAGCCTCGGCGCGGGCGATCGGCTCCAGCACCTGCTCCAGCTTGGCGCGCTCGCGGCCCAGGTTCTGGGCACGCTCCGGGTTGTCCCAGACGGCGTTGTTTTCAAGCTCCGCGCTGACTTCAGCCAGGCGGTCGCGCTTTACATCGTAGTCAAAGATAGCCCCGCAGCGCGTTGAAACGCGCCTGCAGGGCTGTAATCTCGCTTCTGATCGGGTTGATTTCCATGGTCGCAGGATGCCGGAAGGACGCGAAGTATAGTCGCATGCGCCGGTCCGGTCACCGCAGCGGCGCCAGGGTTGTGTGATCGCGCAAGTGCATGTTAAAAAAGGCTGTCGGGGAGCCGGCCATGCCGGAAGCCCCGATTTTCCAAAGAATGCCTAAATCTAAAGACTAGAACGATTTCTCCGCCTGGACCAGAGGAGCGCAAGGGGAGCAGTATGAATAAATTCCGCTATGGATTGATTCCGCTGGTGATCGCGGCCAGCCTCGGCGCCAGCGCCGTGCGAGCCGACGACACCTCCGACGACCGCCGCATCTACGTGGCGCCGATGGGCAGCTACACGCTGGCCGACAAGGCCCGCGGCACCGACAACGGCTATGGCGGCGTGATGGCGGTCGGCAAGCGCTTCACCAAGGGCCTGGAGCTGGAGCTGCTGGGCAGCTTCACGCAGTACGACACCAAGAAAGGCGATTTCAGCACCGCCCAGCCCAACTCGATGCGCCTCTACGGCGCCGGCGCCGGCGCCAACGTCTACCTGTTCCCCTCCGCCGAGTCCTTCATCCACGGCCTGTTCCTGCACGTCGACGTGATGCGCGGCCAGGGCGACAACCAGCCCGGCCAGGTGCGCGAGTACACCAGCACCATCTTCGACCCCGGTTTCGGCTGGGATTTCCCGCTGAACACCACCCTGTGGGGCCTGGTGGCCCCGGGCATGAGCCTGCGCACCGAGGCGCTGTACCGCCTCGATTCGCACAACCGCGGCGTGATCGGCACCAACAACACCGGCGACCAGAAGAGCTTCACCGAAGCGCAGTTCAACATCGGCCTGCGCATCCCGCTCGGCGGCCGCAACAAGCCCGCCGCCGAGGCTCCGCCGGAGCCGCCGCCCGCGGTGGTGCCGACCGAGGAGCCACCGCCTGCACCGCCGCCGCCGCCCGCTCCGCCTCCCTGCCAGCCACCGGCACCCGGCCAGCCGATCAGCCTGGAAGGCTGCAAAACCGGCGACACCATCGTGCTGCACGGCGTGAACTTCGAGTTCAACAAGGCGACCCTGACGGTCAACGCCAAGACCCTGCTCGACCAGGTGGCCGACGCGCTGCTGTCGCGCAAGGACATCAAGGTGGAGATCGACGGCCATACCGACGGCAAGGGCTCCGGTCCCTACAACATGAAGCTGTCGGAGCGGCGCGCCGCCTCGGTCAAGCAATACCTGGTGGGCCGCGGCGTGGACGCCGACCGCATGAGCTCCAAGGGCTTCGGCAAGACCATGCCGATCGCCGACAACAACACCGACGAGGGCCG
>CAYVKA010000084.1:0-20012 GCA_964451925.1 uncultured Nevskia sp. | reverse complement strand
GCCCTGCGCGAAAAGGCAAGCCGCCCAAAGGGTTGCCCCCCATTTTGCGCCATGCTGCGTTGCTCGCTCCTCATGTACTTCCAGTACACCTCGTCGCTCGCGCCTTGCTTGGCGCAAAATGGGGGGCAACGGCAGGGCAGGGACTTGTTCAGAGGTTCCCTAGATACTCGCATCAGGGCCGCGGGCCGAAAAACGCAGGCGATAGGCGCCCGGCGACAGGCCGACGATGCGCTGGAAAATCTTGCGGAACGCACTCGGGTCGGCATAGCCGACCGCCCAGGCGATCTCGTCGACCGCCTGCCGGCCCAGCTCCAGCAGCTCCCGCGCCCGCGCCACCCGCAACTGCTGCAGGTAGGCGGTCGGCGTCTGCCCGGTCGCGCCCTGGAAACGGCGCAGGAAAGTGCGCTCACCCAGGCCGGCGGCGCGCGCCATCATCGCCACGCTGATGCGCTCGGCGCAATGCGCCTGCAGCCACTGCTGCGCCTTGAGCACCGCCGGGTCGCCGTGGCCCAGCCGCGGCGGCGGCGTGGAGTAGTGGCGCTGCTCGCGCCCGGCCGGATCGATCAGGAACAGGCGCGCCGTGGCCAGCATCACCGCCGCTCCGAGCAGGCGCTCGATCAGGCGCAGGCCCAGGTCGGTCCAGGCCATCACGCCGCCGGCGGTGAGCAACCCGCCGTCCTCGATCAGCAAGCGCGCCGCATCCAGCCGCACGCGCGGGAAACGCTGCGCGAACGCTTCCGCCAACGCCCAGTGGGTGGTCGCGCTGCGGCCGTCGAGCAGCCCGGTCTCGGCCAGCACGAAGGCCCCGGCGCAGACCGAGCACAGCCGCGTGCCGCGGCGGTGCTGCGCCACCAGCCACGGCGCCAGCGGCGCCGCCTCGGCCGCGGCGGGAATGCCGTCCAGCCGCGGCGGCAGGATCAGCGCATCGAGCGGCGCCGGCGGGCCGCGCCGGCAGTCCTGCGACGCATAGTGCGTCACCGCCAGCGCGCCGCCGCCGATGCCGGACGCGGTTTCAAACAGGTCCGCCAGCCCGAACACCGCCGCGCGCTGCGCGCCGGGGTAGGCCAGGATGCCGATGCGCACCGCGCCGCGCGGCTTCTTCATCTGTCGGAATCAACCCGTCGCTTGTCGTTTTTGCCTATGGCGCCGAGCATGGCGCGGCCCTAGCCTCGGGTCAATGCGGCCTCCGCCGCACCCTGAGGACAGCATGTGAACGACAGCATTCTCAAGGCCGGCCTGCTCGCCGGCAGCGCCTATTTCTGCTGCATGAGCGCCGCGCATTTTCTCGGCCTCAAGCTGCCGCTGCTGTTCATCTACTACGACGTGCCCTCCAACCACTACCAGGACATGATCATCTCCTTCTGCGCCTTCACCTACGCCGTGCTGTTCTTCACCGCGTTCCGCCACCGCGTGGCGGTGCCGGCGGCGCTGCTGGCCCTGGCCGGCACGGTGCTGGGGCTGTCCGCGGTGAATGCCTCGCCTGCGCTGGCGCAGATGCTCCACGGCGCGCCGACCACCGCCTACTGGGTGCAGACCGCGCTGATCGCCGGCTACCTGATCCTGCTGACCGTGCTGTACCGGAGTTCGCGGCCGAGTCGCTGAGGGCTGCCGTGCTCAGGCCAGGGCAGGCGCCAGGGCCTGCTGCCACAGGGTGTAACCCGCATCCCGCAGGTGCAGGCCGTCCCCGGTCAGCCCCGCACGCAGCCGGCCGTGGCCGTCGTCGAACAGCGGATACAGGTCGAGCAGCGCCACCGCGTGCTCCTGCGCCAGCTGCGCGTAGCGCCGGTTGAGCGCGCGCACGGCACCGGCGTAGGCCGGCTCGCGCGGCAGCACCGTCTGCAGGCACACCTGGCAGCCGGGCAGTTCCTGACGCAGCCGTCGCAGGATGCGGCCGACGTTATCGACGATCACGCCCTCCCCCACGCCGCAGCCCAGGTCGTTGGTGCCGATCAGCAGGAATAACCGCGCCGGCCGGAAACGGATCACCACGTCGAGCCGGGTCAGCACCTGCTCGCTGCGGTCGCCGTCGATGCCGAAATTGCCGCAGTGCCAATGCGGGAACCACCGCTGCCAGTGCCCGGCCGCGGTGATGCTGTCGCCGACGAAGGCGACGCGGCGGGCGCTGTCGATGGCTGCGGCAGGTGGCTGCGCTTGCGTCATGGATCGGTGACCGGTGTGGCGTTGTTGGTTCGACCCACCCGGCCGCCGTCGGTTCAGCGCAGCGCCAGCGTGGCGCCCTGCGCCGCGCTGAGCGCCGCCGCGTAGCGCAGCGCCGTGCCGCGCACGCGGCGCACATAGCCGCGCGTCTGCCGCGGCGCGTGCGCGGCGATCCAGCGTCCCGCCTGCCCCGCATCCCAGCCCGCGGCAGCGGCCGGCAGCTGGCGGTCGAACAGATCGGTGCCGCAGTTGTACGAGGCCACGGCGAGCAGCAGGCGCGCCTCGGCCGAACCGATGTTGAGGAAATGCTGGTGCAGGCCGCTGAGGTAGGCCACGCCGAGGCGGATGTTGGCCTGCGGGTCGCGCAGCAGTGCCGCACCCGGCGCCGCGTCCCGGCCATAGACCAGCCGGTACGCATCGCGCGCGCCGCTGCCCGGCATCAGCTGCATCAGTCCCAGCGCGCCGGCGCGCGAGCGCGCTTCCGGTCGGCAGGACGATTCGGTCTCGATCATCGCCGCCACCCAGGCCGGCTCCATGCGGTAGGTGCGGGCCGCCGACCAGGCGCCGCGGTAGATCGAAGCGGCGCAGCGGCCGCCACTGGCGCGCAGTACGCGCAGCTCCATGTCGCTGAGCCCGTCAATACCGCCGGCGGACGGTCCGGGGGACGGCCCGGCAGACGGCGGCGGCGTTTCCGGCGGCGGCTCGCGCGGCACCGGCGCCTGTGCGATCGGGGCAAAGCCGTCATCCCGCGCCTCGATCTCCAGCGCGGCGGCCATGGCGGGCGGGATCGGCAGCAGCGCGAACAGCAGCACGCCGGCGCAGCGATACAGCGTCAGCACCGCGCCATGGGCCCGCAGGCGCAGGCGCCGCAGCCACGGCGCCGCGTCCAGCGTCGCCGCCTGGCGCTGCGCCGGCGGCGCCGGGATCTCCAGCGTGACGGCGCAGTTGCGGTAGCCGAGCGAGCGCCAGAAACGATAGGCGGCACGGTTGGCGGTCAGCACCTCCAGCGTCAGGCGCTTGCCCGGGCTCCAGATGCGCTCGCGCAGCAGCGCGAAGGCCTGGCGGCCGACGCCGTGACGGCGCGCCGCGTCCAGCACCAGGAACTGGCGCAGGTAGATTTCACCGCCCTGCTCCTGGTACACCGCGTAAGCCAGCGTCTGCCCGCCCGGCGCCTCGAACAGCACCGCGCGGTCGTGCCCGCTGCGCAGCCAGCGCCGCATGCGCTGCTCCAGCCAGGCCGGATCGGCGGGGCCGAAGTCGGCGCCGGATTCGATCAGCTGCGCGTTGAGACGCGCCAGCAGGGCCGCGTCGTCGCACGTCGCAAAGCGATAGCGCAATGCACACATGGCGGAAAAGATCATCCCAGGCATACGGCGGATTGCCGCGACAGGCGGACGCGCGCAGCGCCGCCCGCAAGCCGCCACCTGCGCCGGCGGGGCGCCGGGGGTGACGGCTGCGGCATTAGATCGCCACGGCGCATTGGAAATCGAGAGCCCCGGCGGGCACGGCGGCGAAATGGCGCAGGGTGAATTGCCGGCGCCGCCGTAAATTTTCCATATACGCGGCGGCCGGATGGCGCGCCGCGGGCGGTTTTCAGCCCGGCCACCCGGCAGGCGCCGGCAGCGGCCGGAAACCTGTTTGCTCTGCGCGGCACCATGGACCGGCTGGAGCCGCGGGCCGCCCGCCCCTCAAGGCGGCTTCGCGGCGCGCGCGCTGCCGGCTCAGGCAGCGATGCTGCGCACCATGATGAAGTCCTGCTGCACGTCGCCGCAGACCTCGAAGGTCTGCTCGCCCGCCACGCGGAAGCCGAGCTTGCGGTAGAACGACAGGCCGCGCGCATTGTGCTGCGACACGGCCAGCCACAGCGCATCGTGCCCGTCCCGCCCGGCCTGCTCCAGTGCCGCGCCCATCAGCGCCTGGCCCACACCGGTGCCGTGGCATTCGCTCAGCACATACAGCTTGCTCACCTGCAGCGGCCGCAGCGCCTGCACCGGCGTTGGCGCGGCATCGCGGCTCAACATCAGGTAGCCCACCACGCGCTGGTCGAACTCCGCCGCGGTCAGCGACAGCCGCGCATCGGCCAGATGGGCGCGGAATCTCTGCGGGCTGAGCTCGGCGTGGATGTAGGCCTGCAGCGCCGCGGGCGGCGTGGAGGGCGGGCAGGCCAGAGCGAACGTCGCGGCGCCGATGGCCGCGAAGGCTTCCGCGTCCGCGGTTCGGGCGGGACGTGTGAGAAAACGCATGGACCGAGCGTACCGGACAGGGGGAAGGAAAGCGGTCCCGGCAAACGGCGCGGGACGCGTTATGCAATCAAGAATATATCGCGCGGCGGAGTGCTTCAATCGGGCGCGGGGTGGCATCAATCCGTTACCAGCAACAACTATTGTTGTTGACAAATAATACAACATTTGTTGTACTGACTCCCGTCAGCAGCACACCGCACACTTGGGGAATCCGGGGATGACTCCAACCGTTCATGCTTCACCAGCCTGCCAATCCCGCTCCGCCCTCGCCGCGGCGGAGCGCCACCAGTCCGGCGCCGACACGATCGAGCGCGTCCGCGAGGAGGTGTTGAGCGGTCTCGCCGGCTTCACCGACAGCTTCATGGACGCGCTGGGCGGCGACTTTCTGGCCGAGGCCGACGAGCGCCGCCTGCGCGAGCGCCACCGCAACCAGCCGGCCCTGCTGGCGGCGCGGCTCAGCGCCAACCGCCACGCCCTCGGCGCGCAGCGCGCGCTGCACGTGCTGTACAACAAGCTGCTGGCCGGCGCCGCCATGACCGCCGAGGAAAAAGCGCTGGCGCAGCACGCCCGCGACCTGGTGGCCGGCCACGCCGAGCGCGAGATCGAACGGCGCTGCCAGCGCGGCGAGTGTTAGCGATGCAGAACTACCTGCTGCGCAGCGCCCAGGGTGCCGCGTTCGCCATCCTGATGATGCTGGCCCGCGGCTCGGCGGCGGAGACGCTGCTGGCCTTCATGGTCGGCGTGTCGTTCAGCCCGCAATCGTTCTGGTGGTTCTTCTGAGCAGCGGCGCATGCTTTTGCGCGGATGTCATTTGAGCGCGCCGCCGCTCAGCGCGGCGCCGTCACGCTGACGTACCAGTCCTCCACCTGCTTGCGCGCCCACGGCGTGCGCCGCAGGAAGGTCAGGCTGGAGGCAATGCTGGGGGCCTTGGAGAAGCAGCGGATCGGCACCACCCGCGCCATCTCCTCCCAGCCGAAACGCGCCTGCAGTTCGGTGACGATCTGTTTCAGCGTGACGCCGTGCAGCGGGTCCTGGGAACGCGGATAGATCATGGCGCAGGATAGCGGATCGCAGCGGCGCGCAAGCGCGGGCCCGCGCAACGCCGGCGCACCATAATCTTTATGGGTTCTTTACCCGCCAGGGGTTTCTTTATCCCGCCGGCCGCAGCAGCGGCTGGCGGCGGCTAAACTGTAGCCACCGCAATCGCCCGCCACACCCGATGCCGGAAACGCAGCAAGACGAAAGCCGCCCCTCGCCCGAAGCCCTGCTGGCCGAAGCCAGCAAGGAGAAGCGCGGCAAGCTGAAGATCTTCCTCGGCGCGGCGCCGGGCGTGGGCAAGACCTACGAGATGCTGCTGGCGGCGCGCAAGAAGAAGCAGGACGGCGTCGACGTCTGCGTCGGCGTGGTGGAGACGCACGGCCGCAAGGAAACCCAGGCGCTGATCGAAGGCCTGGAAGTGCTGCCGCGGCAGGCCATCGAATACAAGGGCCGGGTGCTGCAGGAGATGGACATCGACGCCATCCTCAAGCGCCGGCCGCAGCTGGTGCTGGTGGACGAGCTGGCCCATACCAACGCCGAAGGCAGCCGCCACCCCAAGCGCTACCAGGACGTGGAGGAGCTGCTCAACGCCGGCATCCACGTCTACTCCACGCTGAACATCCAGCACATCGAAAGCCTCAACGACGTGGTGGCGCGCATCACCCGCGTGCGCATCCGCGAAACCGTGCCGGACAGCATCTTCGACACCGCCGACGACGTCGAGGTGATCGACCTCACGCCGGACGAGCTGATCCAGCGCCTGCGCGAAGGCAAGGTCTACGCCGAGCAGCAGGCGCAGCGCGCGCTGAACCATTACTTCAAGCCGGGCAACATCACCGCGCTGCGCGAGCTGGCGCTGCGCCGCACCGCCGAGCGCGTCGACGACCAGATGCGCCAGTACATGCGCAGCCACGCCATCAGCGGGCCGTGGGCGGCGACGGAGCGGCTGCTGGTGTGCGTCAACGAATCGGCCGCCGCGGCCGGACTGGTGCGCGCCGCCAAGCGCGCCGCCGACCGGCTCGACGCCGAGTGGTTCGCGGTGTACTTCGAGACGCCGCGCACGCTGCACCTCAGCGCCGCCGAGCATGGACGCGTGGCGCAGACCATGTTCCTGGCCAAGCAGCTCGGCGCCGAGGCCATCACCCTGCCCGGCGGCCGCCACATCGCCGAGGACGTGCTGCGCTTCGCGCGCGACAACAACATCACGCAGATCGTGGTCGGCAAGTCGGCGCGGCCGTGGTGGTTCGAATGGCTGCACGGCTCGGTGGTGCACGATCTGGTCAAGCACGCCAGCGGCATCAACGTGCACGTGCTGGCCGACGAGCCGGACGCCAGGACCAAGGAGCCGGCGCAGCGCAACGAGGCCGCGCCGAAGGACGAGGCCGAGGCGGACGGCGGCGGCGTTCCCGCGCTGGTCTGGCTCAACACCGATCCCAGGGCCTATTTCTACACCGTCGTCGCCACCGCCATCGCCACGCTGTTCGGCCGCACCGTGGTGTCGCTGGTCGACCTGCCCAACGTGTCGCTGGTGTACCTCGCCGCGGTGCTGTGGAGCGCCGCGCGCTACGGCCTCGGCCCCTCGCTGTTCGCCTCGGTGCTGTCGACGCTGTGCTACAACTTCTTCTTCATCGAGCCGATCTACACCTTCACCGTGGCCGACCCCAGCCAGCTGCTGGCGCTGGCCTTCTTCTGCCTGGCCGCCGGCCTGACCAGCACGCTGACGGTGCGCGAGCGCCAGTTCGCCGAGACGGCGCGCGAGCAGGCGCGCACCACCGCCGAGCTGTTCGCCTTCAGCCGCAAGCTGGCCGGCGTGCGCAAGCTCGACGCGCTGCTCGCCACCACCGCCGGCCAGGTCGCCACCATGCTCAAGGCCGAGGTCACGCTGCTGACCCCGGACAGCGCCGGCACGCTCAAGCCGATGGCCACGGTGCCGGCCGACGCGCGGCTGGAGGAAGCGGACCTGGCCGCGGCCGTCTGGTGCTGGGACCACGCCCAGCCCACCGGGCGCGGCACCGACACCCTGCCCGGCAGCCGCCGCCTGTTCCTGCCCCTGCGCACCGGCCAGGGCAAGGTCGGCGTCATCGGCGTCAGCCGCCCGGCCAAGAACTTCCTGCTCAATCCGGCCGAGCGGCGCCTGCTCGACGCGCTGGGCGACCTCGCCGCCATCGCCATCGAGCGCATCCGCCTGGCCAAGGACGTGGACCAGGCGCGCATGCTGTCCGAAACCGAGAAGCTGCGCTCGGCCCTGCTCACCTCCATCTCGCACGACCTGCGCACGCCGCTGGCGCTGATCATCGGCTCGCTCTCCAGCCTCAAGTCCTACGGCGCCCTGTACGACGACAAGACGCGCGAGGACATGCTCAACACCGGCCTGGACGAAGCCGAGCGCCTCAACCGCTACGTCGCCAACCTGCTCGACATGACCCAGCTCGACGCCGGCGCGCTGCAGCCCAAGCGCGAGCCCTGCGACCTGCACGACCTGGTCGGCGCCGCGCTGCGCCGCTGCGCCAAGCAGCTGGCGCAGCACAAGGTCAAGCTGTCGATCCCCGCCAACCTGCCGATGCTGATGCTCGACGATGTGCTGATGGAGCAGGTGCTGGCCAACCTGCTCGACAACGCCGCCAAGTACACCCCGGCCGGCTCCACCATCGAAGTGGTCGCGGCGCAATACAAGTTCAGCCTGCTGGTGTCGGTGCGCGACGAGGGCCCGGGCATCCCCGAAGCCGACCTGCAGAAAGTGTTCGACAAGTTCTTCCGCGCCCGCGCCGCCGGCGACCGCGGCCGCAGCGGCACCGGCCTGGGCCTGGCCATCTGCCGCGGCTTCGTCGAAGCCATGGGCGGCCGCATCTACGCCCGCAACCGCGTCGATCCGCAGCCGAGCCCGAAAGGCGCCGAATTCATCATCGAATTCTCGCCCGAGATCATCGCCGAACGCCCCCGCACCGAGGTCGCCTGAGCATGGATTCCGGCCGCATCCTGATCGTTGACGACGAGCCCGCCATCCGCCGCCTGCTGCGCAGCACGCTGGGCGTGCAGGACTACAGCGTACTGGAAGCCGCCGGCGTGGCGCAGGCGCTGGAGGTGCTGGGCCGCGAGAAGGTGGACCTGATCATCCTCGACCTGGGCCTGCCGGACGGCGACGGCCTGGAAGTGATCAACAAGCTGCGGCCGCACTCGCAGGTGCCGATCATCGTGCTGTCCAGCCGCGACGACGAGCGCGGCAAGGTGCAGGCGCTCGACGCCGGCGCCGACGACTACGTCACCAAGCCGTTCGGCGTGGAGGAGCTGGTGGCGCGCATCCGCGCCGCGCTGCGCCACCGCGTACAGGCCCAGGGCGGCAAGCCGCTGTTCCAGGCCGACGGGCTGAGCGTCGACCTGGTGCACCGGCGCATCCTGCGCGACGGCGCCGAGATCAAGCTGTCGCCGAAGGAGTACGACATCCTGCAGCAGCTGGTGATCCACGCCGGCAAGGTGCTGACCCACCGTCACCTGCTGCGCGAGGTGTGGGGCTCGGACAACGACGACGATGTCGCCTACCTGCGCGTCTACATCCGCCAGCTGCGCGGCAAGTTGGAAACCGACCCGGCGCGCCCGGCGCTGATCCTGACCGAGCCCGGCGTGGGCTACCGCCTGCGCGTCAGCTGAGAAGCGAGCCGATGCTCCCTGCCCGTCCGTCATCGCCGGGCGAACGAAGGGTCTCGCCCGCCGCCGAAATTCCCGTAGGCTCAAGCGCAGCGGAACCGACAAGCACGTCACCCGCCAGCACACGCGCCTCGCGTATGCTTAAGCCCTCTGACCCCCACCGCGGAGCGCGTGCTTGATGGAACGTCTACTGGAACGCCTGGTGCTCGGCAGCCGCTGGCTGCTGGTGCCGCTGTACCTGGTGCTCGGCCTGCTGCTGGCCGCCTTCGCCGTCAGATCGGTGGTGGAGCTGGCGCACATCTTCCAGAACCTGCTCGACACCAGCGAGGCCGACCTGGTGCTGTCCGCGCTGTCGCTGATCGACCTGGTGCTGATCGGCAACCTGATCGTGATGGTGGCGCTGTCCGGCTACGAAACCTTCGTCTCGCGCATCGACAAGGTGCCGGAAATGGAAAAGCCCAGCTGGCTCGGCAAGTACGACCCGGGCACCATCAAGCTGAAGGTCGCTGCCTCGCTGGTGGCGATCTCGGCGATTCACCTGCTGAAGAACTATCTCGGCCACGACGCGCTGGACGTGACGCGCATGCTCACCCTCACCGCGGTGCACCTGGCTTTCGTGGTTTCGGCGCTGATCCTGGCGTTCGTCGACAAGATCGCCTTTTCCGCCCACCGCGGCGAAACACACTAGAAGCCCGTTCGTGGCGAGTGCCGCGCGCAGCGCGGTGTATCGAGCCACCAGCGTAGGCCGGAAATCAAAACTCGCCCCCCGCCTACGCGGGGGTGACGAATTGATCCGGGCTCCCGGTTCCGGCAACCGCCGGTTACAGCCCCAGCGTCTCCGGCGGCAGATCGTCGAACTTGAGGTCCGGGCTTTCCAGGTCATCGAGGAAGGGATGCGCGCTGGCGTAGCGCTCATCCAGCGCGCCGCCACGGGCGTAGATCCAGCACAGCTTCAGCACCTGCCGGCTGAGCTGCGCATGCAGCCCGTCCACCAGCTCGGCGCGGGCGTCGGCGGGATCGAGCAGCTCCGACAGCTGCGTCCAGGCTTCATATTCCTGGCGCAGCAACTGCTGCCGCAGCTGGCCAAGTTGTCGTTGCAACGGTACCGGATTCAATGTTGTGACGGACATGTAGAACTCGCTTCGCAGGGCGGATGGGTGGATCGACAGGCAATCGCGGCCCCGTCCTTGGTGCCGCCGCGCGACGTGCCAGTATTGGGTGCAAAAGGGCCATCGCAGTGCAGCAATCCGCTGAGTGGTGCGTTAGCCCGGTGCGACGGCAAAACCTGAATGGAATGGCGGGTTTACAACGCCGCCGGAACCCCGCACTTGCCTGCGGCGCGGCACTGGCACTACACTGCCGCCGCTTTTTCATTGCAGGCCGTCATGACCCCGTTCAAGCAGCTCGTCCTGGTTGTCGTAGTGCTCGTCGTTAGCGACGCGCCGTAGGGGACGCTGCACCTCACCAAAACCCCCGCCGGCGCAAAGCCGGCGGGGGTTTGTTGTTTTCCGCGCCGGCTTTCCACCAGCGGGTCCATTCGCACCAAGGACTCGACATGCAACTCACAGGCGCAGAACTGATCATCCGTTTCCTGGAACGGCAGGGCGTGGAAACGCTGGCCGGCATTCCGGGCGGCACCGTGCTGCCGCTGTACCGCGCGCTGGCCGACTCCAGCCTCAACCACATCCTGGCGCGGCACGAGCAGGGCGCCGGCTTCATCGCCCACGGCCTGGCCCGCATCACCGGCAGGGCGGGCGTATGCCTGGCCACCTCCGGCCCCGGCCTGACCAACCTGGTCACCGCCATCGCCGACGCCAAGGCCGACTCGGTGCCGCTGGTGTGCCTGGCCGGCCAGGTGCCGCGCGCCCTGATCGGCACCGACGCCTTCCAGGAAGTGCGCAGCACGCGCATCGTCGATGCCATCACCAAGAGCTGCTTCGAGGTGCGCAGCGCCGCCGACCTGGTGGACCTGCTGCCGGAGGCGTTCCGCATCGCCGAGAGCGGCCGCCCCGGGCCGGTACTGCTGGATATCCCCAAGGACGTGCAGAACGAAACGCTGCAGCTGGCGCGCCTGCCCGAGCCGGTGCGGCGCCAGGCGCCGCCCGAACCGCACCCGGCGCAGATCGCCGAGGCGGCGCGCATGATCGACGCCGCGGCGCGGCCGGTGCTGTACCTGGGCGGCGGCGTGACGCAGGCGCGCGCTCAGGCGGCGGCGCAGGCCCTGGCCGAGCGCGCCGCGCTGCCCACCACCACCACCCTGATGGCGTTGGGCACGTTGCCGCCGGAGCACCCGCTGGCCCTGGGCATGCTGGGCATGCACGGCGCGCGCTACACCAACCGCGTGCTGGACGAGTGCGACCTGCTGATCTGCATCGGCGCGCGCTTCGACGACCGCGCCACCGGCCGCGCCGACCTGTTCTGCCCCAAGGCACGGGTGATCCATATCGATGCCGACCCGCACGAGCTGGGCAAGCTGCGCAAGCCACAGCTGGCGATCCTGGCCGATGCCGGCGCCGCGCTGCGCGCGCTGGCGCAGGCGGTGAAGCCGGCGCTGCGGGTGGACTGGCTGTCGCGCGTGGGCACACTGCGCCGCGACTTTCCGCTGCACCTGCCGGGCATCGACGACGCACGCCAGCCCTACGGCCTGATCCGCGCCGTGGCGCAGCTGGCGCACCCGGACGCGGCCATCACCACCGACGTCGGCCAGCACCAGATGTGGGTGGCGCAGAGCTATCCCTTCCGCCGGCCCGAGCGCTGGCTCACCTCCGGCGGCCTCGGCACCATGGGCTTCGGCCTGCCGGCGGCGATCGGCGCAGCGCTGGCGCTGCCGCAAGCGGGCGCGGTGTGCTTCAGCGGCGACGGCAGCCTGCTGATGAACATCCAGGAATTCGCCACGCTGGCCGAGCTGGGCCTGAACGTGAAGACGGTGGTGATGGACAACGCCGCGTTGGGCCTGGTGCGGCAGCAGCAGGAGCTGTTCTACCAGAAGCGCCACGTGGCTTCGCTGTATCAGCGGCCGTCGGCGCTATGCGCGGTGGCGCGGGCCTTCGGCGTGCCGGCTTACGATCTGGCCGAGGCGGACGATGCGCAGGCGATGCTGCGCGAAGCCTTCGCCCGCCCCGGGCCGGCGCTGATCCGCGCGCCGGTGGCGGCGGAGGAAATGGTGCTGCCGATGGTGGCGCCGGGCGCGGCCAATACCGAGGTGATCGGCTGACGCGGCGCGGCAGAACCGGGGCGGCGGCGCTGCGCCGCCGCCTCAGCGCGGCGTCAGCGCAGTGTCAGCTCTTGGCCTTCGCCGCCGCCGCGGCGGCGGCCTTGTTGGCGGCGTCGTTCTTGGCCAGCACTTCGAGCAGCACGTCCGGCGGGGCGTAGCCGCCCGGGTAGAGCGTGCCGTCCGGCAGGATGATGCCCGGCGTGCCGCTGATGCCCAGCTCCATCGCCAGGTTGAATTCCTTGTCCACCGGGTTTTCGCACTTGCGCGAGGGCGTGTTCTCGCCCAGCTTGGCGCGGGTCAGCGCATCCTGGCGGTTGGACGCGCACCACACCGATATGGCCTGGTAATAGGTGGGCGAGCCGATGCCGTGGCGGGGGAAGAAGACGTAGCGCACGGCAATGCCCTTGGCGTTGTACTGCGCGATCTGGCTGTGCAGCTTGCGGCAGTAGGGGCAGTCCAGGTCGGTGAACACCGTCACCGTGTACTTGACCGCGATCGGCGGCGTCGGCGCGAACTCGATCATGTTCTCCGCCCCCAGGTCCTTCAGGGCGGCCAGGCGGTCGGCGCGGCGGCGCTCCTCGGTCAGGCGCTCGCCGGTATCGATGTCGACCAGCTCGCCCTGCATCAGGTACTTGCCGTCGGTCGAAACGTAGGCGAAGTCGTGGCCGTGCTGCACCTCGTACCAGCCGCTGACCGGCGCCGGACGGATCTGGCTGCGGTCGATGCCCAGGGCCTTGGCGATCTTGTCCTTGACCGCCTCCGCCGCATTGTCGTCCGCGGCGAAAACGCCGGCGGAGAAAGCGAGGCCGAGCCCCAGGATGGCGGTGAGGATGCGTTTCATGGAGGGTTCCGGACGCAGCGCGCGGCTGCCTGAATGTCGATACGCTAGTATGACAAAAAGCGGCGCCCCGGGTTCCGCTCCGCCGCTATGCCGCAGCCGCCCCGCCAACCGCGCCCCGCAAGGGAAAACCGCATGTTCGACCACAGTGTGCTGGCCTTCGCCCTGATCGCCCTGGCCCTCACCATCGCCCCCGGCCCCGATACCTTCCTGGTCATCGCCAATACCAGCGCCGGCGGCTTGCGGCGCGGCCTGGCCACGGTCCTGGGCATCGTCAGCGGCGGCCTGGTCTACGTGCTGCTGGTGGCCTGCGGCCTGATCCGCGTGCTGGTCTACTCCCCCACCCTGTTTTTCGCCGTCAAGCTGGCCGGCGCCGCCTACCTGCTGTACCTGGGCGGGAGCGCCCTGCGCGGCGTGCTGCGCCGCGCGCCGGCCGCGGACAGCACTGCCACGCCGGCCCCGGCGCCGGCCCGCTCGATCCGCGCCAGCTACCTGCAAGGGCTCCTGACCAACGCCCTCAATCCCAAGATTGCCGTGTTCTACCTCGCCTTCCTGCCGCAGTTCCTCAACCCCGGCGACCCGGTGGTGCTGAAGTCGGCGCTGCTGATCGGCATCCACTACGGCGAAGGCCTGGTGTGGCTCAGCCTGCTGGCCTTCGGTGTCGGCCGCCTCGGCCGCTTCCTGGCGCGCCCGCGCGTGAAGAAAAGCCTGGACGCCGTGCTCGGCGCCACCATGATGGCCTTCGGATTGAAGCTGGCGGTGGAGCAGGCCTAGTCTAGACGGCGCCAATCCCTACCAAGGGGCTTTGCGCCCCCGCGCCAGCCCCCGGCCTTCAGGCCCGCGGATGGTGCTGCGCGTGCAGCTGCTTCAAGCGCGCCCGCGCCACGTGGGTGTAGATCTGGGTGGTGGACAGGTCGGCGTGGCCGAGCAGGCTCTGCACCGCGCGCAGGTCGGCGCCGCGCTCCAGCAGGTGGGTGGCGAAGGCATGGCGCAGCGTGTGCGGCGACAGCGCCGCGGCGATGCCGGCCTCGCGCGCATGTCGCTTGATCAGCATCCAGAAATTCTGCCGCGTCATCGCCTCGCCGCGGCGGCCGAGAAACACCGCGTCGCCCGACCGGCCTCCGGCGAATTCCGGCCGCCCGTGGCGCAGCCAGGTCTTCACCGCGTCCATCGCCGGCTCGCCCATCGGCACCATGCGCTCCTTGCCGCCCTTGCCCACCAGGCGCACCACGCCGTGGTCCAGGTTGAGCTCGTCGCGGCGCAGCTGCACCAGCTCGGACACGCGCAGGCCCGAGGCGTACATCAGTTCGAGCATGGCGCGATCGCGCAGCCCCAGCGCATCTTCCGGCGCCGGCGCGGCGAGCAGGCGGTCCACATCCTGCGGGCTCAGCGTCTTGGGCAAGCTGCGGCCCAGGCGCGGCATCTGCAGGTGGGCCGCGGGGTCGTCCGGGCGCAGGCGCTCGCGCACCAGCCAGGCGTAGTAGCGGCGGCACACGGTGACGAAGCGCGCCTGCGAGCGCGCGCTGAACGGCCGCCGCGGGCCGTTCTGGCGCGCCGCGTCGCTGCGCTGCGCCAGGTAGCCTTTCAGCTCCGCCACGCCGGCATCGTCCAGAGTCCGCCCCTGCGCGCGCAGCCAGCGCGCCAGCAGCGCCAGATCGGAACGGTAGGCGGCGAGGCTGTTGCGCGCCAGGCCGTGCTCCAGCCACAGCATGTCGGCGAAGCGCTCGATGCCGGCCTGGTCCGCGGGGTCGAGCGGGCCGGGGGCGGCTGGGGCCGGGGAGTTGGACGGCATGCCCGTATAATACGGCCTGCCCTGGCCCTCCCGACAGATGACCCGCCTTCTCCGAACACTGCTCGGCATCTACTCCATGACGGTGCTGGTCGTGGTGCTGCTGCTGTTGTTCTGCCCGCTGCTGATCGCCGCGCCGACACTGCCGATGCGCCGCGCCATCGGCCGCTTCGGCGTGCGCGCCTGGCTGGCGCTGAGCTTCATCCCGTTCCGCATCCGCGGCCTGGAGCACCTGCCGCCGGGCCCCTGCATCGCGGTGTGCAATCACGCCAGCTACCTCGACGGCATCATCGTCACCGCCGCGCTGCCATCGCGCTTCACCTTCCTGGTGCAGCACGGCGCCGCGGACTGGCCCTACATCGGCCTGGTGATCAAGCGCATGAACGTCAGCTTCGTCAACCGCGGCTCGGTGCGCGCCGCGGCGCAGGCCACGCTGGAGCTGATCGAGCGCATCAAGGCCGGCGAATCCTTCACCATCTTCCCCGAGGGCACCTTCCGCCGCCCGGCGACGCTGCTGCCGTTCCATTCCGGCGCCTTCATGGTCGCCGCCCGCGCCGGCGTGCCGGTGGCGCCGCTGGTGCTGCGCGGCACCCGCAGCCTCTATGGCGACGGCCAGAAGCTGTTCCGCTGGACGCCGCTGAGCCTAGAGATCTTCCCCGCGGTGCAGGCCCAGGGCGACAAGCGCGAGGCGGTGGAGGGCCTGCGCGACGCAGCGCGCGCCACCATCCTGGCGCACTGCGGCGAAGCCGACGGCCAGCATCACGCCATGCCGCCCAAGACCGCCGGCGCCTACCCATGAAGACGGCCCGCGCCGCATCCTCCAGGGCCGCCTGATTCCATGGCCCAACCCCAGGACATGCGCGGCCGCGACATCGGCGCCAGCCGCACCGACGGCAACACGCAGGAAGTGCAGCCGACACCGCGCCAGCGCTACCAGGCCGACCTGCAGAAGCCCGGCTTCATTTCCGACCCGGCCCAGGCGCACGCGGTGGATGCGCTGCAGCGCGTCTACGACGAGCTGGTGGAGAACCCGCCCAAGCGCCGCTTCGGCAGCTCGCGCCTGGTCTATCCGCGCGTTTCCGGCCTGTACCTGTGGGGCGGCGTGGGCCGCGGCAAGACCTACCTGATGGATGCGTTCTACGACGCGCTGCCCTTCACCCGCAAGCGCCGCACCCACTTCCACCGCTTCATGCTGGACGTGCACGAACGCCGCAACCGCTACCCCGACGAGCAGGACCCGCTGGCCAGCGTCGCCGAGGAGATCGCCGACGCCACGCGCGTGCTGTGCTTCGACGAGTTCTACGTCTCCGACATCGCCGACGCGATGATCCTCGGCCGCCTGTTCGAGTTCCTGTTCAAGCGCGGCCTGACGCTGGTGGCGACCAGCAACGTCGCCCCCGACCTGCTATACAAGGACGGCCTGCAGCGCCAGAACTTCCTGCCGGCGATCGAGCGCCTGAAGCAGAACTGCAACGTGCTCAACGTCGACGGCGGCCACGACTACCGCCTGCGCGCATTGCACGGCGCCGACCTCTACCTGCACCCCTGCGACAGCTCCGCCATGGCCCGCCTGGGGCAGCATTTCCAGACGGTGGCGCCGCACGGCCTGTGCGAGCGCACCGCGCTGCAGATCAACGGCCGCGCGATCATGGCCCGCTGCGTCGCCGAAGGCGCCGCCTGGTTCGACTTCCACGACCTGTGCGACGGCCCGCGCAGCGCCGCCGACTACATCGAGCTGGCGCGCACCCACCACACCATCATCCTCAGCTATGTGCCGCTGCTGACCAGCGACGACGACAACTCCACCCGCCGCTTCATCAACCTGGTGGACGAGTTCTACGACCGCGGCGTCAAGCTGCTGATCGGCGCCGAGGCGCCGATGCAGGAGCTGTACAGCGGCACCAAGCTCAAGTTCGAATTCCAGCGCACCGTATCCCGCCTGATCGAGATGCAGTCCGAGGAATACCTGGCCAAGCCGCACCTGACCTGATGCCGGCCCCGCCATCCCCGTCGAATCCCCGCCCGCCCCGGGCGCCCGCGCAGCGGGCGCATCGAAGGCCGCGCTAAGCCGAGCCGCCATGGACCCCGTCACCGTGCAGTATTCGCCGACGCGCGAAGAAGTGTTCCGCTGGTATCTGCGCCTGTGGCAGAAAACCATCTGGAAGGTGCACCTGCTGATGTTCTGCGTGCCGGTGGTGCTGATCGCCCTGCCCATGCTGGCCGGCAAGAAGCCCTACGCGCCGCAGGACCTGCTCGGCGCGCTGGCGGTCGGCGCCGCCCTGGTGGCCGTGATGTGGGCCTACCCGCTGTTCATGTTCAAGCCGGCGCCGCGCATCCTCACCGCCGATGAGTCGGGCATCAGGACCAGCATCGGCAAGAAGAGCGGCGTGCGCAAATGGGCCGACATCGGCGCCGTCAACGAAAGCGCCGAAGGCGGCGTCATCATCAGCGTGCGCAACGGCAACGCCTTCGTCATCCCGCCACGCGCCTTTTATTCCGCGAAAATCCGCGCCGATTTCGTCGAAGCGGCCAGGAACTGGCACCGCGCGGCTTAGGGAAGCTCTGATCAATTGGATCATCGTCATTCCCGCGTAGGGCGGGAATCCAGTTTTGCGAAGGCCGGAAATCAAAACTGCCCCCCGCCTACGCGGGGGTGACCAGAGACTCCTAGCCTTCAATAGCGGATTCGCTTCGTTCCTCCCGGCCTGGTGCCCCGGCCCAGGACTCGCCCTCTCCGCTTGATATATTCCGATATCGGAATATGATTAGGCCATGGCAAGAGCAGCGACAACCTCGGATGTGTTCAACGCGATCGCCGAGCCGCAGCGCCGCGAGATCCTGGCGCTGCTGCGGGCGGGTGAGCGGCCGGTGACCGAGCTGGCCGAGGAGCTGGGGATGACCCAGCCGGGGGCGTCCAAGCACCTGCGGGTGCTGCGCGAGGTCGGACTGGTGCGGGACCGCAAGGCAGGCAAGCAGCGCCTGTACGGCCTTGACGCCCGCGGGCTGCGACCGGTCCACGAGTGGACCGGCGGGTTCGAGCGGTTCTGGAACGAGAGCTTCGACCGGCTGGACGCGTACGTGCAGGACCTCAAGCAGACAAGACGGAAGGAGTGAGCAATGGCAGCAACAGGAGGCGATGCGTTGGCGCAGCCAGCGACGGCCGAGCGCGAGATCGTGATCTCGCGGCTCATCGATGCCCCACGGGAACTGGTGTTCGAGGCCTTCACCGAAGTCCGGCACCTGTCGCAATGGTGGGGACCGCAGGGATTCACCATCACCACCCGTGCGTTCGAGTTCCGCGTCGGCGGCGAGTGGCTCTTCGTCATGCACGGACCGGACGGCACGGACTTCCGCGAGTGGATCACCTGGACCGAGATCGCCCCGCCGCAGCGGATTGCGCTGCTGCACGGTGAGTTTCGCGGCGACCCGAACGCCTTCACATCAGTTTTGACCTTCACTGCCGACGGCGCGGCGACCCGGATCGAGATGCGCACGGTGTTCCCGACCAAGCAGATGCGCGACGAGCTGGTCGAGAAGTACCACGTCATCGAGGGCGGCCAGCAGACCCTGGGCAAACTGGCTGCCTACGTCACCGGGCTCGTTCAGAAGTGAGCGGAGGTCTGATGGCCGGGACGCAGCGAGGCCATCGCCCCAACAAGACCTTGCACCTGGCAATGGTCCAGGCAGTCATCTGCTGCCGTAACGGCCGTCGCATGCCCCCTTCCCCGCGCGCGGGGAAGGGGGCAACCGGTTACAGCCGCCGCAGCTTGCGGATCTCGCGCACCGCCACCGCCAGCGTGGTGAAGTCCTTCACGCCGGTGGCCTGCAGTTCCGCCAGGCGCTCGGAGGAGAACCTGACGTGCCGCTCGTTGGCGGCGACCCAGCCGTCGAAGCGCACCTGCGCGCCCTCGCCCGGATGCGCCAGCACCCGCCCGGCCAGCTGGCGGTGGATGCGGTAGGCGTCGTCGCGCAGGTTGACGCGCGCCAGTGACTGCCATTTGCCGACGGTGGGCATGTCGTTGATCGCCGCGTACAGCCACAGCATGCGGAAGCGTTCGCCGCACAGGTAGTACACCGTGGCGGCCTCGGCCAGCGACACGCCGGCGCCTTCCGCCAGCTCGGCGATGTCCAGCGCGCCGCCGAGCGCGCGGGTGTTGGCCAGGCGCTGCGCCAGCAGCTGCGGCACGCCTTCCTTCTGCAGGTTGGCGACGGTGTTGTCCCAGTCCTCGCGGTAGCCCGGCGGCAGCACCCCCGGCATCAGGCGCTCCAGGCCGGCCAGCGGCTCGCTGAAGCGCTCCACCGCCTGGCGCACCGGCAGCTGCGCGAAACGCGAGCTGGTGAACCAGCCGGTGGCGTGCTTGAGCAGGCCGATGGCGTAACCCATCAGGCGATACTGCAGCGCCGCGGGGATCTGGTTGTCCAGCGCTTCGATCGCCTGCCAGTACTGGTCGCCGGCGTAGATCTGGTGCGCGGTGGCGTAGGCCTTCAGCACTTCGGCGCGCATCAGGCCGTGGTCCTCGGCCCACAGCTGGGCGAAGCCGGCGCCCATGCGGTTGACCAGGGCGTTGGACAGGATGGTGGCGACGATCTCGCGCCGCAGGCGGTGGCGCTCCAGCTGCGCGCCGTAGCGCTGCGTCAGCGAGCCGGGGAAGTAGGCCAGCAGGTCGCGGCTGAAGAACGGATCGTCCGGCACCTCGGAATTGAGCGCCGCGTCGTAGAGCGAGATCTTGCTGTAGGCGATCAGCACCGCCAGCTCCGGCCGCGTCAGGCCCTGGCCGCGGTTGCGGCGCTCCTTCAGCGCGTCCTCGTCCGGCAGGTACTCGATGGCGCGGTGGAGCAGGCCCTCGCGCTCCAGCAGGCGCATCAGTTCGGCGTGGTCGTCCAGGCGCTGCGCCGCGTTCTGCGACAGCAGGCTGATGGCGGCGCTCTGCACGTAGTTGTCGCGCAGCACGAAGCGCGCGATCTCCCCGGTCATGCCGGCCAGGAACGGGTCGCGCTCCTCGCGCGTCAGCTTGCCGCCCGCCATCAGCTCGTTGAGCGGGATCTTGATGTTCACCTCGCGGTCCGAGGTGTGCACGCCGCCGGCGTTGT
>CAYVKA010000083.1:0-20203 GCA_964451925.1 uncultured Nevskia sp. | reverse complement strand
GAAAAGGCAAGCCGCGGCAGGGCAGGGACTTGTTCAGAGGTTCCCTAGGCGGCACGGCCGCCGGGCATATCAACAAGGGGCGTTGCGCCCCATCACGCGAAGGGAGGAGAGCTCATGTTGTCAATACATGCCTTGATCGGATTCACCGCCTGGACCCTGTTGCTGGTGATCCTGGTGTTCGCCTGGCGCGGCATCGAGATCGTCGTCAACGGCAAAAAGGCGGATTCCTGGACCCGCGGCAAGGATGTCGAGACGCCGGCCCTGGTGCGGCGTATCGAACACGCCCACATGAACTGCGTCGAGAACCTGCCGCTGTTCGCGGTGATCGTGCTGGCCGCTGCGGCCATGGGCAAGAGCGCGGTGACCGAGCCCTATGCGATGTTCGTGCTCTACGCGCGCGTGGCGCAGAGCGTCACCCACCTGATCGGCATCAGCCACTGGCTGGTCATGCTGCGCGCCACCTTCTGGGCGGCGCAGCTGGCGCTGTTCGTGATCATGCTGGCGGGGCTGTGCGGGGGATCGGCCGCTTGAAGTTCGGGCGGCACCTCGGGCGCAGGCTGCGGCGGTGGTCACTGATCATCGCCGCCGTGCTGCTTGGCCTGGTGGCGCTGCTCAACAACTGGGTGGTCAACAACACCTACTCGTACATCTTCGATGACTGGTCGCTGCTGCCGGACAACGATGTCGGCCTGGTGCTGGGCACCAGCCCCTACACCCGCGGCGGCGCGCCCAATCCGCAGTTCTACGGCCGCATCCACGCCGCGGCGCAGTTGTACCAGCTGGGCAAGATCAAGCGCATCATCGTCAGCGGCGCCAACCCGGACGCGACCTACAACGAGCCGCGCGCCATGCGCCGCGAGCTGGTCAAGTCGGGCGTGCCGCCGCAGGCGATCTACATGGACTTCGCCGGCTTCCGCACGTTCGACTCGGTGGCGCGGGCGCAGGTGATCTTCGGGCTGGACCGCGTCACCATCATCACCCAGCGCTATCACGCCTATCGCGCGGTATTCGTGGCGAAGAAGCTGCACATGAAAGTGGTGGCCTACGCCGCGCCGTCGGACGAGATCGGCACCTTCACCCGCACCATGCTGCGCGAGGTGCTGGCGCGGGTGCGGGTGGTGCTGGACATCTTCGTGCTGCACACCGAGCCGAAGTTTCTCGGCGCGCCGCAGCCGGTGGACACGGACAGCAACCCGCCGCCGGACACCGACGGCTGAGCGCCGCGTCCGGCTACCCGGCCGGCGCGAGGTCGAAACCGAATCGATGCATCGACTGCGCGATGCGGCGCTGCCAGCCGCCGGCCTGCTGCGCGCGCGCCACCTCCTGGCCCGCGGTGAACTGCGCCAGGGCGGGCGCCCGCGCAGTGGCGTCGCCATGCAGCAGCGCTTCGCCGTAAAGGCGGTGGATCTCGCCCTGGTAGCACAGCTCGCCGGAAGCGCGGTTCTGGCGCAGGCACTGCTCGAAGGTGACCAGCGCCGCGCTGCCGCCGCCGCTGCGTGACAGCGCCCAGGCCTGCAGCGCGCGGAAATAGGGAACAGTGAAGCGCAGGCCCATCTGGTCGGCGCCGGCCAGTCCGGCCTCGAACAACTGCAGCGCCTCCCGCAGCTGGCCCAGCTGGGCATAGGCATTGGCTTTCCACAGCAGGCCGCTGCACACCCAGAAGGTGATGCCGAGCTTCTGCGCCAGGGCTATGGAGGCGTCGAACGATTCGATGATGCCCTCCGGTACGCCGCAGTACAGGGCCGAGCCGGTGCTCCAGATGCGGATGTAGGGCAGCAGGAATTCCAGGCCCAGCCGGTCGGCATGGGCCAGCACCTCGGCCCGGGTGCGGTCGGCCGCGTCGCAGTCGCCGCGCAGCGCCTGGCTGTGCGTCAGGAACATCAGCGCCTGCGCCAGCGGGTCCATCGAGTAGGCTAGCGCCAGCTGGCCGTGCTGGGTGATGGTGTAGCGCGCGCGCACTTCCGCGGCGTAAGCCGGCACCCGCGCCGGCTGGCCGGTGACAAAGCACATCACGGCGGAGGCCGAGAGGGTCAGCGTATGCAGGTCCGGCCGCTCGCCGTGCCGGCTGATGTCGTCCAGCGCGGCGACCAGTTGCAGCGCGGTGCCGGTCTCGCTGACCACCAGCTTGTGCCCCCAGATGCCCCAGATGGCCTGGTACTCGGCCTCGCCGCCGCTGCGCATCTCGCGGCAGATCTCCCAGGCGCGGGAGAAGGCCTTGTTGACCGCCTCGTCGCCGAAGCCCATGACCTGGGTCAGCGTCAGGCCGAGCAGGGTCTGCAGCTGCAGTTCCAGCGCGGCGAAGGCGTCGCGCGGCTTGATTTCCGGCAGCAGCCGCAGCGCCTGCTGGATCAGGCCGCCGGCTTCGGAAAACTGCGAGCGGGCGAAGCGCCCCTGGGCGCCGGCCAGCAGGATCTTGATCGCCTCGGCATAGGTGCCGATGCCTTCCAGGTGATGCGCGGCCAGGCTGGGCTGCGACTGGGCGAACTGCGCATCGAGCGCCTGGCGCGCCTGCAGCACCCGCGCGTGCAGCTCCTTGCGCTGCTTGGGCAGCAGCGCCGCGTAGCCCGCCTCGCGCAGCAGCGCATGCGAGAAATCGAAGTGCTCGCCGTCGGCGCTGCGGTAGCAGCCGAGCACGCCGGCAGCGGCCATATCGCGCAGGGTGCCGCCGATTTCGTCCTCGGCACGTTCCAGCGCCAGTGCCAGCAGGTTCGCCTGGAAGGCGCCGCCGGTCACCGCCGCCACGTCGAGCACTTCCTTGGCCGCCGCCCACAGGTCGAGCTGCGCCACGAACGAGTCGAGCAGGGTGTCCGGCACCACCAGGCGCAGGTTGCTGCCCGCCGCTGGCGCCAGTGTCGCCCGGGTGAATTCACGGATCAGCAGCGGCATGCCTTCGGCCTTGCGTGCGATTTCGCGGCGCACCTGCGGGTCCAGCCGGCCTTCGGGGTCGAGCTCCGAGATCAGCGCCGCCACATCCTGCTCGTGCAGGCGCGCCAGGTCGACCTTGCGGTCCCAGCGGATCCGCTCGGCGGCGCCGGGGCCGGCCCTGGCCGAGGCCAGCAGCAGGATCGGGCGGTCGGCGTATTGCGCCTGCAGGCGCTCCAGCACCTCGGCGCTGGTCGGGTCGAGCCAGTGCGCGTCCTCCACCACCAGCAGCAGCGTTTGCTCGCGGCTCATCCGCAGCAGCAGCTGCGCCAGCATGGCAATGGTTTTTTCGCGCAGGATATTGGGCATCCAGCGGGTGTTGTCGCGGCGCCCGAGCAGGATCTGGATCAGCTCCAGGCCTTCATCCAGTTCGGCGCCGGGCAGACGCTGCGCCAGCCACGGCCCGAGATCGCCGTCCGGCTGCGCCGCGGCGAGGTCCTCGAACCATGCCCGGAACGGATGCAGCGCCGTGTGCTGCGCGAACCAGGCCGAGTACAGCGCCAGGCGCTGCGCCTCGCCGGCCAGGCGCTGCTGCACGCCGCGCAGCAGCGTGGTCTTGCCGATGCCGCCGGGGCCGCGCACCAGGATGCTGCGGCCGCGGGCCTGGGCCTGCGTCTCGTCCCAGGCGCCGAGTACCGCGCGCAGGTCGTCGGCGCGGCCGACCAGTTGCGCCGGCTGCGCCTCGCCGCGCTGGTGCGAGCGTGAACGATAACTGCCGTAGCCGGCCAGGGCGTGGATGGTCTGGACCCGGTCGAAGCCCTTCAGCGCAACCTCGCGCCCGGCGTCGAAGCGGAACAGGCCGTGCATCTGCTCGTGCACCTGCGCCGAGACGATGATCTGGCCGGGCTCGGCCTGGGCCTGCAGGCGCGAGGCCAGATTGGCGGCGCTGCTGACGGTGGCGATTTCGGGAACGCGACCCTGTTGCTGGCGGCTGTCGAGCACGCCGCGGCCGGAAGCGATACCGACCCGTACACTGAGCTCGCCCGGCAGTTCGCGCACCGCCTGCAGCAGCCGCAGCGCGCAATGGCAGGCGGCCTCGGCGTTGGATTCCAGCGCCACCGGGTAGCCGAAATAGCCGAGCATGCCGTCGCCCATGTCATTGGCGACGAAGCCCTGGTGCGCCTCGATCAGTTCGCGGCACAGCAGGCGGAAGCGGTCGATCAGCTCGAACGCGGTCTCCGAGTCGTGCCGTTCGATCAGGCCGGTGGAGTCGACCAGATCGCAGAACAGGTAGGTGAGTGAGCGCGACTGCCTGGACACTGTGCTGGGGCGCCCCGCTTCAACCGAAAGGCAGCAGGCGCGGCCGCGGGTCGCGCGCCATCTGCCGGATGCGCTGGCCCAGGTCGCGGCTTTGCAGGGGGTTGCTGATCGAGGCGGCGGTGGACAGGAAAAAGGCTCCCAGCGCGCTATGGCGGATGCTCGGTACTCCGTATTCCCCGGCGGGCAGGCCTGCGGCCTGGTCATTGTGGATCTTGATCGTCATCTCGATCGGCTGGATCAGGGCTTGGCCGAGGGCAAAGTCAAAGTAAGAGTATAGCCACTTGCCGAGCAGGGTCCGGCTGACCAGCGGCAGCGCATAGGCCTGCTGCGCCGCCCGCAGCAGCGGAAAGCCCGCAGCGGCGCCGGTGGGCCCGGCCTTGCGGAAGTGGCCGCTGACGATCGGCGCGCCGCTTTTCAGCTGCTGCACCTCGTAGTGGTCGACCCCGGTGACGATGCGCGCCTGCGCCTTGCGGTAACCGTAGGCGTAGACCCCGAGCCACACCGGCGAGGCGCGGTTCAGGTACAGCTGCGGCATGTAGATGAAGGGGCCGGGTACGCGGGCGCGGCGCACCGGGTCGGCATGGCGCACGTAGGGTATCGAAATGATGAATTCCAGGTAGCTCATGCCGAGCGGCGAGAAGTTCGGGCGCACCCGGTCCTGCCAGCCGAAGAACAGTACCACCGGGTGCTGTCCGGCCGCCGTCAGTCCCTGCTCATCCAGCTCCAGGCCTTCGGGCAGCATGCCCTGCACCACCGCGCGTGGGAACGGCAGCAATGCGTTGGCGCCGGCGGTCTGCAGCAGTCCGTAGACCAGGTTGCCGGGCCAGGGCAGGTTCGGTGCGTCGGGACTGATGCGCTGGCGCGGCCGGTTGCGCTGCTGCGCCGGCAGCGGCACCAGATCCGTTTCGCCGACGATGTCGAGCTGCTCGCCGGCCAGGCCGGCCGCGGCGCGCATGCCCGACATGGCCGCCGCCTCGACGCAGCCGGCGTTGATGCCGTTGTAGGTCCAGTCGCCGGCGAGGAACAGGTTGTCGAAACCCGAGTCGTCGGAGCGCAGGCGGAACTGGCTGCTGCCCGGTACCGACAGCACATAGCGTTCGGACTGATCGATGTTGGCGCGGAAGTACTGCTGCTCGAACCGCGCCTCGCCGCGCTCGCCGCCGGCGCAGACCAGTTGATCCAGGCGCAGCTGGCCGTCGCTCTGGCGTATCATTTTTGGCCACATCCAGCCGGCATTCTGCTGCAGCCACTGCCGCGCCTGCTGCCGTACCGCCTCGTATTGCGTCTGCGGGTAGGCGTGGTCGGAGTATGGCGGCTGCTGCTCGTCGTCCGCCATCGGGCCGCAGAAATACGCCACCGAGCCGGGATCGTGGTCCTGCGGCCAGTCTTCCACCGGCAGCAGCTGCGACATGTCGGCCCAGGTGTCGAAGTTCTCGGCGTAACAGGTCAGGATGCTCTGCCCGAAGCCCCAGCCGGTCTTTTCGGTGGGCTGCTTCAGCCACAGCTGGCAGGCCAGCGTGCGCGTGGTCTTGACCTTGCGCAGCATCGCGTCCCAGGCCGGGTCCTTGGCCGCCAGGTCGCCGCTGATCTCGGCCAGGCCGCCAAGCGAGATGCCGAGGATCACCTGGTCGAAATCCCGGCCGCGCCGCAGCTGCAGCTGCGCCACGCCGGGCCAGTCGGCCCAGGACGATTCCAGGTCGATGCCGCGCCGGCGCAGCGTCTCGCCCTGCTTGAGCTGCGCGAAGTCCGGCTCCGACGGCCAGCAGTCCAGGCCCTTGACCGGCACCAGCGGCTGGTACTCGTCCTGCAGCGTGTCGGCCTGGCGCTGCAGGTGAATGCGTTCGATGCCGCAGCCGTCGGCATCGGCCTCCAGCGCGGTGACCTTGTGGAAGAAGCGGAACTTGACGCCGCGCTGCTTCAGCACCTTGTAGAACGGGGTGAAGACGGTGTCGCCCATGCCGCCCTGCATCTTGAAGAAGTACGCGCCCTTGTAAGTGAACATCAGGCGGCATACGCCGCGCAGCGAGGTGCCGGCGGCGATGGCGCGATGCTGGCGGTCGGCGTGGCCGCGGGAAAAGCCGAAGGCATAGTCGTAGATGCCGCGCGCGCAAGCCGAGTCGAGGCTTTGCGGGTGGGCGCCGTGGCGCGCCAGCCATTCGCTGATCTCGTACTGGTCGATGACATCGAAACCCTCGAGCAGCACATTGTCGATGATCGCTCCGCGTACCGCGGCCAGGCCCAGATCGAACAGGTTGAACAGGCGCCGTGCCAGGTCGCCGCCGGCGGCGCACTGCTCGTAGACGCGGTGCAGGTCGGCGACCGCGCCTTCCAGCAGGAACAGCAGCGCGCGGCGCCCTTCCGCCGGGTGCCGGGCCGGGTCTCCGGGCAGGCCCTGTGCCAGATGCGCCAGATGGTGCAGGTGGGTGGTGGGCGCCGGCAGCGGACCGGGGAGCAGGTTGCGCACCCAGGACGGCAGCGCCGCGTGCGCGCGGGCACCGAGCGGCGGCCGCTGCCCGGCGTTGCCCTCGAACAGCGACTTGAGCCAGTCCAGCGTCATGCAGGCGTAGTTCCACGGTGACAGCAGCAGCCCGCCTTCGCCGGGCACCTGGCTGTTGCCCGGCGGCTGCAGGTGCCAGGGCTGCCAGCGGCCGTCAACCCGTTCCGCCAGCACGATGTTGTTGAACGGCTTGAAGGCGTCGTCGAAGGAAGGGAACACACCGCCCAGGGGCTGCGCCGCGGCGTAGCACTGCTTCATCACCTTGATGGCGTTGTCGTAGAAGCCGGACCAGATGTGCAGGCCGTGCTCCTCGATGCGCTGGCCGGCCTGTGCGTTGCGGCCGCTGGCGCACTTGCCGCCGAGCCGCCAGCCCATCTGGTACAGGGTGATGTCGAAACGTTTGTCCCAGTCCGGGAAGGAGGTCAGCTGGTAAGCCGCCCAGATCGCGCCCACGCCGCCGCCCAGAATGGCGACTTTCTTCCTGCTTTGCATTGCGCTGCCCCCTGCTGCGCCGCGGCCCCCGGCGCGAAAAACGGTTTGGTGGCGGCCTTGCCGGAATCCCTGGCCAAAATTCTGGATGTTCGTTGCCTCGCCGGCAGCCGGCTGCGCTCCCCGTGCGGCCCGCGCAAGCCACCCCGGCTGGCGTGGCCAACCTGGCCGGGA
Organism: uncultured Nevskia sp.; assembly: GCA_964451925.1. GTDB lineage: Bacteria > Pseudomonadota > Gammaproteobacteria > Nevskiales > Nevskiaceae > Nevskia. Next base: position 12,861 of record CAYVKA010000083.1, on the reverse strand, counting down.
TGTGCCCCGGCCATCAGCAACCGATCCTAGCGCCAGATGATCCTGGCGCGCAAAAAAAAGCCGGGCGGATGCCCGGCTTCAATTCCGCAACAGCGGTACTCAGAAGGAGTAGCGCACGTAAGTCTCGATGAAGTCGCGATCGCGCAGCAGGTTGGTCTGGCCGCCGCCGAAGAAGGTGGTGTAGCCGAATTCTCCGGTGAGGTTGCTCAGGTAGCGCCAGCCCAGCGTGGGCGTCAGCATGCGGCTGTTCTTGATGAAGTTGTCCAGCGGCAGCGGCGTGATGCCGTTGACGTCGTGGTCGAAGCGCAGGCCCGGCTCGAGCGTCAGGCCACCCAGCACGACGTTGTTGTAGGTGCTGCGCGCCAGCAGCTTGTAACCCCAGGAGTTGGCCGTGGGATAGCCGCCCTGCTGCTGCGGCACGCCGAAGTAGGCCGCAGTACCCGGGTTGTTCGGCAGCCAGGTATTGGGCCCCTCGTAGGCCAGCGTGCCGGGCTGTTCCAGGTTGTGCACGCGATCGCCGGCCACTTCGGCGACCAGGATCAGCTGGTCGTACTTGAGCCAGCTGCTGCCGCCCAGGACCTTGGTGAAGCCGAAGTCGAGCTGGCTGACCTGCTTGCGGCGCCAGCCGCGGATGTACTGCCCGCCGAGGGTCTGCGCCGCCACCGGGTTGAGCTGGCTGGGCGCGCCCAGCGTGGCCAGTTCCGATTCCACCGAGCTGAGCTGGAACGGCTGGTTCGGCTTGTAGCTGTACTCGCCCTGGAAGGCGATGCCCCAGGGCAGCGTGGTGTTGAAGCTGAAGCCGTACATGTGCACGTCTTTCGGGTACTCGGCGAAGTAGCTGGCGGTGCTGGCCGCGACATTGGTGCTGGTGGCCGAGGTGGTGCTGAACACCGGCAAGCGCTCATGGTAGTTGGCGGCGTACAGCGCCGCGTCCATGTCGTTGAGCCAGGGAATGGTGAAGCGGAACGCACCGCCGTACTGGCCGGCGCCGCTGGGCCGGCGGTCGATGCCGCGCGGAATGGTGCCGCCGTAGGGCACGCAGGTCGGCGCGCCGGGGATGTTGCCGCCCGGGCAGCTGGCCAGCGGCAGGGAGTTCTCCGAGGCGCGGCCGAAGCTGATGTCACCGGCATTGCCGCCGAGGCCGGCGAAATCCTGGTCCGGGATGGGATAGAAGTTACCGGCGGAATCCTGCAGTGTCGGCAGGAACTTCCACTGGTAGAAGCCCTCGACACTGGTGGAGTCGGTCAGGCTGAGCGAAGCGAAGGCTTGCGGCACCGGGATCACGAATTCGCTGATTTCCGCGCCGGGCAGGCGCGCCTTGCTGGCGTCGAGCGACACCAGGCTGTTGAGCCCGTTCAGCACCAGCGTCGATTCGCCCCAGTTCACGATCTGCTTGCCGACTTTCAGGCTCAGGCTGTGGCCGAACACCGAGGTGCTGCCGTAGGCATACAGGTCGAGGATCGAACTGGCATGTCCCAGGTGATCGCGGTTGCTCTCCTGCTTGAGGTCGTAAAGGCTGACCGGATAGGCCTTGCCGGTGCCGAAGTTGTTGATATCGAAGTAGGTCTTGTCCTGCAATACCGGGTCGTAGTCGTAGTAGCCGCGGGCGAACAGGCCGAAGTCCTTCCAGGTCACGGTCAGCGCCGAGTTGATTTTCTGCGGCGCGGCCACCAGGTCGCCGGCGCGGCGGAACGCCAGTTCGCCGTCGTCGACGTTGTTGGAGTAGGCCTTGCCGCCGTTGGCGATGCCGATGTAGGTGGGGTCGGCGCCCTGTACGCGCATCTCGACGCCGCTGGTGAGGCGGGTGTTGAGGTCGACGCCGACGTCGCCGACCTGCCAGTTCAGGGCCAGCGCCGGAGCGCAGACGCCCACGCCGAGGCCCAATCCGAGGCCGACGCCGAGCGCCCTGGCGATCGGGGTGCGGCGAAACGCGATAGCAGCTTTCGCGGACATGCGGTTCTCCTCTTTGCTGTTCTTATAGGGGCTCACGGTGCGCAGCTCCCGGCGACGGCCAGGCACTTGCCGTCGCTGGCCAGGAACTGTGCCGCCTCGCTCTGCATTTCCTGCGTCACCAGCGGGTCTTTGGTCGGGTCAAGCACGGTGCTGTGGCTGACGGTGCCGTTGGCGCCGGGGCCGAACTGCACGACGTATTCCAGCTGCGCGCCGAGCTTGGTCACCGGGCTGGCGACCGGCACGGTGAGCGGCCCGATGCTGCCCAGGCCCTGCGCCTGCACCAGCGGATTGGTGCCGGACAGGTAGCCGCTGGCGATGGTCACGTCCTGCGTGGCGGTGCCGGGGCAGGCGCTGATCAGCTGGGCGGTGGAGCTGATGCCCGCCGGCAGCTGCACCGGGCAGGTGGTCAGGGCCGCGTTCGGCACCACCAGGTCGCCGATGACTTCGATCATGTCGATGGCGTGGCCGCTGCTGGCGGCCGCGGCGAAGTTGATCGGGTCGCCGGAGTCGACCAGGGTCTGCGCGAAGCGCAGGAAGGTCTCGTAAGCGGGCGCGTTGGGGAAGTTGTCGGTGCCCTCGGGCTGGCCGGCGGCGCCGAGTCCGGCCGAGATGATCGGGCCGAAGCTCTTCGAGGCGTCCAGCAGCTTGGCCACGCCGCCGCCCGGATTGGCCAGCACCGCCGCGCGGATGTTGGGATTCACGCCGAGCAGCGTGCCGCCGACGATGCCGCCGAGCGAATGGCCGAAGTAGTAGATGCGGTTCGGGTCGGTGTCGGCAACGCCGTCGCCGTTCAGGTCCAGGGTCTTCACCGACTGCACCAGCGTGCTCAGGTCGGCCACCGCTTCGCGCAGGTTGTCACGGCTGGTGATCAGGCTCTGCAGGTTGATGAAGTAGGTGCCGGAACCGTCGATCTTGCCGTCCGGCCCGGCCGCGCCGGTGGTGTTGTTCTCCAGGTCCAGGTCGAAGGTGCGCTCGCCGGTGACCAGCGCCGCCGCCGGCGTGCCGGTGAACACCTGGTTGCGGTAGAACGGATTGGTGGTGTCGGTGATGCCGTGCAGCGGCAGGTCCATCGCCACCACCACGAAGCCGGCCCTGGCCATGCCGTCGGCGATGGCGAAGACGTTGGTGCGGTTGGCGGTGATGCCGTGCTGGAAAATCACCACCGGCCAGCCGCTGGCCGGCTTGGTCTGGCCGCTGTTGGCGTTGGGCACGGTGACGAACACCGGCACCGCCTGCGTCTGCGCGCTGCTGGCCTTGAGGTAGGGGAAGCAGCTGGTGGTGCTGGCGCTGGGCTTGAGCGTCACGCCGTTGACCTGCGCGCCGATGGCGAACGCGCCGCAGGGCACCTGGTTGAGGAACTTGACGCTGGTGTCCGGCTTGGTCGGGTCGGCCTGCCAGTAGCCGCTCAGCGGTGACGGGTCATGGTTGTTGGCTGCCACCTGCAGGTAGTAGGGCAGCGTGGTGATGCCGGCATAGACGTTGGCCAGGCCCAGGCCGGGGATGCCGCTCTGGCCGGTGGCCAGTCCGGTGTTGGCCACCCGGATCAGGCCGGCGGTGGCGTTCTGGGCCACCAGCTTGAGCGACTTGTCGGTGGACTGGGTGGTGAAACTCCAGGCCAGCGCGATCTGGCTGGCCGGAATCTGCGCCAGCTGCGTGAAGGCCTGCACCACCGGGTAGATGGCCTGCTGGCGCAGCGCCTCGAGCTCGGCCAGCTGCGCGGCGGTGAACTGCGACAGCGTCGGATCGGTCTGCTGCGCCACCGGGGTGGCGCTGCTGGTGATCTTGAACTCGCTGGAGGCGACCACGTTGCTGCCGTCCAGCGTCTTCATGCCGGTGAGCAGGGCCACCAGGTACTGCGTCGAGGGCGACAGCGGCTTCAGCGGCGAGATCAGGATGCGCGAGCGCTGCTGGCTGATCGGCTCGAAAGCGGAGCCGGCCTGCACCTGCGCCGTGGCATTCTCGTTGTCGACGGTGAAGTCCACGCCCGGCACCAGCGGCTTGCCGGTGGCGGTGTTGATGATGACCACATTCGGCGCGACCGTGGTGTAGTCGAGGAAGCCGGCCACGTCGGCGAAGATCGGGGCGGTGGTGGAGAAGCCGTCGAGCTGGTTGATGTCCGACAGCGGCGCCGGCAGGCCGGGGAAGTTCAGCGTCGGCGTGGAGAAGCCGCTGAACAGCGCGTCAAACGGCAGCGGGATGGCCTGCGTCTGTACCGGGCTGGTCACCACCGGGTTGAACAGCACCGCGGAACTTGAACCGAACGATTGCGGCTGTTTGCCCTCGCCGCCGCTGCCGCATGCCGCGAGCAGCATGGTGGACGAGACGAATGCAGCGGGCGCGAGCTTCCAATGGCGCATGAGCCTTCCTCCTCACAGAATGGCGCGGGATCCTGCGATCCCCTTTCTTTGTTGTCGGCCTGTACCAACCGCCATGTCACGCCATCACCGGTGGATGTGGCGCTTTATGTACGGTAGCGTACGGTCGGGTTGTAAAGGTCAACAGTGTGGCGCCGAGCCGCACTGCACGACAAGGTGCCGCCGCTTCATCCGACAAGCGATTCGACACCGCTTATCGGCTGGCGACCGCCGCTGCCCGGGTACTGGGCGGAATCTGCCGGGCGTATTAGACGAAGGTCGTAGGGCGGCGGCGGCCGCTGCGGCACGCGGTTCGCGCGCGGCTCAAGCGCGGTTGGCGAGCAGCGCTTCCACGGCGCTGCGCGCCGGGGCGGCGTCGCGCACCAGCAGGCTCAGCGGCATGCGCCGGCGCAGCACATCATCGGCATCGCGCGCCATTTCCTCGCGCAGCGCCAGCACCGCCTCGGCCTGCAGGAACGGCGCCTGCGGATGCAGCCGTGCCGCCCAGGCGGGATTCTCGTCGAGCAGCGCCTGGATGCGCGACAGGCCGGTGCCGTGGCGCAGGGTCAGGAAGCGCGCCGCCTCGTCGTCCACTTCACGCCGCGCCAGCGCCGACAGGGCTTCGGCCTGCCAGCCGGTGAATTCGCCCAGTCCGGCCGCTTCCATCGGCGCGCCCGGCAGCAGGCGCTTGGCGGTGAGGCTGGGCGTCCTGGGCCGGCCCAGGCGCTGCAGCACGCGGTCCACCACTTCCTCGGCGTCGCAGCGCGCGGTGGTGAATTTGCCGCCGATCGGCCAGATCAGCCCCGGCCGGGGTTCGGTGATGACGAACTCGCGGCTCACCGCCGCCAGGGTTTCGGTGTCCTCGTCCTGCAGGGTGCGCACACCGGCAAAACTGGCGACGACATCGGCCTCGCTCCAGCGCAGGCCGGGCAGCAGGGCGTTGGCCGCATCCAACAGGTAGCGCGCCTCCTGCGGCTGTACCAGCGCCTCGGCGGCGTCGCCGACCTGGGACTCGGTGGTGCCGAGCAGCGTGCGTCCATACCAGGGAATGACGAAGAACACGCGGCCGTCCTGCGGCGCGGTCAGCAGGAAGGCTTCCTGGCAGCCGACGATCGCCGGCAGCACCAGATGGATGCCCTTGACCAGCTTGACCCTGGCGGCCGCGGCGCCGGTCAGCGCGCGCGCCCAGGGGCCGGCGGCGTTGACCACGCAGCCGGCGCGCAACTCGAAGGCCGTGGCGCTTTCCTCATCGCGCAGCCGCGCGCCGATCACGCGGCCCTGCTCCTCCATCAGCTCCAGCGCCGCCACGCGGTTGGCGCAGACCGCGCCGGCCGCCTGCGCCGCTGCGGCGACGAACAGCGTCATGCGCGCGTCGTCCTCCTGGCAGTCGCCATAGCGCAGGCCGCCGCGCAGGCCGTCGCCGGCGATATAGGGATGCTCGCGCAGCATGCGGCTGTGGGAATAGGACTTGAAGCGCGGTACCGGCTGCTTGCCGGTGGCCAGGAAGTCGTACAGGGTCAGCCCGGCCAGCAGCTGCAGGCGGCCGACGCGCGAGTCCTTCCACACCGGCACCAGGAAATTCAGCGGCCGCACCAGGTGCGGCGCAATGCGCGACAGCACGCGCCGTTCGGCCAGGGCATGACGCACCAGGCCGAATTCGTAGTGCTCCAGGTAGCGCAGGCCGCCGTGGATCAGCTTGCTCGAGGCGCTGGAAGTGCCGGCACCCCAGTCGTTCTTCTCCACCAGCGCCACTTTGAGGCCGCGCTGCGCCGCGTCGCAGGCGGTCCACGCACCATAAATGCCGCCGCCGATGACCAGCAGGTCGAACGGACCCTCGCGCAGTCCGGCGATGTTGCGGGTAAAGGGGAAGGGAGCGTTCATGGCCTACGCCGTGCCGTTCCCGCGCCGGCGGGAGTCCGGGCTGTTATCCACGCCGTTGCAAGCGGCTTGAGCGGATTCAGGCATCGCCGGCCCGGAACCGGGTCGCCGCCGGTGCGGCGTGACAGCCTTTGGGGCTGTCACTTATAAATCACCTCGATCTCGAACTTGCCGCGCGTCTGGTGGTGCAGCCGCACGTAGGCCGCGGCGATGCGCTGCGGATCGAAGTGGGTGCCGACCTGCAGGAAGCCATAGACGGTGACGGTGGCGACATGGATGCCGTAGCCGCCCAGCTCCTGCGCCAGCGAATAGGTCAGGTTGCGCAGCGCGGCCTTGTCGGCCGACAGTGAGGCATAGGGGGCGGAAGGCTCGTGGGCGAAGCCGCCGCCAGTGATCAGGATGGTGCCGTGGCCCTGCTCGCGCATGGTTTCGGCGGCCAGCTGGGCGCAGACCAGGGCGCCGACCACGTTGACGCGGAAATCCTCGGCCCATTGCTGCGGCGACACCGTGGTGGGACGCCCCTTGTGCGCGCAGGCGGCGTTGTACACCACCACCTCGGGCGCGCCCAGCTCGGCGGTGACCTGGCGGAACAGCGCGCGCAGCGAGCCTTCGTCGCCGGCATCGACGGTATAGGGGCGGGCCGCGCGGCTGGTGGCGCGGCGGATGTCGTCGCAATGCGGCTGCAGCCTGGCGCTGTTGCGCGCCGCCAGCGCGACGCCATAGCCTTCCTTGGCGAAGGCCATGCCGACGGCGCTGCCGATTCCCGGTCCCGCCCCGACCACTAGACAAACCTGGCTCACGGATGCTCCTTGAACGCCTCGCGAATCGAGTTGGGCGCCAGCCGCAGCCGGCGCACGCTTTCCAGCCAATCGCTCAGCTGCCGCGCCTGCGCCGCGCCGAGCTTGCCCGAAGCGGCGGCGTCGGCGATACGCTGCGCCGCCGGCTGGCCGTCGTCGCCGGCTGCGGCAAGGCTCTTTTCCAGCGCCTCGCCGGCCAGCGTCGCTTCCAGCGCCTCGCCCAGCGGCGCCAGCCGCGGCCAGCACTCGGTGCAGCGCTGGCGAAGACGGGTTTCGTCTTGCAGCCACTGTGCCACGCGGCGGCTGGCGGCGTCACCGGGGGCCAGCGCGGCATGGCCGCGCGGGAAGATCAGCAGCTGCGCCAGCCAGGACAGGGCCGGCGCGGACAGGTGGCGCAGCACCTGGTCGAGCGCTTCCTCGACCGCGCGCAGCGCGTCGCTGCACAGCCACTCGAGAGCGGCCCGCTGTGAATCGGGCCCGCCCTCGTCCTCGAAGTGCTTGAGGGCGCAGCTGGTCAGCCACAGTTGCGCCACCGCATCGCCAAGCCAGGTGGTGAGCGTCAGGCGCGAGGCTTCGTGCATGGCGCGCAACGCGGTGCGCGGCCGGCGCGAGGCGAGGTCCGCGCCCATTCCGGTCAGCGCCAGGTCGGTGGCGAAGGCCAGCGCCGCGCTGTAGCGGTTGATGCGCCGGCAGTAGCCGCGCACCAGGTCGGTGTGACCGGCGGCGGAACTGAAGCTGCCGGCCGTGACCGCCAGGATGAAGGAGCGGATACCCGAGCCGGCGATGTGGCCGACATGTTTCCACAACGCGGTGTCGAACTGTTCCAGCGCCAACGCCGCATTGGGCGCGCGCGTCGCCGCCAGCGCCCGCATGAAGGCGCGGTGGCCGCGCAGCACGCTGGCGGTATAGCCGGTGGAGCGCGCCAGCCGTGGCGGCTCTTCGGCGCCGGCGGCAGGTTCCAGCGCATCGAGCAGCGGCCGCAGCGCGCCGTGCGCCAGCCCCAGCTCGGTGGCGGCCTGGCGGATCTGCGCCGCCTGCTCGGCGCCGAGGCTGCGCGCACAGCTGGCCAGGCCCTGCGGCCGTTCGCCCAGATCGACCGACAGCGCGCTGGCCGAGGCCTGCGCCTGCGCCGCCAGGCCGCGCGCGCCGATCAGGGCCAGAGCGTCCTGGGCCACGGCACGGCTGCCCAGCGCGGCGTCGAACGGCGCATGGATGCGGGCGTAGCCGCCGGCCGCCGCAGCCGCGGCGGTGACGCGCCCGGCATGCAGCGCCGAGGTGGCGATGGCATGGGCCACCGCCAGGCATTCGGTCCAGTCCGCCGTGGCGCGGCCGACATGCTCGGCGCCGCCGACGACGGCGTCGGTCGCTGCCTGCAGGTCGCTGGCGCGCAGGCGCTCGGCGCCGGCGGCCAGGCCGCAACTGGCGCTCTCCAGCAACAGGCAGCTGAGGCCCTGGCGCCCGCCCAGCAGCCCTTCGGGGTCGCGCACCTGCACCAGCAGGCCGAGCAGTTCCGGCAGCTCGCCGCCGGCCAGCGGCGCATCCAGCCGCAGGCGCAGCGTGGTGACGCGTTCGCCGTCGCGCAGCGTCGAGCAGGCCAGCGCATCGCCGGCGATTTCCTCCAGTGTGCCGGCGATACTGGCGCCGGCCGCCAGGCGCGGCAGCCAGCGGCTCTGCTGCGCTTCGCTGCCGTGGCGGCGCAGCAGCTCGATCCAGGCCAGCCGCTGCGGCGCGGCGATGCGCCCGGCGATCGCCGGGTCGATGGCCGCGATGCGCGCCACCGCCGCCGACTGCGCCACCGCCGACCATTCCAGCCCGCCGTGATAGTGCGGGATGCCAAGGCCGAAGGCCTGCTGCTGGCGCAGCCAGGCCAGGGCCTGGTCCGGCGTGTGGGCGCGCTCGCGCAAGCCGTTCACCAGCTCGTCGATCACCGCCTGCTCGGTGGGCAGAGGGCGCGCCGGCGGGAAGGACTGGAAGCGCTGCCAGTCGGGCTCGCCGCCGATCAGCTCGGCTTCCCACCAGGCCGTGCCGGCGTCCAGCGCCGCCAGCGCGGCCGGGTCGAGCCGCTGCACCACGCGGCGGAACCAGCCCAGCGCCGGGCGCGACAGCCACTCCTGCCGCAGCGGCGGGATGTTCAGCGGCAGCAACACCACCAGCAACACCAGCGTCAGCAGCAGGAACAGCAGCGTCGAGCCGCCGAACAGGCCATAGCACAGCACGGTCGCGCCCAGCACCGCGCTGGTGGCGCGGATGCCGGGGCGGTAATAAGCCAGCGCCAGCACGGCGATGGCGGCGAACAGCAGCCAGAACGGCATGCGCTATGCGCCTCGTGGCAGGATGGAGGAACTCACCGGCCGCTTACTGCGCTCTGGCGCTTTTCTTGCGCGCCGCCTCGAACTCGTCGCCGGCCTGCCAGCTCACCGTGTCCGCGGCCAGCAGTTCCTCCCAGCCCAGCGCGAAGCCGAAGCGGGCCAGCGCGGCATTGCTGGCGAAGTCCATCTCCGGCGTCCACTCGTCGCCCGGACGGTGATAGCGGTTGGTGGTGTAGTCGTCTTCCTGCGCCTTGCCCCACTCCTTGGTGTGGCCGGCGAACTTGACGCCGCTGCCGATGGAGAAGGCCGGCACGCCGACACGGGCGAAGCTGAAATGATCCGAGCGGTAGTAGTGGCCGGCGCCCGGGTTGGCGTCCGGCTCGATCTCGTAGTGAAAGGACCTGGCGGTCTTTTCCACCGCCGGATAGAAGCTGAGGCGGTCGGCGCCGGTGATGTTGACCGATTCCGGCAGGCCGATCGGCGGAATGGCGTCGAAATTCAGGTCCAGCGCGATCTGCGCCGCCGGCAGCGGCGGATGGGCGCCCAGGTAGCGCGAACCGAGCAGGCCCTTCTCCTCGGCGGTGACCGAGGCGAAATACACCGGGTGCGGCGGCTTTTCCTTCATCAGGCTGTAGGCATGCGCCAGTTCCAGCAGGATGCCGCAGCCGGTGCCGTTGTCGACAGCGCCGTTGTAGATGTTGTCGCCCGGCATGGTCGGGTCGATGCCGAGATGGTCGTAGTGCGCGGTGTAGAACAGCGCCTGCTTCGGCGTGCCCTTGTCGCTGCCGGGCAGCATTGCCACCACGTTGGGCGACTGGAACTTGCGGATCTTGCTGACCACGTGCGCCTTCAGCCGCACCGGCAGCTCCACCGCCTTGAAGTCGCGCGTGCCGGCCAGGGCGATCTGGTCGTCCAGCTTGAGGCCGGCGGCCGAGAACAGCAGGCGGGCCACGTCGAGCTGGATCCAGGAGGCCGCCTGCAGCTTGGGGTCCTTGTCGTCCGCCAGGTACACCTGTTCGTTGCTCCAGGAGCTGCGCACCACGTCCCAGGGATAACTGGCCAGGTCGGTGCGGTGGATGACCATGGCGCCGATGGCGCCCTTGCGCGCCGCTTCCTCGAACTTGTACATCCAGCGGCCGTAGTAGGTGAGGGCCTCGCCGGTGAAGAACTTGGGATCCTTCGACGGCGGCTGGTTGACGATGATCAGCACCACCTTGCCCTTGACGTCGACGCCCTTGTAGTCGTCCCACTGGTATTCGGGCGCCTCGATGCCATAGCCGACGAACACCACCGGCGCGTCGATATCGGCGGTTTCGCCCTGGGTCTGGTTGCTGACCACGAAATCGTCGCGGTATTTCAGCTGCACCGCGTCAGCGTGCGCCGGCTGCAGGGCGAAGGTGGTGGCGGGCTGCGACTGCACGCCGACGAAGTTCACGTTCTGGTAATAGCTGCCGTTGTCGCCGGCCGGCTTGAGGCCGTATTGCGCGAACTGGCTGGCGATATAGCGGGCGGCGATGTCGCCGCCGCGCACGCCGGGGCCGCGGCCTTCCAGCGTGTCGTCGGCGAGGAAGCGCACGTGGGCGCTGATGCGCTCGGCGTCGATGCCGCTCATGGCCTCGGTGACGGCGGCCGGCAGGCCGAGGTCGCCGGGCGGCGGCGGCAGGGGGGTGGTGTCGGCATACGCGCCGGCGCCCAGGCCCAGAGCCAGGGCGAGGGCCGCAGTCAATTGTTTTCTCATCGAAATGGAGTCCCGGATCGAAAGTCTGCAGAGGGGCCGCTTTGCGGTATGGCGCCAATCTTCGCAGAATTGGCACACCGGAAAAACCCGGGAACACCGCCGAAATCCCCATGCCCGGACCCTCATCCTCCAGCCAGCGCGACTACTCCCCCGCCGATCGCCTGCTGATGCGCTTGCAGCAGGGCCTGCAGACGCTGACGGCGGCCGCTGCCGCGCCGCCGCGCGGCGCGCCCTATCCCGCGGAAAATGTGCCCGATGCCCATCTGGATACCCCGGACCGGCGCCACGCCGCCGGCCTGATGCGCATCAACCACGCCGGCGAGGTTTCGGCCCAGGCGCTGTACCACGGCCAGGCCCTGGTGTCGCGCGACCCGGCGATCCGCCGGCACCTGCTGCACGCCGCCGACGAGGAGCGCGCGCACCTGCAATGGTGCGAGGCGCGCCTGGACGAGTTGGGCGAGCGGCCCAGCCGGCTTAGTCCGTTCTGGTATGTCGGCTCCTTCGCCATCGGCGCCGCCGCCGGCCTGGCCGGCGACCGCTGGAACCTGGGCTTCGTCGAGGAAACCGAGCGCCAGGTGGTGGAGCACCTGGAGGATCACCTGGAGCAGCTGCCGAAAGACGACCAGCGCAGCCGCGCCATCGTCGAGGCGATGAAGCAGGACGAGGCGCGCCATGGCGACGAGGCGGCGGCGGCCGGGGCGCACCCGTTGCCGCTGCCGGTGAAAGCGCTGATGAAGCGCGTGGCCCGGGTGATGAAGTTCGGGGCCTATCGCTTCTAGTCGTTTTCCGCGCGCCGCAGGCGCCGCCGCGGAAGATGCCGTGTCGCGGCAACAGGTGCATCAAGGCTGCTGCCCTGCCGGCGCGCAGGCGGCACGCGGGCGGCACGCGGGCGGCACGCAGGCGCGAACCGGCGCAAAGTGCCGGCTGAAGACCTGGCTGAGTCAAAAGCCGGGGTACCGTGCGGTACCCCGGCTCTGAAACGAACTCTTACTTGCCCTTGCCGGCGGTCAGGCCGCGTGCTTCGAGCAGCGGGCCCACTTCAGGCGGCTTGCCGTAGAAGTCCACGAACAGCGAGGTCGGGTCGGCGCTGAAGCCGCGCGACAGCACCTTGGCGCGCAGCAGGTCGCCGTTCTCGCGCTTGAGGCCGCCGTGGGTGTTCATCCAGTGCTCGGTGTCCTTGGCCAGCACGTCGCTCCAGATGTAGGCGTAGTAGCCGGCCGCATAGCCGTTGGAAAAGATGTGGGAGAAGTACGGCGTGTGGTAGCGCGGCGGTACCAGGTCGTAGTCCACCTTGTCCTGCTTCAGCGCGGCGGCCTCGAAGGCCATCACGTCCTTGGCTTCCGGTGTCTGGCCGGGGGCGATCTGGTGCCAGGACTGGTCCAGCATCGCCGCCGCCAGGTATTCGCCGGTGGTGAAGCCGGCGTTGAAATTGCGCGCCGCCAGCACCTTGTCCAGCAGTTCCTTGGGCATCGGCTCGCCGGTCTGGTAGTGCTTGGCGTAGTGCGCCAGCACCTGCGGATCGTGCGACCACATCTCGTTGTACTGCGAGGGGTATTCGACGAAGTCCGGCGGCGTGGCGGTGCCGGCGAACAGCGGATACTGCACGCTGGAGAACATGCCGTGGATGGCGTGGCCAAACTCGTGGAACATGCCGTTGACGTCGTCGAAGCTCATCAGTACCGGCTGGCCTTCCGGCGGCTTGGCCATGTGCGCTTCACTGGGGCCATGGCAGGACTGGCAGCCCTCGGTCGCCATCGCCGTGCGCGCATCGCCGTTCACGCCGTGCGCCGTGTGCAGGACACTCATGACCCCGGCATCGTCGTGACAGTTGA
>CAYVKA010000082.1:0-20465 GCA_964451925.1 uncultured Nevskia sp. | reverse complement strand
GCGCATCGCTACGCCGGCCAGGACTTGCATGGAATCACCATGCCGCGTCCTGTCCAGCTAGGCGCTGCGCAAAAATGACCTCCGTCGCAGCGACCCAATGATTGTCAACAGACCCTAGGCGCCGCTCCCCGGTTCAGGCCGCAGCCTGCGTAGGCTGCGGCCTGGTCAGGAGGCGCCTGCCGCGGTCGCCGGGCCGAGCAGTTCGCGCCGGCGGTTGAGCAGTGTGGCGCAGGGTATCCCCTCCAGTTCGCACAGCTGCGCGTCGCCGGAGCGCAGCTGCTGCTGCAGCGGCAAGGCCTCGCGCAGCAGTTCACGCGCTGCCTGAGCGGCCGGCGCATCGCCCTGCTGCCCGACCAGGTCGGCATGGACCCAGCCGGTATAGAGCCCGCCCAGGCGGAACCAGTCGGCGTACTGCGCGGTTTCGCCGCGCCGCGCGGCGGATTGCGTTACATAGCGCACGCAGTCCGCGTAGGTCTGCGACTGCTCGTGGAAGCGTTCCTGGCAGGGCATGACCGCGTCGCGCCCGGCACGCAGGGCCGCCGCCTGGGGTGACGCGCCTTCGCAGGCCGCAGCCAGCATGGCCGCGGCCAATGCCGGGCCTTGCACTGCAGCTGTCAACAATCTGCAACGCCAGCGCAACTTGTCGCAACTATGTTGCCGGACCGGAAGGAGCACTTTCATTCTTTCTATTTTCGCTGGCAGGGGGAATCATGCGATTTAAACACCTGGTCTTTACAGTTTTGTCTGCGTGCGCGGCAAGCGCCTTGCTGGCCGCATGCGGCAGCGACAGCAACAACGCCGGTCCGCAGGCTCCGGCCTCGGCGACCGTGCGGGTCATCGCCTTCAACGATTTTCATGGTTACATCGACTCGCCGGGCACGGTGTCGGTGACCGATCCGACCAATTCCACCAAGACCATCAAGGAGCCGCTCGGCGGGGCCGCCTACCTCTCCACCCTGGTGCAGCAGCTCAAGGCGCAAAACCCGCTCAACGTGGTGGTCGGCGCCGGTGACATGGTCGGCGCCAGCCCGCTCGACTCGGCGCTGTTCCACGACGAACCGACGGTGCAGGCGCTGAGCCAGATCGGCCTGGAATTCACCTCGGTCGGCAACCACGAGTTCGACAAGGGCCAGACCGAGCTGGTACGCAAGCAGAACGGCGGCTGTTTCCCCGGCGGCACCGTCGGTGCCGACACCTGCCTGGTCAACGGCTCCTTCGCCGGCGCCGGCTGGAAGTACCTCGCCGCCAACGTGGTCGACAACACCACCGGCAAGACCATCTTCCCGCCCTATGCCATCAAGCAGTTCGACGTCGGCGGCGGCAAGAAAGTCAGCGTCGCCTTCATCGGCCTGGTGCTGAAAGAGACGCCGACGCTGGTCACCGCTTCCGGCGTGGCCAACCTGACCTTCGGCGATGAGGCCGCCGCGGCCAACGCGCTGGTGCCGCAGCTGCAGCAGCAAGGCGTCAATGCCATCGTGGTGCTGATCCACCAGGGCATCTACACCACGGTCGGCTTCGACGACAAGACCTGCGCCGGCGCCAACGGCGAGCTGACCTCGATCCTGGACAAGCTCGATCCGTCCATCGCGCTGGTCATCAGCGGCCACACCCACTGGTCCTATGTCTGCCCGCAGGGCCAGGGCGCCAACACTTCCAAGGTGTTCTACACCAGCGCCGGCAAGTACGGCGAGTACATCACCGCGCTGGACCTGACGCTGGACACCGCCAGCGGCAAGATCACCAACGTCGCCGCCGACAACAAGCTGGTGGTCAACGACCAGGCCGCCAACCCGGCGCCGACGGCTTACCCGACACTGACCCCGGACAGCGGCATCGCCACGCTGGTCGGGCAGTACGACAAGGCCGCCGCGCCGCTGGTCAACAAGGTGGTCGGCACCATCACCGCCGACTTCAACACCTCCGGGGAAAGCGTCTCCGGCGGCGGCAGCGGCGAATCGCCGCTGGGCGACATCATCGCCGATGCGCAGCTGGTGGCGTCGCAGTCCGATCCGAATCCGCCGGTGATCGCCTTCATGAACCCGGGCGGCATCCGCAACAGCCTGTACTACAACCCGTCGAGCGCCGGCATTCCGGCCAGCGTCGGCATCCAGAACGGCCAGATCACCTACGGCGAGGCTTATAACGTGCAGCCCTTCGGCGACATCCTCACCGACCTGAACCTCACCGGCGCGCAGATCTACACCCTGCTCGGCCAGCAGTGGGTGGGCCAGACCTCGCCGAAAATCCTGGAAGTGTCCAAAGGCTTCACCTACACCTGGGACAACAGCCTGCCGGACGGCGCCAGCAAAGTGGTGGACGGCAGCGTCAAGATCAACGGCGTGGCCATCGACAAGACCAAGACCTACCGCGTCGAGGCCAACAATTTCGTCGCCGGCGGCGGTGACGGCTTCACCGTCATGACCCAGGCGCAGAACCTCTACACCGGTCCGCTGGACATCGACGCCTTCGTCGCCTACCTCAAGGCCAACTCGCCGCTGACTCCGGCCGCGCCGAGCCGCATCACGCGCCTGCACTGAGACTTCATGACGCAGCGCTTGAACGCCCGCCTCGCGCGGGCGTTTTTTTATGGCTTCGGCGCCGCGCCGTCCTGCTGCCGCGCGGCGCCCGGCTCGACCACCACGGTGCAGGTCATGCCCGAGGCCAGCACCACGCCGTCCGGAATCCGGTCGAAGGCGATGCGCACCGGCACGCGCTGCGCCAGCCGCACCCAGTTGAAGGTGGGGTTGACGTCGGCCAGCAGGCGCGGCCCGCTGGGGTTGTCGCGGTCGGTGATGCCGCGGGCCAGGCTCTCGATATGGCCGCGCAGGCTGGGGCCGCCGCTCATCAGGCGGATGCTGACCGCGTCGCCTTCGCGCAGGTAGGGCAGCTTGGTTTCCTCGAAGTAGCCGTTGACGCGGAACGAGTGGCTGTCGATCACCGCCAGCAGCGGCCGTCCGGCGCTGGCGTAGTCGCCCGGATGCACGTCGAGGTTGGTGACATAGCCATCCACCGGGGCCAGCACCTCGGTGCGCTGCAGGTTCAGCGCCGCCGTGTCGCGCGCCGCCAGCGCCTCCTGGTACTGCGCCGCGGCGGTGCTGGCGCCGGTGGCCGCGGAGTCCTGGCTCTCGCTCGATACCACCACGCCGGACAGACTGGCGCGGCGCGCCGACTCGCGCCGCTTCAGTTCGGCGTCGGACTTGCGCGCCGCCACCGCCGCCTCGGCCTGGGCCAGCGCGATGCGGTAGCGCTCGGCATCGATATGGAACAGCACGTCGCCGCGGTGCACCAGCTGGTTCTCGTGCACCGGCACCTCCACCACGATGCCGGAGACGTCCGGTGCGACGCTGATCACATCGGCACGGACGCGGCCGTCGCGGGTCCATGGCGAGTACATGTAATGCCGCCACAGCGCCACCGCCACCAGCACGGCGGCGGCGAAAATCAGGCCGGTCAGCAGGAAACGCAGCAGGGATTTCGGGTTCATGGAAGTCTCAGCGGTACAACAGCAGGCCCATCGTGCCGAACAGGCAGACGAACAGGCTGAAGCGGAACAGGGAGGGATGCCACACGTGCGCGTAGAAGCCGCGCCGCGCCAGCAGCGAGTCGATGCCCCACTGCAGCGCGAAGGCCAGCAGGAACACCGGCAGCAGCGTCGGCATGTAGAAGCCCAGCATATCGATTTCACGCGGCATCGGCGGCTCCGCTGGCGGGGCTGGCCGGGCTCTCGGCCTCGGACAGCGTGGTGAAGGTGTCGTCGTCGAGCAGCAGGGTGCGCAGCAGGTGCAGGCCGACGCGGCCGCGCTTGAGCGCGGCGCGCTCGGCGCTGTCGGCGTCCGCGGCCTGCAGCGCCGCTTCGATCCTGGCGGTGGCACGCGCCACGCCTTCCAGTGCCTGCTCGCGCCGGCGCTGCGTCGGCTTCTCGAACAGCCGCGCCAGCGCCCGCACGCAGGCATTCAGGGCGGCGCGGCTGCCGACCGTGAGCGTGCCGATGGCGGCCGCCGCGCGCAGGTCGATGATGGCGTGGCCGCATTCCAGCACCGACAGCGCGCGGCCGAGCAGGCGCCGGTCCTCGCCGCCGGCGCGGTCGGCACCGGCCAGCAACTGGCCCAGCAGGTCGCGCGTGCTGTTCTCGAAGCGGTGGCGCAGCTCGGCCATGCGGCCGAAGCAGGCCAGCAGCACCTGGCGCCTCAGGCTGCGCACCAGGTGCAGGCGCAGGCGGCGGGTGTCGGCGGGAACCAGCAGGGCGAAGACCAGCGCGGCGACGCCGGCGCCGAGCAGCGAGGCCAGGCCGTCGTTGAGCACCGGCAGCGGGTCGAAGCGCGTGATGTTCTCCACGCCGACGATGTTGCCGAACATGATATTGTAGCCGGCGCCGATGCCGGCGGTGCGCGGATCGGTGATCAGCTTCACGCCGAACATGATGAACGGCGCCATGCCGGCGGCCAGCAGCGGGAAGCCGTCCAGCGGCGGCAGCACGACGAAGGCGCAGATGAAGGCGGCGACCAGCCCCCAGACAAAGCCGATGCTGAGCCCGCGCACCGCCATCACCGGCGCCGGAGCGGCGGCGAACAGACAGCAGAACACGCAGGCGATGGTGGCGGCGCCGGCGCCGCTGGGCCAGGCCGAGGCGATCCAGAAGGCGCTGACCGAAAGCAGCGCCACCGTGGCGCGGGCGCCGCTGAGCAGCGCGGTGATCCAGTCGGCGTGCGCCACGTAGCGCGGTGCGGGCCGGTGTGCGCGGGTGCCGGGGTGGGCCAGCGCAACGTAGCTCACGGTGTATTCGTGCATCTCCTCGGTGAAGCGCTGCAGCAGGTCGGCGGCGCTGTCGAAGTCCATCAGCTCCGCCGGCTCGGCGCCGCCTTCGATCTCGCCGCGCGCCGCGGCGATGCGCTGCGGCAGCTGCGCGCGGAATGCCTCCAGGCGCAGCGCCAGCGGCGCGGCATCCGCGGCCTTGGCCGGCATCGCCAGTTCCTCCGGCACCAGTTCGCAGGCCAGCGCCTGATACAGCGGCGCCAGCTGGTCGAGCGCGCGATGACAGCCGCGCCGGCGCAGGCGCTGCATCATCTGGTGCAGCATATGGATGCTGGTGGTCGAGGACATGTAGCCGGCGTTGAGCAGGCGCAGGCGATCGCTGCGCACGCGCGCATCCGGGCTTTCGAAATAGGCGGCATCGCGCTGCGCCTCGAAGGCGAGGACGTTGGCCACGAAGTGGTCGTGCGAGCGCTCCATGGTGCCGTGGTCGAGACGGCCGCGCAGCGCGCTGGTGACGAAGCCGAGGAACTCGCGGTAGCTGCCGCGCACCATCGTCACCAGGCGCGCGCCGAGCGGTTGCGGCAGCACCAGGTCGGTGACCAGCCCGGCGCAGAGGATGCCCAGCATCACCTCCGACACGCGGAACACCGCGGTGCTGAACACCGCCTGCGGATGCAGCGCCGAGGGAAAGCCGATCAGGCAGGCGGTGTAGCCGGCGAGCACGAAGGCATAGGCGCGGAAATTGCGGTACAGCGCCGCGCCGGCGGTGCACAGGCCGACCCACAGCGCCATCGAAGCCAGGAACAGCTCGCGCTGCTGCGCGAACAGACCCACCAGTACGAAAGTCGCCAGGCAGCCGGCCATGGTGCCGATGGCGCGATAGAAGCTCTTCGCCAGCACCAGGCCGGTCTGCGGCTGGGCCACGATGAACACCGTCAGCATCGAGCTGCGCGGCGAGTCGAAGCCGAGGCGGAAGGCGATCCACAAAGCCAGCAGCGCGGCGAAAGTGGTCTTGGCGACGAAGATCCAGGCCGGCACCTCGGTGCCGGCCCAGATGCGCCAGGCGTCGCGCCAGGCCGGGAGCGACCAGGTTGCCGTGGAAGAGGTGGCGGACATGGCGCTACTCCAGGCCTTGCCGGTCCAGGTGCGCCAGCGGCCGGCGCAGCAGGCCGGTCACCAGCTGCAGCTCCGCCGGGCTCAGTTCACCGTAGAGTTGCTGCAGAATGCGCCAGATCTTCGGCTGGAACTGCTCCACCAGCTGCTCGCCGCGGGACGTCAGGCGCAGCACCACGCGGCGCCGGTCCGATGTCGAGGGATAGCGCTCGATCAGGCCCTTGTGCAGCAGTTCGTCACAGATGCGGGTGACGTTGGTCGGTTTCTCGCCGGTGGCGTTGCTCAGCTCCGATGGCGTGGTGGTCTGCTCGGCCGAGCCGTACATCATCATCAGCGCCGTGTAGGTGACATAGCTCAGCTCGTAAGGCTTGAGCACCGCGTTGCACAGCTCGGTCTGGCGTTTCTGGATGTGGGTGATCAGCCGCGCCAGCCGTGCGTGCTCCAGCGGATAGCCGGGCAGGCGGCGATGGGTCAGCTCGATGCGCTGCTCGACGTCGCTGAAGCTGTCGCCGTGCGGCGCGGACAGCGCTTCGCGATGATCGTCGTACCGGCTCACGGATGCACCCGCCCGGCTTGCGCGGCCTGCGCCGGCTCGCTGTAGCCGCCACCCAGCGCCTGCATCAGCGCCGCATGGCTCTGCAGCTGCCGCGCCACGATCTGCGCGCGGTTGCGCTGCTGCACCAGCAGCTCCGCCTGCGTGTTGAGCACGCTGAGGTAGTCGGTGAGGCCGGCGCGGAAACCCCGCTCCGCCTGGTCGTTGCTGACCTGGGCCGAAGCCAGCGCGGCGTCGGTGCGCTCCAGCTGCCGGTCCAGCGAGCGCAGGCTGGTCACTTCATCCGCCACCTCGTGCACGGCGTTGAGCACCGCGCTGTTGTAGGCCTCCACCGCCACGTCATAGGCGGCGCTCTGCGCGCGCAGGTTGCCGCGCAGCCTGCCGCCTTCGAAGATCGGCAGGCTGATCGCCGGGCCGAACTCGCCGGTGGCGTTTTCGCCGGTGAACATGCGGGTGAAGCCGAAGCTGGCCAGCCCGCCGGCCGCGACCAGGTTCACGTCCGGATAGAAGCGCGCCTTGGCCACCGTAATCTCCTTGGAGGCCGCTTCCACGCGCCAGCGCTGCGCCACGATGTCCGGGCGGTGGCCGAGCAGGCCGGCCGGCAGGCTGGCCGGCAGACCGAGGCCATGCTCCAGCTGCAACGCCGGGCGGGTGATGCGCTCGCCATCGCCGGGCCCCTTGCCTTCGAGCGCGGCCAGCTGGTTGCGCAGCAGCGCGGCGGACTCGTCGATGCGCTCGATCTGCGCCTGCGATTCCGGCAGCACGGTGGTCGCCTGGCTGATCTCCAGCTGCGTGCCGATGCCGGCCTTGTAGCGGCGCCTGGCGATGTCCAGCACCTTCTGCTGACGCTGCAGGTTCGCCTGCGCCACGTCGCGCAGCAGGTATTGCGCCGCAAGTTGCACATAGGCCTGCGTCACGGCGCTGGCCAGGGCCAGCTGCGCGGCGCGCGCTTCCACCTCGGCGGCGCGCAGGCTGTCGAGCGCCCCTTCCATCGAGGCGCGGTCCCTGCCCCACAGGTCGAGATCGTAGGAGATTTTCAGCAGCGCGGTATTCTCCCAGTAGGTATAGGCCTCAGGGATGTCGATCGGGAACGCGGCGTGCGTCTGATAGGTGCGCGTCAGGTCCGCCTCGCCCTCGACACGCGGCAGCGTGCCGGCGCGCGCGATGGCGGCGAGCCCCGTGGCCTGCTCGACGCGGGCGCGGGCGCTGCGCAGGCTGGGGTTGCCGGCCACGGCCTGGGCGACCAGGGTGTTCAGCTGCGGGTCGCCGTAGGCCTGCCACCAGGACTCGGTTGGCCAGGCGGCGTCGGCGGTCGTGGTGCGCAATGCCGAGCCGCCGTCCAGTGCCGCCGCGTCGAGGCGCTGCGCATGGGGGGTGATGCCGCCCAGGTCGGCGCAGGCGGCCAGCGCGAAGCTGAGTGAAGCAACCAAGGCGCGGCGGAGGTTCATGTCGTTATTTATATCTCATCAATAAATAATCCACTAATGAAATATTAAAACCGGTACGGAAATTTTGCAAGTGGCCGTGCCGATACGGGCGCGCGTCGCGCCGGCTGAACGGCGGTCGTCCGACAGGACGACGCCGGTTCCGCCCGCGGATGGCACTTTCGCCACTGGGGGCCTGTCGTCTTGCCCAGCCGTGGTTTCGGCCTGCGGCGCACAAACAAAGACGATGACAGCGTTCAGCCCGGGATCGCAGCCGTGGAGAATTCAACGATGAGCAACAACGCCCCGCACGGCGCCCAATGGGGCCTGCAGATCGAGCCGCCGCTGCGGCTGGCTGACGTGGAGCGGCACCCCTGGGACGAAAGCGCCGACCTGGTGGTGGTGGGCCTGGGCGGCGCCGGCGTCGCCGCCGCGCTCGAGGGGGTGGAGCAGGGCCTGCAGGTGATCGCGCTGGACCGCTACGCCAGCGGCGGCTCCAGCGCCGCCAACGGCGGCATCTACTACGCCGGCGGCGGCACTGCCGTGCAGCGCGAAGCCGGCGAGCAGGACTCGGCGGAGGAGATGTACAAGTACCTGCACCTGGAAGTCGGCGGCGTGGTCTCCGACCCGACCCTGCGCCGCTTCTGCGAGGAAAGCGTCGAGACCGTGGACTGGATGATCGGCCATGGCGTCAAGTTCAACAGCACCGTGTGGAAGGAGAAGACCTCTTATCCGCCGCTGGACTGCTTCCTCTATCACCCGGACAGTTCGCTGGCCGCACCGTACGCGCGCCAGGCCAGGCCGGCGGCGCGCGGTCATCGCGTCTTCGCCCGCAACGGCAAGAAGGCCTGGGGCCTGGGCGTGGGCATCTGGCAGCCGCTGCGTGATGCGGCGCTCAGGCTCGGGCTGCGCTTCCACAAGTACGCCGAGGTACGCCAGCTGGCGCTGGACGCCGAGGGCCGGGTGGTGGGTGTCAAGGCGCTGCAGATTCCGGCGGACAGCGCCGAGGCCGGGCGCTTCGAGCGCTATACCGCTCAGGCGGCGAAGTGGATCGCGGCGTTGCCGCCGAGCTTCCCGCTGGCCTGGCTGACCTATGCCGTCGGCCGCTGGTACCTGGGCCGGGCGCAGCGCATCGAGGCGCGCCACCGGCAGCCGCGCTGGTTCCGCGCGCGGCGCGGCGTGGTGCTGTCCGCCGGCGGCTTCATCATGAACCCGGAAATGGTGCGTCACTACGCGCCGAACTATGCCAGCGGCCTGCCCAACGGCACCCTCGGCGACACCGGCAGCGGCCTGATGCTCGGCGCCTCCGCCGGCGGCGCGCTGGACCTGATGCATCGCATCAGCGCCTGGCGCTTCATCAACCCGCCCAAGGCCTGGGCGCAGGGCATGCTGCTGAACCAGCGCGGCGAGCGCTTCGTCAACGAGACGCTGTACGGCGCCTCGCTCGGCGACGCCATCGTCGAGAAGCAGAACGGCAAGGCCTGGATCGTGCTCGACGCGCGCCTGCGTCAGCAGGCCTTCCAGCAGGCGAGGGACCCGCGCATCGTGCCGTTCCAGCGCGACGTGGCCATGCTCAACCTGCTGTTCAACTGCCACAAGGCGCCGACCCTGGAGGCGCTGGCGGACAAGATCGGCTTCGACCGCGACACGCTGCGCCGCACGGTGGAGGACTACAACCGCTGCGCCCGCGGCGAGCGGGCCGATGCGCTGGAGAAGCGGCCCGAGGAGATGGCGCAGATCGGCGCGGCGCCGTTCTACGCCATCGACGCCTCGGTCGACAGCCGCCTGCTGCCGATGGCGACGATGAGCGTCGGCGGCCTCAAGGTGGAGGAATCCAGCGGCCAGGTGCTGGACAGCGCCGGCAAGGCCATCGCCGGCCTGTACGCGGCGGGACGCAACGCGGTGGGCGTGTGTTCCAACATCTACGTCAGCGGCCTGTCATACGCCGACTGTCTGTTCTCCGGCCGGCGCGCGGCGCGCAGCGCCGCGGCGACCGCCATCCGCCGATAAGGCTTGCTTGCTTCACGCTGCGCCGCGGCGCGGCGTCCGTTCGGCTTCAGGGAGTTGCGGGCGGTGCCGCGCCGCTCGGTGCCGTGGCCGCCGCCGGCGCTGCCGGCCCTGCCGTCCCAGCCGGCGCAGCGGCGGAGCCGGCCGCGGGCGGCGGCGGACTTTCGGGCGTGGCCTCGCCGTCGGGCACGGCGTTGGCGAGGTCGTGGGCCAGCGCCGACTGCTCGGCGTCCTGGCTCATCACCACGATGCTGATGCGCCGGTTGATCGGATTGCGCGGATCCTGCTTGTCGAACAGCGCCGACGAAGCCATGCCTACCACGCGCGCCACCTTGTCCGGTGACATGCCGCTGGCGACCAGCGCACGCCGCGCGGCGTTGGCCCGCTCGGTCGACAGCTCCCAGTTGGTATAGCCGGCATCGTGGCTGTAGGCGTTGATGTCGGTGTGGCCGGTGATGCTGACGCGGTTGGGCACCGCGTTGATGAAGCTGCTCAGCTCGCGCAGGATGTCCACCGTGTAAGGCTTCAGCGAGGTGCCGCCGAGGTCGAACATCGGACGGTTCTGCTTGTCGACGATCTGGATGCGCAGGCCATCCGGCGTGATGTCGAGCAGCAGCTGGTCCTTGTACGGCTCCAGTGCCTGGCTGTTCTCCACCGCCGCGTGCAGGCGGTCGAACAGGTCGCGCAGCCGCTTGTGCTCTTCCTGGCGCGCCAGGCGCTTGGCTTCCTCCACGCTTGGCTTGGCCGTGGCCGGCACATCGGGCTTCTTGTTGAACTGGTCCGATCCCGGCCCGTGCGGCACCTCCATGGTGCCGCCCAGCTGGATCATGCTGGTGCTGGCGCCGCCCGGGCCGTTGGGGCCCGGCGCCGGCGACACGCTCTTGCCTTCCACCGCGCTGGGGTTCTTGAAATATTCGGAGATCGCAGCGCGCTGCTTGTTGGTGGTGGCGCCCACCAGCCACATCACCAGGAAGAAGGCCATCATGGCGGTGACGAAGTCGGCATAGGCGACTTTCCAGGCGCCGCCGTGATGTCCGCCACCCTGTACCTTGCGGATGTTGCGGATGATGATGGTGGCGGCCTTCTTGTCGCCGGGCGCGGCCATCAGTGTTTGCCCTTGAGATGGGTCTCCAGATCGGCGAAGTTCGGCCGCACGTTGGAGGACAGCGACTTGCGCGCGAATTCAATCGCCACCGTCGGGTTGTAGCCGCGCAGCGAGGCCAGCAGCGCCATCTTGACGCACTCCATCGCCTTGCCGTCCTCGTTGGCGCGCTGTTCCATGGCCGAGGCGATCGGGCCGACGAAGCCGTAGGCCAGCAGGATGCCGAGGAAGGTGCCGACCAGCGCGCCGGCCACGTGCTCGCCCACCAGCGCCACTTCGCCGCCGATCGAGGCCATGGTGGTGACGATGCCGAGCACCGCGGCGACGATGCCGAAGCCGGGCAGCGAGTCGGCCAGCTTGGTCAGCGCATGCGCCGGCGCCAGCGACTCGTGGTGATGCGTTTCCAGCTCCGCTTCCAGCAGCGGCTCCAGTTCATGCGGGTTCATGTTGCCGGTGACCATCAGCCGCAGGCAATCGGTGATGAACTCCAGCAGGTGATGGTCCTTGACGATGCGCGGAAAGGCCGAAAACAGCGGGCTGGAGCCGGGATCCTCGATGTCGTTCTCGATCGACATCAGTCCCTGCTTGCGCGCCTTGGCCAGGATCTCGTGCATTAGCGACAGGATGTCGAGGTAGTCGCCGCGCTTGTACTGCGGGCCGCCGAGGATCGAGATCAGCCCGCGCAGCGCTTCCTTGACCACTTTGGGCGGATTGGAGGTGAGGAAGCTGCCGAACGCCGAACCGCCGATGATCAGCAGTTCGTACGGCTGCCACAACGCCAGGATATGGCCGTGCGAAAGCAGAAAGCCGCCCATGACGCTGGCGAGGACGACGATGGAACCGACGATGAGCAGCATCGCGCCTTCCCTGGGGAGTTGGTGGGGGATCGTCGTTGGTATCGGCGCGGAGCGGGGCAAAGTTTAGCCTCCCGGCCGAAAAACGCCGCCCGTTCTTCCGGCCACCGCCACCGTTCAGTCCGGACGGTGCGCAGGGCCGCGGCGGCCGCCCGCCTGGCGGCCGGCATAGGCGCCGGTCCGGCGCTTCGGGCGCACCAAATTGGGGGCGCGCAAAAGCCGGCCCTGGGGCGCGGGCGCTAATCTTTTTTGTTCAGCCGGTTCAGCAGCGGCGTGATCAGGTCCATCGGCAAGGGGAAGATGATGGTGGAGTTCTTCTCGTCGGCAATGTCGATCAGGGTCTGCAGGTAGCGCAACTGCAGCGCCTGCGGCTCCTTCGACAGTTCCGCCGCGGCCTCCTTCAGCTTCTCCGCGGCCTGCAGTTCACCCTCGGCGTGGATCACCTTGGCGCGGCGGGTGCGCTCGGCCTCGGCCTGGCGGGCGATGGCGCGGACCATGGTCTCGTCGATGTCGATGTGCTTGATCTCGACATTGCTGACCTTGATGCCCCAGGCATCGGTGGACTTGTCGAGGATGCCCTGCAGGGCTTTGTTGAGCGTGTCGCGCTCGGTCAGCATCTGGTCCAGCTCGTGCTGGCCCAGCACCGAGCGCAGCGTGGTCTGCGCCAGCTGACTGATGGCCTCGTAGTAGTGCACCACCTGCAGCACCGCCTTGCCCGGGTCGACCACGCGGAAGTAGACCACCGCGTTGACCTTCACCGAGACGTTGTCGCGCGAGATCACGTCCTGCGGCGGCACGTCCATCACCACCGTGCGCAGGTCGACGCGTATCATTTTCTGGATCAACGGCATCAGGATGATCAGTCCCGGTCCCTTGGCGCCGGTATAGCGGCCCAGGGTCAACACCACGCCCCGCTCGTACTCGTTGAGCACCTTGAACGCGGAGAACAGCAGTGCCGCTGCGAAGAACACCACCACGGCAAACAATCCGATCATGTCAGCGCCTCCCTGGGTTCAATGATTCTGCAGGGGTTCGATGGTCAGCAGCAATCCGTCGATCCGTGTGACGCGCGCCAGCGCGCCGGCCGGCAGGTGCACCGCGCAACGCACGCGCCAGCGCTCGCCCAGCACCAGCGCCCAGCCTTCGCCGCTGAGGGTTTCCAGCACTTCGGCGGTCTGCCCGATCATGGCGCTGCCGCCGGTCACCACCGGCGCGCGCCGTGAGCGCCAGATCAGCCACAGCATCAGCGCCAGCAGCAGCGCGGCGCAGAGGGCGATGCCGAAGATCACGCCGAGATTGATGCCGAAGCCCGGCACGTCAGTGTCCAGCAGCAGCACCGAGCCGAGCACGAAGGCGATGATGCCGCCGAAGCCGAGCGCGCCGAAGGTCGTGACATAGGTCTCCGCCACCAGCAGCGCCACGCCCAGCACGATCAGCGCCAGGCCGGCGTAGTTCACCGGCAGCAACTGCAGGGCATACAGCGCCAGCAGCAGGGCGATGCCGCCGACCACGCCGGGCAGGATCGCGCCCGGGTGGTAGCCTTCCAGCAGCAGGCCGTAGATGCCGACCAGCAGCAGCACGTAGGCGATGGTGGGATTGGTCAGAACCGCCAGTACGCGCATGCGCCAGTCGGGCTCGAACTGTTCGACGATTGCGCCGGAGCTGTGCAGCGTCAGCGGGCCGGCCGGGGTCTGGACGCTGCGGCCGTCGAGCTTGTCGAGCAACTCGGCCGGCCGGTCGGCCAGCAGATCCACCACCTTGAGCCTGAGCGCCTGTTCGGCGCTGAGGCTGGCGGCGCTGCGCACCGCCTGCTCGGCCCAGTCGGCGTTGCGGCCGCGCTTCTCCGCCAGGCTGCGGATATAGGCCACGGCGTCGTTGACGGCTTTAAGCTCACCGGCGTCGGACGGCGGCGTGGCGGGTGCGCCGCCCTGATCCGCGGGCCTGGCGTTTTCTTCCGGCTTGCGCTCCTTCGGCAGCGGCGCGGAGCCGCCGATGGGGATCGGCGTGGCCGCGCCCAGATTGGTGCCGGATGCCATCGCAGCGGCGTGGCAGGCATAGAGGATGTAGGTGCCGGCGCTGGCGGCGCGCGCGCCGCCGGGGCCGACCCAGGCAATCACCGGCACCGGCGAGGCGAGAATGGTTTTGACGATGTCGCGCATCGAGCTGTCGAGTCCGCCGGGCGTGTCCAGGCGCAGCACGATCACATCGACGCCGGCGGCGACCGCCTTGGCTTGCGCCTTGTCGAAATAGCCGCTGGTTGCCGGGCCTATGGGGCCGGAGATTTCCAGCAATGCCGCACGGGGCGGGGCCGCCCAGGCCAAAACCGTCCACAAGGCGCCAAGCAGCGCCGCAGCGCACCGACTCGCCGAGCGAACCATGGGGTGAGTATAGCCCCATGGGCGGCTCTTCAAATCACGCCTCCACTCCTCTGATCAATTGGATCATCGTCACCCCCGCCTACGCGGGGTGACGAATGGATCAGAGACTCCCTATGCCGTCAGCCCCGAATGCCGCAGCAGCGGCTCGATGCTCGGCTTGCGGCCGCGGAACGCCGTGAACAGCTCCATCGCATCCGCCGCGCCGCCGTTGGACAGCACGGTGTCGCGGAAGCGGTGGCCGGTATCCGGGGCGAAGTGGCTTTCCTCGAACGCGGCGAA
This sequence comes from uncultured Nevskia sp., assembly GCA_964451925.1. Classification (GTDB taxonomy): domain Bacteria; phylum Pseudomonadota; class Gammaproteobacteria; order Nevskiales; family Nevskiaceae; genus Nevskia. Next base: position 6,003 of record CAYVKA010000082.1, on the reverse strand, counting down.
GGCGTCGGCGGACAGCACCTCGGCCCACTTGTAGCTGTAGTACCCGGCGGCGTAGCCGCCGGCGAAGACGTGCGAGAAGCTGTTGGGCATGCGGTTCCAGGCCGGCGGCTGCAGCACGCTGACCTCGCCGCGCACCTGATTCAGGGTCTCCAGCACGCGGGCGCCGGCTTCGGGCCGGTAGTCGCGGTGCAAGCGCATGTCGAACAGCGCGAACTCGATCTGGCGCACCGTGGCCAGGCCGGACTGGAAGCTGCGGCTGGCCTGCAGCTTCTTCAGCAGCGCGTCCGGGATCGCTGCGCCGCTGTGCCAGTGATGGGCGAAGCCGTTGAGCGTGTCGCGGTCGTAGGCCCAGTTCTCCATGAACTGGCTGGGCAGTTCCACCGCGTCCCAGGCCACGCCGCGGATGCCGGAAACCGCGGCTTCATCCACGCGCGTCAGCAGGTGGTGCAGGCCGTGGCCGAATTCGTGGAACAGCGTCAGCACCTCGTCGTGGGTCAGCAGCGCCGGGTTGTCGCCCAGCGGCGGCGCGAAGTTGCAGATCAGGTAGGCCACCGGCTGCTGCAGGCCGGAATGTGTGCGGCGCCGGCCCAGGCACTCGTCCATCCAGGCGCCGCCGCGCTTGTCCTGGCGCGCGTAGGGGTCGAGGTAGAACAGGCCGATGTCGCTGCCGTCGGCTTCGCGCAGGGCGTAGGTGGTGACGTCCTTGTGCCAGGTGGCGATGTTGTCGGCGCGTTCGATCTTCACACCGTAGAGGCGCTCGACCAGCTTGAACATGCCGGCGATCGCCTGCGGCGCCGGGAAGTAGGGGCGCAGCTCCTCTTCGGAGAAGCCCAGCTTCTCCTCTTTCAGCTTCTCGGAGTAGTAGGCCGCGTCCCAGGGCTGGAAATCCTCCAGGCCGTCGCGCTGCTTCGCATAGGACTTCAGTTCGTCCAGCTCGGTGAGGGCGAATTTGCGCGCCTTGCCGGCGAGGTCGAGCAGGAAGCGCTCCACCGCGTCGGGCGATTCCGCCATCTTGGTTTCCAGCGACAGTTCGGCGAAATTGCGGAAGCCGAGCAGCAGCGCCTCTTCGTGACGCAGCGCCAGGATCTCGCTCATCAGCGCGGTGTTGTCGTGCTGGCCGGCCAGCGGGCCCTGGTCGGAGGCGCGGGTGGCGTAGGCGGTGTACAGCTCCTGGCGCAGTTCGCGGTTGTCGGCATAGCTGATCACCGCGTCATAACTGGGGAAGTCCAGCGTCAGCAGGTAGCCTTCGAGCTGCTTGGCCCTGGCGCGCTCGGCGGCCTGCGCCTTGCCCTGCGGGGTCATGCCGGCGAGCAGGGATTCATCGGTGACCGGCTTGCTCCAGGCCTGCACCGAGTCCATCAGGTTTTCCTCGAACTTGCTCTGCAGCTCCGACAGGCGCAGCGCGATTTCCTTGTAGCGCGCTTTTTCCTTGGGCGGCAGCGCGATGCCCGACAGGCGGAAGTCGCGCAACGCGTCGTCCACCACCTTCTTGCGCGCCGCCGAATAGCCGGCGAAGCCGGGCTGCTGCTTGAGGCGTTCGTAAGCGTGGAACAGGGCCTCGTTCTGCGACACCTCGAGGCTGTATTCGGTGACTTTGGGCAGGCAGGTGTTATAGGCCTTGCGCCACTCGGCGGTGGAGGTCACGCCGAACAGGTGCGACACCGGGCCCCAGGCGCGTGAAACACGGTCGCCCATATCCTCCAGCGGCTCGATCAGGTTCTCCCAGTTGGGCTCGCCCGGCGCCTGCAGCAGCAGCTGCAGCGCCTTGCGGTTGTCGGCCAGCACGGCGTCGATGGCCGCCTCGGCGTGCTCCGGCCGGATCCGGTCGAAGGCGGGCAGCGCGCCGGGCGCGGCGGGGGCGAGCAGGGGGTTTTCCATGATGGGGAGCAGGGCGAGAGTGGGTACAGTCAAAGCTAGTGCCCGCCGCGTTTCAATTCAAGGGCAGAGGCGGGTCACAGGCCGCCCTGGCCGCGCAGCGCCGGCAGCAGGCCCAGCACCGCCGCGGCCGCGGCGGCAAGCAGCAGGCGCCCGCGCAGGCGGTAGTGTTCCAGCAGCCGCTGCCGCGGGATCGCCGACAGCAGGAATTCGCGCCGGTCCGGCGGCCGGCCGAGCACGTTGAGGTCCGGTACCAGCAGCTGTTCGGCGCGCTGCGTGCGGATTTCCTCCAGCGCGGCGGCGCGGGCCGCTTCCCATTCGTCCGGGTCGATGCGGCCGTTGCGGTTGGTGTCGAAGCGGCGCAGCAACTGGTGGCGGTCGCGCTTCCATTCACCCAGCAGCGCGGCCAGGTCGCGGCTCTCGTCGGCGGCCTGCGCCGCCGCCTGGGTGCGGAACCAGCCCTTGGCGGTGAGCAGTGCGTCATCGGTGACCAGCTGTTCGGAGTAGCGGTAAGGGCCGAAGGTGAAGAAGGCGTCCCAGCGGCTGCGCGGCAGGTGCAGCGGCTTGCGCAGATGGCCGCGCCAGCGGCGCACGATATTGGGCTGCACGTCGGCGCCGACCGGATCGACGATGCAGTCGCCGGTGGTATCGCTGAGGTAGAACAGGTCGTCGCTGGTGGCGTCCGCGATCACTTCTGTTTCATTGTCGACGGTCCTCACCACGCGGAAGTGCCACCAGACGCAGGGCGTGCCGCTGAGCGGCGAGGTGATTGGCGGGCCGGGCATCAGCCGGGCGCGGCCGAGCAGCTGCACATAGCCCTGCGCGGCGGAGCGGATGCGCGACTGCGGCGTGTCCTCCAGCTCGCGTGCGCGGCGCAGGTCGCGCAGGCCCAGCCAGACCGCCGCGCCGGCGCCGCCGGCCGCGGCCAGCGCCCAGGCCAGCCCCAAGCTGCCGCCGATGTCCAAGCGCCGTGCCGGCCTCAGGCGCGGAACAGGGCGCGCAGGTCGACGTCGCGTAGCTCCTCGGCGCTGAACTGCAGCGACACCTTGCGCCGGAAGCCGCACAGCCGCGCCACGATCAGGTCGGGGAATTGCTCGATGCGCACGTTGTTGTTGGCCACGTACTCGTTGTAGAACTCGCGGCGGTCGCTGATCTCGTTTTCCAGCGTGGTGATGCGCGTCAGCAGGTTCATCATCTGCTGGTTGGCCTTGAGCTGCGGGTAGGCTTCCACGGTGGCGGCGATGCGGCCGACGCCGGCGCGCAACGCGCCCTCCACCGCCGCCACGCCCTGCACGTCGCCCTTCTGGCGCGCCGCCTGGCTGCCGGCGCGCGCCAGCATCACCCGCTCCAGCGTCTCGCGCTCGAACTGCATGTAGGCCTTGCACACTTCCACCAGCTTGGGGATCTCGTCGTGGCGCTGCTTGAGCAGCACGTCGATATTGCTCCAGGCCTTGGCCACGCCGTTCTTGATCGCCACCAGGCCGTTGTAGATCAGCACGGCGTAGAGCAGCAGCGCCGCCAGGGCGGCGGGGAGCAGATAGTGAAGGATCATGCCAGTAGTTCCGGGTGTTTCGAGCGCTGGGCGGCCCTGAGTATTGCATGTGCTGCGGCGGTGCGGTGCGGTACTATGCGCGTTGTCCCGCAGTCCCATCGCAAAGGAAGCCCCGGTGCGCGCCCTGTTCCTCGTCCTGGCCAGCTTGCTGGCTGTAAGCGCTTGTTCCAGCAGACAATTACTGAATGCAACCGCCTCGGACTCGGGCTACACACTGAGCCAGAACGTGGTCTACGACGACAGCACCGGCCTCAAGCTGGACGTCTACGCGCCCGAGGGTGCGGCCAATGCGCCGGTGGTGGTGTTCTTCTTCGGCGGCCGCTGGAGCAGCGGCGACAAGCAGGACTTCAAATTCGTCGGCCAGGCGATGGCGGCGCGTGGCTTTGTCGCGGTGATCCCCAACTACCGGCTGTATCCCCAGGTGCACTACCCGGACTTCGTTTACGACAGCGCCAGAGCGGTGGTGTGGACGCACCAGCATATCGCCAGCTACGGCGGCGGCGCCTCGCGCATCGTGGTGATGGGGCACTCCTCCGGCGCCTACAACGCCGCCATGCTGGCCCTGGACCCCGAATTCCTGCTGCATGCCGGCGGCAACCGCAACTGGGTGCGCGGCATGATCGGCCTCGCCGGCCCGTACGATTTCCTGCCGCTGACCGATCCGGACCTGCGCGACCTGTTCGGGCCACCGGAGAGCTATGACCGGACCCAGCCGGTGTTCCACGTCGACGGCAACAACCCGCCGCTGCTGCTGATGCACGGCGGCAAGGACGAGACCATCGACATCAAGAACACGCAGAGCCTGTTCGACCGCATCAAGCGCGCCGGCGGCACCGCCGACATGGAGATCTATCCCGGCCTCGACCACAGCCGCATCCTCGACGTGGTCGGCGCGCGCCTGCAAGGCAACGCCACCGTGATGGACAAGGTCGATGCCTTCGTGCGCCGCGTGACGGTGGGCAATGCGCCGGCCACGGCGCAGCCGTCCTCGATCCAGACCTACGTGCCGCCGAAGTGATCCGACCGTATCGCGGAGTGCAGCCGCGCCTGGGACGGCGCGTCTACGTCGACCCCTCGGCGCAGCTGATCGGCGACGTCGAGCTGGGTGACGACGTGTCGCTATGGCCGATGGCGGTGGTGCGCGGCGACGTCAACCGCATCCGCATCGGCGCGCGCAGCAATGTGCAGGACGGCTCGGTGCTGCATGTCACCCACGACGGGCCCTATACGCCGGGCGGCGCCGAGCTGCAGATCGGCGAGGATGTCACCATCGGCCATGGCGTGATCCTGCACGCCTGCCGCATCGGCAACCGCTGCCTGATCGGCATGGGCGCGCGGGTGCTGGACGAGGCGGTGCTGGAGGACGAGGTGTTCATCGCCGCCGGCAGCCTGGTGGCGCCGGGCAAGCGCCTGCTTTCCGGCTACCTGTATCGCGGCGCGCCGGCACAACAGGCACGGCCGCTGAGCGCGCAGGAGATTGCGCAGCTGAAGTATTCGGCGGAGCATTATGTCCGGGTCAAGGATCACTACCTGGACAGCAATGACTAGGAGCGGCTTATTCGGGCGGTCGGGGGCGCGGCTAGCCCCGTCGTGTCCGGGATGGACGCAAGACCCCGGCTAAATGGACAGGGTCCGCTTAGTTGAAGTCGGGGCAAGAGACGGCCTGCAGAACGAAGCCGCCCGTGTCCCGGCCGCGGTCAAGATCGAGCTGATCGAGCGCCTGGCCGCGGCGGGCCTGCCGGTGGTCGAGGCCACCAGCTTCGTCAGCCCCAAGTGGGTGCCGCAGATGGCCGATGCCGCCGAAGTGCTGGCCGGCCTGCGCCGCCGGCCCGGCGTGGCCTATCCGGTGCTGGTGCCGAACCTGCAGGGGCTGCAGCGCGCGCAACAGGCCGGCGCCGACCATGTCGCGGTATTCACCGCCGCCTCCGACGCCTTCAACCGCAAGAACATCAACTGCGACATCGCCGCCTCGCTGCTGCGCATCCGGCCGGTGGTGGAGCGGGCCCTGGCCGCCGGCCAGCGCGTGCGCGGCTATGTGTCCTGCGTGCTCGGCTGCCCCTACCAGGGCGAGGTGGCGGTGGCCGACGTGGTGCGTGTCGCCACCGCGCTGGCGCAGATGGGCTGCGAGGAGGTTTCGCTCGGCGACACCATCGGCATCGGCACCCCGGGCAAGGCCCGCGCGATGCTGCGCGCAGTGGCGCAGGTAGTGCCGATGCCGCGCATCGCGGTGCATTTCCACGACACGCGCGGCCAGGCGCTGGCCAATATCTACGCCTGCCTGGAAGAAGGCGTGCGCTCGGCCGACGCCAGCGTCGCCGGCCTCGGCGGCTGCCCCTATGCGCGCGGCGCCACCGGCAATGTCGCCACCGAGGATCTGGTGTACCTGCTGCACGGCCTGGGCATGGAAACCGGCGTCGACCTGGACGCCCTGGTCGAAACCGGCCGCTGGATCTCGCACCAGCTGGGGCGCGAACCAGCCAGTAAACTAGGACGCGTCAAGAAAAGCTCAAGAGCCGACCCGTGAACAAACTCTACCCCAGCGCCGCTGCCGCGCTGGCCGGCATCATCCATGACGG
>CAYVKA010000081.1:0-20608 GCA_964451925.1 uncultured Nevskia sp. | reverse complement strand
TGTCCGGCCGCGGCGTCGGCATGGACGTGGTCAAGCGCAACATCATCGCGCTGCGCGGCAGCGTCGAAGTGCGCAGCGTGGCCGGCGCCGGCACCACCATGACGGTGCGCCTGCCGCTGACGCTGGCGATCATCGACGGCTTCCTGGTCAGCGTCGGCGGATCGATTTTCGTCATCCCGCTGGATCTGATCGAGGAATGCGTGGCCTTCGACGGCCATATCGCGGGCGACTGCCTGACCCTGCGCGGCCAGGTGCTGCCCTTCGCGCGCCTGCGCGAACTGTTCGGCATGGGCGGCACCGATCCGCGGCGGGCCAGCGTGGTGGTGGTGCGCCACGGCGGCCGCCGCGTCGGACTGGTGGTGGACGCCCTGCTCGGTGAAAGCCAGACCGTGATCAAGCCGCTGGGCCGGATGTTCGGCGAGCTGCGCTGCATCACCGGCTCCAGCATCCTCGGCAGCGGCGAGGTGGCCCTGATCCTGGATGTTCCCAGCGTGGTGCGCCTGGCCGCCGAGCACGAGGTGCGCCGCCTGGCGGCCTGAGCAAAGCGATGAATCCCAATCCAAACCCTGTTCCGCGCCCGGATATGCCGCGCGCCCAAACCCGCAGCAGAGAAGGACGTTGACATGAAGATTTTCGGCAAGAGCGAATGTGAGCGGTCCAGCGAGGCCCTGGCGGGCGCACTGGACGAGATGGTCCGGCGGCACGCCGCGGGCGACACCGACTACCAGGTCGATGCCGGCCGCTTTGACGGCAGTCATGCCGTCATCGCACGGGCGGTCAATGCCCTGGCGCAGTCGCAGTCGCAGCTGCTGGCCCAGCTCACCGAGGGGCTGCGGCGCTGCGCCGCCGGCGATCTTGCGGCGGAGCCGCCGCGGCTGGCCGGGCGCCACGCGGCGCTGGGCGAAGCCGTGGACGCACTGCGGGCGCGGCTGCGCACCAGCGAACGCGCCGAGAAGGCGCTGCAGGTGGTGGCGACCAATGTGATGATCGCCGATCCCGACAACGTGATCCGCTATGTCAACGGCTCGCTGCAGGACATGCTCAAGGACGCCGAAGCCGACATCCGCAAGCAGCTGCCGGCATTCTCGGCCGCGACCGTGGTGGGCACCAGCGTCGATGCGTTCCACCGCAACCCCGAGCACCAGCGCGGCCTGCTGGCGCAGCTCAAGGCCAAGCACACCGCGCGCATCCAGATCGGCGGCCGCACCTTCCTGCTGATCCTCAACCCGGTCAACGACGCCTCCGGCGCGCGCATCGGCACCGTGGTGGAGTGGAAGGACCAGACGGCCGAACTGGCCGCGCGGGACAAGGAGCTGCGCCTCGCGGCGGAGAACACGCGGGTCAAGAACGCCCTTGACCACACCAGCACCAACGTGATGATCGCCGACAACGAGGGGCTGATCGTCTACCTCAACGGCTCCATCGTCGAGATGTTCGCCAAGGCCGAGGCCGACATCCGCAAGCAGCTGCCGCAGTTCGACCGCTCGCGCCTGATCGGCGCCAACTTCGACCAGTTCCACCGCAGCCCCGGCCGCGAGCGCAACATCCTCGGCAGCCTGACCGGCACGCACCGCGCGCAGATCGGCATCGGCGGACGCACCTTCTCCCTGTTCGCCAGCCCGATCATCGACGCCGAGGGCCGGCGCGCGGGTTCCGTGGTCGAGTGGAAGGACCGCACCGAGGAGGTCGCTGTCGAGCGCGAGGTGGCCGCACTGGTCGTCGCCGCCGGCAAGGGCGACCTGACCGGGCGGATGGAGCTGGCCGGCAAGGAGGGCTTCTTCCGCCAGCTCGGCGAGGGCATGAACCAGCTGCTCGAGACCATCTCCGGCGGGCTGGCCCAGGTGCAGGGCGTGATGGGCGGGCTGAGCAGCGCCGCCGAGCAGATCAACGCCACCGCGCAGTCGCTGTCGCAGGCTTCCAGCGAGCAGGCGGCAAGCGTCGAGGAGACCAGCGCCTCGATCGAGCAGATGACCGCCTCCATTTCGCAGAACAGCGAGAACTCCAAGGTCACCGACGGCATCGCCAACAAGGCGGCGCTCGAAGCCGTGGAAGGAGGCGAGGCGGTGAAGGAGACCGTGACCGCGATGAAGCAGATCGCCAAGAAGATCGGCATCATCGACGACATCGCCTACCAGACCAATCTGCTGGCGCTGAACGCCGCCATCGAGGCGGCGCGCGCCGGCGAGCACGGCAAGGGCTTCGCCGTGGTCGCCGCCGAGGTGCGCAAGCTGGCCGAGCGCAGCCAGGTGGCGGCGCAGGAGATCGGCGAGGTCGCTTCCAGCAGCGTCGAGCTGGCCGAAAAGGCCGGGCGCCTGCTGGGCGAGATGGTGCCCAACATCAAGAAGACTTCCGACCTGGTGCAGGAGATCACCGCCGCCTCCGAGGAGCAGTCCTCGGGCGTCGGCCAGATCAATTCCGCCGTGGCCCAGCTGAGCCAGACCACGCAGCAGAATTCCGCCTCCTCCGAGGAGCTCGCCGCGACCGCCGAGGAGCTGAGCAGCCACGCCGATCACCTGCAGAAGGTCATGTCGTTCTTCAAGCTGGCCGGCCAGCCGCAGGCCGAGGCCGCGGAGGCCGCGCCCAGCCGCGCCGCGCCGCCGGCCAAGGTCGCAAGCCTGCGCCAGGGCGGCCGCGCCATCGCCGGCAACCTGGCCCTGGCGGTGCCGGCCGGGCCGTCCGACGAAAGCAAGTTCGTCCGCTTCTAGCGCCGGCGGCGAGGAGTCCTCATGAGCAGCAGCAGCCAGGCGCCGCTTGCCCAGGGCGCGCGCGACGCCGAGCAGCCCGCGCAGTACCTGACCTTCGTGCTGGGAGGCGAGGTGTTCGGCTTCGCCATCCTCGCGGTGAAGGAGATCATCGAGTACGGCACCATCAGCACGGTGCCGATGATGCCGGCCTGCGTCCGCGGCGTCATCAACCTGCGCGGCGCGGTGGTGCCGGTGATGGATTTGTCGATGCGCTTCGGGCGCCAGTCCAGCCCGGTGGGCCGCCGCACCTGCATCGTCATCGTCGAGGTCGATGGCGGCGACGCCTGCTACGACGTCGGCGTGATCGTCGATGCCGTCAACGCGGTGCAGGACATCCTGCCGTCGCAGATCGAGCCGCCGCCGTCTTTCGGCACGCGCCTGCGCGCCGACTTCATCCAGGGCATCGGCAAGGTCAACGGCCAGTTCGTGATCCTGCTCAACGTCGGCAGGACGCTGTCGGCCGACGAGATCAGCGCGCTGGCCGGCGGGGCCGCGCGCGCGGCCGTGGAAGCCGTGGCCGCCTGAACCGCCGCGCATGAGCGCCATCGCCATCAGCGAAGCGGAGTTCGCCCAGTTCCAGCGCTTCATTCACGAGATGGCGGGGATCAGCCTCTCCGCGACGAAGAAGCAGCTGGTCAGCGGGCGCCTGTCCGCCCGGCTGCGCCAGCATCAGCTGGGCAGCTTCGCCGAATATTTCCAGCTGCTGCGCAGCGGCACCGTGCCGGGCGAGATGCAGGCCGCCGTCGACCTGCTCACCACCAACGAAACCTATTTCTTCCGCGAGCCGCGCCATTTCGACTTCCTGCGGCAGCTGCTCGGCGCCGCCGGCAGCGCGCCGTGGCGGGTGTGGAGCGCCGCCAGTTCCAGCGGCGAGGAAGCCTACAGCATCGCCATGGTGCTGGCGGAGCTCGCGCGCGGCGACTGGCAGGTGGTCGGCTCGGACATCAGCGAGCGGGTGCTGGCCCGCGCGGCGCGCGGGCAGTACCCGCTGGATCGCGCACGCAACATCCCGGACGCTTACCTCAGGCGCTTCTGCCTGCGCGGCGTGGACGACCAGCAGGGAACCCTGCTGGTCAGCCGCGAGCTGCGCAGCCGGGTGCAGTTTCTCAAGCTCAACCTCAACGCGGCGCTGCCGGCGATCGGGCCGTTCGACCTGGTGTTCCTGCGCAACGTGATGATCTACTTCGATGCCGCGACCAAGCGGCAGGTGGTGGAGCGCGTGCTGGGCCAGCTGCGGCCCGGCGGCCACCTGTTCGTCGGCCACGCCGAAAGCCTGCATGGCGTCAGCCAGTCGGTGCAGATGGTCGCGCCATCAATCTACCGCAAGCCATGAGCCACGATTCGGCCATCGACATCTTCCTGCAGCCGGGCGAATACTTCGTCGGCGATGCCGACTTCCGCGTGCGCACCATCCTCGGCTCCTGCGTTTCGATCACGCTGTGGGCGCCGCTGCCGCGGCTGGGCGCGATGTCGCACAGCCTGCTGGCCTCGCGCGCCAGGCCGGGCGGCGAAGCCGACAGCCGCTACGTCGACGAGGCCCTGGAGCTGATGCTGGCCGGGCTGGCGCAAGGCGGCGTCCGCCCCAAGGACTGTCGTGCCAAGGTCTTTGGCGGCGGCAACATGTTTCCAAACCAGAAAGCCGGCGGCTCCGGCCGCAGCGTCGGCCGCAGCAACGGCGAGGCGGCCCTCGCCCTGCTTCAGGCCAAAGGCATTCCGATCGAGTCGCAGGACCTGTTCGGGGCGGGCCACCGCCAGATCATCTTCGACATCCGCACCGGTGACGTCTGGTCGCGGCAGACGCCGGTGGCCACCGCGGTGGCGGCAGGGCGGGGCGCATGAAGCGCATCGGCGTGCTGGTGGTCGACGATTCCGCGGTGGTGCGGCAGACCCTGCTCGGCCTGCTCGGCGCGGACCCGGAGATCGAGGTGATCGCCACCGTCGCCGATCCGCTGCTGGCGATGGAGCGGATGAAGCTGCGCTGGCCGGACGTGATCGTTCTCGACGTGGAGATGCCGCGCATGGATGGGGTGACCTTCCTGCGCAAGCTGATGCACGAGCGGCCCACGCCGGTGGTCATCTGCTCCACGCTGACCGAGCAGGGCGCGCAGACCACCATGGCCGCGCTCGCGGCGGGCGCCGTGTCGATCATCACCAAGCCCAAGCTGGGGGTGAAGCAGTTCCTGAACGAAAGCAGCGACGACTTCATTGCCACGATCAAGGCCGCGGCCCTGGCCCGGGTGCGCCAGGCCGGCCCGGTGCGCGAGGCGGTGGCGCCGGAGGCCAAGGCCAAGTACAACGCCGACGTGATCCTGGCGGCCGAGCGGCCGATGGCCCAGACCACCGAACACGTGGTGGCGATCGGCACCTCCACCGGCGGCACACTGGCGCTGGAGGAAGTGCTGACGGCTCTGCCACGTGTTTGCCCCGGACTGCTGATCGTGCAGCACATGCCGGAGAAGTTCACCGCCGCCTTTGCCGCGCGCCTTGACGGGCTTTGCCAGATCACGGTGAAGGAAGCCGAGCCGCATGATCGCGTGGTGCAGGGGCGGGCCTTGATCGCCCCCGGCGGCAAGCACATGGTGCTGCGGCGCAGCGGCGCCCAGTACTACGTCGACGTGGTGAACGGGCCGCTGGTCAACCGCCATCGTCCGTCGGTGGACGTGCTGTTCCGCTCGGTGGCGAACTGCGCCGGCGCCAATGCCCTGGGCATCATCATGACCGGCATGGGCGATGACGGCGCCGCCGGCCTGCTGGAGATGCGCCATGCCGGCAGCCGCACCGTGGCGCAGGACGAGCACAGCTGCGTCGTGTACGGCATGCCCAAGGAAGCCGTCAAGCGTGGCGCCGTGGGCAAGTCCGTGCCGCTGTCCGAGGTGGCCGGTGAAATCGTGGCGGAGCTGTCGCGCTAGCAGCGGTTGCGAATGATGGCAGTGGAGCGCCGCCCTATCGGGCGTGCGCTTTCAAGGCGTCAATCACCGCAAAGTAGGCCGGCTTCCGTGCCAGCTTGTCATCCAGCAGGTCGGGTCTTTGCGGCAGTCCGTCCGCGCGCCGGTATTGCGGGAACTGGTTCCAGCGGTTCAGCCAGCTCGATTTGTCGCTGATGCCCCAGGTGGCAACGGACTTCACGCCGCGATGCGCCAGCAGGACGCCCAGGTACGCTGCATAGGACGCCGCAACGTCCCGATCCCGCGCCGCCACATCCGACGGGGCGGCCTTGTCGTCCACGTCCAGTTCGGTGACATAGATATCGAGTCCCAGCGCCGTGACCGCATCCAGAAACGCGGTGAACACCGCCGGGTCGAATTTGTCCGCCAGCGACAGGTGGCTTTGCAGGCCAAGCCCGTCAATCAGGTTCTTGTCCTTGAGGGCTTTCAACAGGGCCAGCACTTCCGACCGCTTCTGTGTGCTGGTCGCGTCGCTGCCTTCCATGCCGTAGTCGTTGTAAACCAGCTGCGCCGAAGGGTCGGCGGCGCGAGCAGCGCGGAACGCCTCCGTCACGTAGTCGTTTCCGGCGGCGAGGTCGTCGCCCAGGGTCTGCTGCCAGACACAACTGCGGAAGTGATTCGGATTCCGGCTCCATGGAACGACCGCCTCGTTCACCACAATCCAGTACTGGAGCTGCCCCGCAAAGTAGCGGATCGGCGCGGTGACATCCGCTTGTAGTTCCCGCAAGGCGTCCGCGCGGCTGGAGGACGAGGTGATCCATGACGGTTCGGCGCCGTGGACCACGAGATAGCCGCCGGCAATGGCTTGCGCGTGTTTGCGCGCGAGCGAAATCTGCCCGTCGGCGAGCGAGAAGTCGAAGGTCTTGTTGGAAACACGGGTGTGGTGCGTGCCCAGCCCCAAGGGCTGCACCAGCGACATTTCGCCGCTGTCGGCCGCGAGTTCCGGCGCCGGCTCCCAGCTGCCGCCGTAAGACCCCTCGCCGAAGAGGATGCCGGCCCTGGCGGCGTGAAAAGCCAGCGTGTCGGTGCGGCCGAGCGCCGCGCTCAGGGCTGAGCGGGCGCCCTCGCTCGCGGCAGGCGCCGCGGCCGCGACGTCCGCGGACACGCCCGGCGAAGCGGCGATGCCCAGCGTCATGAACAGTCCCCCGATGCCAGCCAGGGACAGCGTAAGACAAGCGTATCCGGCCTTCACGCGGCACCTCCTGCGAACTTTTGTTGAAGCGGGATGAAGCGCAGTCATGCGGGTTCGCCGCCGGATGGCGAAGGTCCATCGCGCCCTGGCCCCACGGCGGGGTGGGGCGGCGGGCGATGCAGCTGCCGGACGCCGATGGAGGGCGGTGGCGAACGAAAGCTATTGTGCCCCGGGATTCACGCTTTGTCTTTCCGGGCGGATGCCAGTCCCCGGCAGCCCGGGCCCGGCGCCCCCCACCGCTTGCCGGATGACCTGCGTCAATGCCCGGCCGCCCGTGCGCCGCTATGGTGGCGCCACTGCGCATTGCGCATGAAACCCGGTGTGACCATGGCTTCCGACGCTTCCACTGCCGCGGCCGCCGCGGCCATTCCCTTGCCGCCGCCGGCGGGCGACTGCGAGGTTTCGGTCTTCGCCGCGCTGCAGGCGCGCAGCACCACGCGCGAGATCAGCGCCAGGGCGCTACCCGACCAGTTGCTGGCCAACCTGCTGTGGGCGGCCTGCGGCGTGAACCGCAAGCCTGGTCCGTTCGGCCAGCCGGGCAGGACCGCGGCCTCGGCCAGCAACTCGCAGGAGATCGAGCTTTTCGTCGCGCTCGAAAGCGGCGTGTACCGTTACGACGCCGCTGGGCATTGCCTGCTGCCCGTCATCGCCGATGACGTGCGCGGCGCCGCGCTGACGCCGCACCAGCGCGGCATCGACGCGGCAGCCCCGGTGCAGCTGATCTATGTCGTGGACCTGGAGCGCCTGACCCACACGGCCGGGTTCCAGGAGCCGGGCCTGCAGGACCCGGAAGTGCAGAAGTCCTACTACTACGTCGACACTGGCCTCATCGCCGGCAATGTCTACCTGTTCGCCGCCGCCTGCGGCCTGGCCGCCTGGTTTCACAACTGCGACAGGGTCGGCCTGGCGCAGCGGCTCGGCCTGCGCGCCAGCCAGCGCGTGCTGTTCGCGCAGTCGGTCGGATACCCCGGGCGGCGCAGCCCCTAGAACAACGACGCGCCCCCGCGCCAGCGGCGGGCTTGCCGCCCGCGCGCTCAGCGCAGGCCGGGCTTGGCCACCGGATCCTGCGGCCGGGTCTGGCCCCGGCCGAGCTTTTGCAGGCCGAGGAACAGCAGGCTGGTCAGGTCGGCCAGCCACAGCGCCATCAGGGCGCCTCCGGCGTAGGCATGCAGCTGGCGCGCCTGCAGCACCCAGGCGGCCGGGTGCAGCACCGCATCCAGGCGGATCACGCTCGGCAGGCCGGACAGCACCGTCACCGTCGCGGCCAGCAGGCCCAGCGGGATCAGCGCATGCAGAATCTCCTCGCGCCGCTTTTCGGCCCGGCCGCGGCCCAGCAGCAGCGAGCGCAGCGCAAGCGGACCTTCACGCCAGTTACCGATCCAGTCGTGGAAGCGGTGCGCGCGGGCCGCGTCCCACCACCCCAGGACCAGCAGCACCAGGGCCGCCAGGCCGAGCAGGCGGTGGGTGGTCCAGTCCTGGGCCGGAGACAGGGGCTGCGACACGGCGCTGACCCAGGCCGCGGAAGCGGCGAGCATCAATCCGTAGTGCAGGGCCTGCGCGGAGGCCGGGATGCGTCGAATCACGGGGGCGTACATGGCCAAACTCCAGAAAATGCCGGGCAGCCGTAAGCATCGCCCGGCAAAGCCCCGCCGTCCTTGACCGGGATCAATCGCGGCGCCGCGTACCGGGCACGCGAATTGCCACGGTGCGCGCCGATCGCGCCGGCCCGCTGACCGCGCAGACCGGCGCCGCCGTTCAGGCGGTGATATTGATGCTGCTGCCGTTGATGCCGGTGGCGCTGCCGGCGGAGCCGGCCGCCGACGCGGTGGAGGCGGCCTGATCGGCGCCGCCGCCATGATGGTGGCGATGGTGGCCGCCGATGCCGCCGGCCGGCTGCGCGCCCGCGGCGGCCACGCTCTGCAGCTTCTGCTGCACGCCGGCGAAGTCGGATTGCGCCGCCGACAGCTGGCCCGCCTGCAGATCGCTGCCCACCTGGCTCAGCGCCTTCTGCAGCTGGCTCAGGAAGGAACTGTTCTGGCTGGCCGAAGTGCCGGCAGCCGTGCCCTGCAGCTTTTGCAGGCTGGACTGGACGGAACCCAAGGCCTTCTGCGCCGAGCCGAGATTGCCCGACTGCAGCGCGCTGGAAAGCTGCTGCAGGTAGGCCGCCAGGGTCGGGCCCTGGCTCTGGCCGCATTGCGAATAGACGCTTTGCGTCGGTGAAATGCCGGATATCGACATGGACAAGCTCCTGCGACGAAACTGAAAGTGCCGCGCACGATGCCGCGATCGGCATCGCTGCGGCATCGCTGCGTCAGCGCAAGAGGCAATCTCCGGGCCCTGGTCGGCGTATCGCCGGGCCCGACGCAGCAAGCGGCTGAAAACCATCGGAATCCGCGCGTGGCGGGCGCGCAGGGCATCGCTCACCCGGGTGTGCCGCCGCCGGTGGCTCGCGCCGAGCGTCAATTTCTTGACGCGATCGGCCGCTTCTTCGGCGGCGCCTGCCCGGCGTTGCCCAGCGGCTCAGCGCCCGGCCAGCTCCCGCTGCAGCTCCTGCGCCAGCGCCTGGCGCACGCCGGCGACCACCCCGTCCCAGTCGCCGAACGCGCGCTGCCGGAACAGGCGCGCGCTCGGGTACCAGGGGGAGTCCGCGCGCTCGCGCATCCAGCGCCAGCAGGAGGCGAAGCGGTTCATGATCCACACTGGCCGCCCCAGCGCGCCCGCCAGGTGCACCACCGCGGTATCCACCGCGATCACCAGGTCCAGCGTGGTGATGAGCGCGGCAGTGTCGGCGAAGTCGCGCAGCGTTTCGCCCCAGCGCAGCAGCTGCGGCAAAGTATCCAGCAGGGCCTGGTCGCCCGGCGGAACCTCCCGCTGCAGGCTGACGAACGCGGCATCGAGTTCGAGCAGCGGCAGCAGCGCCGCCAGCGGCATGTCGCGCAGGCTGTTGACGCCGCCGTGCTGGCGCCCGGCCCAGGCGATGCCGACGCGCAGCTTGCCGCCGCCGCGTGCGCGCCAGTGCGCGACACGCGCCGGGTCGGCGCCGAGGTAGGGGATGGCGCAGGGGATGGTCTGCAGCGTGGTGTCGAAGGCCAGCGGCAGGCTCATCATCGGGCAATGGAAATCGTGCGGCGGAATCGGCTCGCGCTCGGTGACGACACGCTCCACCCCGGCAACGCCGCCGAGCAGCGCGGCCAGTTCCGCCGGCACGCGCAGGATCACCCGGCCGCCCCGCGCCGCCACCAGCGGCGCGTAGCGCACAAACTGCAGCGTGTCGCCAAAGCCCTGCTCGTGCTGCAGCAGGATGGTGCGCCCGGCCAGCTCCGGCCGGCCCAGCCACAGCGGCGCCGCGGTGTTCAGCTGCGTGCCCTTCAGCGGCGCCACGTTCCAGCGCGACTCGCGCGCGCGGAAGCCCTGCTGCAGCTGGCCCAGCCCCAGCTGGACGAAGCCGCGGTGCTCCAGCGCGTCCGCCTGCTGCGGATCGAGCGCCAGCGCCTGCTCCAGGCACGGCAGCGCTTCCTCATGCCGGTTGAGGCTGGCCAGCTCGAAACCCAGCTGCGCATGGGCTCCCGCATCCTGCGGCGCCAGCGCCACGGCCGCGCGCGCGCCGGCCAGCGCTTCCGCGTGCCTGCCGAGCCGGCCCAGCGCCACGCTGCGGTTGAGGCTGGCCTTGGCGTGCCGCGGTTCCACCGCCAGGATGCGCTCGAAGCAGTCCAGCGCTTCACCGTGCCGTTCGAGCAGCCCCAGCGCCAGCCCCAGGTTCAGCAGCGCATCGGCGTGGCGCCCGTCGAGTTCCAGCGCGCGCCGCAGGCACACCTCCGCCTCCGCATGGCGCTGCAGGCAGCGCAGCGCGATGCCCAGGCACAGCAGCGCGTCGAAGTGATCCGGCTGCAGCGCCACGATCCGCGCAAAGCACGGCAGCGCCTCGGCGTAGCGCTGCAGCCGCGACAGCAGCAGGCCGCGGTTGAACAGGGCGTAGACATCGTCCGGGGCGACGGCCAGCACGCCGGCCAGCCGCTGCGCCGCCGCGTCGAGACGGCCCAGGCCCGCCAGTGCCGCGCTGCAGCCCTTGAGCGCGGCGATGTCGCCGGGTTCGGCCGCCAGCAAGGCCTCGAAGCAGTGCAGCGCCGCGGCGTGATCCTCGCGCCCGGCGGCCGCGATGCCCTCGGCCAAGAGGCGTGGCACGTCCATCATCGAATCCGCCCGGCCCGGCCGCGGCGCCCGGGTCAGCGGCGTGCAGCGGCGCGCCGCCGCACCAGCGGCGTCAGCTGGCTCATCACCCGCTCGGCGTTTTCCGCGCAGGGCAGGCCCGGCTTCTCGGTCTGCCGGATCACCTGCAGCAGCCTGGCGCGGTTTTCCCGCAGGCGCTTTTGCAGCAGCTCGATCTCGGCCACCTTGTGCCTGAGGGTGGCGAGCAGCTGGTCCTTGTTCCACTTCTCCATGCCGGGTTGCGGCAGCAGGTGACGGATCTGCTCCAGCGAGAAGCCGCCGGCCTGGGCGGTGATGATGATCTCCACGATCTGCACCGCCTGCGACGGGTACTCGCGGTAACCGTTGGCCTGGCGCCTGACCTGGGAGATCAGGCCCTGCGCCTCGTAGAAACGGATTGTCGAGGGCGCCAGCCCGGTGCGTTGCGCCAGTTCGCCGATCTTCATGCTGCGGCCTCCGCTGCCGTCCGGTAATGCGTATGCCTTCAAGCTTGCGCGTCGCGCCGCCGGCCGGCAACCGGCGCGGCGTGCTTGACATTAAAGTTAACTTAAAGGATAGCATCCTGGCATCCCTATCCGTGGAATCGCCGATGACGCTGTTCGCGCCCCTGACCTTGCCCAACGGCACCCGCATCGCCAACCGCCTGGCCAAGGCGTCGATGGAAGAAAACATGGCCGACGCGGAGCAGTCGCCGTCCGAGGCCTTGATCCGCCTGTACCAGCGCTGGGCGGAGGGGCAGGCCGGGCTGATCCTGACCGGCAATGTCATGGTCGACGGCCGCGCCATGACCGGCCCCGGCGGGGTGGTGCTGGAAGACGACCGCCACCTCGGCCGCTTCAGGCTTTGGGCGCAGGCGGCGCGCTCCCATGGCGCGCAGGTGTGGATGCAGATCAACCACCCCGGCCGGCAAATGCCCGCCGCCCTCGGGCAGCAGACCTGGGCGCCGTCGGCGGTGGCCCTGGACCTGGGCGGCTTCTCGAAGAACTTTGCCCTGCCCAGGGAGATGGGCGAGGGCGACATCGCCGAAGTGCAGCGCCGTTTCGTGCGCACGGCGCAGCTGGCCGAGCAAAGCGGCTTCAACGGCGTGGAGATCCACGCCGCCCACGGCTATCTGCTGAGCCAGTTCCTGTCTCCGCTGTCGAACCGGCGCCAGGATCAATGGGGCGGCCCGATCGAAAACCGCGCCCGGCTGCTGCTGGCGATCGTCAAGGCAGTGCGGGCCGCGGTGTCGCCGGGCTTCGCCGTGGCGGTCAAGCTGAACTCGGCGGACTTCCAGCGTGGCGGCTTCAGCGCCGAGGACGCCGCCCGGGTGGTGCAGATGCTCAACGGCCTGGGCCTGGACCTGGTCGAACTGTCGGGCGGCAGCTACGAGGCGCCGGCCATGCAGGGCGACGCGCGCGACGGCCGCACCCTGGCGCGGGAAGCCTACTTCCTGGAATTCGCCCGGGACATCGCCAAGGTGGCGCGCATGCCCCTGATGGTGACCGGCGGCATCCGCCGGCGCGCCGTCGCCGAGCAGGTCATCGGCAGCGGCATCGCCATGGCCGGCATGGCCACGGCCCTGGCGATCGAGCCGGACCTGCCGCGGCAATGGAAAAACGGCGTTGAGGCCGCGCCGGCGCTGCGCCCGGTCAACTTCAGCAACAAGGTGATGGGCGCAGCGGCGGTGATGGCCATGGTCAAGGCGCAGCTGGTCCGGCTCAGCCGGGGGCGCCGGCCGAAGCCCGGCATGTCCCCGGTCTGCGCGCTGCTGCGCCAGCAGCTCGCCACCCGCATCCGTACCCAACAGTACCGACGCTGGGCCGCGCAGCAGCCGGCGCCGCCGGCGTGACGGCGGGCGGGGCGCCGCCGTGGCCGCAGCGCTTCAGGCAGCCGCTTCCCGCAAACTGGACTGGCGCCGCGACCCGATCAGCCGGACGCCGCCGGGCTGGCGCCGGCGCCCGGCGGCCGCCGCGCCTGCGCGCGCCGCAGCCGCTGCGCCACCTTGCGCAAGTCCAGCCCGTGCCGCTGTGACAGCGCTTCGGCGTCGCGGCCCAGCTGCTGCCAGTCGGGCGGCCATGCCGCCGGGTCGTTGAAGGCGAAGGCGAGGCGGTTGCGGCAGCCCGTGACGCTGATGACGATCAGCTGGCCGTCGAACGCGCGCCCGACCTGCCGCAGGTGCGCCGCCGTGTCGGCGCGGGTGCCGGTGATGTTGGCGACCATCACGCCTTGCGGCCGCAGCCGGCGGCGCAGGTCGCGGTAGAACGCCTCGCTGCACAGCTCGCGGGCGCTGCCGCGGCTGTCGCAGCCGTCGACCAGCACCACGTCCACCGGCTCGCCGGCGGCGGCGAAGTAGTCGCGCGCGTCGGCCCGCAGCAGCCGGTTGCGCGCGCTGCCGCGCGGCAGGTCGAACAGCGCGCCGAAGGCCAGCACCTCGCGGTCGATCTCCAGCGTGGTGAGGCGCGTGCGCGGCAGCTGGCGGCGGCAGAACTTGGTCAGCGAGCCGCCGCCGAGGCCGACGATGACCATGTCGCGCGGCCGGGGCTGGAACAGCAGGAAGCCCATCATCTTGCGCGTGTAGCGGAACGTCAGCGCGCAAGGATCGCCCAGGCTCATTTCGCTCTGCGCGAAGGTCAGGCCGAAGTGCAGGCGGCGCACCTCGCCGTCATCCACCACGAACGGCTTGGCATAAGCGCCCTGGCGCAGAAGCTCGGCCAGCGCGGAGCGGTCCGACCCGGCCGGCTCGCGCAGCCAGATCACGCCGCGCTCGCCGACCGCGGCGGCGGGGATCAGGCACCAGCCGGCGCCGTCATCGGCCGCCCGGCCCGCCGCCGGCAAGGCGCGGAGCCGCCGCGCGCCGGCGGCTTTTTGGGTGCTGCGGCGTCGCGGGGCGGGCGGGGTGTCTGGCATATGGAATGATAATTTTATTATCATGCTCAGCACATGATGTGATCAAGACCATGCTTCCGCGGCACGCCTTCCGGCGCCGCCCGCCCACGCTTCCGCTTCCACTTCCGACCACGCCGCAGATGCCGATGAACGCCCAGATCCCGCCGTGCCCCGTGTGCCGGATGGAACACACCTATCCGGATGGCGCGCTCTACATCTGCCCCGACTGCGCGCACGAGTGGCCGATGCTGGCCCCGGCCGAAGGCGAGGAGCAGGGCGAGGTCATCAAGGACGCCAACGGCAACGTGCTGCAGGACGGCGACAGCGTCACGCTGATCAAGGACCTGAAGGTCAAGGGCACGTCCATCACCCTCAAGCAGGGCACCAGGATCAAGAACATCCGCCTCACCTCGGGCGATCACGCGGTGGACTGCCGCATCGACGGCACCGGCTACAGCCTCAAGCAGAGCTTCCTGAAGAAAGCCTGAGGCGGCGGGCCGTGCCCCGCCGCGGCTGCGCCTCCCGGCCTGCCGCCGGGTGGGATCGGCCGCCGGCACGGGGCCAGCCAGGCCCGCGCCGGCGGCCGCTCACTTCTGCAACCGCGGCGGCATTTCAACCACCTTGTCCGAAGGCGCCAGGCGCGGCGTGCTCGCCACCTGGTTGCGTCCGCCCCGCTTGGCGCGATACAGCGCGCTGTCGGCGGCGCCGAGCAGATCGTCCGGCCCGTTCATGCCCATCGGGATGGCCGTGGCCACGCCGACGCTGACCGATATCGGCACGTGGAGCGACTCGCCGCCGTGCACCACCGTGCACGGCACGTTGACCGCGGCGCGCAGCCGCTCGCCCAGCTCCAGCGCGCCGGCGTGATCCAGCTGCGGGCTGAGGACCACGAATTCCTCGCCGCCGTAGCGGGCCAGCAGGTCGCCGGCGCGGCGCACGGCGCCGGTGAGCCGGCGCGCCACTTCGACCAGGCAGGCGTCGCCCACCGCGTGTCCGTGGCGGTCGTTGATCTGCTTGAAATAGTCGATGTCGATCATCAGCACGCTCAGCGGCGCCTGCTGCCGCCGGCAGTGGGTCCAGTCGCGGGCGTAGATCTCGTCGAAGCCGCGGCGGTTGGCCACACCGGTCAGCTCGTCCTTGCGCGTCACCTCGGCCAGTTGCAGATTGGCGGCGTTGAGCTGCCGGTTGAGCGCGGCCAGCCGCGCGTTGTGCAGCCGCGCCACCGCGCGTCCCCACAGCAGCAGCCAGCAGGAGGCGGCCAGCACCAGCGACAGGATCGCGCCGGCCACCCGCAGCGCGATGGTTTCCCACCGCGGCACGGCCCAGCCCGCGACCGGCACCGCCGCCAGCGTCCAGTGCCCGCCGGGCACGGTCAGCGGCATCGACACGGGGTCGTCGCGCAGCACCTCGGGCGAGCCGACGATGAGGTCGGACGCCTGCGCGGCGCCGGCGTTGTCGCCGCGCAGGAAGTAGCGCAGGCCGTCGACCGTATCGCGCAACTGGATGTCGCTCAGCAGCAGGTCGAGGTCGATGACCACGCTGATCATGCCCCAGTAGCGGCCGTCGTCGAGAAACACCGGGGTGCGGCAGATGACGCCGCGCCCGCCCTGCACCAGGTTGACCGGGCCGGCGAGCAGCGCGCTGCGCTGCCGGATGGCGCGCTCGACGCTGGGCCATTGGCTCGGCACCTTGCGGTAATCCAGGCCCAGCGCCGCCTCGTTGCCGCGCAGCGGATAGATGTAGCTCAGCACGTTGTCCGGAGCCAGGCCGATATTGCGGATGCGCCGGTCCGCCTGCACCAGCGCGCGCAACGCCGCATCGACATGGCCGCGATCGATGGTGTGCACGCTCTTGATGTACGCCACCAGGCCCTGGGCCAGGAACGCGGTCGAGTCCAGCGCGCTTTCCATCTGCGCGCGCATGGCGGCGACGTGCAGCACGGTCTGCTCGCGCAGGCGCTGCCGCTGGTTCTCGGCATAGGCGGCGACGAACAGCTCGGTCGCCACCAGGCCCAGGACCAGAAGGAGGCCGGCCGCCAGCAGCCGCCGCGGCCAGCCGCGCACGCTGCCGCCGTCCTCCTCCCCGGGAGGAGGCGTCGCGGCGTCGCGGGGCATCATGGACACAGGCAGCGGCATTGGCGGATCGAGGGCGCGTGACAACGGCAGGCTGCATCCTGACGCACACGGCAGGTTGGCGGGGGCCGGTGTCGATGACCGGCCGGGTGCGGCGGCCGGGCGGAGCGCGGCGGCGTCAAATCCGCTGTGGCAGCAGGGTTCTTGAAAGGTCTCCGGGTGTTCCCGGCGCCCTTCAGGAATTCACCGTGGCGGCCGATACCGGGCCAGGAGTCCCTGTGCGGGCCGGCGCGTTTGCCGGCCGGTGGAACCGCGGAAACGGCCAATGCCGGCGGATCGCGCGGCGCCTCTGCCGCGCCGCACTTTTATCGAGCCGAAGCTGAGCGGGTCATCATGAATCGACAAGGCAGCCTGGTGCAAAGAACGCTTGCGTCATTCGCGGTTCCCGCCTCGCTGCGCCCGGATGTGCGCGAGGTTTCGGTGCTGTTCAAGTTCCGCGCCGTCAGCAGCCCCGACGGCGGCACCGCCATCGACTACGGCCGCTTCGTGGCGCTGATCGACGGCCTGGGCTACTTCAATGCCTCGCGCAAGGACCTGGAGGTGCGCATCGCCAGCAACAGCAAGACCTTCCAGCGCATCGGCGAGGACCTGGAAAGCAATGCCTGGCAGTCGATCTGGCCGTATTTCCGCGCCGTCTCGCCGCTGGTTCCGGCGCAGGCCTATTTCTCCGCCATCACCGGCTTCCTCGACGACGAGGAAAGCGACATCGTGCTGCTGCGCCCGATCTTCCTGCGCATCGTCCACGATACCGCGCGCTGCATCGTCGACAAGACCATGCCCACCGGGCTGCGCTTCGTGCACACCGGCGTGCGGCTGGCGGCCGGGCCCGCCGCCGTCGATATCGCCCGGCTCATCGGGCTGATCGGGGCCGGCGGCGGCGCGGTGGAAAAGATCGCGGCGTAGGCCGGCGCGGACGCCCGGCAACGTCATCGACAATGGAAGCGGACATCGACCGCGAACCGCGCATGCGCAAAGGGGCTGGCCGCCGGCCGCCGCTGTGAAAAGAAACCTCTACGAAATCCTCGAAGTCAGCTCCGGCGCCAGCCCCGAGACGATCCGCGCCGCCTACAAGAGCCTGCTGCAGCGCTATCACCCGGACAAGCACGGCAACAACCCGCGGGAGGCGGCCGTCGCGCGCGAGATCATCGACGCCTACCAGGTGCTGTCCGACGCCCGCGCACGGCTGGCTTACGACCGCCAGTTGAACGGCGCGCCCAGGGCGTCCGGTGCGCCGGGGGCGCCCGGTGCCGCGGCGCAGGCGCAGGCGAAGGCGAAGGCCGCGCCCACGCCGCAAGCCCCGCCCCGGCCCGGACCCCAAGCCGCACCCCGGCCCGGGCCCCAGGCCGGACCCCAAGCCGGGCCCAAGCCGGGGACCCAAGCCGGGGCCAAGCCCAAGCCCGGGTCCGCGCCCGGGTCCGCGCCCGGACCCGCGCCCAAGCCCGCCACGCCACGCGGCGCCAGCCTGCGGCGCCTGCTGTTGTGGGGCGGCGGCCTGCTGCTGCTGGTGGTGCTGGCCGGCAGCCTGTTGCTGCTGCAGCCGGGCGGCCCGCCGCCCGCCGCGGAGAGCAAGGCGGCCGCCTCCGCCGACGACGCTGCGCCGGTGGCCGAGGCGCCTGCCGCCGCCGCGCCGGAAGCGCCGGCGGCGGAAGCCAGCCTGGCGGCGCAGGGCTTGCGCGACTGGCTGCTGGCCTACCGCAGCCTGGACCAGACCGCCCGGGCGGCGGAGGTGCGGCGCCTGGTGAACAACGGCACGCTGGCCGTGGTCCAGGCCCAGGGCCGCTTCTACCGCGACCCGCGCGCGCTGCGCAATGCCTATCCGATGCTGTTCGAGGCGCCGGGCGCGCTGAGCCTGCAGGACGTGGCCCAGCTCGAGAGCCTGCAATCCTGGTGGCTGGCGCCGCGGCAGCTCAACCTGTTGCTGCTCAACAATCTGCAGCCGGAACGGGCGCTGGGCGGCCTGCTGTTCGAGCTGGCGGCGGGCAGCTGCGTCGAGGCCAACTCGCTCGGGGCGGTCGCCGTCGACCTCGGCCGGCGGCCGCTGCAGCCCGGCGAAACGGCCCTGGTGCAGGTCGCGCTGCCGGAGCTGCCGCTGGAGCTGTACACCGCGCAGACCTGCGGCACCATCGTTTCCAGCGCTTACGGCGGCGCCCGCATGATGCCGGCGCCGTGAGGCGGGGCGGCCGGCCACGGCCGCCATCCGGCCTGCCGGCGTTTCAGGACAGCGTCGTCCCCAGCGCCGCGCCGACACCGTAGGTCACCCCGGCGGCGAGGCAGCCGAACAGCAGCTGGCGCAGCGCGGAGTAGCCGGCGCTGCGGCCGTTGAACAGCGAGGTCAGCATGCCGATGCCGCCGAGCACCGCGCCGCTGGCGGCGATACTCGCGCCGATGGCCCAGTGCCCGTGCAGCCAGAAGAACGGCGCCACCGGGAAGATCGCGCCGGCGGCGAACAGCGCGAACGAGGTGCCGGCGGCGCTCCACGGGTTGCCGCCCAGCTCGGCCGGGTCGATGCCCAGTTCCTCGCGCGCCAGCGTATCCAGCGCGCCTTTCTTGTCGCGCATGATCTGCTCCGCCGCGCGCTGCGCGTCGGCCTTGGGCAGTCCCTTGGCCTGCAGGATCAGCGCCAGCTCGTGCTGCTCGGCCACCGGCGTCTGCTCCAGCTCCTCGGCCTCGCGCGCGATCTGGGTCTGCGCCAGCTCGCGCGCATTGGTCACCGACAGCCACTCGCCCAGGGCCATCGAGCAGGCGCCGGCGATCAGGCCGGCCAGCCCGGTGAGCAGGATGGTGTGATTGGCGGTGCCGGCGCCGGCGATGCCCATCACCAGGCAGAAGTTCGACACCAGGCCGTCGTTGGCGCCGAGCACCGCCGCGCGCAGGTTGTTGCCGGAAGCGCCGCGGTGCCAGGGCTCGGCCGCCGCGATGTCGGCGCCGACCGCCGGCCCGGCGTTGGCGGCCACCGCCTGCACCACGGCGGCATGGCCGCGCTCTTCGGCGGAGATGGCGTGCGCATCGCTCTGGCCGGCGTACTTGTCGCGGTCGGCGAACTCCGCCGCGGCCACCGTGGGCAGCACGAAGCGCGGGCCGAAGCGCTGCGCCAGCCGCGCCAGCAGGCGCGTGCGCAGGTTGGGCACGAAGT
The DNA here is from genome assembly GCA_964451925.1 of uncultured Nevskia sp. GTDB lineage: Bacteria > Pseudomonadota > Gammaproteobacteria > Nevskiales > Nevskiaceae > Nevskia. The sequence goes on along the minus strand of CAYVKA010000081.1, from coordinate 1,388 downwards.
GCTCCTCGGCCACGCCGGCGGAGGCCAGCTTGTCGCGCCACAGCTGCGCGTGGCTGCTCTCGGCCTGCGCCAGCTGCAGGAACAGGTCCTTGCGCACCGGGTCCTGCTCCGCCGCGGCCAGTGCGGTATAGAGCGCGGCGCCGTTCAGCTCATCGCGCAGGTTGTCGCGATAGCGCCGGATGTCCTGGGTCATGGGGAGTGTCGGTGAAGCGAGCGGTGTTGAAGCGCGGCGTCGAAGGATCAGCGCCGCGGGCGGATTGACGCAAGCCTTGGCGCCGCAGCCGCGGCGCCGTTGCAACGGCGCTATTCTGCCATCGGCCGGGCGCCGCCGCCCGTGCCGCAGCGTGACGCGGCAGCGAGGCGGATCAGGCGCCGCCGCCGGCCTTCGCGCCGCGCCGGGGCCGGCGTACCGCGCGCACTTTGCCGCTGCCGCCGCCGCCGCAGAAAAACCGTTCGCCACCGTCCGATTCGAGCCCCGACACCACCAGTCCGGCCGGCATGTCGAGCTTCTCCAGCACTTCCCCGGTCTGCGGATCGATATGCCGCAGGTCGCTCTCGCCGCCTTCCCAGGTGCCGTGCCACAGCTCGCCGTCGACCCAGGTGACGCCGGTGACGTGGCGGCGGGATTCGATGGTGCGCAGGATCTCGCCGGTGTGCGGGTCGACCTGGTGGATCTTGCGCTCGCGGTACTGGCCCACCCACAGCGTGCCCTCGGCCCATGCCAGGCCGGAGTCGCCGCCGCCGCCGGGCGCCGGGATGCTGTGCAGCACGCGGCCGCTGTGCGGGTCGATCTTCTGGATGCGGCTCTCCGCGATCTGGAACAGGTGCCGGCCGTCGAAGGCCGTCCCGGCATGGGCGGGGACGTCGATCGAGCGCTGCGTTTCGCCGCTGTCCGGGTCCAGCGCCTGGAGCGTGTTTCCGGCGGCGATCCACACCTGCCGGCCGTCGTAGCTGACGCCGTGCACATGGTCCACGCCGGGGAAGGGGCCGTACTCGCGGATGATTTCGGCGTCTGCTCGTTTCATGCGTCGATCCTCGGGGCTGCGGGGCCGCGCTGCTGCGGCGTCTGCAGGCGATCCTAATCCCCCGGCAGCGGGGCGGGGAGTAACAAGCTCGTCGTGAATCCGGGCAGCGGCGGCGTCATCCAGCGCCGCGCCCGGCCGCGGCCGAACCACTGCACCTTGCCGGCCGCCGCCAGCGCGTCGAGCGCGCGCTGCACCGTGCGCTGGCTGTCGCCGAGCGCCAGCGCCAGCGCCGAGCTCGACCACGATTCGCCGTCGGCGAGGAAGGCGAGCACCGCGGCGTGCTTCTCCTCCAGCGGTCGCGCCAGCACCAGCACCTCGCGCGCGGCGCGCGGCAGCAGCGCGAAGCCGCGCGCGGTCGCGCGC
>CAYVKA010000080.1:17555-20847 GCA_964451925.1 uncultured Nevskia sp. | reverse complement strand
CCAAGGGCTTCGGCAAGACCATGCCGATCGCCGACAACAACACCGACGAGGGCCGCGAGCTGAACCGCCGCGTCGAGCTGAAGGTGACCGACTCCAGTCCGGATGCCGCCGCCCCCGCGCAGGCACCGGCCGATGCGGCAGCTCCGGCGGCGGCGCCGGCCGATTCCGCGCCGGTCTCCGCCGAGCCGGCGCCTGCCGCGCCGCAGCAGTAGCGCACTCGTGTCGCCGTGGCCGCTGCCCGCCGAAGGGCAGCGGCCACGGCGCCAGCTTCAGGCCGGGTGTATTCCCAGGCTGCGCAGCAGGCGCAGCACGGCGCGGTGGACGTCGCTGTTGAACAGGAACAGCACCAGCAACAGGCCCAGGATCAGCAGCACGTCATAAGAGCGCGGCCTGCTCCAGGAGCGCCGCGGCCCGCTGGCGCCGTTGCGCCACCATGCCGGCGGCCTGGAGCTGCTGCCCGGCGCGCTGTCCCTGCGCATCGCCTGCAGCAGCTTGGCCGAGCGGTAGCGCAGATACCGCGCCCGGGCCTTGTTGTCGTCGCCTTCCGCTTCCGCGTAGGCCTTGGCCATCAGCGGCTCGTCACGCACGCCGTTGCGCAATTCCTCCAGCACCGCCGCATACGCGGCTTCTTCGGTGCGGTCGCGGCCGGATAGCGGCATGGGGCGTGGTTGGTGGGCGGCGCGGGGCGGGATTTGTCCCGCAGCTTACCCGCCTCGACCGGGGCCGGGCCAGAGGGCGCGTGGCGGCACCGCAGATGTTCAGCGGCCAGCAAGCTTGCCGGCGTAAGCTGGCTCTCACTTCCGCAGCGGCAGTGCGGAACAGGCGGCGGTAAGACAACTTGGGGGCACCGAGCGTGCCCGGTGTGTGGAGGAGTTATCGTGAAGGCAAACCTGATTTCCCGTTTCACCCTGATCGGCTTGGTCTTTTCGGCGGCGGTTTCTGGCGCTGCGCTGGCGCAGGGCACGCCGGCGCCGGTGCCGGATCATCCCCGCGTCAACGAGATCAACCAGCGGCTGGACAACCAGCAGAACCGCATCCAGGCCGGTGTGGCCGACGGCCAGCTCAACGCCAAGCAGGCGGCGCGGGACGAGAAGCACGACGCCAATATCGCCCAGCGCGAAAGCGTCGACGAGGCCAAGAACGGCGGTCACCTGACCAAGGGTGAGCAGCACCGCCTCAACAAGTCGCTGAACAAAAACAGCGCGCGCATCCACAAGCAGCGCCAGCAGTAACACAGCGCTGGCGGCAGCCGGCGCTACGCGCGCGGCTTGCGGCAGCACACGATCCCCTCGTCATCGGCTGATGACGAGGGGATTTTTTTCCGCCGGCTGCGGCGGATCAGGCGTCGACGCTGGCGTGCAGGGTGCCGGCGATGGCCGGATCGCTGAAGCTGGGCGCACCGGTCTCGACATGGCCGGCCAGGCGCTGCAGGAAGCCGCTCTCCGCATTGGAGCGGACGATCAGGTCATACCAGCCGAAACTGCCGTGCAGGTCCCAGTGGTTTTCGACGCGCTCGCCCGGTTCCAGCACCTGGGTGAAGGATTCGCCGCTGTAGCTGTTCTCCACCGTGACCTGGCAGGGGCTGTCGCCGCGGTTGAGCAGGATCAGCTCGAAGTTGCCGCGGGCATGGTCGTAGCGGCTCTTCAGCCGCAGCTGTGTGCGCGGCGCGGCGAGGTCGCCCTTGAAGTGGCGCAGGAAACCATTGGCGCTGTGCACCGAGAAATCATAGGCGCCCGCCGCGGCGAAGGAATCGGCCAGCGACTTGCCCGCTTCCACGGTATAGCTCCAGGGGCCGGCGGCCGTTTCGGCCGCGCGCACCTGGAAGCAGGCGCCGGCCTTGCCGGTGTTGGCGAAGTCGATCCACAGGCTGCCCTGGTCGGCCCAGGCGGTGGCGTGCAGCTCGTAGGGCAGGGCGCGCGCCGGGCGCAGACCCGGCTCCTGCTGCGGCAGGGCCTGGGTGGCCGGCGGCACGGCGTCGAAGTCGGGATGGCGCTGCCGGTCGGGCGGCTGGTAGGCGCTGGTGTCGGGCAGCGCCACGCTGCGCGTATCGGGCCGCGAGAAGTCGAAGGCGCTGTGCAGGTCGCCGCATACCGCGCGCCGCCACGGCGAGATGTTGGGCTCGTCCAGCGGCTGCTTGGTGGTGCCGAAGCGGCGCTGGATGAAGCGGATGATCGAGGTGTGGTCGAACACCTGCGAGTTGACCCAGCCGCCCTTGCTCCACGGCGACACCACCAGCATCGGCACGCGCACGCCCAGGCCATAGGGCCCGGCCGGATAGCTGGAGTTGCCGGCGAACAGTTCGTTGGTGATAGCCACGGTGGACTTGCCCTGGCTGGCCGAGGGCGGCACCGTCGGCGGCACCATGTGGTCGAAGAAGCCGTCGTTCTCGTCATAGGTGACGAACAGCGCAGTCTTGCTCCACACCTCGGGATTGGCGGTCAGCGCGTCCAGCACCTGCGACACGTACCAGGCGCCGTAGTTGGCCGGCCAGTTCGGGTGCTCGGTATAGGCCTCCGGCGCCACGATCCACGACACCTGCGGCAGCGTGCCGTTGGCCACGTCGCTGCGCAGCGTGTCGAACAGGCCGCCGCCGGCGGAGATGTTGGTGCCGGTGCGGGCCTTGTCGTAGAGCGGATTGCCGGGCTGCGCGTTCTGGTACTGGTGGAAGTACAGCAGCGAGTTGTCGCCGTAATTGCCGATGTAGGCGTCGCTGGTCCAGCCCCAGAAGCCGGCCGCGTCGAGGCCGGTGCCGGCGTCCTGGTAGATCTTCCAGGAAATGCCCGCCTGCTGCAGCGTTTCCGGGTAGGTGGACCAGCCGTAGCCGGCCTCGGCATTGTCGATCACCGGGCCGCCGCCGCTGCCATCGTTGCCGACCCAGCCGGTCCACATGTAGTAGCGGTTCGGATCGGTCGGGCCGAGCAGCGAGCAGTGATAGGCGTCGCAGATGGTGAAGGCGTCGGCCAGCGCATAGTGGAACGGGATGTCCTGGCGGCTCAGGTGCGCCATGCTCGCCGCGCCCTTGTTCGGCACCCACTGGTCGTAGCGGCCCTGGTTCCAGGCGGCGTGGGTGCTGGTCCAGTCGTGCGCCAGGTCTTCGAGGAAGGTCAGACCGAGCTGGTCGGCGTCGGGACGGAACGGCAGCACGTAGCCGCTGCTGTCGGGCTGGTACCACACCGGCTTGCCCGAGGGCAGCTGCACCGGGCGCGGGTCGCCGTAGCCGCGCACGCCGCGCAGCGTGCCGAAATAGTGATCGAAGGAGCGGTTCTCCTGCATCAGCACGACGATGTGCTCG
>CAYVKA010000080.1:9425-17545 GCA_964451925.1 uncultured Nevskia sp. | reverse complement strand
ATGGAGCCGGTGCGGTGGTTGCCTGGAATCTCCAGGGCGCGGGCGATGCTGGCGGGGAACATGGAGGCGAGAGAGGTGCTGCCGAGCAGACGCAGAAAATCGCGACGGTCCGTCGTGGTCATGATCATTCCCTTGAATGTTGTGCTGAACCGGATCGAGCCTAGAGGGCGAAGATGTCAGCGCTTTGACAGGATGCGCGGGCCTGCGGCGCGGCCTTTGGCGGGCGGAAAACGCTGCTGGCGGGCGGCAAGCGCGATCAGGCGCGGGACCTGCTGTACCGGGTCGATGCGCGCTACGGCGGCCTGGCGGCGCCGTGCAGCATCGATCTGGCGGCGCGGATCGAGGCGCCGCCCTGAGCGGCGCGCGGTCGTTACAGGCTCAAGCGTCTTCCGCCGGATCGGGCCGGCCGTTGCCGAGCCTTTCCACCAGCTTGCTGGTCAGCGGCTTGAGGAAAAAGGACTCGCTCGGCGTCAGGTCGACGCGGATGCCTTGCGCGGCGAGCGCCGCAGCCACCACCGGCCCGATGGCGGCGACACAGGTCCGCGCCAGCGCGTCCTTCAGCGCGTCCAGCTGTTCCGCCGCCTCGGCCACGGCCAGCAGCCGGTCCACCTGGGCGCTGCTGGTGAAGGCGATGGCGTCCACTTCGCCGGCGGCCATGTGCACGATCAGCTCGATCACCTGCGCATCGTGGGTGTCGTCGGCGTAGACGTAGGGGGCGACGCTGTGTGCCTCTGCCCCGGCCTGCTGCAGGAACTGCATCAGCGGCAGGTTGGGCTCGCGGCCGTAGAGTTGCACGCCGACGGCGCGGCCGCGCAGATCCTGCCCGCGCAGCGCGTCGATGACGCCGGCGCTGGTCGGGGTCGCGGCGGCGATGTCGGGCTTCAGGCCCAGCTCGCGCAGGGCGCGGGCCGGCTTGGGGCCGCGGGTGATCTTGCGCACGCGGCCAAGTTGGGCGAGGAAGCCGGCTTGCAGCGCCGCTTCGTGCCGCCCGATGCAGCCGAGCAGGCGGCGCAGCCCTTCGCCGGTAAGGAGGATCAGGTCGTCGCAGGCGCCGCCGTTGAACCAGTGTACCCAGCGCAGCACCGGCGCCGGGTCGGGTGCGTCGAGGATGCCCACCAGCGGGCAGCGCAGCACGCGCGCGCCGCGCCGTTCCAGCATGGCGGCGAATACGTCGAGTTCGCGGCTCTCGGCCACAGCGATGGTGCGCCCGCGCAGCGGCGGTTCCGTCATCGGCTCGGTCATCGGTCGGGTGGCTTGGCCACATTTAGCCTAGCTTATCCGCCGGCGCGGCATGCCGGCGCCGCGGCCGCGCAAAAAAATGGCGCCGGCGAAACGGGGAATTCGCCGGCGCCGCCACTGGGGCAGCGTCAAAGGGGGAAGCGCTGCCCGACTGCGGCCACCCAGGGAGGGAGGAAGCCGCAGCGAGGGTAAGGCAGCGGCCGCTGGCTGAAGTTCGGCGCTTTACTTTTGTTAACCTGAAGCTGGCGATGTGCTCCCGCCGCGGGTTGGTGGCCTGCCGCTGCCGCCGGGGGGGGGCGGCGCGGCGACGGGCTGGGGGCACCGGTCCGCGCGCCTTATCCGGGGTTCCTGAGTGCGTGCACGCTGAACAGCGAGCGCTCGTCGGTCCAGCAGTGCACCGGCGCATAGCCCGCATCCGCGGCCAGGGCCTGGAATGAAGCGATGCTGTACTTGTAGGAGTTTTCCGTGTGGATGCTTTCGCCCTGGACGAACTCGAACCGTGCGTCGCCGATGCGCACGGTCTGCGCGGTGCGGCTGACCAGGTGCATTTCGATGCGCCCTTCGTCCTCGTTCCAGCGCGCGGCGTGGCCGAAGCCGTCGATCCTGAAGTTGCCGCCCAGTTCGCGGTTGATGCGGCGCAGCAGGTTGAGATTGAACTCGGCGGTGACACCGGCGGCGTCGTCGTAGGCGGCGTTGAGCACGCGTTCGTCCTTGCGCAGGTCCACGCCGACGATCAGCAGGGCGCCCGGGCCGAGGATCTGCCGCGTGCGCGCCAGGAATACCGCCGCTTCAGGGTGGGTGAAGTTGCCGATGGTCGAGCCGGGGAAGAAGCCGGCGAGGGCGCCGGGCGAGCCGGCCGCCGCGGCCGGCAGGGCGAAGCTCTGCGTGTAGTCGGCGCACACCGGCGCGATGCGCAGGCCGGGGAAGGCGCGCGCCACGCCGGCGGCGCCGCCCAGCAGGTGCTTGCGCGAGATGTCAACCGGTACGTAACAGTACGGGTCCGGCAATCGCGCCAGGATCAGCCCGACCTTGCCGGCCGAGCCGGCGCCGAATTCAACCAGGCTGGCGCGCGGCCCGAGCAGCGCGGCGATGTCCGCGGCCCGCTGCTCCAGGATGCGCAGCTCGGTGCGCGTCAGATAGTACTCGGGCAGCCTGCAGATGCGGTCGAACAGCGCCGAGCCGGCGGCGTCGTAGAAGAACTTGCAGGGCAGGGTCTTCTGCGGCGACGACAGGCCGGTGAGCACCGCCGCCTCGAATTCCGCAGTCGACGGCTCCAGGTCCTGCAACTGCTGCACGCCCGCCTGGGCGCTTGCCGCCAGTGGACCGTTCATGAATCCTCCGCGAGTCGGAAACCGCTGAATTGCCAGCGCGCCGCCGGCACAAAGAAATTGCGGTAGCTGGCACGCTCATGGCCCGGTGGCGTGGCGCAGGAGCGGCCGCGCAGCACCATCTGGTTGACCATGAACTTGCCGTTGTACTCGCCCACCGCGCCGGCCGCGGCGCGGAACCCCGGATAGGGCAGATAGGCGCTGCCGGTCCATTCCCACACGTCCTGGTGGAAGCCGTCGGCCAGCGGCCGCGGGTGCACGCACAGCGCCGCCGCGTCCTCGTCGGTCCGCGCCATGCCGCCCTGCGCGGCGCAGGCCGCTTCCCATTCCGGCTCGGTCGGCAGGCGCTTGCCCGCCCAGGCGGCATAGGCGCAGGCTTCGTAATAGCTGACGTGGCACGCCGGCTCGTCGTGGCGCAGCGGCCGTTCGCCGTGCAGCGTGTAGCTGTGCCACTGGCCGTCGTGCTGCTCCCAGTACAGCGGCGCCCGCCAGCCTTCCTGCTGTACGGCGCCCCAGCCGTCCGACAGCCACAGCTGCGGGCGGCGGTAGCCGCCGTCCTCGATGAAGCGCAGGTATTCGCCGACACTCACCGGCCGGCTGGCGATACGGCAGCCGGCCAGCAGCACCGCATGGTGCGGCGACTCGTTGTCGAAGGCGAAGCCGGCGCCGTCGTGGCCGATGTGGTGGATGCCCGGCGCCAGCTCCAGCCAGTGCGGCGGCGCGCAGTCCCGCGCCGGGGTGGCGGCGCCAGGCAGGTAGGCCGGACGCAACGGATTGGCGGCGAAGGCATGCTTGATGTCGGTCAGCAGCAGCTCCTGGTGCTGCTGCTCGTGATGCAGGCCCAGCTCCACCAGCGCCGCCAGCTGCGGCGTGCAGCCTTGCAGCAGTGGCTGCATTGCCGCATCGACATGGGCGCGGTAGGCGCTGATCTGCTCCGCTGTCGGCCGCGTCAGCAGGCCGCGTGCGGCGCGGGCGATGCGCGCACCCACGGTTTCGTAGTAGGAATTGAACAGCTGGCCGTAGCGCCGGTCGAACAGGCGGTAGCCGGGCTGGTGCGGTTGCAGCACGAAGGTCTCGAAGAACCAGCTGGTGTGGGCGCGGTGCCATTTGGCCGGACTGGCGTCGGCCATCGACTGCACCTGCTGGTCTTCCGGCGACAGGCGCGCTGCCAGCGCCTCGGTGCGCGCGCGCACCGCGTGGTAGCGCGCCGGCAACGATGCCGCCGCGGACCGCGCCGGGCCCCGCTCGAACTGACCGGCCGCCATGTTGTGATCCTTCCGGCCCTGGGCCGGCTTACTTGACCTTGACGCCGCGCCAGAATGCGATGCGGCCCCTGATCTGCGCGGCCTCGGCGCTGGGCTCGGGATAGTACCAGGCGGCGTCCTTGCTCTCGCTGCCATTGGCGGCCACGGTGTAGTAATGCGCCGTGCCCTTCCAGTAGCAGACGGTGGTGGTGTCGCTGGGCTTGAGGTATTCGGCGTTGACCGACTCTACCGGGAAATAGTGGTTGCCTTCCACTACGACGGTCTGGTCTGATTGCGCGATCACTACCCCGTTCCACACTGCGGTGGTCATGACTGTCTCCTCGTGGCTGCCGCTGCGGCGGGACGGCCGCGGCCGCTCCCGCTGTATTGTCCAGCCGGCCCGGACCGCACCACTATGACCCGCGATCCGCCGGGCATGTTCAAGCGTTCGGCCGGCTGCCCCACCCATGCGTGGAGGCGCCGCGGCGGATTGCAAGGGGGCGGCCCTCAGCTGTCACAGTCCCGCAATATGCACCTTGTGCTTCGGCACGAAGTCGGGGCAGGGCGCCATGCCCTGGCGCATTTTCTTCAGCTCGTCGATATCGTGGAAGTCGCGATAGGGTGTGAGGTCGAGCTTGTCGGGAACACGCGTCAGTTCCTCGTCGCCGATCACCTTGATGTATTCCTGCATGAAGGCGTCATAGGCTTCCCAGGTGACACCTTCGGCGCGCACCGCCGCCTGTTCGGCGTGCAGGGCGATCTGGTGGGCGTGCAGGTAGTGCATGCCGAGCAGCTGGATCAGCGATTTCTCCACCGCCTCGTGCACGATCAGGAAGCGGTCGGTCAGCACCTTGCGCCGGCGGAAGGTGAAGCTCTTGGGCATGTGGCGGTCGATGAAGATGGTGTGGCCGTCGATGCTGTAGCCGGCCAGATAGGGGATGTCGTAGCCGCGCTCCAGGTGGGCGCGGGCGCGGATCGCCTTCACCGCGTGATCCATCATCGACTGGCCGATCAGCCATTCCGGCCGGTGGCCCTTGTGCGGCGCCTTGACTGTCGGCGCCAGCGCCTGGTGCATCTGCGGATGTCGGTTGGTGCTGTGCATGCTGTGACTCCTCCTTGTGGGAATGCGGCGCCTGCCGCGTGCCGGCGCGCTCAACGCGCCAGCGATACGCCGACGCCGAGACGGAAAACGGAATGGTTGTAGTTCAACAGGTCTTCGCCATACCCCTGCCACAGATACAGCATCCAGAAGAAATCCGGGTCGGCGGCGCGGTTGGGGATGGTGTATTGCAGGTTCACCGCGCCCTTGCCGGTGACCGGGTTGAAGCGCACCATGGCGCGCGCCAGCTGCTTGCCCCAAAGCTGCTGCTCGTAGGTCAGCTCGCTGTAACCATAGTAGTAACCGATGTGCGGATTGTCGTCGCGCTGCGGATCGGTGGGCGGCAGGCTGTCGTTCTCCGGCAGGCGATACCACCACTTCCAGTAGATCAGGTGATTGTCCTCGGCCTGGAACACCGCGGCGTAGAAGCGGTTCCAGCTGCGCGAGTCGGGCAGGCCCTTGCCGTTGGACTCGTGCTCGAAGCCGACGTCGGCGCCCAGGTGGTACCAGCGCGCACGGTCGGCCGGGATGTAGCGGTAGAACAGTTCCGGGTTGTAGTCCGTTTCACGGAACGGCGAGGACTCGTGGCTGTCATAGGCCTGCCAGAACGACTTCTGCGTATAGGCGGCGTACAGCGGGATGTCGAACAGGCGCTGCTTGAAGCTCAGCTGGAACAGCACCTCGGCATGGCGGCCTTCATAGGCCGGGCTGTAGGTGTAGGGCAGCAGGAACATCGGCTTGTGCAGCGACAGGCCGCGGCCGGCGGAAACGATGTCGTAGGCATCCGGATCGGGCAGGAACAGGCTGCGCCGCTGCGCCGGCGCAGACGGCGCTTCGGCCGCGGCGGCGGCCAACGGTGCGTTGAAAGTCGGCGCGGTGCCGGGCGCGGTGAGCGGTGCCGCTGCGGTGGCGGTCACGGCGACGTCGCCGGCGGGCGTGGCCGGGGCCAGGCTGGCGCGCAGCGTGGGGGAGAAGCCCCAGGGGCCGGTCAGCGGCGCGGCGCCGGCCGGTTGCGTTGCGCAGGTCTGCGGGCTGTCGCGGGTTTCGGGCAGCGTGCCGCACGCCGCAGACAGCAGCGCGGCAACGGCGCAAACTATGTGGCGGGATGTACGCATCTTGCTCTTATCATCCGTGAACGTAGCGGCGGCAGAGTTCGGGGCGCATGCCCGGTTCCGGCCGGAATCCATCAACGGACAGTCAATTTAACCGATGCTCGCAGACATTGCCCTGCTCCTGCTGGCCGCCGTGGTGGCGGTCCCCTTGTTCAAGCGCTTCGGCCTCGGCTCGGTGCTGGGCTACCTTGCGGCCGGCATCGCCATCGGCCCCTGGGGATTGGGGCTGATCTCGCGCGTCGAGGAGATCCTCAATTTCTCCGAGTTCGGCGTGGTGCTGCTGCTGTTCGTCATCGGCCTGGAACTGCAGCCCAGCCGCCTGTGGCGCCTGCGCTCGGCGGTGTTCGGCCTGGGCGGCGCGCAGGTGCTGGTCACCGCGGCGGTGCTCGGCGGCTGGACCCTGTGGCGCTATCACCAGACGCTGCCGGCAGCGGTGGTCATCGGCTTCGGCCTGTCGATGTCCTCCACCGCGTTCGTGCTGCAGATGCTGGGCGAGCGCAAGGAGCTGACCGACCGCCACGGCCGCGCCGCCTTCGCCATCCTGCTGTTCCAGGACCTGGCGGTGATCCCCTTCCTGGCGCTGCTGCCGTTTCTCGCCGCCCAGGGCGCGGCGCTGCACAGCGGCACGCCGTACTGGATCAGCGCCGCCAAGGCCGGCGCGGCGCTGGCCTTCGTCGTGTTCCTCGGCCGCTACCTGCTGCGGCCGGTGCTGCGCATCCTCGCCGCCACCCAGGTGCCGGAGATCTTCACCGCCGCCGCGCTGCTTACCGTCACCGGCACGGCGCTGGGCATGAGCGCGGTGGGGCTGTCGGCTTCGCTCGGCGCCTTCCTTGCCGGCATGCTGCTGGCCGACTCCGAGTACCACTACGAACTGCAGGCCGATATCGAGCCGTTCAAGGGCCTGCTGCTCGGCCTGTTCTTCATGGCGGTGGGCATGTCGGCCAATATCGGCTTCATCGCCCAGGACCCGCTGCGCGTGCTGGAGGGGGTGGCCATCCTGGTCATCATCAAGACCCTGGTGCTGTACGCCGTCGGCCGCGTCTACGGCCTGCCGGCGGGCGCTTCACGCTCGCTGGCGGTGGCGCTGTCGCAGGGCGGCGAATTCGCCTTCGTGCTGTTCGCGATGGCGCGCAACGCCGCGATCTTCGACCAGCGCACCGCCGATTCGCTGGTGGTGGCGGTGACCCTGTCGATGATCGCCACGCCGCCGCTGTATGCGCTGCTGGCGCGCTTCGGCGGCCGCGACACCGAGGAGAGCCGCCCGTTCGACGAGATCGACGCGCCGGAGAACGACGTGATCATCGCCGGCTTCGGCCCGTTCGGCCAGATCTTCGGCCGCATGCTGCGCCTGAAGAAGATTCCCTACACCGTGCTGGAGCGCAACTGGCAGCACGTGGACTTCGTGCGCCAGTTCGGCAGCACGGTGTTCTACAGCGATGCCGGACGCATGGAGGTGCTGCGCGCCGCCAAGGCCGACAAGGCGCGCTACTTCGTGCTGGCCATCGCCGACGTGGAGGAGTCGCTGCGCATTGCCGAGATGGTGCGGCGCAATTTCCCGCACCTGCGCATCTTCGCCGTGGCGCGCGACCGCGCCCACACCATGCAGCTGATGGATCTGGGTGTGTCCGACGTGATCCGGCGCGCCTATGGTTCGAGCCTGGAGATGACGGCGCAGTTGTTGAGCGCCCTGGGCGAGTCCGACGAGCGCATTGCGCGCGACATCGAGCGCTTTCGCCGCCACGACCACGACACCCTGCTGCGGCAGCAGGCGATCCACCGCGACGAGCAGCAGCTGATCCAGACCGCCAAGGAAGCGTCCAAGGAGCTGGAGCAGCTGTTCGAAGCCGACCTGGAAGGCCAGGAAACCACAGTCAGCTGAGCCGTCGGGCAAAAAAATGGGCCGCTGGAACACTGTCGTGTCCGTCGCGGCCCAAGGCTCAGGGTCGTGCCGGGCGGACCATTCCGCGCCGGGCTGAATCGAGGTCCTGAAAAAATGAGCCGCTGAAGCACCGGTGGTGCTTTTCGCGGCCCAAGGCTCAGGGCCGTGCCGGGCGGACCATTCCGCGCCGGGCTGAATCGAGGTCCTGAAAAAATGAGC
>CAYVKA010000080.1:0-9325 GCA_964451925.1 uncultured Nevskia sp. | reverse complement strand
CGCTGAAGCACCGGTGGTGCTTTTCGCGGCCCAAGGCTCAGGGCCGTGCCGGCGCGGACCGTTCCGCGCCGGGCTGAACCATGCGCTCCGCGGTTTTTGCGGGGCGCGATCCGGAGCGGCTAGGCCGCTCCGAGTACCGAAACAGGGGCGCGCAGGGCCGGCTTGGCCTCGCTGCCGATTTCACGCTGCAACTTCATCGCGGCGCGGATCAGCGCCTGCGTCGAGTTGCCATTGTCCGGATAGCGGCTGGAGCCGATGCCCCAGACCAGCTTGAAGTTCTGGCTGTCGCAGGGCACCGCCGCATTGAGCAGCGCGCCGACCTGGGCCAGCGCCGTGTCGATGCTGCGTTCGGCGTTGTGGCGCAGCAGGAAGATGAAGCTGTCGTGCGACAGGCGCGCCAGCAGGTCGCCTTCGCGCAGCACCGGCGCCATCTGCCCGGCCACGGTCTTCAGCAGCAGGTTGACGCGGTCCTGGCCGAGCTTCTCCACCAGCGCGCGGTAGCCGCGGATCTCGCCGTAGACCACGGCGAACGGCGGCGGGGTGCGGCCGTTGACGTTGATCAACTGGCGCAGCAGGGTTTCGTTGAACAGGCTGCGGTTGGGCAGGCCGGTGACGGTGTCGTAGTAGGCCAGCCGGCGCACGCGCTCGGCTTCGATGCGGCGCTTGTCGGCGCGGCGGCGATCGCTGACCGCGCGGGCGTCCATGCGGGCCAGCAGCAGCACCGCCACCAGCAGGCCGGCGGTGATCAGGGCCAGCGGCAGGCCCATCCAGTCGCCCACCAGCAGGTTGCCGGCGGCGCACAGCGCGCCGCTGGAGAAACGCGCTCCGGCCATCGCGGTGTAATGCGTGCCGCAGATGGCCAGCGCCATGATCAGCGCGGCGGCGATCTTGGCCGGCAAAACGCGGCCCTGGGGCAGACGCCGCACCGAGAAGCTGATGAACAGCGCCGCGGCCGAGGCCAGCACCGCGATGGCAACGGAGGCGGCGGTCAGCAACGGGGCATAGTGGATGGCGGGCGTCATGAGCATCGCCCACATGCCGCTGAAGTGCATCAGGCAGATGCCGCCGCCCATCAGCAGGGCGCCGGCGACCAGGCCGTAAGTGGTCAGTGTGCTGCGGCTGATCACGTACAGCGCCAGCAGCGACACGGCGACGGCGGTGAACCACGACAGCGCAGTCAGGCCGAGGTCGTAGCTGATCTCCACCGGCAGCTTGAAGGCTTTCATGCCGACGAAATGCATGGCCCAGATGCCGGTGCCCATGGCCAGGGCGCCGGCGAACAGCCAGAAGCGCTCGCGCGCCCCGTCGAACAGCGCGATGCGCCCACCCAGGTCCAGCGCCGCGTAAGCAGCGAACGCCGCCACGCAATAGGAGGCGACAACCAGTGAGAGATCGTAGGTACCGTTCATGGAGGCTTGTTCTGCGCTTGAAAAAACCCTGGGCGGAGGCGGCTCAGGTGCACAGAAGACTCCACTTCGGGGCGGTCGCCGCGCCGGTGCCGATGGGCGTGTGCCGAGGCGTGACGAGCGGAGAATGCGCAATACCAATCGCCGGTCAACGGTAGAATCCGGCAGACGAACGGCGCCTCTGCGCGACGCCGGATACCGGCTCGGTCACCCGGCCGGCATTGGCATCAGGCGCGCGAAACCGGCCGGCGCACCGGCTCCGGCGCCGTTTCTAGGATAATGTGACGGCCCTTTTCAGCCCGCCGGACAACGCCCAGGCATGAGTCCCACCATTCCCAGCGTGATGGTTGCGCTCGTCGCGCTGGGCATGGCCGTGGCCTTCATTTCCGCCGACTACCGTTCGCCGACGTCGCGCTCGTTGGCGCTGACACTGATTTTCATCAGCACGGCCATCGGCCTCAACGCCGGATTCGTGTTCCACGGCGGGCTCGCGGCCATGCCCGGCTGGTTCGCGCTGCCTGAAGGTGCGGCCATCGTCGCGGTGCTGGAGTGGGTGCTGCGCGTGCGCCGCACCATGCCTGCGGGCGAGCTGGACGTGCGCTTCGGCGACTTCATGCTGCGCTGCGGGCAGCTGACCGCGCTGCTGTACTGTGTGCTGTCGATCCTCTACCCGGAGACCCGCACGCGCGACTTCCTGTTCGCCGCCAGCAGCGCCGGCGTGCTGCGCCGTCCGGGCTTCTGGTTGTTCGCCTGCCCGATCCTGTTTTCCATCGGCACCGGCCTGTTTTCCGGGGCGCTGGTGCTCAACCGCCGCCCGGACCGTGCCGAGCGCGTGCGTATCCTGGCGCTGGGCCTGAGCACGCCGTTCTTCCTGGCCGGCTTCGTGCTGCGCCAGGAGCTGGCCTCGATCGCGGTGCTGCTGGGCGAGATGATCTTCCTGGTCGGCGCGGTGCAATACCACGTGCTGCAGGGTCAGCGCGGCCAGTTCCTGTCGCGTTTCATGTCGTCGCAGGTGGCTTCCCTGGTGCGCGAGCGCGGGCTGTCCGGCGCGATGAAGCAGAACTACCTGGAGATCACCGTGGTGGTCAGCGACGTGCGCGGCTTCACCGCCTATGCCCAGGCACACCCGTCGTCGCGCGTGATCCAGGTGCTGCGTGACTACTACGATGCGGTGGGCGAGGTGGTGGCGGCCTACGGCGGCACCATCAAGGATTTTGCCGGTGACGGCATCCTGATCCTGGTCGGCGCGCCGATTCCGGTGCCCAACCATGCCGCGGTCGGCCTGGCCATCGCCAGCGGTGTGCGCGATGCGGCGCGCGAAGTGACGCGGCGCTGGAGCAGCGAGGAGCACCGGCTCGGCATCGGCATCGGCGTCGCCAGCGGCTTTGTCACCGTGGGCGTCATCGGCTCGGCTTCGCGGCTGGAATATACCGCGGTCGGGCCGGCGGTGAATCTGGCCTCGCGCCTGTGCGAGCAGGCCGCGGACGGCGAAATCCTGGTGGACGGGCGCACCCGCGAGCTGGCGGCGGAGGTGCCGCTGGAGGCGCGGGAAGCGATCGCGGTGAAGGGGTTTGCGGAGGCGGTGCCGTTGTACGCCCTGCCGGCAGCGGCGTAGCGATACCGCTCTCCCTGCTCTACAACTAGGCCCCGTCGCCCCCCGGGCCGATCGCCACCCGTACCCGACCGTCCGCCTCCACCCAGGCGCGGTACATGCTGCGCGAGTTGAAGGGCAGGGCGATGTTGCCCCGGTGGTCGATGGCGATGCAGCCGCCGCGGCCGTGATAGGCGGCCACGCTGTCCAGCGCCTCGGCGCAGGCGCGCTCCAGCTCCCAGCCGCACCAGGCCAGGCGCGCGTGCAGGGCGTGGCCGAAGCCGCTGCGGATGAAGGACTCGCCGGTACCGGTGCAGGACACGGCGACGCTGCGGTCGTCGGCGAAGGTGCCGGCGCCGATCACCGGCGTGTCGCCGACGCGGCCCGGCAGCTTGTTGGTCAGGCCGCCGGTGGAAGTGGCGGCGGCGAGGTGGCCGTAGGCGTCGCGCGCCACCGCCCCGACCGTGCCGAAGGCGGCGTCATCGTCGCAGAAGGCGTGGTCGTCGTGGTCCAGCGTGATGGCTCCGGCGCGCCGGGCCGCCTCCAGCTGCTGCAGACGCTCGGCGGTGATGAAGAAGCCCGGCTGCACCATTTCCATGCCCAGTTCGGCGGCGAGGCGCTCGGCGCCGGCGCCGCCGAAGAACACGTGCGGCGTGCGTTCCATGATGGCGCGGGCGAAACGCACCGGGCTGCGCACGCGGCTGATGCCGGTGACGGCGCCGCAGGCACGGTCGGCGCCGTTGACGATGGCGGCGTCCAGTTCAGGCAGGCCGTCGCGGCTGAGCACCGCGCCGATGCCGGCGTTGAACAGCGGGCAGTCCTCCATCAGTTCCACCGCGCGGGTCACCGCGTCGAGGGCGGGGGCACCGCCGCGCAGCAGCGCCTGCGCCTCGGCGGCGACGCGGCGCAGCGCGGCGCGCTGCTCGGGCTGGGCGCCGGCGCCGGGCGGGGGATCGCCGGCGCCGCCGTGCAGGGCGAAACGGATCAGGGCGGGGTCTTGCTGCTGGGGCGTATTCATGACGGGAATTATGCGCGGAATCGCAGCGGCCGGCCGTCGCGCTGTGGCGCAGTTGGCGGAAAGCCCGCCCGGCTTTGGGTAAGCTAGGCGGATGGCGTGCCGTCATACCTGACCGTCTACCGATCCCTAGGAGCTTGTCCATGCGCAGACTCATTCCCTTCGTCCGTTCCGCTCTCCTGGGCGCCCTGGTCCTGGCCGCCGGCTGCACCAGCACCGCCACCGTGGTCAGCAGCTCCAGCGGGCCGACCATCGCGCAGGCGCAGGCGGTGCCCTACAACGGGCCGCAATACCGTGTTGCCATCAGCGCGTTCGACTACAAGGCGGCGCAGGGTGCCGCGATCGGCGGCGGCATGGCCGACATGCTGGCCGATTCGCTGTTCAACACCGGCCGTTTCATCGTGCTGGAGCGTGAGCACCTGAACGAAGTGACGGCGGAGCAGGACCTGTCCAACAGCGGCCGCTTCAAGCCGCAGACCGCGGCGCCGATCGGCCAGCTGGAGGGCGCGCAGCTGCTGATCCGCGGCACCGTCACCGCCTTCGAGCCGGCCTGCAAGGGCGGCTCGCTGATCATCCTGTCGGGCAACCAGGCCTGCGTCACCATCAATATCCGCATCATCGACGCCGCCACCGGCCGCGTGGTCAACGCCACCACCGTCAACGGCACTTCGGCCAGCAACAGCGTCGGCCTGATCTTCGCCCGCGGCGACATGCCGATCGGCCTCGGCGCCTACAGCAAGACGCCAATGGAGCAGGCCATCCGCAACTGCATCGAGGCGGCGGTGAACTCGATCGTGGCGACCAAGCTCTGACGCCACGGCCGCAGTGAGCGGGACAGCGATGCGCGCGCTGGCGCTGGCCGGGCTGGCCCTGCTGCTGGGCGCCTGCACCGGCACCACGGTGACGCGCAGCGGCGGCCAGACCATCGCCCAGGCGCAGGCCGAGTCGGCCAACGGGCCGAAATACCGCGTCGCCGTCGGCGGCATCATCGACAAGACCGACCCGGCCACCGACAAGTCGGTGGCCAAGCAGCTCGGGCTGATCAACGCCGCCAAGCCCAAGGACCAGCAGATGACGCCGGATGCCTTGAGCCAGGGCATCCGCGACATGCTGGTCACCGACCTGTTCAACAGCGGCCAGTTCATCGTGCTGGAGCGCGACGCGCTGAGCGAGGTGACCCTGGAACAGGAGTTCTCCGCCTCGGCCCGCGCCGGCGATGCCACGCGCATCCCGCAGGGCCAGCTGGAGGGCGCCGAACTGCTGGTGGTGGGCGCCATCACCGCGTTCGACGCCGGCGCCGGTTCGGACGGTTTCGCCATCCCGATCCCGGTGCCGCTGGGCGCCAACTACAACAACGGCGCGGCGCTGTTCAACCTCAGCTTCAAGCGCGGTTACGTGGCGATGGAGCTGCGCATCATCGACGTCGCCACCGGGCGCATCGTCAACACCACCGCGGTGGAAGGCAAGAACACCAAGTACGGCCTCAGCCTGCAGGGCCTGGTCGGCGGCCGCTTCGGCTACGTGCCGCTGCCCAAGGGCCTGGTCGGCTACTTCCGGAACACGCCGGTGGAGGAGGCCCTGCAGAAAATGGTCACCGCGGCGGTCGACGCCATTGCCGCGCAGAAGCCGAGCAAAACGCTGCCGGCGCCGGTCGTGGCCAGCCCCGCCGTGCCGGCCGCGACAACGCCCTGAAGCACCGCTCAAACGCTCACGCCCGGCGCCGCGAAAGCGGACGACCCCGCGCCCTGCTTACTCGTATTTGACCGAGCAGCCGTAAGGCGAGGTCAGCGGGTGGCTCACCGGCTTGCCGGCCAGCGCCTCGTCCAGCGCGTTCTTGACGTACGGTTGGGCGCGGGCGACGTCGGCCGGATCGGTGCTGGGCAGGCTGTCGATGCCGCCGGCGTAGATCAGCTTGCCGCTGCCGTCGACGATGAACATGTGCGGCGTGGTCTTGGCGTCGTACAGGTGGCCCAGCTTGCCGGCCGGGTCGAGCAGCACCGCGCTCGGCGCGGCGCCGCGCTCCTGGCTCAGCTGGTCGGCGCGGGCGCCATCGGCATAGCCCTGCGTGCCGGGCGCCGAGGAGATCACCGACAGCCACACCACGCCTTTGGCGGTGTACTCCTTCTGCAGGGCCTGCATGTTGCCGCGCTTGTAGTAGTGCTGCACGAAGGGGCAGCCGTCGTTGGTCCACTCCAGCACCACCAGCTTGCCGCGGTAGTCGGCCAGCGCCACGCTGTGGCCATGGCTGTCGCTGGCGCTGAAGGCTGGAGCCGGCTGGCCGATTCTCGGCGCATCGGCCGCGGCGGCTGCGCCGCCAAGCAGGGCCAGCATCAATCCACCCAGAGCCAGCGATTTGCGCAAACCACGCATGACAGCCTCCTACCGGGCTGCGGCTCAGCCCGCCTTGAGCGCATCCACCACCATTGATGGGGTCAGCAGTTGCGGCAACACTTTCGGCTCGCCACCCTTCACATATAGCAGATACAGCGGCACGCCGGAACGCCCGTACTGCGCCAGCAGCCGGGTGATGGCCGGGTCGGCGCGGGTCCAGTCACCCTGCAGCCAGACCACTTGCTGCGCGGCGAACGCCTGGTGCACGGCGGCAGTGTCGAGCGCGACATGCTCGTTGACCTTGCAGGTGATGCACCAGTCGGCGGTGAAGTCGACGAACACGGTGCGGCCCTGCGCGCGCAGTTCGGCCACCCGCTGCTCGCTCCACGGCTCGATTGCGTCCACCCGGGTTGCGGCGCCGGGGCTGGCCGACACGGTGCGGATCTGCGGCGCGGTGAGCAGGCCCAACGCCGCCAGCAGCGCCGCCAGGCGCAGCAGCGCGGCGACGCGGCCCGGCCGGTGCCACAGCCATAGCGCGAAGGCCACCAGCGTCAGGCCGAGCAAAGCCACCGCCATGCCGTTGCGGTCGGTGATGCCGCCCAGCACCCACAGCAGCCAGACCACGCTCAGGTACAGCGGGAAGGCCATCACCTGCTTGAAGGTCTCCATCCAGGCACCGGGCCGCGGCAGCAGGCGGCCCAGCTGCGGGAAGAAGCCGATCAGCAGGAACGGCAGCGCCAGGCCCAGGCCCAGCGCCAGGAACACCAGCAGCGACAGCGCCGCCGGCTGGCCCAGCGCATAGCCCAGCGCCGTGCCCATGAACGGTGCGGTGCAGGGGCTGGCCACCGCCACCGCCAGCACGCCGGTGAAGAACGAGCCGCGGTAGCCGCTGTCGGCCGCCAGGCCCTGGCCAACGCCCATCAGACGGGTGCCGAACTGCACCAGGCCGGACATGGATAGGCCCATGGCGAAGAACAGGTAGGCCAGCGCCGCCACGAACACCGGCTGCTGCAGCTGGAAGCCCCAGCCGACGGCCGCGCCGCCGCCGCGCAGCAGCAACAGCAGGCCGGCCAGGCCGGCGAAGGTGGCGAGCACGCCAAAGGTATAAGCCAGCGCATGGCCGCGCTGGCGCCGCGCCACCTTGACGCGCGCTTCGATCAGGCTGATGGCCTTGATCGACAGCACCGGGAAGACGCAGGGCATCAGGTTCAGGATCAGGCCACCGAGCAGCGCCGAGAGCAGCACCAGCACCAGGTTCAGCGGCGCCGGGCTTGCGGTGGCCGCAGCGCCCGCGGCGCTGGCGGCGCCTTGCGGCACCGCTTCCACCGCGCCGGGCTGGGCATGGATTTCCCAGGCCTTGACCGCGTCGCCGTCATGCACCACCAGGACCCCGTCGACCTGCGCCGGCGCCTTGACGAAATAGTCGCCCAGCTTCTGCGAGATGCGCAGGCCGCGCTCGGCGTTGTTGGCCAGGCGCTGCGGCGCCGAGTGCTTGAGCAGGTCGCTGGCGTAGGGAAAGAATTCGATGGCGCCGCCGGCAGAGAACTGCGCGCCCTTCACCGCCAGCGAAAAGTCGCCCTCGCCGGCGCCGCCGCGCACCGCATACTCCACTTTCCAGTTCGCCGGCGCCGGTTGCGGCAGTTCGGCACGGGCGGTGTTGAAGGCATCGCGCCAGTGTGGATCGGCCTGCGCCGGCGCGCCGGCGGCGGCGAGCGGCAGCTGCAGGCTCAGGTCGGCGCTGCCGGGAATGCAGATGTCCTTGCACACCAGCCACTTGGCCTTGGCCAGCAGGTTGACGGCGGGGCCGCCGGACCAGTCCGCCGGAACCGTCAGCGGCACCAGCAGCAGGGTTTCGCTGCCGTAACCATAGTTGACGATGTCGCCGAGGGCGCTGCGGTGCGGGTAGGGCCATTGCAGCGCGCCGGCGCTGATGCCGGCCGGCAGGGTCCAGGCCAGCGTGGTGGCCAGGCCCGAATCGCCGGGATTGCGCCAGTACACGTGCCAGCCGTCCTCCGGCGCGATGCGCAGGGCCAGCCAGTTGTCGCCCGCGGCGTTGAGGCTCAGGTTTTCGGCGATCAGCTCGGCTTCGACATGCTCGGTCTTCACCGCTCCGGCGTGGGCGGGAACGGCGAGGGCGGCCAGCAGCAGGCCGAGGGCGGGGAACAGGCGCATGCGGGAAGTATCAGGGGTCGGGACTGAAGAGTGTAATGACCTTCGCCCAGGCGCGTGGTTCCCGCAACCGGCCCGGTGGGCCGGAAAGCGCGGCTACAATAGATTCATTACGGCTCGAACCGCCGCCGCCGCGAGGCGGCAAGGTGGCCGGCTGCACCTCACCGATATCGCCCCATATCCAAAATCAATCCTGGAGAGCTTGTGCAATGACCGCCAGCCCGCGCCGCGGTTTCACCCTGTTCCTCACCGGCCTGTCCGGCGCCGGCAAGTCCACCTTGTCCGAGCGCGTGGCCGCCGTCATCAAGTCCGATTTCCAGCGTCCCGCCACCGTGCTCGACGGCGACATCGTGCGTGAGATGCTGTCCAGCGGCCTGACCTTTTCCCGCGCCGACCGCGAGCTCAACATCCGCCGCATCGGCTACGTCGCCGGCGAGGTGACACGGCACGGCGGCATCTGCATCTGCGCCGCCATCGCGCCGTTCCGCACCGCCCGCGCCGAGGTCCGCGCGCGCATCTCGCAACTGGGCGGCTTCTACGAAATCTATGTCGCCACGCCGCTGGCGGTGTGCGAGAGCCGCGACCCCAAGGGCTTGTACAAGAAGGCGCGGCGCGGCGAGATCAAGGGCTTCACCGGCATTGACGATCCATTCGAGGCGCCGGACCATGCGGAGCTGTCCATCGACACCAGCAAGCTGGCGCCCGATGAGGCGGTGAAGCGGATTCTGGCGCTGCCGCAGCGCGACGGCCTGCTCTAGCTGCTCTAGGTGTTGAGGTTCGACACGTTGTTCACCGGGATGCGGCTGATGGGCG
>CAYVKA010000079.1:0-20884 GCA_964451925.1 uncultured Nevskia sp. | reverse complement strand
TATAAAAGGCGGGGAGCAGCAACGCAGCGATCCAATGATTGTCAACAGACCCTAGCGCTGCGCCGTGGCGGGCTTGAGCACGCGCAGGATCGACTCGGCGATCTGGTCGGAGATGCGCTGCGCCGCGTTCATCATCACGCGCTCCGATACGGCATGCGCCTCCTCGATCACCGCCTGGCGCAGGCTCTGGCTGAGCTGGTCGATGCGCTGGTTCTGCACCGCCAGCAGCTCGTCGATGTCGCCGCGCAGGCGCGCCAGCAGCACATCGACGTTGCGGCTGAGCGAGTCCAGCTGCGGTTCCACCGCGCGCACCGCGATGTCCTGCAGGTGCTGTTCGTCGCGCGGCGCCTGCGCCGCTTCAAAGTGGGCCACCTGCGCCTTGACCTCGGCCAGCTGTACGAACAGGTCCTGGGTGATGCGGCGCAGGCGTCCTTCCATCTCCTCGCGCAGTGCATCGATGCGCGCCGCGCTTTCGTCGCGCGGCGTCGCCGGGGTGCGGCCGACCACCAGCAGTTCCTCGCGCGGCGCGGCCGGACGCGGCGGCGCGGCGGCGGGCATCGCCGCCGCCGGCAGCGCGTCGCGCAGATTCTTCATCACCGCCTGTTCGATCGCCACTTCGGGCTCGCGGATCGGCTGCACCTTGCTCGGCGCGGCCGGCGTCAGCGCGGCCGGCGGCGTGGTTTCCTGCAGCCGCTTGAGGTTGTCGAGCACGTTGCGGATCTGGTCCGGGCTGGGCGGCTTCTGCAGCACGTCTACCGCGCCGCAAACCCGCGCCTGGCGCAGGAATTCGTCGCCCTCGTTGGACGAGCACAGCACCACCGGCAGGCCGGCGGTGGCCGGGTTGCCCTTGATCGCCTTGATCGCCTCGAAGCCGTCGGTGCCGGGCATGATGTGGTCGAGGAACATCACCTCCGGCAGCTTCTTGCGCAGGTAAATGTAGGCGTCCTCCGCGCTTTCCGCGGTGTCCACCTGATAGCCGAAGCTTTCCAGGAACTTGCGCATGGCGAAGCGGGCCGACTTGGAGTCGTCCACAACCAGGGCGGTTTTGGTGCTCATCCTTGATCCCCCAAAGATCAATCTTGAACCATCCGGCAGGTGCGCGCCGGGGTCCTTTAGTTACCATTGCCGGAGCCGCCGCGCAAGCGCCGGCCGCTCAATCCCGCCGGGCGGGGGCACCCGGGCGGCCCTGCGGTAGACTGCGCCCCCGGATTGCGATGCCTTGGCCATGCCCCATTACGTTGTGGAAATCACCTACCGCGCGCCGTTGGCGCGCATCGACGAGACCCTGGCCGCGCACCGTGCGCATCTGCAGGCCGGGTACGAGCGCGGCCTGCTGCTGGCGTCCGGCCCGCAGGTGCCGCGGCAGGGCGGCGTGCTGCTGGCGCGCGCCGCGCAGCGTGCCGAGTTGGAGGCGTTCATCGCCCAGGACCCGTATCGCCTGCAGGATCTGGCCGAGTACCGGCTGATCGAGTTCCAGCCGGTCAAGCATCAGCCGTGGGCCGCGGAGTGGTTTACGGCACGCTGAAACGTCAGCCGCGATTGTTGCGGCGCCGCGATCGCCGCGCGGCCGGTTTTACAATTCTGTGTCAGCGGGAATATGCTCCGGACATAGGGACACGGATGTCGTTGGCGTGCAGGGGCGCGTTGATGTCCGATGTCGGGCTCAGGCGGTACCGCAGGTTCCCGCGGCGCCGCATCCGGCATCAAATTTTCTGCCGCAGCTCCATGCCGCCGGCGTCGTGCCGTGATTGATCACATCCACTTTTCGGGAGTCACATCATGGGGCGGACATCGGTCTGCATGTTCGGAGCCGCGTTTGCGGCGGCGGTAGGTATCGGCGCGGCCAGCGCCGGTGAAATGCCGGCATCGTCGGCAGCGCTGTCGCGGCAAGCGCTCGGCAGCACGGCGCAGGCGCGGCCGCTGAGCGGAAGCTTCGGCATGAACCCGGCGCAGAAGGCCGCCGCGGGCTACAACAAGGTCGACAACGCGCTGGCGGCGATCGCGGAGCGGGCGGCCAGCCTGCCCAAGAGCCAGCTGCTCAGCGCCATTCCGGCGGCGTCGCCGAAGGCGCGCTTCAACGTCGCCGACCCGCAGATCATCCCGGCGGTACTGGTCGACATCCTGGTGCAGGGTGACCCGGCCGACGCCGAAAGCCGCCTGCAGCAACTCGGCGTGCAGCACACCTCGGTGTACTCCAACCTGATTTCCGGCTGGCTGCCGGTGGACCGCATCAAGGACGCGCAGGCGCTGTCGGGCGTCAAGTTCATGCGCACCTCGCTGGCGTACACCAATACCGGCAGCATCACCACGCAGGGCGATTTCGTGCAGCACAGCGACCGCCTGCGCGCCTCGACGCTGGTGCCGGGCCTGACCGGCGCCGGCATCACCGTCGGCATCCTGTCCGACAGCTTCGCCTGCACCACCGCCATCCGCAGCGAGGCGCAGGACATCTCCACCAACGACCTGCCGGCCAATACGCAGATCCTGTCGGAATACAACGCGCTGTCCTCCAATCCGCAGGCCACCAGCAGCTGCCAGGGCGCGACCGACGAAGGCCGCGGCATGGCGCAGATCGTGTACGACGTCGCGCCCGGCACCAGCATCAAGTTCTATACCGCCTTCAACGGCGAAGCGGACTTCGCCAACGGCATCATCGCGCTGCAGGCGGCCGGTGCCCAGATCATCGACGACGACGTCGGCTATTTCGATGAACCGACCTTCCAGGACGGCATCGTGGCGCAGGCCATCAACACGGTGAAGGGCAAGGGCGTGGCCTACTTCTCCTCCGCCGGCAACAGCGGCCGCCAGGCGTTCGAGGCGAAGTGGGTCGATTCCGGCACCGTCGGCGCCGCCGGCGCCGACAACGCCGGCGAGAAGCTGATGGCGTTCACCTCCGCCGACGGCACCACCACGCAGAACTTCCTGCCGCTGAAGGTGCCCGCGTTCCAGGAGCAGAGCCTGCAGATCCTGCAGTGGGATCAGCCCTACACCACCGGCGCGCCGAACAGCGGCGGCAATACCAGCTCGCTCGACATCTGCCTGACCGACAGCACCGGCGCGGTGCTGCACAACTTCTGCTCCGGCCCCACGCCGGTCGGCACCGATTCGGTGGCGATCACCGGCCTGGATACCGACGGCACGACCACCGCGTACGGTGTGCAGGTGGGCCTGGTTGCAGGCACGCCGCCGCCGGGCCGGATCAAGATCATCTTCGGCGACGATGGCGGCGGTTCGCAGGCCGGCGCGGCTTTCGCCACCTACAGCCCGACCATCCAGGGACATCCGGGGGCGGCCGGCGCCAATGCGGTCGGCGCGTCCTATTTCCGCGCCAACCCGGTGTGTCTGCCGGCGGTGTACCCGAACTACCTGCTGGAGAGCTATTCCTCGGCCGGCGGTGATCCGGTTCTGTTCGACGTCACCGGCAAGGCGCTGGCCACCCCGGTCATCCGGCAGAAGCCCAACTTCGTCGCTCCGGACGGCGGCAACACCACGTTCTTCGCGCAGATCCTCGGCGCCCGCGGCGACTCGGTCCTGCAGTGCGAGAACGCGCCCGGCACCTACAACTTCTTCGGCACTTCCGCCGCCGGCCCCCACGCCGCCGGCATCGCCGCCCTGCTGATGCAGGCGCAGCCGAATGCCACGCCGGACCTGATCACGCAGGCCCTGCAGAAGTCGACCATCGTCAACATGGCGGTAACGTCACCGGCTACCGGCAAAGTCGTGGTGCAGACCGGCACCAACTTCGACACCGGCTACGGCTTCGTGCAGGCCGACGCGGCCCTGGCGCAGGTGCTGCCGCTGGTATCGCCGTCGGCCAGCAGCCTGGCTTTCGGTGACCAGCGTGTCGGCGTCGCGTCGGCGGCGCAGACGGTCACGCTGACCAACAGCGGCGGCTATCCGGCGACGATCAGCGCGGTCGCCGCCACCGGTGATTTCGCGGTGGCCAGCAACACCTGTCCGGCCGCTACGGCGACGCTGGCGCCCGGCGCCACCTGCACCATCGGCGTCACCGCCACGCCGACCGCCGCCGGTGCGCGCAGCGGCAGCGTCACCGTCACCTCCAATGCGCCGAACAGCCCGGGAACCATCACCCTGAGCGCCAACGGCGTGCAGTCCAAGGCCCTGCTGACCCCGAAAACGCTGAGCTTAGGCTCCATCACGCAAGGTTCCAGCACCAGCTCGCAGGTGGTATCGCTGGCGCAGACCGTGACCCTGGTCGACGTCGGCACGGCGCCGCTGAACATTACCGGCATCAGCAGCGGCGATCCGGCGTTCACGCAGACCAACAACTGCCCCGCGGCGCTGTCGGTGGGAGCGAGCTGCACCATCACGGTGAACTTCGCCCCGAGCAATGCGCAGCAGTATTCCAGCACGCTGACGCTGGCATCCGACGGCGCCAGCAGTGGTGACAGCCAGGTGGCGGTGTCCGGCACCGGCGTCGCCCCGAGCAGCGGTGGCGGCGCCTTCGCGCCGATGCTGCTGTTGCCGGGTCTGCTGCTGGCGGGTCTGCGCCGCCGCCGGCGCGACTGAAGGCCGGGCGGTACCTTCAACCAGGCCGGGGAGCGCGCTCCCCGGCCATTTTTTGTGCCGCCGCTGTGGGAATCTAGTGGGCGCGCTGCGCCGCCGAGCGCGCGCCGCGCAGCAGCATCTGGTTGTAGCGCGCGATCTGCGCCAGCGCGGCGAAGTCGAATTCGGCGCCGAGCCGCAGCGGCGCGGTGGCCGCGGCGATGACCAGGCTCAGATGCACGTTGGGATCGGCCACCGCGTCGCCGATCTGCGGGCGCGGCTGGCGGCGCAGCGCGGCGAGGAACACCAGCAGGCCGCGGATACGCGCCAGTACGTGATCCTTGGCGCGGGCATCGCCGGGGATCAGCTGGTGTACGTCCAGCGCGGCGCGGATGATGGGGTGGGTGGCGTCCTCGGTGATCAGCGCCTCGATGCGGCCGTCGCGGCTGAGCGCCGCTACGGCGCGCTCGGCGTCGGCGCCGTCCTGGGTCTGCGCCAGCGTGGTGAAGCGCAGGAAATAGTCGTGAAAGCGGTCGGGGCGGATCACCCGCAGCGGCTCGGCCGAGACGCTGCCCTGGTCGAGCATCGCGGCGGTGGCGTCGAGGTGCACGGTGAGCGAGCGCAGTTCCACCAGACCGCGTCCGCCGAGGCTTTCGTCGTCGTTGCGCAGCCCCTCGTACAGACGGTAGATGGCCAGGGCCAGCGTCTGCTGCGGCGCCGGCACGCCCGGCTCCGCCGCGTCCACATAATGTTCCAGCGCGCTGGCCGCTTTCAGCAGCTGCGGCGCCTGCGCCGCGGCGGCCGGCAGCAGCTGCGCCAGCGCTTCGGCCACTTCGGCGTCCGGCACCGTGGCGAACGCCTCGTTGTCGTCGCGGCCGTACAGCAAAGCGCGGTGCGCCGACAGCGCCGCGCGCAGCAGCAGCAGCAGCGCGCCGCCGCGGGTGTGGCCGGCGCACGCTGCAGCGGCCAGCGTGGCGAAGGCTTCGTCGGCCGGCGTTTCGCCATCGAGCAGCACGCCGTCCAGGTCGGACAGCACCTGCCGGATCAGCTGCTCGGCGAAATCATGGGCTTGTGGGGCGTCGCCCGCCGCAGTGCTGGTGTTCATGCTTGATCGCTACCAATAAAAAAGAGAATTCAGACTAGCCCTTTGTCCGCCAGCTGGCTTTTCATGTAGGCGTAGTAGATCGGCGCCGCGATGACGCCGCCGACGCCGAACATGGCTTCCATCAGTACCATCGCCAGCAGCAGTTCCCAGGCCTTGGCGCGGATGTGCGAGCCGATGATGCGCGCATTGAGGAAGTATTCGAGCTTATGCACGCAGATCAGGAACACCAGCGAGGCCACCGCCACCGGCAGCGAGCTGCTCATGCTGACGATGACGATGACGCTGTTGGAGAGCAGGTTGCCGATGATCGGCAGCAGCCCGGCGAACAGCGTCAGGATCACCATCGACTTGGTCAGCGGCAGGTGCACGCCGCACAGCGGCAGCATCAGCATCAGGTACACGGCGGTGAAGGCGCCGTTGATGCCGGCGATCCAGGCCTGGGCGAACACCACGCGGCGGAACGATTCGCTCAGCTGCGCCGCCTGGTCGGCGATGGCTGCCGCCAGCGGCGCGCGCTGACCCTGGATGGTGCCCTCGCGCAGCGCCAGCAGCGAGCCGATCACCATGCCGATCAGGATATGGGCGAAGACGCGGCCGGCGATCATGCCGGCGCCGCCCACCGCGCCGGCGTGCAGGCGCAGCCAGCTGGTGACCTTGTCGCGCAGTTCGTCGGCGTCGGCCGGCAGATAGTCGTTGAGCGATTCCGGCAGGCGCTGGCGCGAGTTGTCGAGAATCTCCGCCATCTTCTGCAGCAATGCCGGCAGGCTGTCGTTGCCGTGGCGCAGCGCCGACGCCAGGCCCAGGATGGCCAGGATCAGCAGCAGCACCACGCTGGCGGTGAGCAGGCCCACCGCCACCAGTTTGGCGTTGTTGCGGCTGATGGTGCTGAGCTTGAGGCGGTCGGCCAGCACATGCACCAGTTCATACACCAGCAGTCCTGCCAGCAGTCCCGACAGCAGCTTGAGCTGCAACACCAGCAACAGCGCCGCACCGGCGACGGCCCAGGTGGCGAGGTCGGAATTGCTGACGGCGGGAAACAGGCGTTCGCGTTGCATGAGCTGCCATGGCGGATGCGGGCGCTCATCATAAACAAGCGCGGGCCGGCATGACGCCGGCCGTTGCTTCAGTGCGGAGGTTGCGACGCAGATCCGCGCGGGGCGCTTATGCGCCTGGATCTGAAGGGGATTTTCTCAACACACGCGGGTAATAAAAAAGGCCCGACGTCTGGGGCGCCGGGCCTTAAGATCGGGGCAAACGCCGATTTACTTCTTTTTCTTCTTTGCGGCAGCCTTCTTCGCCGGAGCCTTTTTCTTGGCAACGGCCTTCTTTTTCACAGCCTTCTTCGCAGCGGGCATGGGAACCTCCCAACTTCAAAATATGGCCGGTGCTATAGGCGCCTATCGCCGATAGTCACGTGGCCACGACCCATAGTGGCAAAGCTTGAGAAAAAACACAAGATCTAGTAAACGAAATTCTGTCAAGGCACAGAGTACTGAAATTTTTTCAGTTGCCAAAATAGTTTCACCACTGGATGAGCGTTTGCTCAAAACATGCGGTGGATATTGGGTTTTTTGAAAATCCGCCAGTGTGCATTCGAGGCGCCGGATGCCGTTCAGGCGCGATGCAAACGCTCGGCGATGACGCGCAGCACTTGGCGGTTGACGACCAATCCGAAGTGACTTCCGCGCACTTCCGCGCATTCCGTGTTGGGTGCGGCGTCTTCCATCGAGCACTGCCACGCGACGATGCCGTCGCTCTTGGAATAGATCGCCACGCACGGCACCGGCGGCGGCGTGCAGCGTTTGCGGAAACCTTCCCAGTCGAGATTCACCGGCTTGCCGCGATTGGCCACGCGAAACAACGCGAGCATGTTGTTGGCGTCGGGACGGCCGTTGATCGGACTGCCGAGCGTGAACACGCGCCGCACCAGCTGCGGCTGGTGGCGCGCCATCTCGCGCACGAACACACCACCGAGGCTCCATCCGATCAGGCTCACCGGCGACTGGTGTTCCGCGCTGAGTTTCTGCAGGCGCTGCGTCAGCGCGCTCTTCACCGCGGGGCGCATGCCGAGATTGGTGCCCTGCTCCCAGCCGTATGCCGCATAGCCGAGTTTGTGCAGCGCACGACGCAACGGCCGCGTGGCCAGATCGCCGGCGCCGAAGCCCGGCACCACCATCACCGGATGACCATCGCCATGCGGCATTCCGCCAATGCTCAGGCTGCGCAGCATAAACCAGGGCATCTCGGCGAAGACGCGCGTCTCCAGCGCCAGCAGGCGCAGCGGCGGCGCCTGGATGTCGGGCATCTCGGATGCGTTGCTCATGGCTTTCCCTTGTTCTTGTGTTGCGTGCATTATCGCCGCAACAAGCCCGGCCATTGTGGAGCAGACATGAGCGGCAAGCACGACTATTCCGCCACCATCGTGTGGCAGCGCAGCAAGGCGGAGCCGTACACCGACAACCGCTACTCGCGCGCGCATCAGTGGCGCTTCGACGGCGGCGCGGTGGTTGAAGCATCGAGTTCGCCCAAGGTGGTGCCGCTGCCGTTGTCGGTGGAAGCCAATGTCGATCCGGAAGAGGCCTTCGTCGCCGCGCTGTCCTCCTGCCACATGCTGTTCTTCCTGTCGTATGCGGCGCAGCGCGGTTTCGTGATCGATCGTTACGAGGATCGCGCGGTCGGCACCATGGGCCGCAACGCGCAGGGACAGACAGCGATGCTGCGCGTGGCGCTGCGTCCGCGGATCGAGTTCAGCGGCGTGAAGTTGCCAAGCGCGGCGGACATCGACGCACTGCATCATCGTTCGCACGAAGATTGTTTCATCGCCAACTCGGTGAAGACCGAGGTGGTGGTGGAAGCGCCTTAGAGAAGACTGCAAAAAAGAGGGCGTTTTCGCGCCTGTGGGCGATTCGGTGTTTTCTTGCTATTTGCCGGCCCAAAGCGCGCCCGGCGGCACATTGGCGCTGTTCCTGGGATGTTCCCGGCGCCGGATATGGAGGGCGCGAGTTAGCACCACAATGGTGCGCGCCTTGGCTGCCGCGGCGCGGAGGAAATTCCTGGGGGGCGCAGAGGTGAGCGGCGGCGCCGGCTCAGTGCGACAGGCCGGCTTCGCAAACCTGTTCGGGCAGGCGTTCCAGCTCCGCGGCGGTCAGGCGGGCCAGGATCAGGGTGCCCTGGCTGCTGCGCAGGGCGGCGTAGTCTTCACGCACCACGCCGGCCTGTGCCAGCGCGCGGTGCAACTCGGGGTCGCGCAGCACCACCTGGTCTTCTTCGCAGATCCAGTCGATGTCCACCGTCGCTGCCAGCGGCGGCGCGGAGCCGCGCATTTCGCGCAGCGACAGGCGCAGGCGCCGGCCGCCGGGGTAAAGGCTCCACCAGGGACGCAGGAAGCGCCCTGAATGCTGTACCAACACCGTTTCCGGCGCCGGGCGCGCAGTGCTGCGGCTGGATTGATGGGATGCGGCCATGTCCTGATGCTGGCACCGCGGCGCCGCCGAAGTGCCGCGTCATATGGACCAGTGGTGGGCCGTGACCGATGGGTGGCGCCGCGGCGGAGGCTTGATTCAGGCTCCCGGCGGATACGAGGTATCAAGCGTCAGGCGCTCCCAGGCGGCCAGTTCATCGGTCAGCGCCTGCAGCTTGCCACGGATGCGGTGGAGCGCCCCTTCGCCCAGCGGCAGGCGCAGCGGCGGCCGCTCCGAGCGCACCACTTCGATCATGGCCCGGGCCGCCTTGGCCGGATCACCCGGTTGTTTGCCCGAGTAGCCGTTGATGGTGGCGACGGTCCGGTGGGCGGTGTCGGCGTAAGCCGCGATGTGCCGCCGCGGCGCGACCAGCGAGGGACCGGCCCAGTCGGTGCGGAACGGCCCCGGCTGGATGATGGTGACGCGGATGCCGAGCGGCGCCACTTCCTGAGCCAGAGCCTCGGAGAAACCTTCCAGGGCGAACTTGCTGGCGTTGTACAGGCCCAGCCCCGGGCTGGCGACGAAGCCGGAGGCGGAGGAGACCTGCAGGATATGGCCGCTGCCCTGCGCCCGCATCGGCGGCAGCACCGCCTGCGTCAGGGCCAGGGCACCGAACACGTTGGTGTCGAACTGGGCCCGCGCCTCGCTGTCGCTGACCTCCTCCACCGCGCCGGACAAGCCGTAGCCGGCATTGTTGACCAGCACGTCGATGCGGCCGAAAGCGGCCATGGCCGCGGCCACCACCGCAGAGCACTGCCCGGGGTGGGCCAGGTCCAGGGCCTGGGTCAGCACCCGCTGCGGAGCCAGCTGCAGCAGCGGCGCCAGGGACTGTACGTCGCGGGCCGTGGCCACCAGCCGGTCGCCGGCGGCCAGCACCGCCTCCGCCAGGGCACGGCCCAGGCCCCGGCCGCAGCCGGTGATCAACCAGACCCGGCCGGCGCCGTCTTCGCCATGCTCCATGTCTTGCACTCCTTAAATATATGTATGCAGGTGTCGGAGCTGCTTTTGGGGGCTTTTGCGGCCGCTTCAAGCCGGACCGCGGGGGGAGCCCCGGCGGCGGCCCGCGGGGCGGGTTTTCCGCCCCGCCGAGTGGGAGACGGCGCACAGCGGGGATTCGACATCGGCCAAAGAACGGGGTAGAGTGCTCACCGCAATTGTTTCAAGCAGTCCGTACCGCGGTCCTTTACCCGCTTTCCCAAGCGGCGCTTTGTAATGTCTCCCGGCACCTCCTTGATCGCTTGCACACCCGGGCTCAGGCCCGTCCATCATTTGTTTTATCGTAAAAGGAATGTCGTATGGCAGATACATCTACTGGTACCGTGAAGTGGTTCAACGACGCGAAAGGCTTCGGCTTTATCACGCCGTCGGACGGTGGTGAAGACCTCTTCGCCCACTTCAAGGAAATCCAGGGCACGGGTTTCAAGACCCTCAAGGAAGGTCAGCGCGTTGAGTACAAAGCTGCGCGCGGCCCGAAGGGCATGCAGGCGACTCAGATTCGCCCGCTGTAACCCAAGCAGCACCGCTTAAAGAAACCGCGGCTAACCCCGCGGTTTTTTTTTGCCGCCGGATTTGCACCGTCAATCGTTTTAACCATTGGCTGCGATCGCGCAACATGCTCCAATAGCGCGCAACCGCCCTGTTTGCCGCACGCGGCGCCGATGCCGCCAGAGTCCCTACATGACCGATGCAGTCGCGGGAGCCTCCAAGGCCCCCATCAATACCCCCGCCGCCATCCTGTTTTCCGTCACCACGGTGGCTGCCCTGACGGTGTTGCCGTGGTACGCCTGGACCCACCACATCGGCGCCGGACCGTGGATCTTCTTCGCCTTCACCATGTGGGCCACCGGCCTGTCCATCACCGCCGGCTACCACCGCCTGTGGTCGCACCGCGCCTATGAGGCGCATTGGGCGATGCGCCTGTTCTATATGCTGTTCGGCGCCATGGCGCTGCAGAACAGCACGCTGATCTGGGCCTCGATGCACCGCGTGCACCACAAGAATGTCGATGACATCGATCTCGACCCCTATTCCATCAAGCGCGGCTTCTGGTACGCCCACATGGGCTGGATGCTGCGCAACTATCCCAGCGCCGAGCTGGACTTCAGCAACGCCCGCGACCTGCAGCAGGACCCGCTGGTCGCCTTCCAGCACCGCCACTACCTCGGCCTGGCGCTGGGCATGAACATCGGATTGCCGCTGCTGGCCGGCGCCGCTTTCGGCGATCCCTGGGGCTTCCTGATGCTCGGCGGCCTGCTGCGCCTGGTGGTGAACCACCACCTGACCTTCTTCATCAACTCGCTGGCCCACTACTGGGGCCGCCGCCCGTACACCACGGAGAACACCGCGCGCGACAACGACCTGATCGCGCTGTTCACCTACGGCGAGGGCTATCACAACTTCCATCACCTGTTTCAGTGGGACTACCGCAACGGCGTGCGCTGGTGGCAGTTCGACCCGACCAAGTGGTGGATCGCCGCCTGGTCCTCGGTCGGCCTGACCCGCGGCCTCAAGCGCGTGCCCGAGTTCAAGATCCAGCGCGCCATGCTGCAGCGCCAGTTCGAGCGCGCCCAGGAAAAGCTGCGCGTCTGCAACCACCCGCGCCTGGCCGAGCTGCAGAAGCTGCTGGAGCACGAGCTCGAAGCCTTCTCCGTCACCCTCAACGAGTGGAAGAAGCTCCAGGCCGAGCGCATCGACGCGGCGCGCAAGCAGATCGCCGGGCAGTGGGAGCACAGCGAGGCGCGGCGCCGCTTCCAGGCGCTGGAGCAGAGCCTGCGGCTGCAGAGACAGCGCGTGCGCCTGCTGCGCCTGCAGACCGCCTGAGCGGCGGCCGCGACATCATCATAAGGGCCCAGACAAGCCCGAGCGGGGAGTAGAAGGGCATGTCTGTATTCCGCCGGCAGCGGCACAGCATCGCAGTGCCGCGCGACCTGCGCGCGCTGACCAGCATTGACCATGAACGCGAGGTGTTCCCGCCACGCGCCGGCCTGGCGCGCGAGGACGCGCGCGAGATCTGGGGTGCGGTAAAGGAGCTGTACCGCAGCGGCGCCCATCCGGCGATGAGCCTGTGCCTGCGCCGCCGCGGGCAGATCGTGTTCAACCGCAGCATCGGCCACGTCTTCGGCGGCGGCCCGCGCGACCAGCGCGACGCGCACCGCATGCTGCTGACGCCGGACATGCCGGTGTGCCTGTTCTCGGCCTCCAAGGCGGTCACCGCCATCCTCATCCACAAGCTGGCGGAGGATGGCGCGATCGACCTGGATGTGCCGGTGGCTCTGTACATCCCCGAGTTCGGCCAGGCCGGCAAGCGCGGCATCACCGTGTCCGACGTGTTGTCGCACCGGGGCGGCTTCCCCTCCATCGCCCTGCCCAAGGCCGAGCGCAAGGTCGAGCTGCTCAACGACTGGGATCGCGTCATCGACCTGATCTGCCGCGCGCCGCAGACCCATGGGCGGCAGCTGGCCTATCACGCCATCACCGGCGGCTTCATCCTGGCCGAGATCCTGCAGCGCGTCACCGGGCAGAGCCTGCGCCAGTTCCTGGACCAGCACATCCGCCAGCCGCTGGGCATGACGCACTTCACCTATGGCATCGCCGAGCGCTACCGCGATCAGGTGGCGGTGAATTATGTCGCCGGCCCGCCGGTGCGCTTTCCGCTGACCAAGCTGATCGAACGCGCGCTGCTGGCGCCGTTCGACGAGGTGGTGGCGGCGTCCAATTCGCAGACTTTCATGGATGCGGTGATTCCCGCCGGCAACATCTACGCCACCGCCGAGGAGCTGTCGCGCTTCTTCCAGATGCTGCTCGACGGCGGCGAGTGGCAGGGCCGGCGCATCCTGCAGCCGGAAACCGTGGCGCGCGCCGTGGCGCCGCGCGGGCGCATGTCGGTGGACCGCATGCTGATGGTGCCGATGCGTTACAGCGAGGGCATGATGCTCGGCGCGCGGCCTTTCGGCCTGTACGGCCCCGACACGGCGCAGGTCTACGGCCACCTGGGCTTCATCAACATCCTCGGCTGGGCCGACCCGCAGCGCGAGGTTTCCGCCGCGCTGCTGACCACCGGCAAGGCCATCCTCGGCAGGCACCTGCTGCCGCTGGGCAAGCTGCTGGGTGCCATCGCGCGGCGCTGCGAATAGGCTGCTTGGGGAATCGGGAATCGGGAATCGGGAATCGCCGGCGCCGTCTCTACGATTTCCGGTTCCCGATTCCCAATTCCCGTCCGGGCAGCAGCCCGCGCAATTCTTCCGCCGTCAGGTCGCGCCACGCACCGACCTTGAGGCTGCCCAGGCGCAGGTTGATGATGCGCACGCGCTGCAGCCGCCGCACCTCGTAGCCGAAGGCCTCGCACATGCGGCGGATCTGCCGGTTCAGGCCCTGCGTCAGCACGATGCGGAACACGCGGCCATCGGGGCGGTCGCCGACGCGGCTGATGCGGCAGGGCAGCGTGGTGGTGGCCAGTTCCGGCAGGTGCACGCCCCTGGACATGCCGTCGAGAAAGGCGCTGGTCGGCGGCTTGTCCACGGTGACGACGTATTCCTTCTCGTGCCTGTTCTCCACGCGCAGGATCTCGTTGACGATGTCGCCGTTGTTGGTCAGCAGGATCAGGCCTTCGGAATCCTTGTCGAGGCGGCCGATGGGGAAGATGCGGTCCGGGTGGTTGATGAAGTCGATGATGTTGCCGGCGATGTGGCGCTCGGTGGTGCAGGTGATGCCCACCGGCTTGTTCAGCGCGATGTAGACCTGCTTCTTCTTCGCGCCGACCGGGCGGCCGTTGACGCGCACCTCGTCACCCTCGTTGACCTGGGTGCCGAGTTCGGCGCGCGCGCCGTTGACGCTGACGCGGCCCTGTTCGATCCAGCTGTCGGCTTCGCGGCGCGAGCAGATGCCGGTTTCGCTGATGTATTTGTTGAGGCGCATGCGTAATGCTGGCATATCGGGTTGCCGGCGTCTTGAGCCGGCCTGCAACGGGGAAACGTCCACGGCACGACAACATCAAAGGCCGGCACCTGGACCAAGGCAAGTGCCTGCAGCCGCTACCGCGCGGCCGAGGGGCCAACGCGGTGCTCCCCGGGGTTCGTGCAACAATGGGTCATTGTCGAAACGAGGCAGTCTCCATGCCCCAGGCCCAGGCCAACGGTATCCAGATCGAATACGAAACCTTCGGTGCGCCCACCGATCCGGCGATCCTGTTGATCATGGGCCTGGGCGGGCAGCTGGTGTTGTGGCCGCAGGCGCTGTGCGAGGATCTGGCGCGCGGCGGGTTTTATGTGATCCGCTATGACAACCGCGATGTCGGGCTGTCGAGCAAGATCGACAGCGCCGGCAAGCCGGATCTGAAGCGCGCCAGCCTGCGCTATCTGTTGCGCCTGCCGATCCAGGCGGGTTACGGCCTGGAAGACATGGCGGCGGATGCTCTGGGCCTGCTCGATGCGCTGGGCATCCGCCAGGCGCACGTGATCGGCCTGTCGATGGGCGGCATGATCGGGCAGATCCTGGCGGCGCGCCACGCGGAGCGGCTCCTCAGCTTCACCGCGATCATGACCACCAGCGGCAATCCGCGCCTGCCGCAGCCCAGCCTGGGCCTGCGGCTGCGCCTGACGCGGCGGCCGAAGCGGGTGGACCGCGAAGCGCTGATCCAGCATTCGGTCAACACCTGGAAGCTGATCGGCAGCCCGGGTTACCGCACCGACGATGCCACGCTGCGCGCGATGGTCGAGCGCGACCACCAGCGCTGCCTGTATCCGCGCGGCATGGCGCGCCAGACCCTGGCCATCATGGCGGCGAAGAGCCGCCTGCCGCTGTTGCGGCAGATCCGCGTGCCGACGCTGGTGATCCATGGCGAGGCCGATCCGCTGGTGCCGGTGGCGGCAGGGCGCGAATTGGCCAAGCACATCCCCGGCGCGCGCTTGGCGACGATTCCAGGCATGGGCCATGACCTGCCGGCGCCGCTGCTGCCGCACATCGGCCGGCTGATCCTGGGGCATGTGCAGGCGCTGCGCGAAGGCACGCCCCTGCGCGCCGCGGTGGCCGCCACCGCCTGAGCGGCGGCCGGACGGACGGCGCCCGCCGGCTCAGCTTTTCTTCTTGCGGCTCTTGGGCTTGAGCATGGTGCCGGTGCAATCGCTGGCGCCGCAGCGGCAGGCCCACAACTGCTTCAGGCGCTTGGTGTAGCGCAGTTCCAGCTCGATGCCGTAGTCGTAGGTCAGCTCTTCGCCGGCCTTCACCGGGCGCAGCGTCTCGATGAACAGGCGGTCGCGCGCCGGGTCGCCGTCCTTGCTCTCCAGCAGCACCGGCTCGCAGTTGGGCGCGCAACTGTGGTTGATCCAGCGCGCCGAGTTACCGCCTTCGTTGCCGTCGATGACGTAGGTGTCGTTGAGGATGAACAGGAAGGTGTGGCCGGTCTCGACGTTGTCGCAGTAGCGGCGGTCGGCCACGGCATGCCGCAGCAGCTTGCCGCGATATTCGATCAGGGTCTTGCCAGCGGGGAAGTCGGCGGCGGCGAACACGCCGTTGCCATGGATGGGGGAGCGGCGGACAAGTATGTTGCGGGACATCGGCGAACCGTAGCGCTAGGGCGTGGCAATCGTACAGCAATATTCTCGCCCAGCGCAGCGCGCAAGAACAGGCCCGCCGCGGTTTTGATCGGTGCTTCCTAGCGCCCCCGCACGCTGCCGCCGGCATCGGGCGCCAGGCGCAGATAGAGCAGCGACGAGGCGGCGGTCAGCGCGGCCAGCAGGGTGAAAGCCCAGGTGAAATCCGCCGGCTGCAGGGCGATGGCGTGGCGCAGCAGCAGCCGCACGTGCAGCAGCTGCGCCGCCAGGCCCACGCCGACGCTCAGCGACAGCTGCTGCGCGGTGCTGGAGAAGCTGGTGGCCTGGCTCATGCGGTCCCCGGCGACATCGGCGAAGACGATGGTGTTGAGGCAGGTGAACTGCAGCGAGCTGAAGAAGCCGCTGCTGAACATCAGCGCGGCGATCAGCGCGTGCGGCGCCTCCGGCCGCAGCAGGCCGCAGGCCAGCAGGTAGCCGCCGGAGATCAGCGAATTGGCGATGAGCAGCGGGCGGAAGCCGAAGCGCCGCACGATCGGCTGGGCCGCCAGCTTCATCAGCATGGCGCCGATGGCCGCGCCGAAGGTGAGCAGGCCCGAGTCCAGCGCCGTCAGCCCGAAGCCGATCTGCAGCAGCAGCGGCATCAGCAGCGTGAAGGCGCCGATGCCGATGCGGAACAGCGAGCCGGCCGAGACCACCACGGCGAAGGTGGGGATGCGCAGCAGCGACAGGTCGAGGATCGGCTGCGCGCGGCCGCGCGCATGGCACACATAGCCGCCCAGCAGCAGCGCGCCCGCGCCGAGCAGGGTCGCCACCAGCCGCGGCGGCAGCACGCCCTTGCCCATGGTCTCGAAGCCGAACACCAGCCCGGCCAGGCCGGCGCCGAGCAGGCACCAGCCGCGCAGGTC
This sequence comes from uncultured Nevskia sp., assembly GCA_964451925.1. GTDB lineage: Bacteria > Pseudomonadota > Gammaproteobacteria > Nevskiales > Nevskiaceae > Nevskia. The sequence goes on along the minus strand of CAYVKA010000079.1, from coordinate 4,359 downwards.
GAGCTGCCGCGGCGCGGCTTCGCGCACTTCGGTGATATAGCGGCTGACCAGCCAGAAGCCGAGCAGGCCGATCGGCAGGTTGATATAGAAGATCCAGCGCCAGGAGGCGCAGGTGACGATCAGGCCGCCCAGCGGCGCCCCCATCAGCGGCGCCAGCAGCGCCGGCACGGTAAGGTAGGCGATGGCCGTGACCAGTTCGCTCTTCGGCACGTTGCGCAGCAGCACCAGCCGGCCCACCGGCACCATCATGGCGCCGCCGATGCCTTGCACGATGCGCGCCGCGACCAGTTCGGGCATGTTCTGCGCCGCGCCGCACAGCATCGAGCCGCAGGTGAATACGACGATGGCGCTGCGGAACACGCGGCGCGCGCCGTGGCGGTCGGCGACCCAGCCGCTGAGCGGAATGAACATGGCCAGGCTGAGCAGGTAGGCGGTGACGGCCAGGCTCAGGCGCAGCGGGTCTTCGCCCAGCGAGCGGGCGATCGCCGGCAGCGCGGTGGTGATCACCGTGGCGTCCAGGTTCTCCATGAACAGCGCACAGGCGACGATCAGCGGGATCAGTACCGCCGGACGTGGCGGGCTGCCGCTCATGGCGCGGCGGCGCGCTTGCGGCACGCGGCCCGCAATCGGTTACGCTTGCGCCAACTGGTTCCTGCGGAATGCCTGCTGAGGAGATTCACCATGAGTGGTTTGAAAGCCCTGCGCGGCGCCTTGTGTCTGAGCCTGGTTCTGGGCCTGGGTCTGAGCTTCGCGGCCGCCGCCGACGCCCTGACCACGCTCAACGACGCGGCGCTGTTCAAGTCGGCGCAGAAGGATGTCGAGGGCATGCCGCGCGCGGAACTGGATGCGCTGCTGCAGGCGCTGGCCACCTGCTCTGCGGTGAGCATCGGCCAGAGGCCGCAGCAGTTCGAATGCGAGCGGGGGATCACCATCTACTGGGCGCATTATAACCGTGGCCGTGCCATCGATAATTACATGGCGGCGCTGGGCGGCATGTTCGCCGGCTTCGACAACAACGCGCTCAATCCGCCGCAGGAGCTGACCCAGACCTACCGCCACACCGCGCCCGACCTGCTGACGCTGACCAAGGGTATCAACCAGCGTTATCGCGAGCTCGACAAGTAGCCGCTCGCGCTGCCGGCGGAGCCGTTCAGAATCGGTTCAGCAAGGCGCTGGCATCCTCGGAACCTGTGCGCCGCGCGGCGGTCTGTAAGCGCGTGGCCGGCGCACGTCCAGGGACCGGATAGTCGAAACCGGCCCGGTTGTCGTTTCACACAAATCCAATAGCCACGGAGGCTTAATAACATGTACAACCCCGTCCGCACGCGGCAGGCCGCCGCGCTTGCCCTCCTGACCATGCTTCCCGCCGTCGCCTCGGCTGCCGACTACACCTACATCGAGGGCGGCTTCATCGACCGCCATGACTATGGACGCAACGGCGCCGGTGGCCGTGTCGCCGGCTCCGTCGACGTGCCGGTGCTGCCGCTGGCGATCATCGCCGAATACGACGGCACCGATGGTCTCGACCAGTTCGACGCCGGCGCCATTTTCCACGTGCCGATCGTGCCGACGCTGAACCTGTTCGGCGGCGCCACCATCGAGCACGGCGACCGCGGCGGCGACACCAGCACCGGCATCGGCGCGCGCGCCGGCGTGCGCTGGACCACGCTGCCGCGCCTGGAGCTGTCGCCGGAATTGCGCTACGTGCACCTGTTCGGCGAGAACGAAACCTCGATCCGCCTCAACGCGCTCTACAGCATCGCGCCGCACCTGTCGCTGCAGGGCGCAATCCAGGGCGGCGACGAGCAGCGTTACGAAGTGGGTTTGCGCTACGCTTTCGGCCTGCCGCTCTGATGCTTGACGCTGTTTGAACCTGCGGCCGCGGCGGGCGCAAGTCCGCCGCGGCCTCCGCTGTGGCCGGGGTGTTCACGGCCGGATGCAACTGTTAACCTTGACGGGCAATGACCAAGACAAGGAAGTTTTGGGTGTCGGCCGCTTGCGCCCTCGCCCCCGCACTGCATATGTCGCCGGCGATGGCGCAATCCACCGGCCGCCAGCAATACATCTCGGACGAGATCAGCGTCACCATCCGCCAGAAGCCGAGCAACGACGCCGAATCCCTGGGCGTGGTGAAGAGCGGCGCGCGTGTCACCGTGCTCGAATCCCTCGGCGGTGACAGCTTCGCCCACATCCGCACCGCCGACGGCCGCGACGGCTGGATCACCGCACGCTTCCTGTCCGAGCAGCCCGCCGCCAAGGAGCAGCTGACGCAGCTGCGCCAGCAACTGGAGCAGGCGCACACGCAGATCCAGGCGCTGCAGCATGACCTGGACAGCGCGCAGCAGCAGCTGGCCAAGGCCAAGCCGGCGCTGGAAATGGCCGGCGAGAACGACAAGCTGCGCGCCACCATCGCCCAGCGTGAGCAGCAGGTCGGCGCGCTGGAGCAGCAGTTCGACGCCGAGCGGGCGCGGCGCGAGACCATCGTCACCGGTGGCGCGCTGGTGGCCGGCGGCATCTTCATCGGCCTGGTGCTGCCGTGGCTGGGCGGGCGAAAAAAACGGCGCAGCGATTTCTGAAGCGGGGCGGCCCCGGCGGCAAGCGGCTAAAGTGCGCTTGCCATCACTGCGCGCCACGGTCGCCGCGAGGAACCCGATGAACCATCCATGCCGCGCCGGCCGGCGCACGCATCAGCTCTTGTCCATCCCGTGCTGCGCGTCGGCCTGATCTCGGACACCCACGGCCTGCTGCGCCCGGAGGCGCTGAACGCCATGCGCGGCAGCGACTACATCGTGCATGCCGGCGACATCGGCGACCCGGCAATCCTGCAGGCGCTGCAGCGCGTCGCGCCGGTGACCGCGGTGCGCGGCAACAACGACCGCGGTGCCGCGTACTCGGGCATCGCCGAGACCGAGGTGCTGCAGGCCGGCGAGACCCTGATCTACGTCATCCATGACCTGGCCGAACTCGATCTCGACCCGGCGGCTGCGGAATTCCAGGTGGTGGTGTCGGGCCACTCGCACAAGCCCGCGAGCCGCGAGCGCGACGGTGTGCTCTACGTCAACCCGGGCAGCGCCGGACCGCGGCGCTTCAGCCTGCCTATCGCCGCGGCGCTGCTGCACATCCGCGGCCGCACGGTCGAGGTGGAATTGCTCGACCTGCTGCCCTCTTCCTGAGAAGAGGGCAGCGCGGTTTGCAGGCGTTCAGGGCCGGCCGAGGTAATCCATCTTGCCCAGTTCCACGCCGTTGTGGCGCAGGATGGCGTAGGCCGTGGTGCAGTGGAAGAACACATTGGGCAGCACGAAGCCCAGCAGGTAGGCCTGGCCCTTGAACTCCAGCGGGCCGCGCGGCGAGGGCAGCGTGACGTCCCGGCCTTCACTGCCGTCGATCTGCTCCGGCTTGAAACTCTTGAGGAAGGCCAGCGTCTTGTCGATGCGCGCGTACAGCTCTTCGAACGTGGCTTCGCTGTCCTCATACTTCGGCACTTCCACGCCGGCCAGCCGCGCCACGCAGCCCTTGGCCTGGTCGGTGACCACCTGCACCTGCTTTGTCAGCGGAAACATGTCCGGCGCCAGGCGGCCGCTGAGCAGCACCTCCGGCTTGAATTTCTTCGCTTCGGCGTGGGCCGCGCCCTTCTCCAGGATGGCGCGCAGATTGGTCAGGGCGCGGGCCAGGACCGGGACTGAAACCTGATACATGCTGATGCTCATCGGAATCCTCCAGGGGAACACGGTTCTGAGAATATGGTTAGGCCCGCCCATTCTAAAGCGTATGGGGGGAGGCGTAGGTTAAGCTCGAAAACCTATGACCTACGCAAGAATCATCGGCACCGGCAGCTACCTGCCGGAGCGCGTCGTGACCAACCAGGAACTCGAATCCCGGATCGACACCTCCGACGAGTGGATCGTGTCGCGCACCGGCATCGAGGCGCGCCACGTCGCCGCGGACGGCGAAATGACCAGCGACCTGGCGTTCCATGCCGCCAGCCGGGCGATGCAGTCGGCCGGGGTGGGGCCGCAGGACATCGACCTGATCATCGTCGCCACCACCACGCCGGACATGATCTTCCCGTCCACCGCCTGCCTGCTGCAGGCCAAGCTGGGCGTGAAGCAGGGCGCGGCGTTCGACGTGCAGGCGGTGTGCACCGGCTTCATGTATGCGCTGTCCACCGCCAACCTCTTCATCAGCAGCGGCCAGCACCGCTGCGCCCTGGTGGTCGGCGCCGAGGTGTTCTCGCGCCTGCTCGACTGGAACGACCGCCGCACCTGCGTGCTGTTCGGCGATGGCGCCGGCGCCGTGGTGCTGAAGCGTTCGGACGAACCGGGCATCCTGACCAGCAACCTGCACGCCGACGGCAGCCTG
>CAYVKA010000078.1:0-21497 GCA_964451925.1 uncultured Nevskia sp. | reverse complement strand
CGGCCGCGGCGGCGCCTCGCGCCGACGATCCGCGTCTGCGCAGTCCGCTGCCCTTCGCGGCGCCGCCGGCGGTGCTCCGTCCCAGCGCTGCCGACGGCGAGGCGCAGGTTGACGCCGCCATCGATCCCGCCGCGGTGCGGCGCGGCCACGCCATCCATTTCCTGTTGCAGCTGCTGAGCGAGGCGCCGGAGACGGCCGCCATCGCCCTGCACCGGCGCCTGCAGGGCCGCCTGCAGGGCGCGGTGGACGAGACGGAACTCGACGCCTGGCTGGCAACGGCGCGCGGCGTGCTGGCGGCGCCTGCGCTGGCACCGTTCTTCGATCCGGGCCGCTACGCCAGGGCCTGGAACGAGGTGCCGTACAGCGACGGCGAGCGCGGCGGCACCATCGACCGCCTGGTCGACGATGGCACCACGCTGTGGATCCTCGACTACAAGACCACGCCGCAGACCGATGCCGCGGCATTGATCGCGCGCCACGGCGGGCAGCTGCGCAGCTACGCCGCGGCGCTGCGCCGGATCTGGCCGCAGCGGGCCCTGCGCACCGGCTTGATCCTCACCGAGGCGCGCAGCCTGCTCGAACTGGACGCATAGCGCGCAGCCCCCGTCGGACGGACGTCAATGCTGCGGCCAAGGCCCGCGCGGCGAAAATCCGGACCCGCCGGCCGACAAGCGTTGGCGGCTGGCCGAAGAATGGGGCCAGGCGGCTGGTGCCCCGGCCGCCAATGGCCGATAGTGTTCCCGGCAGGGTAGATCGTGCCCTGCAGATCGTGCGCGAGCATTTGCAACGGGATGCCGGATGAGTTCAGTGCCTGCCGAACGGGAGAGCGGCGCTTTGGCCTTGCCGCCGGAGCGCCCGCACCCGCGCACACTCGGCTGGTACGGCACCACGGCGATCGCCATGGGCGGCAGCAACCAGAGCCTGTTCCTGCTGGCGGCGCTGTTTGTCGGCCAGGAAAGCATTCCGGGCCAGGGCAGCGCCGCAGTTCCGCTGCTGATCGCCGGGCTGCTGCTGTCCTGGGCGGCGGCGCCCGGATGGACCGAGCTGGTGCTGCTGTATCCCAACCGGGTCGGCGGCATCGCCGCCAGCTGCGTCGAGGCGTTCCGCCCCTATAGCGCGGTGCTGGCCAATCTCACCGGCGTCTGCTACTGGTGGGGCTGGGTGCCCACCTGCGGGCTGACGGCGATCCTCTCGGCCTCGGCGCTGCACAGCTGGTACCTGCCCGGCGTGCCGGTGTCGCTGCTGGCCAGCGGCCTGGTGATGCTGCTGACCCTGGTCAACCTGTGCGGCATCCGCTGGGTCGGCCGGCTGGCGGTACCGATCGCGACGGCCTCGGCGCTGATGGCTTTCGCCTCCGGCCTGATCCCGATCGTCGCCGGCCAGGTGGACTGGCGCCAGGCCTTCACCTTCCACCTGACCGTGCCGTTCGCCGGTCACTTCGGCGAGCTCACCAGCCTGATGGCCGGGCTCTACCTGGTGGGTTTCGCCGCGCCGGCGTTCGAGGCGGCCGCCTGCCATGTCGGCGAAACGGTGGCGCCGGCGCGCAATGTGCCGCGGGCGATGCTGGCCAGCGGCCTGCTGGCGGGCATGTATTTCGTGCTGCTGCCGCTGATCTGGCTGGGAGCCCTCGGCCCGGAACCGCTGGGCCAGGACCTGGCGCTGGTGCTGGGTCCGACCTATGCGCCGCTGCTGGGCGGCGCCGGCAAGGCCGCGGCCGTCTGGTTCATGGTGTTCAGCATGTTCTCCGGCACCCTGCAGCCGCTCGCCGGAGCGGCGCGCACGCTGTCGCAGCTGTCCGAGGACGGGCTGCTGCCGCGGGCGCTGGCCTTGCGCTCCCGCACCGACACGCCGTGGGTCGCCACCGTGCTGACCGCGGCGATGGCGATCGTGTTCCTGCTGATCGGCGATCCGATCTGGCTGGTCGCCGCGGCGAATTTTACCTACCTGATCGGCATCGCCCTGCCCAGCGTCGCGGTGTGGCTGCTGCGGCGCGACGCGCCGCACCTGCCGCGGCCGTATCGCGCGCCGCGCGGCACCCTGCTGCTGGGCCTGCTGGCGGCGATCGCGTGGAGCGTTTCCGCGCTGCTCGGTTTCGAGCAGTTCGGCCTGCCCACCGTGGTCACCGGGCTGGGCTTCGCCTATGCCGGCTCCGCGCTCTACGCCTGGCGCGTGTTCACCGACCGGCGCCGCGCCGGCCTGCCGGGAATCGCCTTCGGCCTGCAGCTGAAGCTGACCGCGGCGATGCTGCTGGTGCTGGCCCTCGACGGCAGCGGCTACCTGCTGGCGGTGCGCAACCTGTCGGGACAGCACCCGGCCCTGATGACGGCGCTGTCGGACATCTTCGTGGCGGTGGCGATCCTGTCGATCAGCGTGGCGCTGGTGCTGCCCGGAATGATCGGGCATTCGGCGCGCGAGGTATCGGCCGCCGCGCGCCGCCTGGCCACCGGCACGCTGGCGGAGTTCTCCACGGCGATGCAGGCGCTCGGCCGCGGCGACCTGGACGCGGCGCACGTCACCGTGGACATCGCGCCGGTGCGGGTCTACACCCACGACGAAGTGGGTGAAATGGCAGCCAGCTTCAACCTGCTGCAGGCCGAAATCCGCCATGCGGCGACGGGCCTGGACGGCGCCCGCGAAGGCCTGCGCCAGGCGCGCAACGACCTGACCGAGGCCAATCTCAGCCTGGAACGGCGCGTGCACGAGCTGCACCTGGCGGAGGAAAAGCTCTCCGGCGTGCTCGACTCGATCGACAACGTAGTGTGGTCGGTCGATGCCCACAGCCACCACATGATCTACGCCAACAGCGCCATCGAAGGGATCTACGGCCGGCCGATGGCCGAATTCGACCGCGCCCCCCTGCTGTGGCTGGAGGCGATCCACGCCGACGACCGCACTTTCGTCGTCGAGCGGCTGGGCCTGGCCGCAGCGCAGGGCGGATCGCCCATACAGTACCGCATCGTACGTCCTGATGGCGAGATCCGCTGGCTTGAGGCGCGCATCCGCAGGGTCGAGGACCGCGACGGCCGGCCGCTGCGCCTCGACGGCGTGGCCAGCGACATTTCGGAGCGCAAGCTGCACGAAGTGGAGATGGCGCATCTGGCCAATCACGACGCGCTGACCGGCCTGCCCAACCGCAATCTGCTCAACGAGCGCATCGTGCAGGCCCTGTCCCGCGCACGGCGCGAGGGCCGCTCGGTCGGCGTGCTGTTCCTCGACCTCGACGGCTTCAAATACGTCAACGACAGTTTCGGCCACACCCTGGGCGACACCCTGCTCAAGACGGTGGCGGCGCGCCTGCGGCACGCGGTGCGCGAAAGCGACACCGTGGCGCGCCTGGGCGGCGACGAATTCGTGCTGGTGCTCGACAGCGGCCACGCCGAGGAGGCGGAAGTGGTGGCGGCGAAGCTGGTGGGCATATTTTCCCGTCCGCTGCCGGCCGACGGGCGCTCGCTGCACCTGACCGCAAGCATCGGCATCAGCGTCTATCCGCAGGATGGCGACAGCGCCGAGATGCTGCTGAAGCATGCCGACGTCGCGATGTATCGCGCCAAGGAACGGGGCCGCAACAGCTACCAGCGCTACGCGCGGGCCATGAGCCTGGAAACGGAGGAGCGCGTGCGCCTGGAAAACGCGCTGCGCGACGCGGTGGAGCATCAGCGCTTTGAGCTCCACTACCAGCCGCAGGCGGATCTGGCGGACGGCCGCGTCAGCGGCGTCGAGGCCCTGATCCGCTGGGACCATCCCGAGTCCGGCATGATCTCGCCGAGCCGCTTCATCCCGCTGGCCGAGGATACCGGGCTGATCATGCAGATCGGCGCCTGGACCCTCGACACCGCCTGCGCCCAGCTGGCGCGCTGGCGCGCGGCGGGCCACGTCGACCTGACCATGGCGGTCAACCTCTCGGCGCGGCAGTTCCACCTGCACAACGTGCCGCAACTGGTGCGGCAGACCCTGCACAAGCATCGCGTTCCGGCGCAGGCACTGGAGCTGGAGCTGACCGAGAGCGCGCTGATGCTGAACGCCGAGGGCGTGGTCGAAACACTGCGCGAGCTCAAGGCGATCGGCGTGTCGCTGGCGATGGACGACTTCGGCACCGGCTATTCCAGCCTGAGCCATCTCAAGCGCTTTCCGATCGACACCATCAAGATCGACCAGTCCTTCATCGTCGATCTGCCGGACAGCGAGGATGCGGCGCTGATCGTGCGGGCGATCCTGGCGATGGCGCGCTCGCTCGGCCTGAAGACCGTGGGCGAAGGCGTGGAATCCGCCGAGCAGCTCGACTTCCTCGGCGACAACGGCTGCGATACGATCCAGGGGCACTACTTCAGCCGCGGCTGCAACGCCGCGGCGATCAGCCGACTGCTGGCCGAGAAGCGCCGCCTGGCGCGCGGGCCGTGGAAACCCCTGGCGACGGTTTCGGCCGGATAGGGCCTGTTAACACTGATTGGTTCGCTGACTCGATCGGCCCGGCATGATCGGGCCGGCGCGCCTTCGGCCGGTCAAGCCTCGCCGCGAGGCTGCTTGCGCGCCTTGTGCTGCGCCATGAACTTGGCGATGCGCGAAGCCGCATCCGGCGCCAGCCCCTCGTTCTTGAACAGCTCCAGCGCATGGGCCTCGCGCAGCGACAGGCCGTCGCTGGCCATCAGGGCGCGCTTGTTGACCTGGTTGGCGTACCAGGAGTTGGCCAGGATGTCGCTGGCCAGCGCCTCCAGCTCGGCCTCGAAGCGATCGTCCTCGAAGCAGAAGTTGACCAGGTGGATGGATTGCGCCTCGACACCGGAATAGTGGCGGCCGGTGAACATCATCTCCGCCGCCTTGGCGGTGCCGACGCGATGCGGCAGGCGCAGGCTGAGGCCCCAGATCGGCGTCAGGCCCCAGCGGGCGTAAACGTCGGAAAAGCGGGCGGAGGCGGAGGCGACGATCAGGTCGGCCGCCAGCGCCAGCTCCAGCGAACCGGTGGAGCAATGACCCTGCACCGCAGAGATCACCGGCTGCGGCAGGTTGGACAGCTTGTCGATGACGTCGGAATGGAAATGCGGCTTGGCGCGCGCCTTGACGTGGGCCTGGATCTCGGCCATGTCGTAGCCGGCCGAGAAGTTGCCGCCGGCGCCGCGCAGGATGACCAGGCCGACCGTCCTGATCTCGCGCGCGATCAGGTCGAGGTGCTCTTCCAGCTCCTCGAACAGCTCCTTGGTCAGCGCATTGAGTTTTTCCGGACGGTTCAGCGTCAGGATCGCGGCGCCGTTCTTGTCTTCCCGCAGGACTAGCTTGTGCATTGGCGAGCCTCTGATCGATTCCATGCCCGGCCGCGGTCGGCCCTTTCACGCCGGGCCAGGCGCGAAGAGCGTGGAGCATTCACGGGCGGTTCCACCAGCCGCCGCCCAGTGCTTGAAACAGTCCGGCCGTATCGGCGTAACGGCTGGCGCGGGCCTGCACCAGGGCCACCTCGGCCTGGCGGTAGGCCTGCTCCGAATTCAGCAGCGCCACCTGGCTGATGGTGCCGAGCTTGAGCTGGCGCTGCGCCAGCTCGAAGCTGGCGCGGGCCGCGCGTTCCGCCTCGGTGCCGGCCTTCAGCGCATCGGCGTCCGCCTGCAAGGCACGCAAGGAATCTGCCACGTTCTGGCAGGCCAGGATCACCGCGGCGCGGTACTGGTCGGCCGCCTGGTCCAGCACGGCATCGGCGGCGCGGCGCTTGTGCAGCAGCGCGCCGGCGTCGAACAGGCTCTGGGTCAGCGAGCCGCCGATGCTCCAGAAACCGTTGTAGGGCGAGAACAGGTGGCCGAAGTTCACCGCGGTGGTGCCGAAGCTGCCGGTGATGTCGAATTGCGGCAGCATGTCGGCCACCGCCACGCCGACCTCCGCCGAAGCGGCGTGCATGCTTTCCTCCGCCTGGCGCACGTCGGGGCGTTGCTCCACCAGCTTCGACGGCAGACTGACCGGCAGATCGGTCGGCAGCACCAGATCGTCCAGCCTGAAGGTCTCCTCCGGCTCCTGCGCCGGCAGCCGGCCAAGCAGGGCGGTCAGCGCGTCGCGCGTCTGCCCCAGTTGCTTCTGCAGCGGCGGCAGGCTCTGCGCGGTCTGCGCCTCGGCCGTCTGCTGCGCCAGCAGGTCGAGATTGCTGGCGGTGCCCAGCCCCTGCTCCTGCCGCACTGTTTCCGTCAGCTGATGCTGCAGCTGCAGCAGGCGCTCGGTGGCGGCGATCTGGTCGCGCAGCGAGGCTTCCTGCACCGCGGTCACCACCACGTTGCTGCTCAGCGTCAGGTAGGTGGCCTCGTACTGGTAGCGGCTGGCCTCCATCTGGGCGTGCGCCGCCTCCAGCGCGCGCCGGTTGCCGCCGAACACGTCGGGAGCGTAGCTCAGGGTGAGCTGGGCGGTGTAGAGGCTGTAGTAGGGATTGGCCTGGGGAAGATTGGTTGGATTGGCGAGGGATTCGGTCGGGTTCTTGGCGCGGGTGGTGGCAAGGCCGCCCTGCACCAGAGGGAAGAAGGTGGCGCGCTGCGCCAGGTACAGTTCATGCTCCTGGCGCAGCGCCGCCTGCGCCGCATCCAGATTCGGGTTGGCCTTGAGCGCCTGCTCGACCAGGCCGCTGAGCTTGGGCGACTGGAACAACTGCCACCACTGCTGCGGGATGTCCATGCCGGCGACATAGCGCTGCGCCTGGCCGTCGCGGCCCTCGGCGGCCGCGGTCTGGCCCTGCTGCGGCGCGCTGCCGTAGCCGGCATCCGCCGGCGCCGCCGGGCGCTTGAAGTCCGGACCCACGGCGCACGCCGACAGGCCCGCGGCGAACGCGGCCGACACCAGCCGTGCGGCCTTCATGCGCCCCACCGCGCCTGGCCGCCACGTTGCTCGGCCCAGTGCTCGATGACGTGATACATCGACGGCAGCACGAACAGAGTCAGTAGCGTCGAGATGGCCAGCCCGCCCACCACCACGGTGGCGATGCCGCGCTGCACGTCGCTGCCGACGCCGGTGTGGATCGCGGCCGGCAGCATGCCGAGCGTGGCGACCGTGGCCGTCATCAGCACCGGGCGCAGGCGCTCGGTGGCGCCTTTCATGATCGCCTCGTGCAGCTCCAGGCCGGATTTGCGCATGCGGTTGAGGTTGGACACCATGATGATGCCGTTCTGCACCGCCACGCCGAACAGCGCGATGAAGCCGACGCCGCTGGCGACGTTGAGGTTCTGCCCGGTGAGGTGCAGCGAGATCAGGCCGCCGAGCGTGGCCAGCGGCACCACGCCGAGAATCAGCAGGGCCTGGCGGAACGACTTGATGCCGATGGTGAGGAAGATCAGCATCAGGCCCATCACCAGCCCCAGGATCACCAGCAGCCGCGTCTCGGCGCGCTTCTGGTTCTCGAACTGGCCGCCCCATTCCAGCCGCACCTTATCCTTGTCGAAGTGCACCTTGTCGGCGATCTTCTGCTGCGCCTCCTTGAGATAGGAGGTGAGGTCGCGGTCGCGGTTGTCGATGCGGATGGTCAGGTTGCGCTGGCCGTTCTCGCGGGTGATGGTGCTTTCGCCGGAGCGGGTCTCGACGGTGGCGATCTGCGACAGCGGCACCTGTGCGCCGCCGGCAGTGTTGAGGAACAGGTTGCGCAGCGCGTCCGGGTTGTTGCGCGCGTCCTCGGTGAAGCGCACGGTCAGCGGATAGGTCCGCTCGCCGACGTAGACCGTGGACACCGGCGCCTGGCCGACGCCGGTCTGGATCAGGTTCTGCACGTCGCTCATGTTGATGCCGTAGCGCGCCGCCTTCTCGCGGTCGAGCGCGATGGAAATCTGCGGGATCGGCGGCTCCTGGAAGATCGAGGCGCTGGAGGTGCCCTCGACGCTGTACAGCACGTCGACGATCTCGTTTCCGATGCGGCGCAGCTCCACCAGGTCGTCGCCGTAGATCTTGCACACCAGCGGGCTGTGGGCGCCGCCGATCATGTCGTTGACGCCGTCGATGATCGGCTGGCTGATGCCGATGGAGAAGCCCGGCAGCTTCTTGCTCAGGTCGGCGGCGAGGCGATCGACGAAGACCTTCTTCGGCTCGTGCTCGGGCCAGGTGTCGTAGGGCTTGAGGCCGACCGGGGCCTCGATGTGCGACATGGTCCAGGAATCGGTGCCGTCGTCGTTGCGGCCGACCTGGGTGACGACGTAGGACACTTCCGGGTACTGCAGCACGGTGCGGCGCAGCTCGCTGGCCATGTCGCTGGCCTTGTTCAGGGCCAGGCCGGTGGGCAGCTGCACCTGCAGCCACAGCGCGCCTTCGTCCAGGTCCGGCAGGAACTCGCGGCCGATGGTGCCGCCCAGGCCGACCACCGCGAGCAGGGCGAACAGGGTGACGCCGTAGATGATGCGCGGCTGCTCCACGCATTCGTGCAGCAGGTGCTCGTAGACGTGGGTGAGCTTTTCCAGCCAGCGGTTGTGATAGACCTTGCCCGGATTGCGGAAGGCGAAGTAGGCCAGGCCCGGCACCAGGGCCAGGGCGCTCAGCAGGGCGCCGAACAGCGCATAGCCCATGGTGTAGGCCATCGGTGTGAACAGCTTGGCCTCGGCGCGCTCGAACGAGAACAGCGGCAGGTAGGCGGTGATGATGATCAGGCTGGCGAAGAAGATCGGCTGGGTCACCTGCAGTGCGGCGGCCTTGACCTCGCTCTCGCTCAATTCCTCCTCGGGCATGGCCTCGCGCCGGCGCAGCACCGCCTCGGTGACGACGATGGCGCCGTCGACCAGGATGCCGAAGTCGATCGCGCCCAGCGACAGCAGGTTGGCCGAGACCTTGGTCAGGTTGAGCAGCGAGAACACCGCCACCAGCGCCAGCGGGATGGTCACCGCCACCACCAGCGCGCTGCGCGGGCTGCCCAGGAACAGGATCAGGATCAGGAACACCAGGCCGATGCCCTCGGCGATGGTGCGGCCGACCTTGGCGATGGTGGAATGCACCAGGGTGTCGCGGTCGATGTAGGGCACCACGCGCACGCCCTGGCTGGCCAGCTGGCGGTTGAGCTGCTCGACCTTGGCGTGGATGCCCTTGAGGGTCTGCGAGGGGTTCTGGTACTTGAGCATCAGCACGATGCCCTCGATGGTGTCGGGGTTGCTGTCCTTGCCCAGGATGCCCTCGCGCTCCTGGTGACTGAGCGTGGTGCGGCCGAGATCGCGCACCAGCACCGGCGCGCCGTTGACCTGTGTGACGACGGTGGAGCCGATGTCGGCCAGGCTGTGCATCAGGCCGACGCCGCGGATGATGTAGCTCTGGTCGCCGCGCGAGACGCGACCGCCACCGGCGTTGGTATTGTTGTTGTTGATGGCGTTGATGACGTCGTTGATGCCCAGGCCGTAGTGCTGCAGCTGCCGGGGATCGAGATCGAGCTGGTATTCGGTGGTGAAGCCGCCGAAGTTGGTGTCGTCGACCACGCCGGGCACCGACTTCAGTGCCGGGATCACCGTCCATCTCTGGATCTCCGACAGCTCCTGCAGGTTCTTGGTGTCGGACTCCAGCGTGTAGCGGTAAATCTCGCCGCCCGGCCCCGCCACCGGGTCGAGCGAAGGCGCGGCGCCCGCCGGCAGCGTGGCCTGGCTGATGCGCTCGAGCAGGCGCTGGCGCGCCCAGTAGTCTTCGTAGCCGTCGCGGAACAGCACCGTGATCAGCGACAGGCCGAAGGTGCTGGACGAGCGCATCAGCAGCAGGCCGGGGGTGCCGTTGATCTGGCGCTCCAGCGGCACCGTGACCAGCTGCTCCACCTCCTCGGCGGCCAGTCCCGGGATCTGCGTGGTGACCTGGGCGGCGACGTCGCCCAGCTCCGGATAAGCCTCGACCGACAAGGTTTCCCAGGCGTAGACGCCGAAGCCGCTGAGCAGCACCGCCAGGCAGATGATGGCGACGCGGCGGTGCAGGCAGAAGCCTACGAACTGGTCAATCATTGAGCAGCACCCCGCCCTTCATCACCACCTGCTCGCCGGCATTGATACCGGAGCGGATCGCCACCGTGGAGCCTTCCTCGAGCTGCAGCTCGACCGTGCGCCGCTCGAAGGTCCAGGGGGCGGTGGCGACGAACACGCTGGTGCGGTCGTTGTTCATCAGCAGCGCCGAGGTGGGCAGCACCACGCGGCTCTGCTTGGCGCCGAGCAGCGTCACCGTGGCGAACATGTTGGGCTTGAGGGCGTAGTCGGCGTTGCCGAAGGCGATGCGCAGCTTGTTGCGGCGCGAATCCGGCTCGATCACGTCGGACACGAACAGCACCTTGCCGTGCAGCGTGCGTTCCGGGTATGCCGCCAGGCTGACATCGGCGTCCTGGTTGCGCGACACCGCCGCCACATCCTTCTCCGGCACCAGCGCCGTGACCCAGACGATGCTGAGGTCGGCGATGGTCATCATCGGCTGCGTCGGATCGTTGATCATGTTGCCGGGCGCCACCGACAGGCTGGTGACGCTGCCGGACACCGGCGCGCGCACCGCCAGCAGGCGCGCGCCCCTGGCCGCCTGCGCCGCGGCGCCGATGGTCCGCAGCCGCGCCTGCGTGCGCGCGTACTCCGCCGCCGCCTGGGCGTGGTCGCTGCGCGCCTGGTCGAGATCCTTGTCGGAGGCCGCCCCGATCTTGGCCTGCCCTTCCTGGCGTTCGAGGTTCTTGCCGGTCAGCGCAAAGCTGTCCGCGGCCTTGTCGTTGTCGTCATAGGCCTGCGCCAGGTCGGGCGATTCCAGCAGCGCCAGCACCTGGCCCTTGCTGACGCGGTCGCCGAGCGCCACCTTCAGCGCCAGCACGCGGCCGCTGAGCGGAGTCAGCACGGCGGCGGTGCGCGCGGGATCGGACTCCACCACGCCCGGCATGACCAGGGTGCCGCCGACCGCCTCGGTAGGCGCAGGCGACACCGTCAGCCGCTGGCGCAGCGGCGAGCCTTCGGGAATGACGATCTTGTCGCCCTGGTGCAGCAGCGGTTCCGGCCCCTCGGCCTTGGCCGCATGCCCGCCGAACAGGCCGAAGCCATGGGTGAACAGCGCGGCGACGAACAGCAGTCCGAGGACGATGCCGGCCCACAGGACGGTACGGCCACGGGCGGACGGCGTATGGTCGTGAATCGGCATGACGGATGGTTTCCTTATAAATTCTTCAAGCAGCGCATCGCGTTTCGGCGCCGGTCGGTACGGCCGTGTGCGTGCACGCGCACGCCACCGCCGACCCTGTTCTCCCCCGACGCCGCAACCCACGCCATCGCTACGTCATGAAATGGCAAACATTAGACGCCCAATATGACAGGACTGGGGCAGATGCGCGCGCACGCCCGCTTCGACCCATCCGTCTCATCCCGTCCCGGTGGATAGCATATTCCGATGCGCAGCAAGCGTCCGACCCCGCAGTTCCCGGAAGTGGGCAAGCGCCTGCGGCGGGCCAACGGCCACCTCGCCGCCATCGTCGGCATGCTCGACCAGGGCCGCTCCTGCGTGGACCTGGCGCAGCAGCTGCACGCGGTGGAGAAAGCCATCGGCAATGCCAAGAAGGAATTGATCAAGGACCACATCCGCCACTGCATGAGCGACAGCTCGGCGACGCTGCCGCGCGAAGCCGGCGAGCTGATCCGGGAATTCCAGGACGTCACCAAGTATCTGTAAACCGGCTCCGGGCGCGATTGTGCGTCGGCTGCCTTACGAAAGGCTTTGCAACATCCCGCCGGGCATCGGCCCTTGATGAAAATATTCCCGCGCCGTCCGGCGAAAATCCGCGTCCCGGCCGCAGGCCTTTGCGATCAATCGCTTGCGACCCAAACCTCAGGTCGCGCCGCCGCTGTCGCCCGCCCCTGCCGGGTCGCCGGGGCTTGGAATTGCGGCGGCAACCGTGTTAAACAGGGCGCGCATTTTCAGGCAGGCTCGGAGTTCCCATGCGACCTTCAGATACGGCGATGACGCCGCAGCGGCTGAATCTGCTCCGCCAGATTCGTGACGCGCAAGCCGATTCCGCGGCCAAACCCGCCACGCTTTACTTGGATGATCTCAGCGCGTTCGCCCGGCTCAAGCTGGTGCATTTCGATCGTGACGGCAAGCTGCTGCTGACCGAAAGCGCCACGCGCATCCTCGCTTCCTAGCCGGTTCCGCGGCACCGCCGCGTGCCGCACCCGCCGGGCGGCCGCATTCGGCTATAGTCCCCGGCAGCGAGCGGCCGGGTGGCCGCAACCGGCGAGCGATGGAGCGGACGTGTCTGAATTTGCCGTCCAGTCCCTGCTGCACACCCTGACGCTGTCGGTGCGCGACGTCGCCTGCCGCGGCAGCTGCCGGCACCGCAGCGCCGAGGAATGCGCCCGCGCCACCGAACTGATCTTCCCCTACCGCGGCGCCTACGTGCGCCATCTCGGCCAGGACCAGACCGTGGCGGAAGCCAGCCAGGTGCTGTTCTTCAACGCCGGCGAAGGCTATCGGGTCAGCCATCCGCTGGCGGGTGGCGACGCCAGCCTGTCGCTGGCGGTGGACGAAGGCCTGCTGCGCGAGCTGGCGCCGCGGAGCCTGCTGCGCGAAGGCCCGGCGCTGGCGTTCCGCTGCCAGCGCCTGCGCATCGACCCGCGGGCGCAGGCGCTGATGGCGCTGCTGCGCCACAGTCTGCGCCAAGGCGTAGCCGAACCGCTGGAAGCGGAAAGCCTGGCCCTGACCCTGGTGCAGCGCGCGCTGGGGCCGCGCACCAGCCACGCGCCGGCGGCCAGCAGCGGACGGCAGCGCCTGGTGGACCGGATCAAGCTGGTACTGGCCAGCGACCTGTCGCGGCGTTGGACGCTGGCGGATATCGCTGCCGCAGCCGGCGGTTCGCCGGTGTACCTGACGCAGCTGTTCCAGCAGGTGGAAGGACTGCCGCTGTATCGCTACCAGCTGCGCCTGCGGCTGGCGCGCGCGCTCGACCTGCTGGCGCAGTACGAGGATCTGAGCGCGCTGAGCCAGGATCTGGGCTTCTCCAGCCACAGCCATTTCAGCGCCGCCTTCCAGCAGGCCTATGGCCGCTCGCCCTCGCAGTTCCGCCAGTCGGCGCTGCGCCGCTGATGCCGGGCGCGGCAACTCCCTAAAGAATCTGACAGCGGCGCCCTCCCCGCGCTGGCCTACTGGCCGCACCCGGACTTCGGGGCACTATCTGGAGAGCACGATCATGGCGGAAAAAACCTGTGCGGCTTGCGACTGCAAGCTGGATGCGACGGCGATCAAGGTCAGGATCGGCGGCAAAACCGTCGAAGTGTGCTGCGAGGACTGCGCGCACAAGCTCAAGGAAGCCCAGGCCGCCACCGCGGCCCCGGGCAAGGGCTGAGGCCATGGACGGGAACACAAGCACTGCGCTGCGGCGCAGCGTGCAGACCGCTTCGGGACGCATCAGCTATGTCGAACAGGGTGATGGACCGGTGGCCCTGTTCGTGCACGGCGTGCTGCTCAACAAACACCTGTGGCGCCACCAGCTGGCGCAGCTGGGTGAGCTGCGGCGCTGCATCGCGCTGGACCTGCTGGCGCACGGCGACACCGAGATCGCGCCGGAGCAGGACGTCTCGGTCACGGCCAATGCCGCAATGCTCGGCCAGTTCCTCGACGCGCTGGGCATCGACACGGTGGACCTGGTCGGCAACGACAGCGGCGGCGGCATCGCGCAGATCTTCGCGGCGACGCAGCCGCAGCGCCTGCGCAGCCTGACGCTGACCAACTGCGACACGCACGACAACTGGCCGCCCGAGGCGTTCAAGCCGTTCCTGGCGATGGCGGCGGCCGGCGGCCTGCGCGGCACGCTGGAGGCGATGCTGGCGGACAAGAACGTGTACCGCTCGCCGCAGGCACTGGGGCCGGCGTACGAGCACCCGCAACGGGTCGGCGACGACAGCATCGACACCTACCTGCGCCCGCTGCTGCGCAGCGAGCAGCGCACGCACGACCTGCAACGTTTCCTCGCCGCTTTCGACAACGCCCATACGGTGCGCCTGGAAAGCCGGCTCAAAGCGCTGCAGGCGCCGACCCTGATCGTGTGGGGTAGCGACGATATCTACTTCGACCTGAAGTGGTCGCACTGGCTGGCCGGCACCATCCCGGGCACACGGCGCCGCGTCGAGTTCAAGGGTGCGCGCATCTTCTTCCCGGAAGAGCGCTGGGCGGATTTCAACCGCGAGCTGCGCGCGCACTGGCTGGCCGCCGCGGCGCCGCAGGCCGGCGGAGACAGCGGCGGCGGGTAATCCGGCTTTCGCCCTTTTGGCGTTCCGCGGCCGTCGGACTACCATGGTCCGCCGGCCGCTTCCTTGCGTCCGGCGGCAATCATAATTACGCACGACGCCGAGGAGCCATGTCAGAACCTGCCCCGCAACTGCTTCAGGACGACCTGCTGCTGCAGCGCATCTGGCGCTGGGAAACGGAGCGCGCCACCGACATTTACCTGACCCAGCCCATGGGCGGCGGCGTGCTGCGCGACTTCACCTGGGCTGACGCCATCGGCCAGGCGCGGCGCATGGCGGCGCATCTGCAAGCGCAGGGCTGGGAGCCGGGCACGCGCGTGGCGATCCTGTCCAAGAATTGCGCCTGGTGGCTGCTGGCGGACTACGCCATCTGGATGGCCGGCTACGTCAGCGTGCCGATCTATCCGACCCTGACCGCCGCCTCGGTGCGCCAGATCCTGGAGCACTCCGGCGCCAAGGCCTGCTTCATCGGCAAGCTCGATGCCTGGGACAGCATGGCCCCGGGCATTCCGCAGCAGACGCTGCGCATCGCCTTGCCGCTGGCCCCGGCGATGGATTGTGCGCAATGGGAGCAGATCGTTGCCGCCACCGCGCCGCTGCCGGGCCAGCCGGTGCGCCCGGCCGGCGACCTTGCCTCCATCATCTACACCTCCGGCACCACCGGCACGCCCAAGGGCGTGATGCACACCTTCGGCAGCATCGCCATCTCGATCAAGATCATCGGCGGCTACTTCGGCGCCAATGCGCAGGACCGCGTCATTTCCTACCTGCCGCTGTCACATGTGGCCGAGCGCGTGCTGGTGGAGGCGATGTCGGCGCGCAGCGGCTGCCGGGTGTATTTCTCCGAGAGCCTGGAAACCTTCGCCGCCGATCTGCAGCGCGCCCGCCCGACGCTGTTCGGCTCGGTGCCGCGGCTGTGGACCAAGTTCCAGCAGGGCGTGTTCGCCAGGAAGCCGAAGGAACAGCTCGACCGGCTGTTCCGCATTCCGCTGCTCGGCCGCATGGCGAAGAAGAAGATCCTGCGCCAGCTCGGCCTGGACGCGGTCCGCTACGCCTGCACCGGCGCGGCGCCGCTGCCGCCGGACATCGTCAGCTGGTTCCGCGGCCTCGGCCTGGAGCTGCTGGAGATCTACGGCATGACCGAGAACTTCGCGCTGTCGCACTGCTCGCGCGTCGGCAGCACCAGCCCCGGCACGGTCGGCACCCCCTGGCCTGGCGTGGAGGCGAAATTCTCGGCCATCGGCGAAGTCCTGGTGAAGACCCCGGGGGCCATGCTCGGCTACTACAAGGACGAGGAAAAAACCCGCGAGGCCTTCACCGAGGACGGCTTCCTGCGTACCGGCGACGTCGGCGAACTGGACAGCGCCGGCCGCCTGCGCATCACCGGACGCGCCAAGGAGCAGTTCAAGACCAGCAAGGGCAAGTACGTGGCGCCGGCGCCGATCGAGAACAAGCTTGGCACCCATCCCAAGGTGGAGGCCTGCTGCGTCACCGGCGTCGCCTTCCCGCAGCCGTTCGCCTTGCTGATGCTGAGCGCGGGTGAATGGGAGCGCTGCCGCGACGCGCAGGCGCGCGAGGACCTGACGCGCTCGCTGCGCGAGCACCTGGACAGCGTCAACGCGCAGCTCGACCCGCACGAACAGATGGACTTCGTCGCGGTCGTGCCGGAGCAGTGGACGGTGGACAACGGCTTCATCACGCCCACCTTCAAGGTCAAGCGGCCGGTGATCGAGAAGCACTACGGCGCGTATTTCGAGAGCTGGGCGGGCCGCCGGCAGGCGGTAATCTGGGAACAGCCCGGCGGCGGCGCATAAGGAAGCGAAATAACACTTGGTCGGTACCGCCGCGCCTGCTATAAATTGGCTTCCATCTGCACCCGCTCCGGCGATGATCGACAAGCCCTGGTTCTGGTATCCCGCACACGTGGTGCAGATCGCGTTCTGGCTGCTGGCGCTGTGGCTGCTGTTCTCCGGCCACCGCGGCCACTGGGTGGTGTCGCTCGCCGCCACCATGATGATCAACCACATCATCCAGGTGCCGGTGGTGTTCCGCCTGCTGCGCAGCCGCGAGCCGTCGGCGTCGCGCGTGGTGCCCATGACCCTGCTGTTCGGCCTGACCTGGATCGTGCCGGCGCGGCGCGGCGTATTCCCGGCGCACTGAGCGCGCGGCGGCACGCGGGCCGCGCTGCACCGTATTTGCACCGGCGCGCCGCACCTTCAGCACGCGCCACGCGCACCATCGGCGCTTCCGGAACCGGCGGAGCCGCCCTTGCCTTTCACCCTGTCGCATCCCGCCGCGGTGCTGCCGCTGCGCCGCTGCTGCCCGCCCCTGCGCTTCGCCGCGCTGGCGGTCGGCAGCATCATTCCGGATTTCGGCTACTACGTCCCGCTGCTGGCGCCGCATGCGCAGACCCACAGCCTGTGGGGCATCCTGCTGTTCGGCCTGTCGGCGGGATGGCTGCTGCTGGCGCTGCTGCAGGTGCTGAAGCGTCCGCTGTGCTTCGTGCTGCCGCAACCGCACCGCGGCGCGCTGACGCCGTTGGCGGCGCCGCGCACGCGCCTGCCGGGCCTGCGCGATGGCCTGTGGATCTCCGGCTCGATCGCGCTCGGCGCATGGACGCACATCGCCTGGGACAGCTTCACCCATGCGCACCGCTGGGGACCGCGGCACCTCGCCTGGCTCAATGCTCCGGTATTCCGCTTCCACGGCCAGGCCGTTGCGTGGTACGAATGCCTGCAATGGCTGAGCAGCGTGGCCGGAGGCGCGATCCTGCTGTCGGCTTATCGCCACTGGCTGCGCCGGCGCCCGGCCACGGCGAGTACGAGTGGCAGCCCCGCGCAAGAGCGCTGGCGCTACCTGCTGCTGGGCGCACTGGCCGTCGCGGCGCTGGGCTGCAGCCTGCCCTATGCCTGGACCGACGCCGCCGCCTTCGATGGCGTGACCGCCGGCAAGGCCTTCGTATTCCAGTGGTGCGTGCGCTCCATCACCGGCTTCGCCGGCCTGCTACTGCCCAGCGCGGTGCTGCTGTACTGGCTCGGCGGGCGGCAGCCCGCCGCGCAGTCAGGGGCCTGAAGCCCGCACTCAGTCGTTGCTTAGCAGATTCTCGCGCTCCCAGCCGCGGCGCCAGGCGATGGCCTTCTCGTTCCACTCCGCCGTGGATTCGCCGGTGGTGAACGGCATGTTGCGCGCCTTGTAATAGGGGTTGGCGATCATGTGCTCGCCACGCATGCGGGCACAGGCTCCTTGCTGCTGGATTTCCGCCGGGTCGATCATGAAGACGCTCCGTGGGCTGCTGACGGAATCCTCCAAGCAGATTCCTTGCCAGCTAGGCGGGCCAGTCCGGCCGACTCGGCCGCTAGCGGTCGCGCAGGCGGTGGCTGTCTTCGGCGCCCAGATCGAGGCCGTAGACCCGTTTCAGATCGGCGATTTTCTCCAGCGTCGAAGCCTTGAACGGAGTCTTGTTCTCCAGCGCGTGCAGGGCGATGCCTTCGAGCAGGTCGCCCAGCGACAGGTCCAGGTATTCAGCCAGGCCCTTGAGCACTTTGAGTAGGCGCTTTTCCAGTCGCACCCCGGTCTGGATGCGCTCGACGACGTGTTGCGAGGCGGGTTTGGCGGATCTGGCGGGGGGCATGGTGTTTCCGGAAGTGCGCGGCTGCGCCAAGCATCGCACGGCTTGCCGTCGATTTTATCATTTGGTACATTGGTACATATAGACCACGGATGCGGGCCAGCCCGCATCGTTCCCGGCCGCGTGCCGCTTCCTGCCGCTGCCGATCCCCGCCCAGTGGAGTTGCCCCGCCATGTCCGCCGCCCCCGCCAGCCAGACCGGCAGTTTCCATCTCGACGCGCCGTTGGCGCAGGTCTTCCCGCTGTTCACCGCCGAAGGCGAGCGCGCCTGGGCCGCCGGCTGGGAGCCGGAGAGGCTGAGCGGCGGCGAGGAGCGCGGCAGCGTGTTCCGCACGCGTGGCCACGACGGCCGCGAAAGCACCTGGATCGTCATCGATTACCGCCCGGACCAAGGCAGGATCAGCTATGCGCGGCTGGCCAAGGACTCCAACATCGGGCTGGTGGACGTGAGCTGCAGCGAACCCGCCGCCGGCGGCACCGATGTCAGCGTGCGCTATACGCTGACCGGCATCAGTGCGCCGGGACGCAAGTTCGTGCAGGAGTTTCTGGGCGAGCAGCGCTACCGCGGCATGATCGAGGAATGGCGCGCCGCAACCAGCGCGGCGCTGGCGCGGGCGGGCCGGCACCTCTGAGGCCGCCTGCCCGGCCGTGGAATGCAAGCTGCCGGCGATCCGGGGAGGAGCCGGTCGAATCCGGCACCGGATTGGTGCGGCGGGAGGCGGTTGCGCGGACTCAGGCGGCCCGCATCAGGTTCTCGAGGCGGATCACCGTGGGCCCACGCACGACATCGGCCAGGGTGTATTTGCGCAGCTCGTCGAAGAAGCCGCGCTCGGCCCGGTCCAGCGCGCCCTTGAGCAGGCAGGCGCCATGCAGCATGCAGGGTCCGCGCGCGCAATCGGCCATGTGGCCACGGCCCTCCATCGCCTCCACCACGTCGCCGATGCGCAGCGACTCGGCCGCAACAGCCAGGCGCAGGCCGCCATTCCTGCCGCACACCGATTCAATGTAGCCGAGCTTGCGCAGGCCCTGCGCGACCTTGTGCATATGATGCGCGGAGACGTTGTACTTCTGGGCGATGAGGCGGGCGCTGACCGGCCGGGCATCGCGCACGCCGGCCAGATAGACCAGCAGGCGCAGCGAGAAATCGGTGTAAAGGGACAGGTGCACGCTGGTCTCCCCCAGCTCGAAATCGGGGCCATTTAAGCACAAAGCCGGCCGTTGTGAGCTCTTTGCCGGCTGCGATCTAGGTAAATCGGCGCTTTTAGGCTGCAACCGGCCGCCTAACTGGCGGCAGGCCCGGTGAATCAGCAGTCAGTATTTGGCCGCCAATTGGAAAAACACGTACTTCCCGGCCAGGCCATCGGGGCTGCTTTCCTCGCCCCGGCGGTACACCGGCTGTGCCAGGGACAGGCTGCCGGCCAGCCAGGACGTGAAACGCAGGTCCGCGGCGGCGCCCACGTCGGCGATGGCGACCGTGCCGTTGGGGTCGCCGACGCTGCGTCGCGCCAGCGAGGTGGCGCCGTATTCGACGAAGCCGCGCGGCCGCAGGCCGTGGCGTTCGACCCAGGAATCGTCGTAGCCCTTCCATTCCAGGCCCAGCAGCAGGTTCTCGCCGTGGTCGCCGATGCCGGCGCCCGCCTGGTAAGCGTGCAGGCTGGCCGGCCCGCCGATGACGAACATCTGTTGCTGCGGCAGCACGCTGTTGGCGAACTGGAAGCTGCCATCGCCGAGCACGCTCCAGTGCGGCGTGAAGGCATAGCGGGCGCTGAACGATGGCTGCCACAGGAAGTAGTCGAGGCTGGCACCGCTGCCAGCGGACTGGTGCGGTCCCAAGCCCTTGCGCAGCACCAGGCCGGCCTGCAGTTCCGCCTGGCGCTCGCCATGCTGCACGCGCCCCACGTAGCTCAGGCCCAGTTCGGCGGAGTTGTACTGTTCCGACAGCGCTTCGCCGCCGCTGCTGACGGTGACCGGGCAGCTGCTCAGCCCCAGCAGGCTGAGCAGGCCACCGAGGGGATTGCAGCCGGCCGTCGCCACCGGCGCATCAATGGCTTCATGATCGCGCTCGAACTTGCCCTGGACGTTGAGGCGCTGCTGGAAATCGGAATACAGCGGATACAACCAGCTGACGCTGCCGGAACTGAGCTTGCCGTTGAAACGGACCCCCTGCACGCTCTGGCTGAAATCGGCATAGCGCCCCTGCAGCGCGAACACGCCGTACGGCGTCACTCTCGACCAGCCGGCGTCGCCCTCGTGGTAGGGCTCGGAATGCGCGCCGCCCAGCCCGAGGAAGCGCACGCTGGCGCCGCCTGAAAGTGTGAACTCGTCGCCGCTGGAAAAGGAGTCCCGCAGGCTGGCGGTGGCCAGATAGGGACCGGCATAGCGGTTGCCGTAATTGCCGAAAGTGCCCAGCACGTAGGGCTGGCGCTGATCCGGATGGGCCTGGCCCAGATCGAGTACCACCCGGCCTTCGCCTGCCGGCACAAACCTCGGCTGGTACTGCACCCCCGCCCGCTGCGCCAGACCGTCGGCGAGCGCGCGATCGGCCTCGAGGCGGGCGGCCGTCAACGGCGCCTGGCCGTCCTTGAGGTCGGAAAAATAGGCCCGCAGTTCCGGTGCACCGCTGACGTCGGTGACGCGGCAGGGCACCACGCGCACGTAGATATCGACCACCGCTTGCAGGCTCGCCGCGTAGCTGACCAGCGTCGCCGGATAACCGGAAACGTAGTAGACATAGCCGATGGTGCGCACCGCGTCGGACAGGGTCTCGGCGGCGACCACCGCCTGGCGCAGTTGGTCCGGGTCCGCTGCGGGGGCACCGAAGACATGGATTCGCGTGCCCTTTCGGTATTCGATCACCTGCCCGTGCTGCATCTGCGATTGCGCGCGCAACTCCACTACGGACCCCTGTTGCGGAGTAATGGGCGGCGGCAGCGCGATGGCCAATGTATGAACTCCCCCGTTTTGCGGCGAACCAGCCATGTCCCCACGCCGCGTTTCTTGCTGTTCGAAGCATGATAGCGGATGCCTCGCCGCCGGCCGGATTGCGGACGGATCAGGCCGCGCCGACGACAATGCGCCTTACCTTTCCGGCAATACGCCGCCGTAGGGTTGAGGCATCGCCACAATCCGGTAACCTGAGACGGCAAGCCCGCTCTCAGGAACCTCATTCAATGTCATCCGCGAACGAATCCGGCCGCCGGATCCGCAAGCTTCTGGTCGCCAATCGTGGCGAAATCTCCATCCGGGTGATGCGCGCCGCCGCCGAGATGGGCATTCGCACGGTGTCGATCTACGCTCACGAGGACCGCTTCGCGCTGCATCGTTTCAAGGCGGACGAGAGCTACCTGGCGGGCGTCGGCGCCAAACCGATCGCGGCTTACCTGGACATTCCCGGCATCATCCAGATCGCGCGCGACGCGCAGGTCGATGCCATCCATCCCGGCTACGGCTTCCTGTCGGAAAACCCGGCCTTTGCCGAAGCCTGCGCCGCCGCCGGCATCCTGTTCATCGGCCCGCAGCCGCAGGTGCTGCGCACGCTCGGTGACAAGGTCGCCGCGCGCAAGGCGGCCGAAGCCGCCCAGGTGCCGGTGCTGCCGGCCTCCAGGGCGCTGCCGCACGACCTGGAGGAATGCAAGCCCATCGTCGCCGCAGTCGGCTACCCGGTGATGATGAAGGCCAGCTGGGGCGGCGGCGGCCGCGGCATGCGCGTGA